>NZ_JBIWAJ010000004.1:0-556591 GCF_044759975.1 Streptomyces sp. NPDC098789
CGCACCCCGGCAAGCTCCCCAGCCCTCATACAACCAGCGAACTACCAGACACCCGACCTGACAAGACCCGCTAACAAAGCACTACTAGGGAGTGTCTGACGGATGTCCGTGGCGTCGCGGCGCCCGGCACGCACTCTCGCCGCACCGACCGAAAGCCCGAGTACGTCCAGTACGCGGGCTCCCGGTCGGCACGCCGAGAGCACGCACCGGACACCGCTCCTTCCCCACGCACATCCGTCAGACACCCCCTAGCCGTCGGTGGCCGCCCCTATCCTCGGGCGCATGACCCTTCTGCGCATGGACAACGTCGCCATCGTCGTCGACGACCTCGACGCCGCCGTCGCCTTCTTCACCGAGCTCGGCATGGAGCTGGAGGGCAGGATGCCGATCGAAGGGAGCTGGGCGGGACGGATCGTCGGGCTCGACGACATGCGGTCCGAGATCGCGATGATGCGGATCCCGGGCGCCCCGGGCCGGCTCGAACTGACGAAGTACCACAGCCCGGAGGCGATCGCCCCCGAGCGGGAGGCCACCCCGGCGAACACGCTGGGCCTGCACCGCGTCATGTTCGCCGTCGACGACATCGAGGACACCCTCGCCCGCCTCCGGCCGCTCGGCGCCGAACTCATCGGTGAGGTCACGCGCTTCGAGGACAGCTACCTGCTCTGCTACCTCCGCGGGCCGGGCGCGATCGTGCTCGCGCTGGCCGAACAGCTGAGCTGAGGAGGGGGCTCAGCGCCCCTCGCGCGCCTCCTGCACCGCCTCCCGGACCGCCGCTTCGGGGTCGTCGGCGAGGGCGTCCAGCAGCTCGGTGACCCCGGGCGTGGACCAGCGGGACACGGCCCACACCAACTCCTCGCGCACCGTGGGATCGGGGTGCGCGGCCAGCCGGCCCACCTGGGCGAGCGGACCCCGCCGGCGCATCCCGAGCCACTCCAGGGCGTCCCGCAGCGCGGCCGGGTCCCCCGGGTCACCGGCCGCCGCGATCCGGGCGAGCAGGACCGGGGTGGGCGGCGGCGGAGCGTCCGACGGGAGCGGGAGCCGCTCGCGCAGGCGCCGTGACCCGTACTGGCCCCGGCCCTGGCACCCGACGCAGGTACAGGGGCGCACCCCGTGCGCGTCCGGCACGTACCGCCAGCCCGCCACCTGCGGCGCCGTGCGCACCCGGTGCACCGCGCCCGACCGGATCGCCCCGGGGACGAAGACCTCCCACCCGCGCGGGTCCTCCAGCGCCGCGATCCGCCGCACCGCCTCCGCCGCGGTGACCGCGGCCTGCGTCCCGCCCGCCCGGTCCCGGTAGTGCCCGACCAGCACGTCCTGGGCGTCGTCCAACCGCACGTGGACGGCCACGAGCCCGCCCCGGGTGCCGAATCGGGCCAGCTCGCGCAGCCACTGGTGGGTGAGGGTGTACGACGGCAGCACCGGGAAGCAGAAGACGCCCCGCCGGCCGCCCTGTCCGTAGCTCACCGCCCGGACCCCGGAGCGCCGGATGCGCGGCGCGTTCGCCGCCGAGGTCAGGTGCACGAACATCGCCATGGCACGGGATCCTAGGCCTCGCGCTCGGCGCCCTCCCGCGCGGGTCCCGGCACGGGTCAGCCGGTGGCCGTCGAGGGCATGATGCGGCCGACCGAGGTGACCATCTGCCGTCGGGTCAGGAGGCGGCCGCCGAGGGCCATCAGCCGGTTGAGGCCACCGGGTATGACGCTGGGCGGCGGGTTGCGGCGGTCGAGGGTGCGCAGCGCCGTGCGGACGACCGCTCCGGCGCTCTGGACGCGGGTGCCGCCGCTCACCCCGTCCGTGCCGAGGACGTCGAAGAATTCGGTGCGGGTCGCTCCGGGGCACAGGGCCAGCACGCGCAGCCCGGTGCCCCGGGATTCGTGCCAGAGGGCCTCGGTGAAGCTCAGGACGAAGGCCTTGCTCGCGCCGTACACCGCCATCCCGGGTACGGGCTGGTAGGCGGCCGTGCTCGCGACGTTGACGAGGACGCCCTTGCCGTGGGCGCGCAGCCGGTCCACGAAGGCCCCGCTGATGCCGACCACCGCGCCGACGTTCACCGCGATCTCCTGGCGCAGCCGCTCCGGGTCCCCGCGGTGGAGGGGGCCGAAGGTGCCGAAGCCGGCATTGTTGATCACGCTGGTGACGGTCAGCCCGCGCCGGTCCAGCTCCTGCGAGAGCAGTTCTCCGGCCCGGTCCACGCCGAGGTCCATGGGGACGGGGACGACCGCGACCCCGTGCGCCGCCGCCAGCTCCGCCGCCAGCCGCACCAGGCGCTCCTCCCTGCGGGCGACCAGCACGAGGTCGGAGCCGCGCTCGGCCAGGCGGCGGGCGAACTCCTCCCCCAGGCCCGAGCTCGCTCCGGTGATCAGCGTCGTCTGGCCCCGGTAGTCGACCGCGTTCATGGCGCTCCTCCTGGATGCGTGGTGGCGCTCACCGTACGGGGCGGGGCGCGGCGCTCGACGGCCGGCCCGACCCGCGGGGGAGCGCCCGTACGTACGGCGGCCTCACCCGACTGCGCCGCCCGGCGCGCGGCCCCCGCCCGTACCGCCCACAGTGGACGGCACGCACCGCCCCGGGCACCGCCCCGGGCACGCGGCCGCGGCTCCGACGCGAAGGAGGCTGCATGGACGACACGTGCGAGGAGCCGGGCGGGGCCCGGGTCAAGGGGTTCGTCCAGTCCTTCAACCGCGACCACGGCTACGGCTTCCTCGTCCCCTACGGGGCCCGGGACGCGATATACGTCGAGCGTGCGGACATCGAGTGCGGTGCCCCGACCCTGTCCGAGGAGCAACAGGTCAGCTTCACCATCGAGTTCGCCGCCGGGCGCTTCGTCGCCAAGCACGTCCAGCCCTGAGTCCGCGGCGCCGGAGCGCGCTACCGGCGCCGCAGCTCGTCCACGATGGTCAGGAAGACCAGCAGGTTGGGCACCTTAGGGGCCTTGGGGGCCGCCCACGCCTTGGTCAGGCCGGTCCGCCAGACGCAGACCATGCCGCCGCGGGCGGCGACCTCGCTGACCTCCGCCCAGGGCAACGTCCCGTGGGACTCGTGCGTGACGCCGGCGCGGGACAGCGCGAGCGGGCCGAATCGGACCGTCCCGCCCTCGCGCACCAGCTTCCACACCTTGTCGACCTGGGTGCGGGCGACGGCTTCCGCGAGCAACGGGCCCCAGGTGACCGAGCCCGCGTAGAGGTCGGTGATCCGCACCTGCTCGCCGCCCGGCGCGACCACCACGGAGACGTGGGAGCGCCCGACCGGCGTCCGCGTGCCCTTGTAGTCGATCACCTCCTGGACGGTCTCCTGGTAGAGCACGGCCCGCTCCCAGCGGGCCGCGAACAGCGCGCTACCGCCCTTGTCGACGATCAGCCCGTGCTCGTAGAGGTGCAACCGTTTGGCGGCCAGGCCCCTGCGGAACAGCGGGCTGTTGGCGACCGCCACCGCGGCCAGCACACCGATCCACAGGGGGTACATCGCGACCTTCCAGTCCACCTCCAGCCAGAGGAGGACCCCACCGCCCAACAGCGCGGCGATGCCGACCAGCGAGCCGATGACGAACCAGATCCGGTACTTGCCCCGGACGCCGATCTCGCTCTCGGGCCGGAAGGTGTGCTCCAGGGCGCCGAGCCGGTGGCGCACGGCGAGGGCCTCAGCTGCTCGGGAGGGCGACGTCGGGACGGTCATGCGCAGCCTCGGCTCCACGGTCACGGCGACCCCGCAAGGCCACCTGAACGGTGCGGAGTTGACCGGACGACACGGCGCCGCCGCCGCACGTACGACCCCAGCAGCCAACACCACGATCAAGGCCCGGGCAAGCCCTCCCGGCCCCCGGTCGCCGCGCCGCCGGTCAGCGCGCCCGGGCCGTGGTGACCACCAGCGGCGGCGCGGCCCGCTCCGCCGACCACGGGCGGCTGTGGGCGAGATCGGGGTCGGCGACGAGCAGCGCCTCGGCCACCGTCGGGTGGTGGTGCGCGACGCCCTCGAACCCGGCGCGTTCGAGCAGCGGCGGGAGCACGTCGACGGGCCATGCCCGGTTGGGCATCTCCTGCCAGGTGCCGTCCGTGCGCAGGAGCCGTACGGTCACCCGCTCGCCGGGGCCGTAGACCGCGCCCGGCTCCCCGATGCGCAGCGAGGCGTACTCCGTGCCCGCGCACGCGGGGTCGGTCGCCAGCAGCACGAACAGGCCGCCCGGCCGCAGCAGCCGACGGACCTCGCCGAACACCGAGAGCAGGGCCGCCTCATCCGGCAGCGAGGCCAGCACGTGGTTGCACATCACCGCGTCGGCGCAGCCGTCCGCGAGGCCCACCGCCCGCCCGTCCTCGACCAGGTGGTACTCCGCGACCGCGCTGCCCGCGGCCCGGGCCAGCTCCAGCATCTGCGGGGAGGTGTCCACGCCGAGCACCCGGGCCCCGAGCACCCGGGCGGCGTGCGCCGCGACGGTGCCGGGCCCGCAGCCGTAGTCCACCAGGACGTGCCCGGCGCCGATCCGCTCGGCCAGGGACCGGAAGACGAAGGGGTACCCCAGCAGCCAGTCCGTGGCCGCCACCACGGAGGCGAAGGCCCGCGCCCCCTCCGGCCCGGACCACGCGGCGCGTTCTCTGTCGCTCACAGCACCCACTATCGGGCCGGGACCACCGGGCGCACGGGTTACGACACGGCGGGGCGTGCGCCGGGGACCGGGGACCGGGCGGGCGTCGACGATCGTGCGCGATCGTGCGCGCAACCAGCCCACTTCGAGCACCTATTGACATGAACGCGGCACTGCGCTGCACTTTGCCCGCCACACGCACTCCCCTTCCCACCCACCGTTCGGGGACTTCCATGCGTCTGCTCAGACTCCTGATCGCCGCCGTGCTGGCCCTGGCCGCACTCGCCGTACCCGCGATCGCCGCTCCCACGACCGCCGCTCCGGCCGCCCCGGCCGCCGCCGGGCCGCCCCAGACGATTCCGGCGCTGCGCCAGTGGACGGCCGGCTCCGGCGCCTACACCTTCACCGGCACCAGCCGGATCGTCGTCGATCCCGCCTCCGCCGACCGGCTCCTCGACGAGGCGCAGACCCTGGCGGAGGATCTGGGGGCCCTCGCGGGGCGTCCGGTGACCGTCGTCACGGGCACGGCCTCCACCGGTGACATCGCGCTCGCGCTCGGGGACGCCACACTGCCCGCCGAGGGCTACCGGATGACCGTCGCGGCGACCCTCTCCCTACGGGCCGGGACCGACGCCGGCGCCTTCTACGGCACGCGCAGCGTGCTCCAGCTGCTGCACCGGTCCACCTCGATCCCCGCCGGAACCGCGGTGGACTGGCCGTCCAAGGCCGAGCGCGGCCTGATGATCGACCAGGGCCGGAAGTTCTTCACCGTGGAGTGGGTCGCGCAGCACATCAAGGAGTTGGCCTACCTCAAGCTCAACTACTTCCACTTCCACCTGTCGGACACCTTCGGCTTCCGGCTGGAGAGCGCCACGCACCCCGAGATCGTCTCCGCCGACCACTACTCCAAGCAGGACCTCGCCGACCTGATCGCGCTCGGGCGGAAGTACCACGTCACGATCGTGCCGGAGATCGACACCCCGGGGCACATGAACCCGATCCTGGCCGCCCACCCCGAGTTGAAGCTCAAGAGCAGCTCGGGCGCGGTCAGCGCCGACTTCATCGACCTGTCGCTGCCCGCCTCGTACGCCCTGATCAAGGACCTGGTCGACGAGTACCTGCCGCTCTTCCCGGCCGCCTACTGGCACATCGGCGCCGACGAGTACGTCACCGACTACGGCAAGTACCCCCAGCTGCTCAGCTACGCCCGCGCCCACTACGGCGCGGGCGCGACCGCGAAGGACACCTACTACGGGTTCGTGAACTGGGCCGACGACCTGGTGCGGGCCGGCGGCAAGACCACCCGGATGTGGAACGACGGCATCAAGTCCGGGGACGGCACGATCGCCCCGCACCCGGGCATCCTCGTCGAGTACTGGTACAGCTACGGGCTCACGCCCCAGCAGTTGGCCGCGGCCGGGCACCAGGTCGCCAACGAGTCCTGGACGCCGACCTACTACGTGCTCGGTGGCGCCAAGCCCGACACCAAGTGGATGTACGAGACCTGGACCCCCGACCGCTTCGAGGGCGGCGCCACCCTCACCGACCCCGCGAAGAACCCCGGTTCGCTGCTCCACGTGTGGTGCGACAACCCGGGCGCCGAGACGGAGGCCCAGATCGCCGCGGGCATCGCCAACCCCCTGCGGGCCCTCGCCCAGCAGACCTGGGGGTCACCGAAGCCGGTGGGCGACTACGCCTCCTTCACCACGGTCATCGGGGCGATCGGGCACAACCCCGCCTGGCCCGGGCTCGCCCAGCCGGGGAACCTCGCCCGCAACCGCCCCACCACCGCCTCCAGCACCGAGACGGCGAACTTCCCGGCGGCCACCGCGACCGACGGTGACCCCGCCACCCGCTGGTCGAGCGCCCACGCCGACCCGCAGTGGCTCCAGGTCGACCTGGGCTCCACCCAGGCCGTCGACCGGGTGGTGCTGCGCTGGGAGGCGGCGTACGGCAAGGCGTTCCAGATCCAGCTCTCCGACGACGGCGCGACCTGGCGCACCGCGTACACGACGACCAGCGGCGCCGGCGGGGTCCAGGACCTCGGCGGCCTCTCCGGGTCGGGCCGCTACATCCGGATGTACGGGACCCAGCGCGGCACCGCCTACGGGTACTCCCTGTACGAGTTCGAGGTGTACGGGGGTCAGCTGGGCGGGACCCGGACCCTGACCGCCGCCGGGCGGGCCCTCGACGACCCGGCGAGCTCCACCGCCTCCGGCACCCGGCTGATCACCTGGACCCCGCACGGCGGCCCCAACCAGCAGTGGCAACTGGCGCCGGGCGGCGACGGGACCTACACGTTGACCAACGTCCTCTCGCACCTCTGCGCGGACGTGGAGGGCGGATCCACCGGCGCCGGCGCGGCCGTGGTCCAGGCCACCTGCACGGGCGGCGACGGCCAGCGCTGGCTGTTCACCGCGCTCGGCGGCGGCGACTACTCGGTGGCCAACCGGAAGAGCGCACTGCTCCTCACCACCGCTTCCACCGCGGACGGCTCCCCCGTCACCCAACAACCGTCCGGCGGGACCGGCATCCAACGGTGGCAGCTCGCCTGACGGCAACCCTACCAACGATCGTTTCTCTGGACGAACCGATTAACCCCCGGTTCAGACCTTGGGGGAACAGCCCCCTCCACTGGTCAAGTACCTGACCAGTGGGGGTTTTAGGGCCCCAAGGCACGACGAATCCGCCCGTGCCGGACGCGGTGAGTCCGAAAGGTCAAATTCAAGGATCGTTTCGCTTGCACAATCGATCATTGACATGTTCTAGTGGCCACGAAGCCCGGGGAGGAAGTCCTCGCCGGGTCGGAGACGGCTAGCGTTGCGGCACCGGTATATCGGGGGTGTGCCGCAGCGCAGCCGCTTCTCGGAAGGACCGGACGACGTCCGAGCACAGCGCGCGGGACATCCGCACCAGACCGGAGGGATCGTCGGGAGAGACCAGTACGGAGCGGTGGTTCTGCCGCAGCGGGTCCGACCCCTCGGGCAGCGGGACGCGACGGGCCCACACCACGACCGCGTCGACGAGCGCGGCCGCGTCGGCGGTGGCCTCGGCCTCTTCGGCGCAGCCGGCCGTTTCGCGCGCGCGGAGCAGGGCGCGGGCGCGCAGTTCCGCGTCCAGGTAGGGGCTGACCGTGAGGATCCCGTCGTGGATGTCGGCTTCCAGCTGGGTGACGCGCAGTTCGATGGAGGCACGGGGGCCTTCGGCGAGCTCGCGCGTGTGCTGGGTGGCCGCGCTCAGCTCCTTCCAGAGCGGCCGCAGCTGACGGAACCGGCGCCACTGGTCCCAGTGGGTCGAGCACCGCTGCCAGGCCAGCGGCAGCACGAACCCGCCGCCGATCAGGATCACGGACAGCGAGGCGACCACGGGGGCGACCCCGGCGCTGAGGTAGTCCCGGTCGTGACCGAGCCAGCGGGAGACGATCGCGGTGAACTTCAGCCCGTCGTAGGCCAGGTTGAAGAGGTGCCCGATGCAGATGAGGATCAGTCCGGCGCGCAGCGCGCCGTGCACCTGCCGCGCCCACACCCAGCACAGGGCCGTCACGATGATGCCGTTCGCCGTGTGGGCCAGCAGGTAGAGCAGGAGCATCTCGCGGATGTAGGGCGTGGACGCGTAATAGGTGTCCATGTCGGTGAGCCGCTCCACCGGAGCGTCGCCCAGCACGAACAGGACGTTGATCGTGACGACGACCACCGCGGTCACCCGGTAGCAGCGGCGCGTCCACCGGGCCGCCCAGGCGGCCTTCTCCGGCCCGGCGTTCCACCGGATGATCAGGACGATGCTCGCCCCGCAGAACGCGGTCAGCAGGGAGTAGACGAGCGGTGCGGCGGCGTTCGCGATGCCGGTGAAACGGTTGATCGCCACGAGCGAGGGCAGGGCGGTGGCGAAGTCCACGCAGACCGCCAGGGCGAGCACCGCGCAGACGGACCGCAGCAGTTCGTTGCGCGGGTCGCGCCACAGCGCGGGGAGCCGGAGCAGCAGGATGACGACCAGGAAGGCGCCCGGTATGTAGAAATCGAGGCCTTGCGAGCGCATCATCGTGCGACCTTCCGTGCGGGTGCGGGGGGCCGGACGGGCCCGGTGGTCACCGTCCGGCGGGAGAGCACCCCATAGTGCCGGGCCACCCGCGCGATTTCGTCGCCGCCCCCTCCCAGGAGGAGGGAGACCGCTTCGAACCCGGCGCCGCGGTCGGCCCCCTCCGCGGGGTCCGGTCCCTCCCGTTTGGCCGCGATGGCGGCGGCGATCATGGTAGCGGCCCCGGCGGCCCGGGCCGGCCCGGGCTCCTCCCCCGCGCGCAGGGCCGCCGCGCGCCCCTGCGTCATGAGCTCCGGATCGCAGTGCGGGGCGAGGGCGATCAGCTGGTCGTGGACGTCCGTCTCCCGGTACGCGAGCCGGTCGTCCAGCGACGGCCGGCGCAGCGTCAGCGTCAGGTCCGGCTCCCGGGCGACCTCGCGCAGGTCGCGCCAGAGCGGAGCCAACTCCCGGTAGCGCCTCCAGGTGTTCCGGAAGGCGTCGACCCGCTCGCCCTGCGGGAGGAGGAACCCGGCAGCGCAGAGCAGGGACCCGAGACCCGCGGCGGGCGGGGCGAGGTCACTGCTCAGGTAGTCGAGGTCGACGCCCGACCAGCGGGCACCGAGCGCCACCGCCTTGGCGATCCCGAAGGCGGCGCCGAGCCCGAAACCGGCGACCAGGCAGCTCAGTCCGGCCCGGAGCCAGCCCTCGGCCTCGCTCAGCCACCGGCGGCAGGTACGGGTGAGCGTGGCGTAGATCGCGGTGTGCCAGAGCAGGTAGAGGACGATCATTTCGCGGATGCCCGGGGCGGAGGCGTAGTAGGTGTCCAGGTCGCGCACCCGCTCGCTCGGCGCGTCCCCGGAGGCGAACAGCGCCGAGATGGACACGATGACGAACGCGCCGCCCCACAACCAGCCGCGGACCTGGCGCCGGACCTCCTCGCCGAACCCGCTGCGCCAGTAGGTCAGGAGCACCATCGCCATGGTGCTGCACGCGCTGAGGAGCGAGTAGACGAGCGGTGCCGAGATGTTGTCGACGCCCGTGGTCCGGTTGACGAAGCGGATGGTGGAGGGGGCCGCGAAGAAGAACCCCGCGCCGATCAGGAAGGTCAGCGCGGCGACTCCGCGCACCATGGGGTTGCGCCACCTGCGGGTCAGGTTCGGCAGTTTGGCGAGGAAGACCAGGGCGAGCACCACGGCCGGTATGTAGTAGTCCGCATTGGCCATCAGTCCTCAGAGCCTCCGAGGGAGGACTGGATCCGCTGCCCGGGGCCGTTGAGGGGGCGCTGGCCGGCATGGGGCTCCACGTGGCGGCGCAGCCGGCTGCCGAACCGGCGTCCGAACGCCTCCGCCTCGGCCTCGTCGCCGGGCACGGCGTGCGTGCGCGCGGCGACGCTGAGGATGGCCTGGTCGAGCGGGCCGGGGCCGAGGACGTCCACCAGCAGCCGGGTCGCGGCCTGCGAACCGTGTTCGTGGGTGCCGCAGTGGCCGCGCACCATGTGCCAGATCTCGTGCCCCAGGATGACCAGGGAGTGGAAGGGGCTGGTGCTGCGCACGACGACGATGACGTCCTCGTGCTCGCGGTCCAGCCACAGCCCGGACAGGCCGGGCGGGAAGTTGCGCCGCAGCACCCGCACGGGGCGGCCGCGCATCTCGGTGAGGTAGCCGGCCACCCTCTTGAACAGCTCGTCCACATCGACCGGGGCCGGCCCGCGCAGCGCGGCGTCCAGCTCGCCGCACAGCTTCGCCATCTCCTCCTCGAGCTGGTGCTGCCGACGCCTGTTGCGCAAGATCCCCACCCGGAAAACCCCTCGAAAAGCACACCGCTCGGGCGCGGTGTGCGGTGCCCTCTCCCCGTGCCCGCGCCGAGTGGCGGAGCCGATCCCACGTACTGCCTCCGCGCGCGATACCCCGCGCGCAGCGCCTCAGGCGTCCAGCTGGTCCTCTTCGATCGAGTTGATCAGGGCCTGCATCACGGCGCGCGTCTTGGGCGATGTGCCCCGCAGGGCGAATCCGTTGAGCTGGTTCTTGCGCTTGAAGTCCTGGAGCTCGGCCAGCTGGCGCGACTGCTCCTCCTCCAGCTTCTCCCGCAGGGCCCGGTCCAGGGCCTGGGAGGGGGTGGCCGTCAGGAAGCCGCGGGGCACCTGGAAGAAGTCCTCGATCCGGGCGGCGTGCTCCAGCGAGGGCGCCTTCTCCCCGCGCAGGAAACGGCCGAACCACTGCGGCGTCAGACCGGCCCCGTGCGCGATCTCGGCCTGCGTGTACGACCGGCCCGCCGGGCCGAGCCGGGTCCGGCGCAGGAATTCGAGCCGCTGGGTGACCTGCTGGAGGAAGTCGCTCTCGGGCAGCGGGCGCCGGTGCAGGCCCGCCACCACCACGGACTCGGGCAGACCGGTGCTCCGGGCCAGCGGCTCCGGGTCGAGGGTCACGGCCCAATCCAGCTCCGCTTCCTCGATCAGCCCCTCGAGAAGCGCCAGGCTCTTCAGGTGAGGGCTTTCCTCGTCGGTCACGTTCACTCCTGGCTGGCTTGCTTGTCCCGTACGCGTAGCGGCCGACGGGCAGCGCCCGTACCGCCTCGTCACTGAATCAGATCAGCGATCGGTTCTACAACCGAAACGATCGTTGAATTCACCGCCCCACCCCTCCTCATCGCTCCCTATCAGTACTCATCTTCCATAAATACAGTTGTTTGCAGTACGATCCAGTCCCATGGAGAGTGCTGAACGCGAGCTGTATTCGGTGGGCGAGGTCGCCGAGCGCCTGGGGCTCCATGTGCGGACCGTCCGGAACTACGTGCGCGACGGGCGGCTCAAAGCCGTCCGGATCGGCAAGCAGTACCGGATCAGCCGAGAGGACTTCGAGGCGCTGACCCGGCTTCCGCTCACCGACCCGGATCCGGCAGCGGCACCGGCGCCGAAGCCGGTCACGGCCCCGCGCGGACACCTGGAGGTGTCCAGCATCGTGCTGGTCGAGCCGATCGGCCCGGAGGGGGCCGGCCGGCTGAGCACCCTGGTCACCGCCGCCGTGCAGGGACCGCGGGACACCCCGGAAGCACTGCGCGTCCAGACCGTCTACGACAAGGAGCGAGCCCGTATGAAGATCGTGATCCTCGGCGGTGCGGTCGACACCGCCGATCTGCTGCACCTGATCGACGGCGCCCTGGAACCGGACAACGGCCTGTTCCTCTCCGGCGCCCGGCAGGGGGCCCACCGTGCCTGACCGCCTCGTGACCCACCACGGCGTACCGGTCCTCGTCTGCGCCGCCGACGGCCCTCCGATCGCCACCGAGCAGGACGCCCTCGACCACCTCATCGGCGCCGCCTACCAGCACGCGCCGGACGTGGTCGCGGTCCCGGCGCAGCGGTTCGACGACGCCTTCTTCGACCTCAGCAGCGGGGTCGCGGGAGCGATCCTGCAGAAATTCGTGAGCTACCGGCTCCGCCTGGTCGTCGTCGGGGACATCGCGCACCACCTGCGGGCGAGCAAGGCCCTGCCGGACCTGGTCCGCGAGTCGAACCGGGGCACCCACGCCTGGTTCGTCGACGACCTCGACGCGCTGGCGGACCGACTCGCGTGAGTCGCCTCCCCCGGTGTATGCAGGAGCCATGGGTCATCGGCTGCGCCACCCGGGGCGGGGCGGGGGCCGGGAACCGCGCTTGGCGCTGCTGCCGGTTCCCTTCGTCCTGATCGCCCTCGTCACCGTGGTCGACATCCTGGCTCCGCCGGGTGTCCACCTCGGCCCGTTCCTGGTCGCCGCACCCGCGCTGGCCGCTTCCTTCACCGGGCCCCGGATGACCGGGTTCGTCGGCGCCGTGGCGGTGCTGGCCCAGGCCGTGGTGGCCGTCGTACGGACCAACCTGACCGATCTGAACCACACCATCCAGATCATCGCGCTGGTGTTGATCTCGGTGTTCGTCACCCTCTTCGCCCATCTGCGCGAGGTCCGCGAACGCCAGCTCACCCAGCTGCGCTCGGTGGCCGAGGCGGCGCAGCGGGTCGTCCTGCGGCCCCTGCGCGAACGGATGGGCCCGCTCCGGCTCGCCTCCGTGTACCTCGCCGCCGAGGCCGAGGCGCAGATCGGCGGGGACCTGTACGCCGCCGCGCGCACCCCCGACGGCACCCGGCTGATCATCGGTGACGTCCGGGGCAAGGGGTTGGCGGCCGTCGGGGACGCCGCCCTGGTCCTCGGCGCCTTCCGGGCCGCCGCCCACCAGGAGCCCGACCTGCCGGGGCTGGTCGCCCATTTGGAGGCCGCCGTCGCCCCGGACCCGTACGACGACGGCCACGACGGCGACGCACACGGGGAGCCCCCCGAGCACGACGGGCACCGCGAGCAGTTCACCACGGCGGCCGTGCTCGACGTCCCGGACCGGGAGACGACCCTGTACCTCGTCAGCTGCGGGCACCCGCCGCCCCTGCTGCTGCGCGGCGGGAAGGTCCTCCCGCTGGAGGTGGACCACCCCGCTCCGCCCCTGGGCCTCACCGAGTTCGCGGACGGCGGCTTCGTCGTGCAGTCGTTCTCCTTCGAGCCCGGGGACGTCGTGCTCCTCTACACCGACGGGGTCATCGAGGCCCGGGACGCGCGCGGCGCCTTCTACCCGCTGGCGGACCGGGTCGCCGACCGGGTCGGCGACGGCCCGGAAGCCCTGCTGCGCCACCTGTGCGCGGACCTGCTCGCCCACTCCCCCGGCGGGCACCTGGGCGACGACGCGGCGATGGTGGCCATCGAGCGGCTCGGCTGACGTTTCCGGCCATTTCGCCGCCGCCGCGGAACCCCGCCACCGGTGCCCCCATCCTCCTGCACGACATCGACGCCGCGCGCCCCCAGGGTCGCGCACCGCGCCCCGGGGGGATCACATGCTCAGGTTCGACAGGCGTACCGCAGCCGCCGCGTTCACCGCTTCCGTACTCGCCGCGGCCGGACTCGCGGCCACCGCGGCTCCGGCCGCGGCCGTCCACGGCGGGCAGAACGCGACGGTGACGGACCACCCGTACGCCATGCTCATCGAGACCGCGGACGGACAGCCGTTCTGCGGCGGCACGCTCGTGGCCCCCACCAAGGTGCTGACGGCGGCGCACTGCGTCAAGGACGCCCCCGCACCGCTCGACCTGCTGGTCGTCGGCGGGCGCACGACGGTCGCGAGCACCAAGGGCACGGTCCGCCACGTCGCCTCGGTCAAGGTCCACCCGAAGTTCGAACAGGGCACGCTGACCTACGACGCGGCGGTCATCACCCTCTCCGCACCGATGCCGTACGCCGCCCTGCCGGTGGCGGGCCCGAAGGACTCCGCCCTCTACGCCTTCGGCACGAGCGCGAAGACGGCGGGCTGGGGCCGCACCGCCACCAACACCCCCGCCACGCGGCTGAAGTCGGCCACCTTGACCCTGGCTCCGCTCACCGGCTGCGCACCTTTCGCCGAACCCGGCGAGTCCGACGCCCTCAAGGTGTGCGGGCTGCCCCGCGCCGGTACGCACGACAGCATCTGCCGCGGCGATTCCGGCGGCCCCCTCGTCGCCGGGGGGAAGGTGATCGGCATCGTCTCCACCGGGAACAAGTACTGCGACGACCAGTACCCGGTGTCCGTCTACACCAAGGTCAGCGCGATCGCGGCGGGCCTGGGCCTGCCCACCTGAGCGGGCACGGCCCGACGGCCCGCCCCGTGGACAGGCGCTCCCGCGGCGCGGCGCGGCGGATACCCTTGCCCGCATGACGATGCCCAAGACCGTCCCCGTGAGCGTCGACGCCATGCTCGAAGACCTTCGGACACTCGTCGAGACCGAATCCCCGTCGCGCGAGCGCGACGCCCTGAGCAACTCCGCCAAGGTCGTCGCCGCCGTCATCGAGAGCCGCCTCGGCGGGCAGGCCGTGCTCGTCGAGAGCGAGGCCGGGCCGCACGTCCACTGGTCCGCGGGCGGCGATCCCAAGGTGCTGGTCCTCGGCCACCACGACACGGTGTTCCCGCTCGGCACCCTGGAGCGCCGCCCGTTCGCGGTCGCCGACGGCCGCGCGACCGGCCCCGGGGTCTTCGACATGCTCGGCGGACTGGTGCAGGCCGTCCACGGCCTCGCGGCCCTCGACGACCGGTCGGGCGTCGAGATCCTGGTGACCGCGGACGAAGAGGTCGGCTCCCACACCTCCCGGTCCCTCATCGAGGAGCGCGCCCTCGCCTGCGGCGCCGTCCTCGTCTTCGAGGGCGCCGCCGACGGCGGGGCCCTCAAGACCGGGCGCAAGGGGTGCGGCACCTTCCAGGTGGCGATCACGGGCCGCGCCTCGCACGCGGGCCTGGAGCCCGAGGCCGGAGTCAACGCCCTCGTCGAAGCCGCGTACCAGGTCCTGGACATCGCGGCGCTCGGCCGCCCCGAGCTCGGCACCACCGTCACGCCGACCGTCGCGTCCGCGGGCACCTTGGACAACGTCGTCCCCGCCGGGGCGACCGTGATCGTCGACGTCCGCGTCGAGTCCGCCGACGAGACCGAGCGCGTGGAGTCCGCCTTCGCGGCGCTGTCCCCGCACCTCGCCGGCGCGCGGATCGAGGTGCAGGGGTCCATCGGCCGTCCCCCGATGCCCGAATCGGCGTCGACGTCCCTCTTCGCGCTGGCCCGGCGGCTCCTGCCGCACCTGGAGGGCAAGGCGGTCGGCGGCGGCAGCGACGGCAACTTCACGGCCGCGCTCGGGGTGCCCACCCTCGACGGGCTCGGCGCAGTCGGCGGCGGCGCCCACGCCGACCACGAGTACCTGTTGGTCGACGCCATGACCGAGCGGGCGAACCTCGTCACCGAACTGGTGCGGGCGATCCAGCACGCGTAGCGGGGCCGCGGGACCGCGCGGCGGGCACCCCGTAACCCCCTCGCGATCCGCTCGTTGAACGGGCAGGTCAAGCGAAGAGCACGGAGTCCCGGCCCCCAGGGTCCGGGACTTCGTGCTGTCCTGGCAGAACGGCAGCGGGCGACCTGGGCGCGGGCGGGCGCGCGGTCAGGCGGGCACGTCGGCGGGGGCCGCGGCGGCGCAGTCCGCGTGGCCCCAGCGCGCCCCGAGCTTGGCGATCATGTCGCCGGCCGCGTAGGGCTTGCCGCACGGGCAACTGCCGGGGAACTTCGCCTTGATGGCGCGGCCGCCCTTGCCCGACGCCGCGCCTGACGCCGCGCCCGACGCCGCGGTCCGCTTCTCCGGGGCCGCCGACTTCTGCCGCGCCGGTCCGCTGCGGGCCGGCGCCGGCACCGGGACGGTCTCGCTGCCGAGCGCCGTCCCGGCCGCCTGCTGCGTCACGGCGGCGTCACTGGCGGCCTGGTCGGCGATCGCGTTGAGGTGATCGCCGTCCTCGCGGTGGGCGGGGACGTAGCGGAACTCCACGTCCCGGTCGGTCAGCAGCACGTCGATGCTCTCGACCAGTTCGCGGTTGGCCACCGGCTTCCCCGCCGCCGTCTTCCAGCCGTTGCGCTTCCAGGCGGGCAGCCATTGCGTCACGGCCTTCATCGCGTACTGCGAGTCCATCCGTACCTCGATGGACGTGCCCGGCGCCACGGCCTCCAGGAGCCGCTGGAGGGCGGTGAGTTCACCGACGTTGTTGGTGGCGCGGCCGAGCGCGCCGGACTCCCAGCGCTCCGGACGGCCCGCGGAGTCCGCGATGACCCAGGCCCACCCGGCAGGCCCGGGATTCCCCTTCGCCGCCCCGTCGCAGGCGGCAATGATGCGATCTGACATCCCCCGATCATGCCCCACCGGTCCCGGTATCCCGGCATCGGCGGACGGCCCGGTCGGCCGGGCCCCGGCCCTCGGGGTGGCACTACTGCCACCTCCAACCCTGGCAGCAGTGGTATCGAAGCCGGGGTGGCCCGCGGGCGAGGATCGGAAGCGACCGAGATCGTCCGACGGGGAGTACCACATGCACCTGTTCAGCAGGAAGAGGAAGACCGCGCGCCGGGCCGGAGCGGCCGCCGCCTGCGCACTGCTCGCCGCCGCCGCGCTGCCCGCGGCGGCCGCGAACGCGGCCCCCGGAGCGGGCCCGTCCACCGGGCCCTCCGCCACGGCCCCGCCCGTGCCGGAGCGCTACCGCGCCCAGCGCCTCGACTGGCACCCCTGTGCCTCGGGTCCGCTGGAGTGCGCCACGATGGCCGTGCCGCGGGACTGGTACCACCCGGACGCCGGGCCGAACCTGAGCATCGAGGTGTCCCGGCACCGCGCGACGGACCCCGCGAAGCGCCGCGGCGTCCTGATGGTGGCGGCGGGCGGGCCGGGTTCCTCCGGGCTGGGCCGCCCCGCGGGGCTGGCCGCGTACGGGCCGAAGCTGGCGGCGGCGTACGACATCGTCGGCTTCGACCAGCGGGGCGTGGGCGCCAGTACCCGGGTGGTCTGCTCCGACCAGGACGGGGTGGACGCGCTCTTCACCAGCGGCGACCTGCGCGACCGGTCCCCGCGGGCCCTCGCCCGCACCGTGGAACGCGCCCGCGCCTTCGTCCGGGACTGCGAGCGCAACTCGGGCGGACTGCTGCCTTACATCACCACCGACCAGGCCGTGCACGACATGGACCTGTACCGGGCGCTGCTGGGCGAGGACCGGATCTCCTACTTCGGGCCGTCGTACGCGACCGTCCTCGGGGCGTACTACGCGACCGAGTTCCCCCGCCGGGTGGACCGGGTCGTGCTCGACAGCAACGTCGACTTCACCAGCACCTGGCAGGCCTTCCAACTGGGCCAGCCGGCGAGCTTCCAGCGCCGCTACGAGCAGGACTTCCTCCCCTGGCTGGCGGCGAACGACGCCACCTACCACCAGGGGAGCACCCCGGCCGCCGCGCAGGCCTCCTACGAACGGCTGCGGGCCGCCCTGAGCGAGCACCCGCTCGACATCGAGGGGACGGTGGTCACCGCCAACCACCTCGACGTGGCGGCGAGCGACGCGATGTACAACGCCGCCGGCCGCTTCGCGTCCTTCGCCTCGCTGCTCGGCGTCCTCGAACACCCGGAGCAGGCGCCGGCGCCGGCGCGGACCGCGGTGGCCGCCCGGCTGAAGCACCTCATGGGGGCTCCGTTCGTCGCCGACTACTTCGCCGTGACCTGTGCGGACACCCCGTGGAACAGGGACGGGCGGTTCTGGCTGGCGCAGAGCGGCGCGGCGACCCGCGACGCCCCGCTGGTCGGGGCCCGCGCGCTGACCTTCGCCTCGATCTGTGCGAACTGGCCCCGGACCGCGACGCCGCGGGTCAAGGTGACCGGCGCGGGGCTGCCGCCGGTGTTGATGCTCAACTCGACGAACGACCCGGCGACCTACTACGAGGCGGCCGTGCGCGCCCATCGCGGGCTGGCCGGTTCCCGGCTGGTGACGGTCGACGGGGGCGACCACGGCCAGTACCAGAACGGCAACGCCTGCGTCGACGCGCACGTCGAGGCCTACCTGTTGGACGGCGCCCTGCCGGCCGAGGACACCCGCTGCGCGGGCAACCCGGCTGGTACCGCTTGAGCGGGAGTGACGCACGGACCGGAGCCGGGGGGTGGCGAGCCGGGGTCAGGGCCGGGAGCGCGCCGGTCAGGGACGGCCGGCGGATCCGGACGCTCGGTCAGTGGAGGACGGTCGGATACAAGGAGGTCGCCGGCTTCAAGGGTGAGTACGTCTCCTGGCAGATCAACCGGAAGTTCCGCCACGACGACAGGATCTGCGTGGTCTTCGAAGGCCTGCGGGAACGGCCGTGCGTGACCCTGCGCGACGCGTCCCGGTAGCACCGGACGACCGGCCGCGTCAGCCGGCTCGCAGTCCGCCGATGTGGTCCCTCACCGCCGTGTACACCCCCGCGTCACCCGGGAAGGCGCCGTGTTGCAGGCACGGGGTCCGCGTGTTCACCGCGCCCGCGAGGGCGACGCTGCTGTCGGGATTGATGACCCCGTCGCAGGAGGACCACCACGTGGCGTAGCGGGTGGCTCCGGGCGTTTCGTCCCCCTTGTTGAGCGCGGCGAGGAAGGCGGAGCCGGGGCGCATCTCGACGCAGGAGTCCTGACCGCACCAGCGGGCGGTGTCGGTGCCGTGGTTGGGGCCCGCCAAGGACACCCACGCGTCGACCTTGGCATCGCCGCCGAGGTTCTTGAGGTAGTAGCGGGACGACAGCGCGCCCATGGAATGGCTGACGAGATCCACCTTCATCGCCCCGGTCGTCCGAAGGACACGGTCGATGACCTCGGCGAGCTGCTGGGCGGTGCCGGCGTTGGAGCCGGACGTGGGGTACGTCCACTGGACCAGGCGATCCGCGGGCCAGCCGTCCGCCCGGAACCGGCCGGCCATGGTGTTCCAGGTCGCACCGTCACTGTTCCAGCCGTGCACGAAGACCACGGGGTCGGGTACGGCCGGTGCCGGGGCGGGCGCGGCGGGACGAGCGGCGGCCGGGGCGGCGAAGGTGGCCAGAGCGAGTACGACCGCCGGGACGACGCGGAGCGCGGGTGAGTGCATGGCCCGTTTGTAGCGGCCCCGACCCACCCGCCTAGGGCAGCAGCCCGCCCCACTCACCCGTCCGGCGGCGGGACTTCACACCGGAAACGTTTCGGCGCCTCGCCACCAGTCGTCGAGCGGGGTGACCGGGACGGTCCGCTTGTGCCGGGTCGCGAGGAAGATCGACTCCAGCTTCGCCGCCACCTCCGGGGCGACGTCCGCGCCCTCCAGGTAGTCGTCGATCTGCGCGTACGTGAGGCCGAGCGCCACCTCGTCGGGCAGCGCGGGCCGGTCGTCCTCCAGGTCGGCGGTCGGCACCTTCTCCCATGAGCTGGGCGGTGCGCCCAATTCCTGGAGCAGGGCCACTCCCTGACGCTTGGTCAGCCCGGTCAGCGGGGTCACGTCGACACCGCCGTCGCCGAACTTGGTGAAGAAGCCGGTGACCGCCTCGGCCGCGTGGTCGGTGCCCACCACGAGCATGCCCAGCTGTCCGGCGATCGAGTACTGGATCACCATGCGCTCGCGGGCCTTGATGTTGCCGCGCACGAAGTCCCGCAGCACGGTCTCCTCGCCCAGCAGCTCGCGCAGGCCGGTGGCCGCCTCGACGGCGACGGCGTCCGCGCTCGGCTTGACGTTCACGGCGATCGACCGGTCGGGCCGGATGAATCCGAGCGCGATCTGCGCGTCGTGCTCGTCCGCCTGGACGCCGTAGGGCAGCCGCACCGCGACGAAGGTGGCCTCGTGCCCCTCCGCGCGCAGCTCCTCGGCCGCCAGCTGGCAGAGCCGACCGGCGAGCGTACTGTCCTGGCCGCCGCTGATCCCGAGGACGAAGCCCTTGGCCGGGGTCGACCTCAGGTAGTCCTTGAGGAAGTCGACCCGCTGCCGGATTTCGACTTTCGGCACGACGGCCGCCTTGACACCGAGCTCGACGCGGATCTGCTCCCGTAGGTTCACCATCCACGTACTGTACTGGCCGGAATCGAGCCGGAGAAAACCGGTCGCCCCGGCCCCCCGCGGCCGCCCGGCGCCCGGCCCGCCCGGGGGCCGGAGGCAGAGGCCGCGTGCAGCGCCGCTGGAGCCGGTGGCCGCGCGGCCGGTACTCAGCGGCGTGTCGGCCAACTCCGTTGATTTCGGCTTGAGTTACGCCGGAAGAGCGCAAATCGCGCGCTGCGCGCCGAACGCCCCCGGAGCTACGGTTGCGCTCGCTCGTCCCCCACCAACGGGACGGCGGTTACCAGCCAACCCCACCACCCTGGGAGTTCTCATGGCAGACATCAACGCGGCCACCACCTTCGAGGCCACCGACCTGGACCTCGGCGGAATCACCGTCACCACGATGCGCGACACGGCGGGCGTATCGGCCTTCTCGGCCAACACGTCCACCTCCGGCTGCGGGTTCCCCGGAGCCTCCTCCTGCGCGTGCGTCCAGCATCCGCAGGTGCTCCCCAGCGTCGCCTGAGGCCGTTCCGCCGGCGTCCGACCCGGCCCCCGCGCGCACTGCGGGGCCGGGTCGGACCCACCCGCCGAGCCGAAAGGGAATCCGGACCACATGCCGCCCTCCGCGCCCTTCCCGCGCACCGCCCCCTACCTACAGGTGCGCGCGACCGTACTGCACCACCCCGCGCAGTCCCCGGACGCCGCCGCCTTCCGCGCCGGGACGCACGCGCTGGCGGAGCTCGAAGGCGTGCTCGCGGAACTCCTCCCCCGGCTCACCGACGCCCTCTACCACAGCCGCGGCGGCCACCCCGGGGCGTTCCACCGGGACGTAGTGCTGCCCCTGCGCCGGGCGCTGCACAACCGGCGCGCGCCGCGGGCCGCGCTCCTCGAACGGCTCGGCGGACTGCCCGAGCGGGTGCCCGAGCTGCGGGCCTGGCTGGAGCTGCGGGGCCGGCTGGATTCGGCGCGCGCCCGGGTCGCCGCCACCGCGGCCGCCGCGCTCGCCGCGGAGCGGGAGGCGCTGGCCGCCCAGTGCCGGGAGCCGGCCTTCGCCCTCGCCGCCTCCTACAGCGGCGCCGATCTACTGGCGGCGGTGGAGCGCGCCGGTGCGGGGACGAGCGGGCGGCGGGCACGCAAGGAGGAGCCCGGGGTACTGCGTCACGCCCTGCGCGCCGGGACCAGGACCAGCCCGCTGTCCTGGTTCACCGCCGTCGGCTGGGGCCCGCTGGACGACGGGACGCCCGCCCCGCGGTCGCCCGGGGCCGAGTGGGGAGAGCGGGACCTGCTCGGCGCCACCGTCACCTCCGCACGGACCAGCCGGACCCTGGTGGCCGCGCTGTGCGAAGCACTGCTGTCGGATCCGCGCCGGCGCGCCCGGCTCCCCCACCGGATGGTCGGCCCGGCCCGGTTCGATGGCGGCCGGGCCGTGTTCGCGCGCACCCACGCCGCCTCCTCCTTCGGCCGCTTCGTCCTCACCGACGAGGACGAGGTGGCGGTCGCGGCGAGCGGCCCGCTGGAGCGGGTGACGGAGCTGTGCCGTGCGCCCCGCACGCCCGCCCGGCTCGCGGCCGCGCTGGCCCGGCCGCAGGACCTGCCGGCCGCGTCGGCGTACGTGGAGCAGCTGGTCGCGGCCGGGCTCCTCGTCCCCGTGCCCCCCGTGGGCCCGCACGAGCCCGATCCGCTGGCGCGGCTCGCCGACTGGCTGCGCGACGGGACGGACGGGGCGGACGGGGCGGACACCGCCTTGGCCCGGCTCGTCGACGAAGTGGCGGACACCACGGCGAAGTTCGGCGCGGCCGCCCCCGGCGAACGCGCGCGGCTGCTGACGGTACTGCGGGAGCGGTGGACCACCTTGTTGGAGGCGGCGGGCGGGGCCCTGCCCGGGGGCGGCCGGACACCCACCCTGCTGACGGAGGACGTGGTGGCCGCTCGCCCGGTGCCGACGGACGGCCTCCTCGACGACCACGACCACGCGACGCTGCGCGAAGTGGCGGCGCTGGCCGAGCTGTTCGACCTCGGGCACGTGATGCGCCGCGCACTGCGCGACCGCTTCGTCGCCCGCTTCGGCTCCGGCGGGGTCTGCCACCCGGTCTGGGACTTCGGTACGGAGTCGGTCGCGGCCTGGGACGACACCGCCCGCGCGGCGCTCCTGGGCGCGGACGACGGGTCCGTCGAGCTGCCTTCGGGAGCGGTCGAACTGACGCTGCTGCGGCGGGCGTTCACCGAAGAAGTGCGCCGACACGCCGCGGCCGCGGCGGACCCGGACGCCGATGTCGTCCTGCCGCCGGGGCTGGTGGCGGACGTCGGCGGCCGGTTGCCCGGCTCAGCGGCGGTGCGCCCCGTGTCCTACGCACACTTCCTCCAGTACGACGCCCGGGCGCGGCTGCTCTGCCTCAACCACGTGTACGGCGGCTGGGGCCGGATCGGCAGCCGCTTCCTGGACCTGGTCGACCCCCGCGCCGGCGAGCTGGTCGCGCGGGAGGCGGACCGCGTCACGGCCCCGGACGCCCGGCTCGCGCAGTTCCGACCCATCCGCGGCTTCAACGCCAATCTGCACCCGCTGTTCCTGCCCGACGAGATCGTCTCGGAGGAGCACGGTCCGCAGCACACGGAGCACACGGAGCACACGCAGCGCTCGCGGAGTCCGATCGACGAGGCCGACGTGGAACTCTTCCACGACCCGGCGACCGACCAGGTCCGGCTCCGGTTACGGTCCACCGGCGAGCTGCTGGAGGTCCTCTACCCGGGCCTGCTGGTGCCCAGCCTGCTCACCACGCGCAGCGCGCCCCTGGTCCACGACCACCCCGAAGGCGTCGTCTCCTTCGACGCGCTGGTGCCCGAGGTGGTGACCGAAGTCCCGGGCGGTCCCTTGGTACGCACTCCTCGGCTGCGGCACCGCAACATCGTGCTGCGGCGGCGCCGCTGGACGCTGACCGGCGGTACGGTCGCCGCCCTGCGGGCCGCCCTGGCCGCCGACGCGGAAGTGCCCTTCGGCGCCGCGGCCCGCTGGCGCGCCCTGCTCGGCGTCCCTGACCAGTTGTTCCTGCACCCGGCCAAGGGCTCCGCGGTCGATGGCGCGGGCGGGGACGGGGGCGGGGACGCCGGGGCGTTGCGGCGCACGATGAGCCGACTGGCGGTTCCCAAACCGCAGTTCGTCGACCTCGGCAACGCCCTGCACCTGCGCTGCCTCGACCGGTGGCTGGCCCGCCATCCCGACGGGGTGGTGCTGGAGGAGGCCCTCCCGCGGCCGGGCGGTCAGGACCGGCCCGTGCGCGCCGTCGAAGTCGTGGTGGAGACCTACCGGGCGGGGTGCGAGGCGTGAGCGCCGCGCCGCCCGACGCCTTGGACTCGGTGCGCCGACGTCGCCTGCGGCCGGGCGTCACGGCCACCGCGCTCGCACGGGGCCTGCACCTGCGCGGGTGGTCCGCCAGCGTCACGCTGGAGGGCAGCCCCGCGCTCCCCGGGCTGTGGCGGATGCTGGAGGAGGCCCTGCGCGAGGGCGGCGGCGCGGACCTCGCCGACCGCACCCCGGTCGGCACGCCGCTGCGCACCGCGCTGTGCACGCTGATCCGGCAACTGGACCTGCACGGGATGCTGGTCGAGGAGACGGCGCTGCCCACCGGCGGCGCCGCGGACCGCTGGCTGCGGACCGTCGCCGACCGGCCCGCCGAGGCCTCCGCCGCCTTGCGCGACGCCCTCGTCGAGGTCCGCGCCGGCGATCCGGGCGCCCGCCTGGCCGCTGCCGCCCTACGGGCCCTGGCGCGGGCCGGGGTCACCGCCAGGGCGGTGACCCCGGCGGCCGGCGGCCCGGACCGGGTGCTGCTCTCGGCCGCCCGCGCGGACGGGAGCGTGCTGGCGGTCGGGGCGGCACTGCGCCCGGGCGCCGCCTTCGTCACACCGGTCGGCGGGCTCGGGGCGGCGCGCGCGGACGCCGAGGCGATCGCCGACCGGCTGGGGCGGGACCGTGACGGGGGCCCGGTCCCGGACCCGGACTCCGGGACCGGGGCACCGCCGCTGCCCGAGGACGAGCTCGCGGCGCTCGTGGCCGGGGCCGCCGTGCAACGGCTGCTGGCGGCCGTGGCCGGCCTGCCCGACCCCGGGGAGGAGGACACCGGGACCGAAGCCGCGGCGGAAGGCGGTTCCGGGGCCGTCGGCGCCGCCGGGCGGGTGCCGAAGGCCCGGATCCCCGTCGCCCTGGTCGTCGGGGAGCGCCCCACCCGCTCGGCCCATCACCCCTGGTTGGGCCCGGGCCGGGCCGCCGCCCCGGCACCGGAGACGCTCGCGGAGGCGCTGGTGGCCGTGGCCGCGCTCGGCGACGTACGGCTCGGCCCGCTGCCGGCGCCCGAGGCGGGTTCCCTGCCCCAGCTGCCGGTGGCACTGGTCCGCTGTGCGGCGCCGGGCGGCGCGGGGATCACGTCCGGGGGCGTACGGGCGGACCTCGCCCGGATCGACGCCCTGTGCCGCACGGCCGAGCTGCGGGCGGCGGTCCCGGGGCCGGCGTCGGGAGGCTCCGCTCCGGTGGTGGGGGCGGGTCCCGAGCACGCGCTGGGCCGGGCACTGCGCCGGGCGGCGCTGCCCCCGCGGCTCGCGGCAGCCCCGCCCGCGCCCTGGGACCCGTACGGCGCGGACCATCCGCAGGCCCGCCACTGGTGGCGCACGCTCACCGAGCGGCTCGGCGTTCGGGCGGAGCTGACCGTGACCCCGCTCGTCGCGGGCGGGGGTGCCCACCGGGCCGAGGTGCACGGGCACGTACGCGGGAGGAACGGGCGACTGCTCGGACAGGCCGTCGAAGCCACCGCGGGAGACGCCGCGGCCTTCGCGGTGCTGGCCGCGCTGACCCGCGTACAGATCGGGCCAACAGACGTGACGGACCATCACATCACCTCGCACGGAGGGGAGTTGTGCGTGCTGGCAACGGCTGCGGTCATCCCGGCGCCCTGGGAGGACGAGCGGTGGACGACGGGCTGGTGGAGCCGGGTGGCCGGCCGCGAACGGGCCCTGCGCGCCGTCCTCACCGAGGCCACCGGACTGCGCACCCGCCCTTGGACCCCCGTCGGGCCCGGCGGTCGGGACCTGCTCACCGCCCTGCGCGGATGCGGATTCAGCGCCCTCGACATCGGTATCCACGCCAACGACCCGGAAGGCGGACGGTGATGGCCACGACCACCGCGCACCCGACCACCGCGCCCGCGGCCGCGGGCCTCTCGGCGGCCCTGGGCGCCCTCGACGTGACCGTGCTCGACGTCCGCGGCGCGCTGGCGCGCACGGCGGGCCGGGCCGTCGTCGTGCTGGACGACTGGACGCTGGAGAGCGCCGCCGAGCTGTCCCGGCACGCCCTCGCCCACCCCGTCACGCTGGTCCCGGTGCGCTGCGACGGCGCGGTCACCGTCGTGGGGCCCGTGCTGCGGCCCGGCGCGGTGGGCTGCCTCTCCTGCACGGAGTACCGCAGGCTGGCCACCATCGGCGGACGGGTGCCCTGGCACGGCACCGGCCTGCGGCTGACCGGGGGCCCCTCCCCCGCGATGGCCGACGCGGTCGCCGCGTCGGCGGCCGGGATGCTGGGCGCGGACCCGCGACGGCCGGACCCACGGCGCCCGGACGCCGGATCGGACGCCGAACCGGACGCCGAACCGGACGCCGGACCGGGGGCGCTCGTGCGGATCGTGCACAGCGGCCGCACCACCTGGTCGGACCACGTCTTCCGCCCGGTCGGGGGCTGCCCGGTGTGCCTGCCGCTGCCGCCGGACGACGCGAACGCCGCCCGTCCGCCCCGGGCACCGCGGCCGCTGTCGGACCCGACCGTGCTGCGCGGCCCCAACGACCGTACGGGACGGGAGGATCTGCGGGCCGCGCTGTACGACGAGCGCTTCGGCCCCGTCCACCGGGTGACCCGGACCGAGGACTCGGTGCACGGCCTGACCAGTGCGTACGTCACCTATGGGCGCGACCTCGGCGACGGCGGCTACGGCCGGGCGGGCGACTGGGACACGAGCGAGCGGGTGGCCCTCTTCGAGGCCGTGGAACGCCTCACCGGGATGAGCCCGCAGGGGCGGCGTACCGTACTGCGCGCGTCCTACGCCGAGTTGGGACCGGAGCGGGCGGTGGACCCGGAGCGGCTGGGGCTGCCCGATCCCTCCCACCACGGCCATCCGGCGTCGGGGAGCGTCGCCTACGACCCGGAGCTCGCGCTGGACTGGGTCCACGGCTGGTCGCTCACCCGCGACCGGGTGACCGCCGTGCCCGAGCACGTCGCCTACTGGGACCCGAGCCCGGGGCGACCACGGGTGGTCTACGAGTGCTCCAGCGGCTGCGGGCTCGGCAACAGCCCCCAAGAGGCCGCGCTCTACGGCCTGTTCGAGGTCGCCGAGCGGGACGCCTTCCTGATGGCCTGGTACGGGGCCACACCGCTGCGTCGGATCGCACTGCCCGGTGACGACCTGGAGGTGGTGCACCTGGCGGACCGCGCGGAGTCGGCCGGCTACCGGCTCGACCTGTTCGACGCGACGAACGACTTCGGCGTTCCGGCCGTCATCGCCGTCGCCGCGTACGGGGATCCACGGGCGGCCGCCCCCCAGGTGTTCGTGGCGGCGGGAGCACACCACGATCCACGGGTGGCCGTGCGCGGGGCGGTGGTGGAGACGGTGACGAACGTCTTCAACGCCCCGCAGCGGATGCGGGCGGAGCCCGAGGAGTTCAGCCCGGCCCGGTTGTTGCCGATGTTGGAACGGCCCGAGCTGGTGCGGACCCTGGCCGACCACACCGCGCTGTACACCCTGCCCGCGGCCCGACCGCGGCTGGACTTCCTGCTGGACTCCGTCGACGGCGGCGACCGTCCGCTGCCGTGGCGCGAGGCCTGGCCCGGTGCGCCGGAACCGGTCGTGGACCTGGCGGAGCTGCTCGACACGACCGTGCGGCGGCTGGCCGGGGTCGGGTTGGAGGTGATCGTGGTCGGCCAGGACGAAGCGGGCGTGCGCGAGCGCCTCGGGCTGTACGGCGCCAAGGCGGTGGTGCCCGGCGCGCTGCCCATGACCTTCGGACACGTGAACCGGCGCACCCGGGGGCTGCCCCGGCTGCTGGAGGTGCCGTACCGGCTGGGCAGGTCCCCCGCTCCCCTGCGCCACGAGGACCTGGCCCTGCACCCGCACCCCTTCCCCTGACACCCGCCCCCGATCCACCCCCCGCTTCGTCGTCGAGCATCGAGCACCGAGGAGAACCGCCGTGCCGTCGTCCACCTCCGGTCCCGGACAGCCCTGGCTGGCCCTGCACTTCTCCTTGCGGACCGCACCGGGAGCCGTCGACGACTTCCTCGTGCGGGAGGTCGCGCCGCTGTTGGACGGCCTCGTCCGTACGGGCGCGGCCACGGCCTGGTCCTTCGTCCGCGCGGACGTCGACGGCGGCCCGCACCTGCGGGTACGGCTGCGCGGCGCCGAGCCGGGCGCGGCGGCGGCGTTGGCCGGGTCCCCGAAGGTCGCGGAGGCAACGGAGGTCCTGGAGGTCCTGGAGGACACGGCAGCGGCCGACGAGGCGCCGGGCGAGGCGCTGGCGGCGTGCGCCTCCCGGATCGCGGTCGAGGTGGTCTCCGTGACGGATCGCGGTAGCGGACGGCTGGCGGCGGCCGCCGATCTGGCGCACGCGACGGCCTGGGCCCTGGGAATGGACCGCTTCGAGAGCGCGCGCTGGCTGCGCGGCCGGGCAGGACGGCACCCCGGGCCGGCGGTGGAGGCGGCGGCCGGCGACCCACCGGCCGACCGGGTGACCCGGCTGCCCGGGGCGGTCGTGCACGCGCAGGTGAACGCGGTCCACGCCGCGCAGCGCGAGCAGCTCGCCGGGCGGGCCGCCGCCCTGCGCGAGGAGCTGGAGCGCGGCGGCGCCGCGGGCCCGGTGGCGCGGTGGGCGGCGGCGGTGCGGGAGGCGGACGAGCGGGAGGGCGGCGGGGGCGGCGCCGCCCGGGTGCGGGAGGCGGTGTGGGCGGCGCGGCTGCACGACCTCCTCGGCCGGCTGGGCACGGCCCCCGACGAGGAGCGGGCCGTCTGCCTGCTCGCCGCCCACGCGCTCCTCGACGCGGGGCGACCGGCCTCGCACTTCCCCACGGGCCATCTGGCTCCCGACCGCCAGTACTTGGAGCGGAGCAAGTTCCGGATCGGCCGGGAGCACGAGATCGTCCCCCGCCACGCCCCGCCGGAGGAGCTGCCCGCCGGACCCGAAGTGGCCCTCGCGGCCGGGCCGGTGCCCGATGTCTCGCTGCGGGCCGCCGTCACCGGGCGGCGTACCGTGCGGGGCTCGCTCACGGGGCCGCTGACGGCCGCCGGGCTCGGCACGCTGCTGTGGGGCGCCCACGCCGTCAGCCACACGACGGGCGCCGACCCCCTGGTCCCGCACCGCCCCTACCCCAGCGCGGGGGCCCTGTACACGGCTGGCCTGCGGCTCTTCGCCCTCGGGGTGGAAGGCCTGGCTCCGGGCACCTATCACTGCGTGCCCGACCGGCGTGCGTTGCGGCGCGTGGCGGACGCGCCGTCCCTCGACGAGATCGAAGCGCTGTCGGCGTACACCTCCGCGCCGCCCGACGACCCGCGGGCCGTGGTCGTGGACGGCGTACCGGCGGTACTGGGGCTCTACGTGGACCTGGGCCGCCTGCGCCTGCGGTACGGCCTGCGGGCGCTGCGGATGGGCCTGTTGGAAGCCGGGCACCTCGCACAGTCCCTGCTGTTGACGGCATCGGCACTGGGGCTGGCGACGACCCCGCTGGGCGGCTTCCGCGACGACCTGGCGCACGAGCTGTTCGGCCTGGACGGCCTGGACCAGCCCCTCCAGTACCTCCTCCCGATCGGCCGCCCCCCGGCCTGAGCCGAGGACCACGTGGGCCGAGGACCACAGGGGCCGAGGATCACGGGGACCGCTCGCCGCCCCCGCGGCCGGACGCGCCGGATACCCGCTCGCGCCGCGCGCCCCGCGGTGGGTACCGTACGCGGGCCCGCGGGGGGACCGCGTGGAGCACGTCGTCATGTACCGGGGGGACACACGATGAGCACGGAGACCAGCGGGGCACTGGAGCCGGTGTGGCTCGTGTCGGCGAACGTCGTGTGGTGGCGGCGGTACGGGGCCGGCGGTCAACAACTGCGGCGCGGGACGAAGTCGTTCAGAGGCGGGGCGAAGGTGTACGTGAGCTACGTGCACTGGGGGCCCGGCGGTGACAAGATCACCGTCATCGGACGGGAGCGGAACACCGGACGGTGGATCGTCATCGACATGGCCACCCGGAACCTGCACAGCTTCCGGCCCCGGTTCGTGCACACGCCGAGGGTGTTGGAGCGCTTCCACGCCTCGACGCGCTGGCCCGCGTGGGACGCCGAGTTCGCGGCCCAGGCGGCCACCGCGCTGGAAAGGCACGCGTGCGCGTACCGCGCCGAGGGGTGGCGGGGCTCCGAGCACCCCCCGCGCTGTCTGTGCCACGCCTGCCTGACCGGCGAGCCGACGGCGTAGGTCAACGGGCGGAACCGGCCACGCCGGGCTTCTTGAGCGGTCCACGAGCGGCCGCCGGTACAAAGAGCGCTGTACCTCCCCTTCAGGGCTGGGCCGCACCACACCGGATGCACCGCAGGACCACATCCCAGAACGGAAGCCCCATGGCCACTGACCACATCACCACCGGTTCTGCGCCATCGCGGACGAGAGCGGCGGCTCCCCGCGAGCGCGCCGCCCCGACCGCCACGGAGGCCGTCGCACCGGAGCGGCCCCGTACTCCCCGGCTGGACTCCCTCACCGGTCTGCGGTTCCCCGCCGCGCTGGCCGTCTTCGCCCACCACGCCTTCCTCCCCATCCCCCCGCTGCGGTTGCTGGGCGACGACGCCACCGAGGAGCGGCTGGCCGGCTGGTTCGCGCAGGCGGGCGGGCTGGGCGTGTCCTTCTTCTTCGTGCTCAGCGGCTTCGTGCTGACCTGGTCGGCCCGGGACAGGGACACCACGACGGCGTTCTGGCGGCGCAGGTTCGTCAAGATCTACCCGACCTACCTCGTCACCTGGGCGCTCGCGCTCTCCCTGTTCGCGATGTACTACACCTCCGCGGGCGTCGCCGTCGCCAACCTGTTCATGGTCCAGGTGTGGTGGCCGGAATACATGACCAACTTCAGCGTGGACGCCCCGAGTTGGTCGCTCGCCGTGGAAGCGGTCTTCTACCTCTGCTTCCCGATGCTGCTGCGCGCCTTCCGGCGCATCGACCCCGCCCACCTGAAGTACTGGATCACCGGGGCGATCGCCGCGGTGGTGGCCACCCCCGCCCTCGCGTACGCCCTCTTCCCGAGCGACCCGCGGATCCCCAGCGGTCACGAGAGCTCGGTCTCGCAGTACTGGTTCAGCTACGTGCTGCCCCCGGTCCGGATGGTCGACTTCGCCCTCGGCATCCTGGTGGCGCTCGCCGTGAAGCACGGGCGTTGGCGCAACATCGGCATGATCTGGTCGAGCGTGCTGCTGGCCGGCGGGTACTGGCTGACCTTCCACGTGCCGTACCTCTACGGCCAGCGCGCGGTGATGATCCTGCCGATCGTGCTGCTGATCGCGGCCACGGCGACCGCGGACATCGAGGGCCGCAGGAGCCTGTTCCGGGGCCGCACGATGGTCTGGCTGGGCGAGATCTCCTTCGCCTTCTACCTGCTGCACTACATCACGATGTGTTCGCTGCGCTGGGCGCTCGGCGAGGACCGGATGTACTCGCTGCCGGTCACCCTCGCGATGCTGGTGGGCGTGGGCGTGGTGACGGTCCTGATGTCCTGGGGGCTCTTCGCCTGGGTCGAGAACCCGCTCGTACGCCGCTTCGGCCGCTCGCGCCCCGCGAAGACCGGCTGAGGCCCCGGCGGGGAGGCCCGCGGCCCGCCTCCCCGCACCGCGTCAGGGCATCTCGTCCGGGTCGCAGCTGGCCCGGCGCAGCCCGATCGTCCGCAGGGCGCGCATCAGTCCGTCGGTGTCCCCCTCGCGGACCACGTGCACGGCGCCCTCCTCGGCCCGCGCGGCCAGCGCCCCGAGGACCGCGCCCGCCGAGGTGCGCAGGACCACTCCGCTCGGCGGGTCCAGGGCGCGCACCCCGCGGAAGACGTCGAGTACGTCGGGGTCGCCCCCGGGACCCGCGGGCAGCGCCAGGACCGTGATGTCGGGGAGCAGGACGCGGGCGTGCGCGAGCGCGACGGCGGGTGCCTGGGCATGGGAGATGACCTGGAAGTGCGGGTTGCTCTGGATCCGCGACCGCAGCCGCTCCAGCTCCGCCCCTTCCGGTACGCCCACCACCAGGACCGTCATCACAGTCCCCATCCTCCGTCCGGTCAGCGCATGGCGCGCGGCAGGCGCAGGCTCAGCAGGGCCGTCACCGCGACCAGGCCCAGCTGCACGAGCAGGGTGACGGCGAGGGCGTCGCGCATCCCCATGGAGGGGGTCAGGGCGAGGAAGAGGCTGCCGAGGGTGGCCACGCCCAGGGCCAGCGCCGACTGCTGGGTGGTGACCATGACGCCGCCGCCCACCCCGGCCCGGTCGGCGGGTACGTCCGAGAGCATCAGCCGCATCAGCACCGGCAGCTGGAGGCCCTGACCGAGGCCCGCGACGGCGACGCCGGGGGCGAGTCCGACGATGCCGAGGTCGGGCCAGTCGCGCAGCACGGCCAGGAGCAGCAGGCCGAGGCCGACGGCCTGGAGCACGCCTCCCGCGGTGACCACGCGCGTGCCGAACCGGGCGACCAGGCGCGGGCCCGCGAGCGAGGCCGCGAAGAACGAGAGAGCCATCGGCACCAGGGCCAGTCCGGCGGCCACCGGCCCCATCCGCAGGCCCTGCTGGAGGGCCACGGCGACCACGAACATGAATCCGCTGAAGCCGATCGAGAAGGGGACGACCATCACCAGCCCCCGGCGCAGCGAGTCCAGCCGCAGCAGGCTCGGCGGCACCAGCGGGACCCGGCCGAGCCGGTCCAGTCGGCGCTCGGTGAGGTAGAAGGCCGCGGACGCGAAGGGGAACACCCCGAGCGAGACCCAGGTCCACAGCGGCCAGCCGGTCGCCCGGCCCTCGGTCAGCGGCAGCAGCAGCGACACCAGGGACAGCGCGAGCAGCAGGGTGCCGGACACGTCGACGGAGGCGGGGCGCTCCGAGCGGGTCTCGGGCACCGCGCGGGCCGCGAGCACCAGACCCAGCAGCACGATCGGCACGTTCACCAGGAACACCGAGCGCCATCCGGAGCCCGCCACGTCGGCGGCGACCAGGACGCCGCCGAGGATCTGGCCGGCGACCATGGACAGCCCGGCGGTCGCTCCGTACAGGCTCATCGCCCGGGCCCGGCGGGGTCCCTCAGTGGTGGCCTGGATGGTGGCGAGCACCTGCGGCAGCATCAGCGCGGCCGCGGCGCCCTGGGCCACGCGCGCCCCGACCAGGGTCCAGGCGGTGGGCGCCAGGCCGCAGGCGAGCGAGGTGAGGCCGAAGGCCGCCATGCCGATCAGGAAGAGCCTGCGCCGACCGGCCATGTCGCCCAGGCGACCGCCGAGGACGAGGAGGACGGCGTAGGCGACGCCGTAGCCGCCGACGACCAGTTCCAGCACGGCGGGACCGGCCGCGAGGTCGGTGTCGATGGCGGGCAGGGCCACGTTGACGATGAAGAAGTCGATCAGGGGCAGGGCGGCGCCGAGCAGCACCGTGAACAGCCCGAGCGGGGTCATCGCCGCGGGCCCCGAGGGGTCCGGCGCGGTGGCTCGGGGGGAGGGGTGGGTCGTCGTACGTACCGTCGTGTCGCTCACGACGGAGACGATCCTCCTATCGGGAGCCTGGTACCAGAGTCTCTTTATCCTGGTACCACGAGCACCTGGAAACGGGATGGGGGATGCGGCACCCTGGGAGCATGACCACTGTGGCTCCCGATACGGACGTGCGCCGGCACGAGCTGGCCGAATTCCTGCGCAGCCGGCGGGAGCGGATCACCCCGGAGCAGGTGGGGCTGCCGCGCGGCCGTCGTCGGCGCACTCCGGGGCTGCGCCGCGAGGAGGTCGCCCAGCTCTCCGCCGTGGGCGTCACCTGGTACACCTGGCTGGAGCAGGCCCGTGAGATCCAGGTCTCCCAGCAGGTGCTGGACTCCCTGGCCCGGGCCCTGCTGCTGGACGCCAGCGAGCGCAGGCACCTGTTCGCGCTGGCCGGGAGCCCGGACCCGACGCCGCACGCGCCGTGCCCGATCGTCACGCCCGCGCTGCGGGCGCTGCTCGACCAGCTGGGCCCGGTGCCCGCCGTGGTGCAGAACAGTCGCTACGACATCCTGGCGTACAACGCGACGTACGGGCGGCTGCTGTGCGACATGGACCGGGTGCGGCCGGAGGACCGCAACTGCATGTGGCTGGCCTTCACGAACGAGGAGTGGCGGGCGGCGGTGGTCGACCGCGCGGAGGTGAACCGGGTGATGGCGGCCAAGTTCCGCGCCTCGATGGCGGAGCACCTGGCCGAACCCGCCTGGAAGACGCTGCTGGGGCGACTGGAGACGGCCTCGGCGGAGTTCCGCGAGGTGTGGGCGCGGCACGAGGTGGTCGGCCAGGGGGGCAGGGTGAAGCACATCCGCAATCCGCTGGTGGGACTGCTCAGCCTCGAACACACCAACTTGTGGCTCGGACCGGCGACCGGTGCGCGACTGATCACCTACACGCCGTTGGACGAGGAGACCCGCGGGCGCCTGGAACTCCTGGAGCGCCTCGCACCCACCGCCGCCGCCGCGCCCGCCGTGCCCGCCGTGCCCGCCGTGCCCGCCCTCGCGGGGCGGGGCTGACCGGGCCGGTCCGCGGTGGGCGGCCCGGACCCGGTCGCCGCGGCGGTGCTCAGCGCGCCTTCGGGTCGTCGGCGTTGCGCCAGACCGTCAGGTCGACGGTGATGTACTTGCTCGGGTCGTTCGGGCCCGACTTGCCCTGGTAGGTGGCCACGGCGATGTGCCCGGCCTTGCTCAGCACGCAGATCTGCGTCCCCTTGCCGAGCTGGTCGAGCCCGACCTTCTCGGTGTAGCGGGTCTCGCTGCGGCAGGTCTCCAACGAGCCCTTCTGCGAGTTGTTCAGCACGACCAGCTTCCCGTTGGCGCTGCCGAGCTTGTCGTCCCCGAACATGCTGTCGCTGTAGTAGTAGAGGTCGCCCTTGCCGTACATCACGCCGCCGCTGTGGTCCTCGGCCGGGGTCGGCGGGTTGTCACCGAGCATCACCGCGTAGTTCCCCGTCACGTCGATGCCCTCGTACGTGGCGGGCTGCGGGTCGGTCCGCTTCTTCGGCGAGGCCGAGGAGCCGCTCGTGCTCGCGGCGCCGCCGGACTTCGCGCCGTCGGCCTTCGCGTCGCCGCCCTTTCCACCGGTGTCCGGCAGCAGGTAGCCGATGAGACCGAGCCCGACGAACGCGGCCACGACGGACCCGACGACGATCAGCCCGGTCCGGCGGGGGCGGGGCGCGACCGGCGGGTAGCCGGTCGGGTGGGTGGGCGGCAGCGTGGGGTAACCCGGCCGGTAGGCCTGCGGGTTGTGGTAGCCGGGCGGCGGGGTCTGGTAGCCCGGCGGCGGCCGGTAGCCGGGCGGGAGCCCCGGGGCCGCGGGCATGCCGGGGGCCGCGGGGATGCCCGGCACGGCCTGCGTCGGCGCCGCGGCCACCGCGTGACCGGTCGGCGCGTACGGGTGCGCGCCGCCCGGGGGCGGGGTGTGCGGGGAGTACTCGGTCGGCGTCGGCGCGACGGACGGCTGCTGCGGGGGCGGGGTGGGCGCGGGGGCGGGGAGTCGCAGCCGCTCGGTGATCGAGCCGGCGACCTTGCGGGGCAACCAGTCCTCCCCCTGGCGCAGCGGTTCGGGCGAGATCTGCTGGCACAGCTCGATGATCTCGGTCAGCGCGGGACGCGCGGCGGGGTCGCGGCTGAGGCACCGGGTCACCAGGGGCCGCAGCTCCTCGGGCAGCCCGCTGAGATCGGGGTCCTCGTGAACGATGCGGTACAGCACGGCGTGTGACGGTCCGTCACCGAAGGCGGGGGCGCCGATCGCGGCGTAGGCCATGATCTGGCCGAGCGCGAAGACGTCGGTCGCGGGGGTGATCGTACCGGCCGAGGCCTGCTCGGGCGCCATGAACGCGGGGGTGCCGACGCTGACGCCGGTGCTGGTCAGGGCGGTGGTGTCGGCAGCCCGGGCGATGCCGAAGTCGATCACGCGGGGGCCGTCGGCGGCGAGGAGCACGTTGGCCGGCTTCAGGTCGCGGTGGACGATGCCCGCGCCGTGGATGACGTGGAGGGCCTCGGCGACCCCGACGGTCAGCAACAGCACGCTGCGCAGCGGCAGTGCCCCGTTCAGGGCGACGGCGTGCGCGAGGGAGGGGCCGGGCACGTAGGCCGTGGCGAGCCAGGGCTGCTCGCCCTCGGTGTCCGAGTCGATGACCGGGGCCGTGTACAGGCCCTGCACCCGCTCGGCGGAGCGCACCTCCTGCTGGAAGCGCCGCCGGAACTCGGGGTCTTCGCCGAACTCCGCCCGGATCACCTTGACCGCGATGGGACGACCGCCGGGCGTGTACGAGAGGTACACCTTGCCCATGCCGCCCGCGCCCAGCACCGCGGCGAGGCGGTAACCGCCCACCACGACCGGGTCGTCCGCCTTGAGCGGTTGGAAGAACTCTGCCGAAGGCGTACTGCTCATGATCAACCCATCCCCTGCCGGCGGCGCTTCAGCCCCTGCCGAGGCCGCGAAGTCAACCGCGAGCGTACCCAATGCCGGGGCCGCCGAGGGCCACGCGCAGGGCGGGGTCCACGGACCCGTCGAAGGTGGTGGCGAGGTGGCGCAGCTCCTCCCGTCGTTCCGGGTCCCCCCGGCCGGTCAGGGCCGTGGCCCAGGCCACCCGGTCCGCGGCGGCGATGCCGGCCGTTTCGTGGAAGAGCGCGTACAGGGCGTACCAGCGGACGGCCGCGTCGTCGTCCTCGGCGAGTCGGAGCAGGGCCTCGACGACCCGGTCCTGCGTGTGGTCGGGATCGGCCAGCGCGGGCAGGGCCGCGGCGACCCCGAAGCGCACCGCCTGCTCCGCGTGCGAGCGGTGGCCGAGGACGAGGTCGAGGGTCTCCCGGGCCTCGTGGTAGCCGAGGACGGAGAGCATGCATCCGAGGACCCAGTAGTCGGGTTCGCTCGGCAGCTCCGCCACGACGACCGCGATGGTCTCCGCGCGGAAGGGCCGGCTGCCGTCGGCGGCGCGGGGGCCCAGCTCGCGCAGGACCCGCGCCCCCAGTTCGCGCTGCGCCGGCTCGTCGTGGGCCAGCAGCCCGGCGGCCCGCTCGAAGACCTCCCGGGTGGGGCGGTCGAGCAGGAGGAGGAGGTGGGGCGCGGGCCCCTCGTCGCCGTCGTCCCGTTCGATCTCGACCAGGGCGCTCGCGAACAGCTCGTCCGTGGACGCGCCGGCCCCTCCGTCAGCCATCACGCCCACGCACCTCTCCCCTGCTTCCCGACGGCCACCGGACGCCGGACGAACGACCAGTATGCGAGGACCCCGCCGCCGGTGGTCGGGAATTTCGCCGCGCCCTACCCGATGGTCACCACGCGCGCCCACGGCGGCGGTGTGTCCGGCTCGTAGTCGGGGTTCTCCTCGTCCATCGACCCGTCGCGCGCATCCCGGGGGAAGAGGCCCACCACCGTCCGGCACGGCGGAGGAGTCTCGGGCCAGGGCGTCTGGCCGTCCGTCAGCACCACGATGACGTCGGGGCGGGGGCTCGCCCGCAGGGCCGCGGCGAAGCCCGTGCGCAGGTCCGTACCCCCACCGCCGACCAGCGCGATCCCCTCGGCGCCGCACAGCGCGTGCACGGTACGGGCCGCCGCGTCGCACGACACCACGGTGACCAGGTCCCGACGGCCGCCCACCGCACGGGAGATCGCCGCGACCTCCAACAGCGCGCCGCCCAGTTCGGCGTCGCTGACCGACCCGGAGGTGTCGATGACCACGCAGACCCGCGGCGGCCTGCGGCGCAGGCTCGGCAGCACCACCCCGGGCAGGCCGGCCGAGCGCCGCGAGGGGCGGCCGTACGTGTAGTCCTCGCCCGCACCGGATCCGGCGGCGGCCGAGCGGACCGCCGCCCCCAGCAGCTCCCGCCACGGCTGCGGCGCGTGGAAGACCTCCTCGGCCCAGCGCCGCCAGCCCTCGGGAGCGCTGCCCGGGCGGCCGGTGATGCCCTGGGCCACGCGGAACCGGACCGCGTCCCGTTCGTGCTCGGTGAGGCCGTGCGCGCCGTCCGGTCCCAGGTCCCATGCGCGGTCCAACCCGTCGGCGCCGCTGCCGCAGTCCAGCCAGACCATGCCCTGGGTGAGCGGCCCGAGCCCGAACTGGCGGAGGTAGTCCTCCATCAGTTCCCCCGGAGCGAGCCCCAGGGTCCGGGGCAGGACGGCTCCTTCGGGCCGGACCAACCCGTCCCCGAACACGTCGTCGTTGATCTCGCAGTCGGCGGCGATGTTCATCCGCAGCCGTTCCCCGGGGCCGCTCAGGCCCCGCTCCCGCGCGACCCGGTCGCTGCGCCCGTGGTGGTCGCGGAGCAGGTGCGAGACCTCGTGCACCCAGACCCCGGCCAGTTCCTCCACCGGTGTCCGGTCCACGAACGCCGGGGAGACGTAGCACCGCCAGTGCCGGTCGACGGCCATGGTCGGCACCCGCCGCGACTCCACGACGTGCAGGGCGAACAGCGCCGTCGCCACGTACGGGCGGACCCGGGTGGCGTGCAACCGGGCGGCGTAGAGCTTGTCGAGGTCCAGGACTCCCGGACCCCCGTGTACGGGCGGGGCGTTCGGGGCGCGTCGCGCGCCGCCGCTCACCAGGACCCGCCGGACCGCGTCGCGGCAGCGGCCCGGGCGCTCGCGCGGTCCGCCCGGCGGGACAGCGACACGGCTCCGGCGAGCCGCTCGATGGAGGCCGGGACGTCCCACTCGTCCCGGCGCAGGGAGGCGAGCGCGGTAGCGGGGACGACCACCAGGTCCGGCGCCCCGGTGTCCAGCGCCTTGACCAGCAGCGCCCACGCGGCGTCCCAGCGGGGCTTGTCGGGGCGCACCCGCACGGCCTCCACCACCGCGTCGAGGCAGGCCTGGCGCAGGTCCCCGCGCTGCGGGAGGTCGGCGCCGGCCGGGTCGGCGAGCAGGGTCTCGGGGTCCGGCAGGTCCATCCGGTCGATGCCGGCCAGTAGTTCCAGACCGGGACCGTCGCCCACGGCGCCGCGCACCAGCAGGGAGAGCACCTCGCGGGAGGAGCCGGCCGCGGTCGCGAAGGCGACCAGGGACAGGGCCATGTCCCAGCTGCGCGGGGACGGCCAGGGGCCGCCCCGACGCGCTTCGTTGCCGGGCAGCCGGTGCACCAGCGCGGGGCGGGCGGCCAGGAGTCCGCACACCGCGCGCCGGGCGAAGTCGACCGCGTGCGGCAGCCGCTCCGGGTCGAGCCGGGGCAGCGTCGCGCGGGGCCAGGTGCCACCGAGCCCGCGGACCACCACCTCGTGGTCGTGGGTCCACTGGAGGTGGACGAACCGGTTGGCCAGCGGCGGGCTCAGTTCCCACCCGTCGGCCGCCGAGGCGCGCGGGTTGGCCGCGGCCACGATCCTTACTCCGGGCGGCAGTTGCAGTGCGCCGATCCGCCGCTCCAGTACGAGGCGGAGCAGGGCCGCCTGCACGGCCGGCGGCGCGGTGGACAGTTCGTCCAGGAACAGCAGCCCGCGCCCGGCCTCCACCAGGCGCACCGCCCAGTCCGGCGGGGCCATCGGGACGCCGTGTCGCGCGGGGTCGTCCCCGATCACGGGCAGGCCGGAGAAGTCGGACGGTTCGTGGACGCTGGCGATGACGGTGGTCAGCGGAAGGTCCAGGGACGCGGCGAGCTGGGTCAGGGCGGCGGTCTTGCCGATCCCCGGCTCGCCCCACAGGAGGACGGGGAGATCGGCCGCGACGGCCACGGTCAGCGCCTCCAACTGCACGTCCGGGCGCGGTTCGGTGGTGGTGTCGCGCAACAGGGCGAGCAGTTCGGCCGCGACGTCGAGCTGAGCGGCCTCGGGCATGGGCGTGGGCGTAACAGCGGGCGCGGGTGCGGGCGCGGGTGCGGGTGCGGGTGCGGGTGCGGGTGCGGGTGCGGGTGCGGGTGCGGGTGCGGAAAGGGGCATGGAGAGGGGCATGGAAAGGGTCATCCTTCATCACCTGTGCAGCGTCGTGAGGGGGGACGGTGGGACGGGGTGGTCCCCCGGTTCAGCGAGTGGTCGCCCGCCGCGGCCGCGTACGGGCGGCGGGCCGGCGGTGGGCGGCCGGGAGGGGGCGCCCCGGGGCCGGGTCCATCAGGCCCGCCCGGAACAGCCCGTAGGTGATCCGCCGGTCGGCGGCCGCTTCGAGTTCGTCGCGCAGGGGGCCGCCGCGCAGCAGGACGTCGGGCCCGAGCAGGCCCTCGACGACGGCCAGTGCGCCGGCGGTGTCCCCGTGGTCGAGGCGTTCGCGGACCCCGGCGAGGCAGTCCGGGCGGCGGTGGGCCAGGTCGATCTCCCGCAGGCAGGGCAGCGGCGTCCCGGTCAACGCGACCAGCAGTTCCTCCCGCCGGATCTCGGCCGGGTCGTGGTCGAGCGGGGCCAGCACCCCGTCGACCAGGCCGATCCGGTGCCGGGCCCCGCGGCAGTCCACCAGTCGCGGCCCCGGCTCCGGCGCCGGACCGCTCGGTCGCGCGGCCGCCCGGTGGCCCGGTACGAGCGCCGGGGCGACCAGCGGGTGCAGCCGGTCGGCTCCGATCAGCCCGGCCGCCAGCAGCTCCAGGTCGGGCGGCACCCAGGTCGACGCGTCGGGCAGGAGCGGCGGCTCGGCCGTGCCCCGGCCCGCTCCCGCGTCGCGGTGGCGGTATCCGTGGTGGTGCCGGTCCAGGTCGACGTACAGGTCCAGTCGCTCCCGCGTCCCGAGCCGGACCGTGACGGTACCGGTGGACCGGCCCTCGGCGCGCAGCAGGATGCCCGCCTCGGCCACCCACCGTTGCGCGGCCCAGGGTTTCCCCGGCGGGAGCGCACCGAAGGGGTCGGTTCCCCCCGCGAGCGGACCGACCCCGGACCGGGTCCGGAAGTCATCGGTCCGCCGCGCGTCCCACAGGTGCCGGTGCAGGTCGAGCCGGAAGCGCGGGTGGGGTCGGGCGTGCGGGTGGCGGCGGACCGCCGCGTCGGAGCCGTGCGGATCCCAGAGCGCGAGGCCGATCCGCTGACCGGCGTCCGCCCAGGCGGGCGGGGTCCGCGCCACGAGGTGCAGGGGACGGGGGCCGTCGGGTCCCGGGACCTCGTACCGGGCCAGGGCCACGGTCAGTCCCGGGCGCAGCAGTCCGTCGGGGGCGACACGCGGCAGGTGCCAGCGCAGCAGGTCGGGAGCGAGGTGGCGCAGGTCGGCCCGGATGCGGGCGGCGAGTTCCCTGCCGTGGGCGCGTGCCACGTCGCGCGGCCGGAGGTCGACGTCGACGTTCGCGGCGGCGCAGGCGGCGGCCCAGTCCCCGGCCAGGCGGCGGGCGGTCGCGGTTTCGATCATGGAGGGCGGCACGGCGTACTCGCGCACGCGCAGCCAGCGGGCAAGGCGGGAATTCCCGGTCGCGGTGTCGGTGGGCATCAGCACTCACCTTGCGCGGACGGGTCCCCCGATCTCTGTGTCGTTTCGGTGATCATCGCGGTGAGCGTACCGCTCTCCCGCCGGCGTCCGCCAGGGATTTGCGGCCCGGGATCCACAGGCCGGGTGTCGTGCGTCACGTCCCACCCCGTCCCGACGGACCACCCCCGTCCCGACGGACCACCCCCGTCCCGACGGACCGCCAGCGGCCCGCCGGGACGGGGACCCGTCAGGTGCGGTAGGCGAAGTACACCGCGTTGGGGTACGAGGCGATCAGGCTCGCCAGGGACTTCCGGTAGGTGTTCGTGGAGTGGTACGTGAGGTAGGGCGTTCCCGCGCTGCTCCGGTACGTCACGATCATCGAGTGGTCCTTGGACCCGTCCCGGTTGAAGTCCATCTGCAGGATGTCGCCGACATCCATCTGGTAGACGTAAGCCAGGTTCGGCGCACGGTTGTTGGAGTTCGTGAACCATGCCCACTCGTTGGCGCCCGCCCAGGAATCGGTCTGGAGGGAGCCGTCGTACCACCAGTTGCGGTAGTCCGAGGTGGTCCCCGAGACGTTCTTCCAGCCGCCCGCCTTCAGGGACTGGCTGATGAAGTTGGTGCAGTCCCCGCCGGCGCCGTTGAACTGCCGGTACGCCGGGTTGTAGTTCTTCCAGTACTTCTCGGCGTAGGTGGCCATGGCCGCGTAGTCGTACGCGCCACCGGTCTTCGCCTTGGGCTTGGCCGGCGCGGGGTACTTCGTGGACGCCGGGGTGCCGTCCGGGTAGGTCTGACCGTCGTCCTTGACGACGGCGGTCTTGGCCAGGGTCGGCTCGTTGACCGCGACCGGGCCGTTCTCCTTGGAGGCGATCGAGGTCAGCTCCCAGGCGCCGCCCGGCTTGCCCACGAGGTTCAGCTCGTAGCGCGTACGGAAGCCGGTCGTCGTCGGCTCGTCACCGCGGACCTTCTTGTAGGTGAGGGTGGTCTCCTCGGTGACCTGCACGACCGCCTTGCCCTTGGTGACCGTGGCCTTGTCCACGGAGACCTTGGTGTCGGCGGCGCTGTAGGCCTCACCCAGCGCCTTGAGGCGCGTCTTGCGGGTGCGCAGCGACGAGAGCGCTTCGGTCTCGTCCTTCTGCAGCTGGGGCGACATGCGCGTCTTCTGGCCCGAGGTGGCCGGGCGGTGGCCCGGCTGTTCCTCGACGAGGGCCTCGGTGCGCTGGGAGAGCACGTCGTCGGCTATGCGGGCGAAGGCCTTCATGTTCGCACTGTTCGCGGTGTGCGTCTGAGGGGCCTCGCTCGCGGAGGAGGAGGGCAGGAATGCGTACGACATGACTGCGGCCAGAGCCACGGCGCCGATGGCGGCGGGTCTGAACGTCTTTGGTATCACAATAGTTCCCCTTGTCACCGGTCCACACGAACCGGCGGGCGGAATCCTCGCACAGCCGACGTCCCCGCAGAATTCCCCCCGCACGACCCCGTCCGGATCGGCACCCGTCTGTGCCCCCGCTGTGAGACGGCGCGCACGAAGGGTCCGGAGTGCGGTAGACATGCAGACAAGTTCTATATTCGTATGAACAATCCATGCGCGGCGGGGGCTGCGGTAACCACGGGGGAAGACAGCTGCCATGCCTGACACCGACGACGCCCCGGACTCCTCCGTGACGGAATCCCGAGCCGCCCTCAAGGCCGCCCGCAAGGCCCGCGAGCGGGCGCGCAACCGCAAGCGCATGGGCGTCGGCGCCGGCGCGGTCGCCCTCTGCGCGGCCACCGCGACCACCTACGCCCTCACCCTCGGCGGCGGCTCCGCCGCCGGCGGGGACGAGAAGACGGCGTCCGCGGAGCTCTCGGGCGGGCAGAACGGCAAGGCCGCGGCGGCGCGCGACGAGGAGAAGAACTGGGACGGCAAGGTCAAGGTGCTGGGGGACGGCTCCACCTCCTACACCGGGCCGCAGCCGGGCCAGCTCAAGCCGGAGAAGCTCAAGCCCGGCGAGAAGCCGCCGCAGTTCGTGGTGTTCTCCTGGGACGGCGCGCTGGAGGGCGACGACCACCTCTTCTCGCACTTCCGTCAGGTGGCCAAGGAGAACAAGGCCCACATGACCTTCTTCCTCACGGGCATCTACCTGCTGCCCGAGAGCAAGAAGATGCTGTACACCCCGCCGCAGCACAGCCCCGGCTCCTCGGCCATCTCCTACCCGACCGTCCCGCACGTGAAGACCACGCTGGAGCAGCTGCGCGGCGCCTGGGGCGACGGCGACGAGATCGGCTCGCACTTCAACGGCCACTTCTGCGGACCCAAGGGCGGCGGGGACTGGAGCCCCGCCGAGTGGAAGAGCGAGATAGACCAGACGTACTCCTTCATCAAGAACTGGAAGACGAACACCGGGTTCACGAACGTGGCGCCGCTGCCCTTCGACCCGGACCGCGAGGTGGTCGGCGGCCGCGCCCCCTGCCTGGAGGGCCAGAAGAACCTCCTGGAGGCCGCCAAGCCGTACGGCTGGCGCTACGACGCGAGCTCGTCGGGGGACTTCCAGCTGTGGCCGTCGAAGATCAACGGCATATGGAACTTTCCCCTCCAACTCGTCCCCTTGCAGAACAAGGAGAAGCAAGTCCTCTCGATGGACTTCAACTTCCTCTACAACCAGTCCGGCGACAGCACCAAGGGCGATCCCACCAAGTACCCGGAATGGCTTGAACAGACCCGTATGTCCTATCTGAACGGCTTCAACCGGGTCTACAACGGCAGCCGGGCACCGATGTACATCGGCAACCACTTCGAGGACTGGAACGGCGGCATCTACATGAAGGCCGTCGAGGACGTCATGAAGGACGTCTGCCCGCGCCAGGAAGTGCGGTGCGTGTCCTTCCGCGAGCTGGCCGACTGGCTCGACGTCCAGGACCCGAAGGTCCTGGCCCAGCTGCGCCTGCTCGATCCGGCGCAGGCCCCGGAGTGGCCGACCCTGGTCAAGTAGCCCCGCCCGCGGGCGGCACCGCCCCGCCGCGCTCACGCCTCCCAGGTGACCGGCAGGGACTTCACCCCGTGGATGTCCGCGGCCTCCGGGCGCAGCGGGACCTCCTCGGCGGGTACGGCCAGGCGCAGCGCGGGGAAGCGCGCGACCAGCGCGCCGAGCGCGACCCGCATCTCGATGCGGGCCAGCTGCGCCCCCAGGCACAGGTGGATGCCGTGGCCGAAGGCCAGGTGCCCGCCGTCCTCCCGCGCGAGGTCGAGCGCGTGGGGGTCGGCGAAGCGCTCCGGGTCGCGGTTGGCCGTGTTGTAGGACAGGACCACGGTCGTGCCGGCCTCGATGGTCCGGCCGCCCACCTCGACGTCCACGAGCGCCGTCCGCATGAACGACTTGGCGACGCTCAGGTACCGCAGCAGCTCCTCCACGGCCTGGTCGATCAAGCTGGGATCGGCGCGCAGGGCGGCCAGTTGCGCGGGGTTCCGCAAGAGCGCGAAGGCTCCGAGGGCCAGCATGTTCGCGGTGGTGTCGAAGCCGGCCGCGAGCAGGATCAGGGCGATCCCCCGCAGCTCCTCCTCGCTCAGGTCGCCGGCGGCGAGTTCGCTGAGCACGTCGTCGGTGGGGGCGGCGCGCTTGGCGGCCACCAGCTGCGCGAGGTACTCCTGGGTCGCGGTGTAGGCCGCCATCAGCTCCTCGTCGCCGGTCTCCCCGCTCATGAAGGTGTCGATCTGCTCCTGGAAGGAGTCCCGGTCCTCGTACGGCACCCCCAGCAGCTCGCAGATGACGATGGTGGGGATGGGCTTGGCGAAGGCGGTCACCAGGTCCGCCGTCGGCCCGGCCGCCTCCATCGCGTCCAGGCGCTCGGCGGTGATCTGCTCGATGCGCTCGGTGAGCATCCGCATCCGCCGCGCGGTGAACTTGCCCACCAGGGGCTTCCGGTAGCGCCCGTGCTGCGGCTCGTCCATGAGCAGGAACTCGCCGGGCGGCGCCGGCGGAAGGCTGAAGTCGACCACGTTCAGGAGTTCCTTGCGCGAACTGAACCGCGGGTCGGCCAGGACGGACCTCACCAGGTCGTATCCGGTGATGAGCCAGCCGGGCGGGCCACCGGGGTGGGCGTAGCGGCTGATGGGTCCGTGCTCGCGGGCCTCGACCAGCTCGGCCGGCGGATCGAAGGGGCAGCCGGGCCGGCGCTCGCTCGGCAGCGCCGCGACGGTGTGGGTGGATCCGCTCATGGCCGTTCCTCATCTCTCGACATCTCGTGTTCACGCATGCCGAAAGCTACGTTGCGTTCACGAACTCGTCAATCACTAACAGCCCATCAATGCACGCTTTCCCAGGCCATTGACGGTGAATTGATGCAATGACCCCAAGGCTGAACGCAACGATGCGTTGCAATGGGCTACGTTGAAAGCAACCGTCACCGGCGCAGGTCGAGCATGTGGAAGACCTTGTCGTAGCGGCGCGCGCCGACGGCGACGAAGTCCGGCAGGCGGCCGTACTCGGTGAAGCCCAGGGACCGGTACAGGTGCAGGGCGTTGTCGTTGTCGCCCCGGGCGTCCAGGGTGAGGACCTCGATCCCGGCCCGGCGGGCATCGGTGATCAGGGCCGCGGTCAGGGCCCGGCCGACGCCGCGTCCGTGGGCGGCGGCGGCCACCGCGAGCTTCTCCAGGTCGGCGTGCGGGCGGTGGGTCGCCCGGGCGTAGCGCTGCCAGTACCCCAGGCCGACCAGCCGACGCCCGACGTAGGCGGCGCGCAGGGCCGCGTCACCGGCGCGCGCGGCGCGGACCACCCCGTCGAGGAGCTCGGCCACCTCGTGCGGGGAGGGCGGGTCGACCCACCCCAGGGCCGCGCCCGCCCGGACCAGCTCCGCCAGGATCCCGTGGGCGGACTCCGCGAAGTGCGCGCCGAGCTCGGGGTCGGAGGTCAGCTCCGCCGCGTCGAGGAGAACGGGGCCGCCGGCACCGCCGTCGATCGTCATCGTGTTCATGATCGGCAGCCTACGAGCCCCCGGGCGCTCACCGGCGGGAGCGACGGCACGACGCCGCCCGCCGGGCTCCGGGCGGCACGGCGAAGGCCCCGGACTCCTTGCGGAGACCGGGGCCTTGATCGAGCGCTGGGCAGGCCTTGCACCTGCATCCCCCCACAGGAAGTGGGGTGCCTTTCCTTGGACCACCAACGCGAGCCCACCGCCGGGAATCCCGGCCGCGAGAACAAGATCAATCGTAGCGCACCCCCGAGGGGTCACCGCACCGCCTTGATGTACTCCGCCCACAGCTCGACCGCCCGGTCGCTGCCCGGGGTACCGGGCGCGTCCGCGCCGAGGCCGGTCAACGGCAGCGGGATCAGGTCGGTGAGGGACATCCGGTAGACCACCACGGCGGTGGACTCCTGCCCGGTGTTGGCGACGAACCAGCCCGCGGTGTTCGCCGCGGTCGTCCCGGTCTTGCCCGCCGTGCCCGGGTGCGTCCTGCTCACGGCCTTCGCCGAGCCCTCGGTGACGGCGTCCCGCAGGGCGTTGGTCACCGACGCGGCCGCCGTGGCCGACATCGCCCGGGCGGGCTTGGGGGCCACGACCGGCAGCGCGCTCCCGTTGCGCGTGATCGAGCGCACCGAATAGGGCTCGGTGTGCATGCCGGCGGCGGCGAAGGTCTCGTAGGCCCCGGCCATCCGGATCGCGCTGGGCGTCGAGTTCTCCCCGAGCGCGAAGCCGGGCACCTGGGGGCCGAGGCTCGCGCCGAGCAGTCCGGCGCGCTGGGCCAGGCCGTCCACCCGGTCGAGGCCGACGTCGAGGCCCAGTTGCAGCATCGGGGTGTTCACCGAGTTGGCGACGGCCTGGCGCAGGGTGACCTGGCCCCAGCTGCGGGCGACGTCGTTGCGCCCCTTGACGACCTTGCCGCTGCGGTCCCAGTAGGGGCCGTCGGGCGTCTGCACGGTGACCTGGTCGTTGCCGTCGTAGAGGGAGGTCGGGGCGACCTTGGTGCGCGGCTTGCCGCGGGTGCGCATGACGCCGTCGTCCAGGGCGGCGGCGTAGACGAAGGGGGTGAAGGCCGTGCCGACCGGGATCGTCGTCGCGTTCGATTCGTTGAAGCCCTGCTTCAGGTAGTCGGGTCCGCCGTAGACGGCGAGCAACCGCCCGTCGGGGGCGACGCTGGCCGCGCCGATCTTCGCGTACGTGTCGGTGGTGGGCCGGTGCTCGGCGTCGAAGTCCTTCTGCGTCTTCTGCACGGCCGCGGTGAGCGCGTCCATGCGGGACCTGTCGAAGGTCGTGTAGATCTGGTAGCCGCCGAGGTCGAAGTCGGCGTCCTTGATGTGCCCCGACTTGATCGCGTAGGCCTTGGCCAGCTCCACCAGGTAGCCGGACTGGCCGGTGGCGTCGCTGGCGACGGACCGCTCCACGGGGTCGGGGAACTTCGTGTACTTCGCGCGCTCGGCCGCCGTGAGGTTGCCGGTCTCGACCATCCGGTCCAGCGTCCAGCTCCAGCGTTCGACGGCGCGGGCGCGGTTCTCCTTGCTGATCGCCGGGTCGTACAGGGCGGCGCCCTTGAGGAGCGAGGCGAGGAAGGCGCCCTCGCTGGCGTTGAGCTGGGAGACGTCCTTGCCGTAGTACGCCTGGGAGGCGCGCTGGATGCCGTAGGTCCCCCGGCCGAACCAGCTGGTGTTGAGGTAGTCCTGCAGGATCTGCTGCTTGGTCTTCTGCCGGTCCAGTTTCACCGCGAGGAGGATCTCGGTGAACTTCCGGGAGACGGTGCGGTCCTGGTTCAGGTAGGCGTTCTTCACGTACTGCTGCGTGATGGTCGAGCCGCCCTGGGTCTCGCCCCCGGTCACGGCGGCCTTCACCGCGCGCAGGAAGCCCGAGGGGGAGACCCCGGGGTCCGAGTAGAAGCTCGCGTTCTCGGCCGAGAGGATGGCGCCCTGAACCGGCTTGGGAACCTTCTCCAGCGGCATTTCCTGGCGGCTGACCCAGCCCGTGCGGGCCATCTTGGAGCCGTCGGACCAGTAGTAGACGTTGTCCTGCTGCTTCGCGAAGGAGTTCAGGTCGTCGGGTATGTCGGTGACCGCGTAGGCACAGCCGACGAAGGCGAGCACGGCGAGGAAGCCGTAGAGGCACGCGCCCAGCCATTGGCGCCAGGACGGGATCCACCGGCGCCAGTCGGCGCGCCCGGGCCGGGGGTAGTCCGGCTTCAGGCGCCGGGCGAGGGGGCGCGCGCGGGCGACGAGCGGGGCGAGGGCGGGGGCCAGCGCCGCCCGGCGGGCGGCGACCCACGCGACCCACGCGGCCCACCTGGCCGCGCCGGCACGCTCGGTGCGGCGCTTGCGCCGACGGCCCGCGGGGGCCTTGCGCCCGGCCCCGACCCCGGCCGTCGCCCGATCGTCGCCCGACCCCTGCTCTGCTGCCCCGCCGCGTCTGCTCACGCCGAATGTCCCCTCTGCTCCCGTACCCCCTCACCATAAATCGCTCGTACGAACCTCCATGACGCCGCCCCGGCCGATGGGACCCTTCGGCGGTCGCTCGGCGGACCGCTCCCCGCTCCCCCTCCCGCCGCCCTCCCGCTCCGCCGCCGTTATATGCCGGTGGGTGACTTACGATGCGGACATGAGTGATCGTGCGATGCAGGAACCCACCCTCCTCCTCCTGACCGCGCTCGCGGACGAGCCCCGGCACGGCTACGCCATCGCCCGCGAGGTGGAGAAGATCTCGGACGGTCGGGTCAAGCTGCGCACCGGCACGCTGTACGGCGCCCTGGAGCGGCTGCTCGGGCAGGGCCTGATCGAGGTGCACGAGGAAGAGGTCGTGGACAGCCGCCTGCGCCGTACGTACACGCTCACTCCGGCCGGGCGGGAGGGCCTCGGCGCCGAAGCGAAGCGGATCGCCGCGACGGCGCGCGAGGCGACCCGGCGCCTGGGCGTCACCGGCGAGGCCACCGGCGGCGTCACCGGCCGGGCCACCGCGTGAGCCTGCCGCTGCTGCGCCTGTACCCGGCCGGGTTCCGCCGCGAGTTCGGCGACGAGATAGCCGAGGCCTACCGCGAGGCGACCGAAGGGGCCGACCGGCGCACCCGATTCCGGGAGGCCGCCGACATCGCGGCGCACGCCTTCCGGCTGCGACTGGGCACGGGCTCCGCCCAGCCGGGCGGGCGGCTCTTCGCCGCCGTGTCGCCCTACGCGCTGGCCGCCACGGCCTCGTACGCCGCCTTCAACCTGATCTCGACGGTCTCCGACTGGCAGATCAGCGACAACCCCGACTTCCTCGTGCCGCTCACCTACGCCACGAGCGGCAGCTACGTGGTGGCGCTCGTCGGCGCGGTACTGGCACTGTGCGGACGCGCCTCGGGCGCCCTGTGGTCCCTGGTCGGCATGATCGCCAACGCCCTCTGCGTCCTCGTCGTGGTGCTGCCCGCCGACCTGCCGGTGCCCTGGCAGCTCCCGGCCTTCCTGCTGCTGCCGCTGGTGTCCGCCGTCCTCCCGCTGGCCTGCCCGCCGGACCTGCGGCCGCCGCGCCGGATCCTCAGCACCGCCGGGGTGGTGGCCCTGGTCCTGTGGGCCCCGCTCGCGGTCTTCCTCTTCGCCCTGCTCGACTCGAAGGGGATCGGGCTCTTCCTGCACTGGCGGTACGGGGTCCCCGTGCTCGCGGCGCTGGCGCTGGCGGGCCGCTCCGCCCTGTCCGGGCTCCGCACCGCGCCCCAGGTCGCGGTCGCCGCGCTGCCCTTCATGATCACCAGCTTCTTCGGCGGCGTGCTGGACGGGGACAGCATCCCCTCCGTCCTCCTGCTGCTCGCCATCACGGCCTACGGCGTACGCCAGTGGCGGCGCCGGAACTCCGGGACGCCCACCCCCACCTGACACCGGCCCGCGCCGGCCCGGGACCGGCTCGGGGCCGTCCGCGCCGGGTCAGCGCGCGCTGACCCGGATCTTGGACTGGCCGTGGCCGAGTTCCTCCCAGTCGTCCATGAACCGGGCCGCGAGTCCGTGCCGGGCGGCCAGGGCGATCAGGGTCTCGGTGCGGTAGTAGAAGTCCTCGCGCAGCACCTGGTGCTCGGAACCGGTGGTGCGGTCGAAGGTGAAGTCGAAGTGGCCTCCCGGCGCCAGCACCCGGCCGACGTGCGCGAGGCACTCGTCGATGACCTCGATCGGCGAGTGCGAGAACACGCTGTGCGCGTGCACGACGTCGAAGTGGGCGTCGGGCAGGAAGTCCAGCGTCAGGTTCCCCGTGATGGTCAGGTGCGGGACCTTGTCCTGGAGCCCCCGCTCGGTCAGGGTCTCCTTCGCGGCGATCAGGATGTCGGGCGAGATGTCGATGCCGTAGTAGTGGCCCGGCTCCAGGTAGTCGATGAAGCGCCAGCCCGCGCGCAGGTTGCCGCAGCCTATGTCCAGCATCCTGGCGCCCGGCGCGAGGTCGTGCCGCAGCAGGTAGTCGAACTGCATCCGGCCGAGCGCGAGCCAGCGTTCGTGCGTCTGACTGCCCACGGCGGCCTCGGGGTTGCGCCGGGTGTCCGAGGCCATCACCGCGCGGTAGTAGCTCACGTGGTCGGGGTGCTTGAAGGCCAACCAGCGGTCGCGCGCGGCCCGCTTCAGGTACGGGGCGATGCGGTGCGGACTGCTCGCGGCGTACCGGACCTTGTGGGCGAGCGACGCCCGGTTGGCGACGAGGTTCTTCTTGCTGGCCATGCCTGCTCCATCTCCGTCACACGCCGAGTCCCCGGTACGCACGGCGGCGTCGACCGCCGCCGGACCGGGATTCATGTGGCCACTATATGCCGGTGACCGACATATGCACGTCGCGGGGGGATGCCCGGGGCTCCTCGGGGTTTCCCGCGGTTTCCCGGATCCGTCCCCGGGAGGAGACGGCCGCCTCCTCGACGGCCGAACCGGGGTGCACCAGGCTCGGACCGACCCGCTCCCCCGGCGAAAGGGAACTCCCATGCACACCGCACTCCTCAGGAGCCACACCCGTACGTTCGCGAAGGCCGGCACGGCGGTCGCGGTCGCCACCCTGCTCCTGTCCGCGACCTCGACGGCCACGGCGCACGCCGCACCGGCCGCGCCCACCGGCGCCAAGGCCTACGTGCAGCGCTGCACGGACCTCGGCAACGGCACCCTGTGCATCGACGTCAACGGCCGGGTCGGCGCGCAGGGCGTCATCGGCGTCGGCTATTGGAAGCGGGCCGGGGACGCCGTCCACGTCCGGCTCGGCTGGCAGAACACCACGGGCGGCGGCGCGAACTTCAGCAGGACCGTGCACGGTCCGCTGGTCCCGGGGTCCAACACCGGCACCGAGACCTGGCGGACCTACCTCGCCGCCGGCTGCGTGTACCCGCTGATCGAGGTGGTCGGCCAGGGCACCCTCAAGGGCAAGGAGGTCTGCGTCCCCTCCTGACCGGAACGGCCGACGGGGGCGTCCTGGCGGGCACGTGGGCCCGGACGCGGTACTCGCCGCAGGGCTACGGCGGCCAGAACGCCCGCTGGTCCCTGCCGGGCAACGGCCCGGACTCGGTCGACCAGCCCGGTGCCCTCTCGTTCGTCCACGGCAACCTCGGCATCATCGCGCTCGACGCCAACGACGTCTCGTACGGGATCACCACCAACATCGGCATCAGCGGCGGGGTGAACAAGCCCGTCCGGCTCTGGTGGTGAGGATCGCGCAGGCGGCACCTGAGCAACTCATCGTCTCTGCCTGGAAACAGGTCCCTGATGCTCACGATCTCGACTCGGTCGAGCCCCTCTCCAAGAGGTCAGCCCTCCAGCCAGTCCCCCGGCACCGCCTCCCGCAGCTGCTCCAGCCCTTCTTCCGTACGGACCCGGGCATGCAGGCAGAACCCGTCCAGCTCGCGGATCAGGACATCGGCGTCAGCGAACCAGCGCATGTCGCGCCCCACGCGGGGAAGCTCCGGAAAGAGCCCATCCAGCTGAGTCTCCTCGGCGCCCTCCTCCAGGAAGTCAGTGAACCCGCCACTGAACAGCACCGTCTCGGACATCACCATCTCGACGCAGGCAGTCATCAGACTCGATTCCCAGGCTTCCCACCGCTCCTGTGACTTGTCGGCGAGATCCGCACGCACAACGGTGCCTGGGTCGCCGTCGCCCAGTTCTGCCAACAGGATGCCCCAGGAGGCCGCCCCCTGGTTCTCCGTCCGGTACACGAGCGCGCCGTCGAACACGTGCAGTTCATCGGGCTCGAGCAGGGTGTCGTGGTTGCTGGTCAGGTCGGTCCGTCGACCCAGCAACAGATACGTCTCACGAAGCGCGGCCGGCAGATCAAGGCCCAGGCGCCGCTCGGCTGCCTCGATGTCCGCCACCGCGAATCCGTCACCCGGCCGAAGTGGCTGCTGCCAGTGGGCGGCGAAGTCAGCGACGAATCGCCACGCTTCCCCACGATGACTCAATGCTGCAGGTAGACGGGTGTGGATGTCGAAAGTCTCAGTCATGCCCGCACCCTACGGCGGGGCGCCGACACCATCCGGCCGAAGTGCTGACGTTGAACGCGGTGGCCCGCAAGGTCCCGATCGGCGAGCGCACCGACCCGGGACGGCTTCGCGTACGTCAGCGCGCCCGGCGGGCCGGTCCGGACGGCGGACGGCGGGCCGCCCTCAGATCACCGCGACCGCGGCCGGTCCGCTGTCCGGCTCGAAGCGGATGACGACCGACTTGTAGGCGGGGGTGTTGCTGATGTCCGAGGTGTGGTCGAGGGGTACCAGGACGGTCGCCTCCGGCATGTAGGCGGCCGCGCATCCCCGCGCCGTGGGGTAGGAGACCACCTTGAAGTGGGCGGCCCGGCGCTCCCGGCCGTCGGGCCACTCGGAGACGAGGTCGACGAAGGACCCCTCGGTCACGCCGAGGGCGGTGATGTCCGCGGGGCTGACCAGGACCACGCGCCGGCCCTCGTGGACGCCGCGGTAGCGGTCGTCGAGGCCGTAGATCGTGGTGTTGTACTGGTCGTGCGAGCGCAGCGTCTGGAGCAGCAGCCGCCCTTCGGGGACGTCGAGCACCACCATGTCGTTGACCGTGAAGTTGGCCCTGCCCGTGTGGGTGGGGAAGCTGCGCGCGTCCCGGGGGGCGTGCGGCAGCACGAAGCCGCCGGGCCGGCGCACCCGGGCGTTGAAGTCGTCGAAGCCCGGGACCACCCGCTCGATGCGGTCCCGCAGCCGGTCGTGGTCGGCGGCGAACTCCTCCCAGGGGACGTCGTCACCGGGGCCGAGCGCAGCGCGGGCCATCGCGCAGACGATGGAGGTCTCCGAGCGCAGCATCGGTTCGGGCTTCAGCCGCCCGCGCGAGGCGTGCACCCGTCCCATCGAGTCCTCCACGGTCACGAACTGCGGCCCCGCCTGCGTGCGGTCCTCGTCCGAGCGTCCCAGCGTGGGCAGGATCAGCGCCCGCCGGCCCGTGATCAGGTGGGACCGGTTGGGCTTGGTGGAGATCTGCACCGTCAGGGAGCAGCGGCGCAGTGCTTCCTCGGTGACCGGGGTGTCCGGGGCCGCGGCCGCGAAGTTGCCGCCCATGCCGACGAAGACCTTCACCTCGCCGTCGCGCATCGCCTTGATGGCGCCCACCGAGTCGTAGCCGTGGTGGCGCGGCGAGGTGAATCCGAACTCCTCGCCGAGCGCCCGGTGGAAGGCCTCGGTGGGGCGCTCGTAGATGCCCATCGTGCGGTCGCCCTGCACGTTGGAGTGGCCGCGGACCGGGCAGACGCCCGCGCCCGGGCGGCCCACGTTGCCGCGCAGCAGCAGGAAGTTGACGATCTCCCGCAGCGTGGGCACGGAGTGCTTGTGCTGGGTCAGGCCGAGCGCCCAGCACACGATCACGCTCTTGGACTCCAGGACCATCCGCGCGGCCGCTTCGATCTGCTCCATGGGCAGGCCGGTGGCGGCCAGCACGTCGTCCCGTTCGGTGGCGCGGGCGTCCCGCTCCCAGGCCTCGAAGCCGAGGGTGTGCTCGGCGATGAAGGCCCGGTCGAGGACGGTGCCCGGGGCCTCGTCCTCGGCGCGCAACAGCAGCTGGTTCAGGGCCCGGAAGAGGGCGAGGTCGCCGCCCGTACGGATCTGCAGGAACAGGTCGGTGAGCTTGGTGCCGTCGCCCAGGACGCCGCGCGGACGCTGGGGGTTCTTGAACCGTTCCAATCCCGCTTCGGGCAGCGGGTTCACGCTGATGATCCGGCCGCCGTTGCCCTTGGTCTGTTCGAGGGCGGCCATCATCCGGGGGTGGTTGGTACCGGGGTTCTGCCCCGCGACGATGACCAGGTCGGCGTGGTGGATGTCCTCCAGGGAGACGCTTCCCTTGCCGACGCCGAGGGTTTCCACCAGCGCGTCCCCGGTGGCCTCGTGGCACATGTTGGCGCAGTCCGGCAGGTTGTTGGTGCCCAGGCGCCGGGCGAGGAGCTGGAGCGCGAAGGCCGGTTCGTTCGGGGTGCGGCCGGAGGTGTAGAAGACGGCCTCGTCGGGCGAGTCGAGGGCGGCGAACTCCTCGCCGATGATCTCGTACGCCCGCTCCCAGCTGACCGGGACGTAGTGCGTCGCGCCGTCGTCCAGGAGCATCGGGTGGGTGAGCCGGCCCTGTTGGCCGAGCCAGTAGCCGGACCTGCCGAGCAGGTCGGCCACCGCGTGTTCGGCGAAGAAGGCGGGCGTCACCCGCCTCCGGGTGGCCTCCTCGGCCACGGCCTTGGCGCCGTTCTCGCAGAACTCCGCCCGGTGCACCCGGTCCTCCTCGGGCCAGGCGCAGCCGGGGCAGTCGAAGCCGTCCGACTGGTTGACCCGCAGCAGGGTGCGGGCACTGCGCAGAACGCCCATCTGCCGCTGCGCCAGCCGCATCGCGGTGGTCACCGCGTGCACGCCGACCGCGTGGTGGCTGGGCTCCGTGATGCGGGGGGCGTCCTGGGCGGGATCGGATCCGGGCGCGCGGACGGCCATCGTGCTCCTTGGGTTGGTACCGGACCCGCCGCGCCGTGGGCGTCGTCCCGCGGGGCACGGTGGGACCGCCGGTGCGTTCTCCGTATCGGCCTTCGAAGGCTACGGGGGCTGGAGCGGCCCGATCATGAGGCGAAGGCCCCGCCGTCCCCACGACCAAGGGACCCCCGTCCACCTGCCGAAGGGCCGTGCCGAAGGCCCGTATCGGGGCCCGGCCCCTCCTACTGCGCCTCGGGTCCCGTGAGGAAGGCGCCGTCCGCGGTGTAGGGCCAGGCGTTGGACACGCAGCCGTCCAGCCCCTTGATCTGCTGCATCATCACCGGCGCCGGTCGGCCGCGGCCCGGGCACCCCATGTGCCGGCGGTAGCCGATCATGTGACCCACCTCGTGGTTGATGATGAGGTGCCGGTACTCGGTGGCCGGTCCGTCGTACTGCGGCGAACCCTGCATCCAGCGCTTGAGGTTGACGACGACTCCCCCGGTGATCTCGCAGTTCAGCTCCCCGCGGGTGTTGCCGACCGGCGCGCAGAGGGTGTCTGTGGTCTTCGGGGTGGCGATCTTGATGGTGACGTCGGCTTCGGTGTCGACCAGTTGGAACTGACCCTGGCCGTGCGCGGCCCAGCTCCTCGGGTCGGAGAGGATCGCCTGGATCTCCGTGGCCGCCTGTACGGGCGACACGTCGATGCCGTCCTCGACCTCCACCCGGTAGCGGCGCAGCGGCCCACCGGTCCCGATGACGGCTCCGGAAGCCTGCGCGCTGGTGAAGGTGCCGGGCCCGGAGGCGGGCACCGGGGGTCCGGAGTACGGGGGTGCGTGGGTACCGCTCCCGGGCCGCTGGGAGAGGGCGAAGCCGCCGGTGAGCGCCAGTCCCAACAGGGAGAGGGCGATGACCGGCAGCCGACTGTGCCGCGTTGCCACGGTGTGGATCCTGCCTTTCCTGGGCGCTGGTCACGGCGGTCGGCTGCGCCGGGCCGGTGCGTCCTTCGAGCAGTCTGGGAGACCGACGTTTCCAGCATCGCGGGGTCACCGGTCGGGAACCGCACGATCATGTATCAACCGCGTATCAACGCCCGGAACGGCTGGTTCCGCGCATGCCGTGCATTCCTCGCGCATTCCGCGTATTCCACCGCCGGGGAAACCCGGTTGACGCCCCGCCGCCTCCGACGGTCGGATGGTGCGTCATGAGCACAGGTGCGGAGAGCGCGGAACAGATGCACGCGGGCAGCCACCCCATCGACGAGGACCTCGTACGGCGCCTGGTCGCCGGCCGGTTCCCGCAGTGGGCCGGGCTGCCGGTGCGGCGGATCGCCTCGGGCGGCACGGTCAACGCCGTGTACCGGCTGGGCGGGACGAGGCTGGTCCGGCTGCCGCTGACGGCCGACGGCGCCGGGGACGTACCGCACGAGCAGGAGTGGCTGCCCCGGCTGGCTCCGCTGCTCCCGACGGCCGTCCCCGAGGTGCTGGGGGTCGGCGGGCCCGCCGAGGGGTATCCGTGGTCGTGGTCGGTGTACCGGTGGCTGGAGGGCGAGAACCCCGCGGCCGGGGCGCTGGACGCGCCCGAGGCACTGGCCGGGGACCTGGCCGCCTTCGTGGCGGCGATGCGGAAGGTCACGCTGGGGCGGGCACCGCGGGCCCACCGCGGCGGGCCGCTGGCCGCGCTCGACGCGGCGACCCGGGCGGCCGTCGAGGAGCTGCGCGGGATCCCGGGCGAAGCCGTCGACTGCGACGCGCTGGCGGCCGTGTGGGACCGGGCGTCGCGCGCCCCGGCGTGGGACGGACCTCCCGTGTGGCTGCACGCCGACCTCATGCCGGGGAACGTGCTCGTGCGGGGCGGGCGGCTCGCCTCGGTGATCGACTTCGGTTGTGCGGGGGTGGGCGATCCGGCCTGCGACCTGTTCCCCGCCTGGAACCTGCTGCCCGCCGACGCCCGGGAGGTCTTCCGCACGGCCCTCGGCGTGGACGACGCGACCTGGCTGCGCGGCCGCGCCCGGGCCCTGTCCCAGGCGGTGATCGCGCTGCCCTACTACCGGAACACCAACCCGGCGATGGCACGCAACGCCCGGCACGTGATCGCGGCGGTGCTGGAGCGGGGGTGACGCCGCCGGACGGGGCGGGGGCTGGGGAACAGGGCCAGGGGGCTGGGTCAGGGGGCTGGGTCAGGGAGCGGGCCGGGCGGTCGGGTCCGCGAAGGGGCCCTCGGGTGCGAAGGCGCGTGCGGCGAAGCGCTCGCCGATGCGGCGGTGCGTGGCGGCGTCCGGGTGCAGCTCGTCGGGCAGCGGCAGCTCGGCGTTGTCGGCCTCGCCGTAGAGCTCGCGGCCGTCCAGGTAGTGCAGGTTCGGGTCGCAGGCCGCCCGCTCCGCCACGATCCGGGCCAGTTCCTCCCGGACGACGCCGAGGGTCAGCTTGCCGCTCGCGCGCTCCGCGGGATCACCGGTGGCCAGGAAGCGCAGTCGACCGGCGCTGAAGGCGGCGAAGTCGGGGGCGCTGGGACCCGGGGTGTCCTCGTGGATCGGGCACAGGATGGAGGAGACCACCAGCAGCGGCGCATCGGGGTGGCCCTCCCGGATGGTGTCGAGGAAGCCGTGGACGGCGGGGCCGAAGGCCCGCAGCCGCATCAGGTCGGTGTTGACCAGGTTGATGCCGATCTTGAGGCTGATCAGGTCGGCGGGGGCGTCGCGCAGGGCGCGGGCGGTGAACGGGTCGAGCAGGGCGCTGCCGCCCAGGCCCAGGTTGGTCAGCTCCACCCCGCCGAGGGCGGCGGCCAGCGCGGGCCAGGTGGTGCTGGGGCTCTCGGCGTCGGATCCGTGACTGATCGAGCTGCCGTGGTGCAGCCACACCCTGCGCCCGTGGTCCGGCGCGGGCTCGACGGGCGCGTCGGAGCGCAGGGCCACCAGACGGGTGGTCTCGTTGTGCGGCAGCCAGATCTCCACGTCCTTGTCCGCGTCGGCGAGGCCGGAGAAGCGGAGGGTGCCGACCGGGCCGGGCTGCTCGGTGGTGGTGCCCGCGGCCAGGTCGATGGTGAGGGTGGTGCCCCCGGCGACGCCGGCCCGCCCGACCAGGCTGCCGTCGACCAGCAGGTCGTAGACGCCCTCCGGGCGCGGCGGGGCGCCCACGTAGACGCGCTTGGTGGGCAGGGTGTCGAGTTCGAGGGCGGTGGCCCGGGTGCGGAAGACGAGCCGTACGCCGGAGGGCTGCGACTCCGCCATGGCGAGCTGGCCGTCGGCGTTCTGGGCGCGGGCCCGGGCGGGCAGCCGGTGCGGCAGGACGCCCTGTTCGGTGTGCTCCAGGTCCAGCGCTCCGCGCAGGAGGTCCGCGGTGATCGGCGTGGTGATCCAGCGGTGCGTGCTCATGGTGTCGTCAGCCTGTCCGTCGAAGGGCCCGCATCGCCCGGATGCGGCGGTGCGCCACCACTGTGCGGCGGCGTGGTCCAGCTGCGCAGGAGGGCGTCCAGCCGGTCGAGGATCCACGACCAGGTCTCCTGCGGGTCGGGAGCGCTGTGGCTGAAGCCGCCGGACAGTTCCAGGGTGACGTAACCGTGGAAGACGCTGCCCAACAGCCGGACCGCGTGCGTCTGGTCGGGCTCGGTCAGGTCGTACCCGCGCAGGATCGCCCGGGTCATCCGGGCGTGCCGGCCGCCCGCGCTCGCGGCGGCCGCCTCCGGGTCGAGCCGGAACTGCGCCGCGGCGTAGCGACCGGGGTGCTGCCGGGCGTAGTCGCGGTAGACGTTCGCGAAGGCCGCCAGGGCGTCCTTGCCCGCCCGCCCGGCGAGGGCGACGGCGACCGCGTCGGCGAGTTCTTCCAGCGCGAGCAGGGCGATCCCGGTCTTGAGGTCGTGGGAGTTCTTCACGTGCGAGTACAGGCTCGCGACCTTGACGTCGAACTGTCGGGCCAGCGCCGAGACGGTCACCTGCTCGAAGCCGACCTCGTCGGCCAGCTCCGCCCCCGCCCGCACCAGACGTGCCGTGGTCAGTCCCGCACGTGCCATAGCCATCCCTCCATCAGCCTGAAGCCATTATTGATTTACCTAAAAGCTTTAGGCAAATCCCGCTTCCTTGGTCTCTCCGGGTCCATTGTGCGAGCCGGGAGGAACGCGGCGCGCCGGCCCTCGTTACCCACGCATGACGTGCGTCCGCGGCGCCCCCGCGGTGTTGCGGCGGTGACGGCACGTCACCGAACGAGGGAGGCTCATGGCACCGTCCATCACCCTGTCCGCCGTCCTGGCGACAGCCCTGCTGAGCATTCCCGGACCGACCACCGACACCACCGCCGGCACCACCGCCGGCTCCACCGGAACCACCGGCACCACCGCCGACGCAGCCGCCTCCGCCCCGCGCGCGGAGCAGGCCCGGCACGACGTGGGCCTGTTCGGCATCAAGGCCGCGGACCACGCGGCGGCGCAGGAGTTCACCGCCGCCGGCTCCCGTCTCGACCGGGTCGGCTTCTACCTGACCAGCGCGGCCTCCACCGGCACGGTGACCGTGCAGGTGCGCACCGCGCTGGACGGCGCCGCGTCCGCCGTCGCCACCCGGACGCTGGACCTGGCCGCCCTCGGCGGTGCGGGAGCGGGCTGGATCGAAGTTCCGTTCGGCGCACCGCTCACGGCGGGGAGTCCGTACTACCTGTTCGTCCAGGCCACCACCCGCGAGGGCAAGGCGGTCGTCTGGCACGGAACGCGGACCGCGGATCCCGGGTCCCCGGTCAGCTGGAACTACGACCGGGCCTACTGGGGAGGCTGGCACGCCGACGCCGCCCGCCTCGCCTTCCGCGTCAACCCCGTCGGCGCCGACCGCTGCGGGGAGAGCGAGCCCTGCTACGTGCCCACCTCCTCGTTGGCCGCCCGTACGGCCGGCCTGCTGACGAACCAGCAGGTGACGGAGGCCGTCGCGCCCTCGTTCGCGGTGGGTGCCGGCTACGTCGAGGGCAGCAACGTCCTGCGCCTGCCGTCGGGCCGCTGGCGCCACCTCCCCGCCGGTCGCAAGGCGTCGGTGGTGACCGGGGCCGACGACCCCGGTGCGCTGAAGCAGATCACCGAGAGCCGCGCCTGGCTGGCCGCCGGCAAGGTGCCCGGGTCGACGCCCGCGCGCCGGGAGGCGTCCCGGCGGGCGCTGTTGTCCATGCGGGCCCTGCTGCACCCGAACGGGGCGTTCGCCGCCGCCCGGTCACCGGCGTGGGAGTACTCCTGGCCCCGCGACGGCGGCTTCGCCGCTGCCGCCTTCGCCGCGACCGGCCACGACGCCGAGGCGTACCGGATGCTGCGCCACGACCAGGCGACCCAGCGTCCGGACGGCACCTGGGAGGCGCGCACCACGCTCGACGGCGCGGGTCCGCCCGACGCGCGGACCTGGCAGCTCGACGGCAACGGCTGGGTGCCCTGGGCGACCTGGCAGTGGTACCGGGCCGCGCCCGCCAAGGACCGGGCCGCCAGGCTGGCCGCGCTGTACCCGATGGTCCGCAAGGCCGCCGACTACGCGGCCGACTCGCTCGACGCGGACGGGCTGCCGCCCGCCGGACCGGACTACTGGGAGCTGCCGACGGACACCGCCAACATCGGCACCGCCGCGCCCCTGCTCTCGGGGCTCAACGCGGCCGCCGACCTCGCCCGGGCGTCCGGCCGCGGGGCCGACGCGACGCGCTGGGCGACGGCCGCCCGGCGCCTCGCCGACGGCATCGCGACGCACTTCGCACCGCTGGGCTACCCGCGGACCAGCGACGGGCTGCACGGCCGCGACAGCGCCGCCGCGTTCATGGCCCCGCCCTTCAACACCGCGCCCGCCGACCTGGCCACGGCCCTCGACTCCACCCACCGCGCACTGCTGCTGCCGAACGGGGGGCTCACGCCCGGCAACGACCCCGGGTTCAGTTGGGGGGCGTACGCCTGGACGCCCAGCACCACCTTCTTCGCGCTGGCCTGGGCCGGTACCGGTGAGCGGCAGAAGGCCGAACGCGTCCTGGACTGGGTCCTGTCCAAGCGCAACGGGCTCGGCGAGCTGCCCGAGACCGTCAACGGCAGCGGGCGGCCCTCCTCGGTCGCACCGCTCGGCTGGACCGATTCCCTGGTGCTCCTCACCGCCCTGGCCCTCGACGGCACCCCGGCCCCGACCCCGCCCACGACGCCGGCGCCGTAGGCCGTCCCCTCCGGATCCTGCCGGGCCGGGGGCCGGGGCGGGGCTCCCGGCCCCCGGCCCGGGCGTTGGGGCCGGACGGGCCACGGTCCGCCGGGGTGCGGCCGCGTCGCCCCCGGCGCCGGTACCGGTACGCCAACTCCGACAACATCGCCGTCGCCCTGATGGCCGAGGCCGCCACCCGGCGCCGGTACGAGGAGCTGCTCCGCGAGCTCGTCCACGCGCCCTCGGGCATGGACGACACGAGCCTGCCCCAGGGCTACCGACTGCCCGAGCCGTTCCTGCACGGTTACCAGATCGATCCGCAGGACGGTCCCGTCGACGTCAGCGAGGCTGCACGAGTGAGGTCCAGCGGGTGCGGGGTCCGCGCCGGTGGGGGAAGCTGGGAATGCCGCAGTGCCCACGGCGGGCAGAGTGGTGAGGAAGGCCCTTCGTGAACGTTTCAGCAGCCGACCGTCCCGCGCGCGCGTCCCGGCGCAGGGCGCGGATGACCACGGTGTTGTGCGCGGCTGCGGCCCTGACGGCCGTCGCCGCGCACCCCGGTGGGATGTCATCGGCGCGGGCACTGGACCCACCGGACCCGGTGGTGGTCGTCGACTGTTCCGCACAAGCCCGCATGCGCCCCCAGGAGTACCTCCTGGCCTGCGGTGACGGGAACAACCATCTGGTCGACCTCCGGTGGGACACCTGGGGCGCGCGGACCGCGACGGCCACCGGCACCGACATGGTGAACGACTGCCGCCCCTACTGCGCGGCCGGCCGTTTCCGCGCCTACCCGGTATCGGTGACGCTGAGCGACCCCCAGACCTGGCCCGCGCACCCGGACGTCCGGCGCTTCACGACGATCAGGCTCCTCTACACCGACACCGCACCGCCGCCGGTCCCCAAGGACGTGACCTACAAGCTCGTGTACTGAGAGCCCGGAAGCGCAGGCAGGACCATCGGTCCCCCCCCCTCGTCGCGACCGGCCGAGGCAAGGTTGGGAGCGGGGCCCGCGGACGTCCCCCGGCCGATTCCCGGTGGCGTCGCCGGGCACCCGTCGGAGATGATCGGCGTCCACGTACCAGGTGCCGCCCCCTGCCAGGAGGCGGCAGAGCGCGACTGGACCTCGTACGCCGCCGATGTCCGCCGCCGTGCCCCGGAGAACCGATGAAGCTCCCCGTGACCATCCACCACGTACGCCTCGGATCAGCGGAGTTCAAGGTCATCCGACCCGCCCGGCCCCTGGCGCGCGCCGTGCTCATCGACCACGACCGCCACCTGGACGCCTACCTCGATCAGGACGCCGCCCAGCGAATCGGTGCGCTGTGGACGCTCGCCGCCTCTTCACCTCGCTCGCTGGTCCACCTGCCCATGCGGGGGAACCCCGGCCCCTCCCGAGCGCTGCCGGAGAACTGCACGCGACAGCTCGATCTCGTACTGCTGCACCACTCGCTCCAGTTCGCACCCGCACGCTGGAAGGAGATACGGGGACGGCTCGGCCCAGGGCGTCCGCGGACCGTGACGCTACCCGGCCCGAGACACACCGACGATGCCGTGATGGACCACGGGGCACGGCACTACCAGGAGAACCGGGATCTGTTCCACCAACATCTCCACGCCGAGACCCTGTTCATGACCGGCAGCGCGAAGGTGTTCAGGGAGACCGCCCGGCACTTCTTCGACGTCGCCCGAAGCGGACCCGGATACGTCCCCCTCCATCCCAACTACCCGCGCTTCTACACCGACCTCCACTCCAACGACGGCATCCTGGGCGATGCGCGCGAGATCCGCATCGAGTACTGCGACGAGTGGCACCCATGCCGCTAGTTGTCGTTCGTCGTCCTCCCTGAGGGGGATGGGACTACGCGTGGGCGGGGCGGGCCGTCCCGGAAGTGGCGGCGGATGTGGGGATCTTGAGGGGTGGGTCTCGGTCATGTGGCTTGATTCCGGGTGGTACGCGTGGGGGACGGAAGATCGGCTCTTGGGAGGGATCCGGTCTCTCCGGCTCATCCAACACAGTGGAGGTGCACGCGATTTCACCTGACGAAGGAACGGCACCACGCGCATGAAACGTCTCGCACCCCTGCTCGCCACCGCCGGGCTCCTGGCCACCGCTCTGCCCGCACTGGTGGCGTCCCCGGCATCCGCTGCCCAGACTCCCGAGTACCTGCGCCAGAAGCCGGCGTGGCACCGTTGCAGCCCCGATCGGCCGGCGGAGTACGAGTGCGCGACCCTCAAGGTCCCGCTCGACTACCAGCGTCCCGAAGGGCGCACCCTCGACGTCGCCATATCCCGGATGAAGAGCGAGAACCCGGCCAAGCGGCGTGGTGTGCTGCTGCTCAATCCCGGCGGCCCAGGGACTTCCGGCCTCTCCCGGCCGATCCGGGCGAACGCCGATATGCCCAAGGACGTCCGCGACCGGTACGACCTCGTCGGCTTCGACCCGCGCGGCGTCGGCGAGAGCAGCCCGATCAGCTGTGGCGATCTGAGCGCGGCGGAGACGGGCGAAGGCGGGGCCTACCGGCCCGAGACCTTCGCGTCGGACGTGGCCTGGGCGCGCGGGATCGCCGACAAGTGCCGTGAGAAGTCGGGCGATGTGATCCCGTACATCACCACCCGCAACACGGCGCGCGACATGGACGTCATCCGCGCCGCACTGGGGGAACGGACGGTCTCGTACCTGGGCTACTCGTACGGGACGTACCTCGGCACGGTGTACGCGCAGATGTTCCCGGAGCGCACCGACCGGTTCGTCCTGGACAGCGGCATAGACCCGCAACGCGTCTGGCGCGGCATGATCCAGGTGCAGGGGACCGGGGCCGAGCCCGCCTTCGAGCGGTGGACCCGGTGGGCGGCCGAGCGCTCGGACACCTACGGCCTCGGCGCCACGCCCGAGGCGGTCTCCGCCACCTTCTGGGCCCTAGTGGCCCGGGCCGACCGGGAACCGATCGACCACTACGGCCAGAAGATGACGGGTGACGACATCAGGGCCGACCCGTCGCTCTACTTCGATCCCCACGCCGCCTCGGTCGTCATCAAGGGCATAAAGGCGTCTGGCGAGAAGGCGCCCCAGCCGCCGGTGAACCCCGCTCCGAGCGGCACCGCTCCGGGCACGAGCGGGAAGGACGCCGGTAAGAAGGGGTCCGTCGCGCGGTCACCGCTCGGCGGCGGCCGGGCCGCCGCTCCGGGCGTCGACGCGGCCGGGGCCTCGGAGGCGCCGGACGCCACTCCCGCCAGCAACGCCACCGCCGCGCACTGGGCCGTGGTGTGCGGGGACGCGGACAACTGGCCCCGCGATCCGGACCAGTACGCGCGGGAGGCGGCGCAGGACAAGATCAAGCACCCGCTGTACGGGGATTTCGCCTCGAACATCAAACCGTGCGCCTTCTGGCAGCGGCCGCTGGAGCCCGCCACGCCCATGAAGACCCGGTTCGATGTCCTGACCGTGCAGAACGAGTGGGATCCGATGACCCCGCTCAGCAGCGGCCAGGGGATGCACCAAGCGCTCAAGGGATCGCGGATGGTGCTCGCGTCGGGAGGTGTGGGGCACGGCGTGTACCTGTCCACCCCCACGGCCTGCGCCAACACACCTGTCAACGCGTACCTGTCGACGGGTCGGCTGCCCGCCAAGGACGTCACCTGCCACAACCCGCCGCCCGCCCCGGACCCGGAGGGCGCCGGAGCCCGCTGACGACGGGGCCCGCGCCGCTCGCCGTCAAGATCGACTGCGTCACAGTTCCGCCCCAGGGGCCGGGTGGCCGAGAACGCGCGCGGAGCATGGCGGGAACCGTCATATCCGCTGGTGGGAGGCTTGGGGCGAGCTGCCGTGTCGGCCGCACGGGCGTGCGTCGTCCGACCATGCGTGTAACAGGAAGGTATGAGGGCAGGGGCGGACGGAACGGAGCGGCGGTCGGACGGGTCCTCTGGGTCAGAAGTGCCCGTTCCCACCGGCCCGTTCGGGCCCGAGCCGCCCCGGCTGCCTACCGATTCCGAGGAAACAACGATGCGCGTCCACAAGATCACCTTCGCCGCCCTGGCCGTCGCCGCCGGCCTCTCGCTGACGGCGTGCCAGAACGGCGACGACGCCGCGGCACCGGGTGGCGGCCCGTCGTCCGCGTCCACCGCGTCCCCGTCCGCGCCGTCGACCACGGGCGGGGCCGACCAGGTCGGGGGCAAGGGCTCCCCGACGGTCGCGGGCGGCAAGGGCACGGCGGCCGGGACCGGCTCCGACAAGGGCGGCGCGTCCGGCTCCGACAAGTGCCGCACCGGCGACCTGGAGATCACCGCGATCGACAGCACCATCGGCGGCGACACCGACGGTACGGTCGCGGTGCAGTTCAAGAACCGCGGCAGCCGGGACTGCACGCTCTCCGAGTACGCCGGCGTCGATCTGAAGACCAACGCGGGGTCGATCTCCGCGAAGCGCACCGGCCAGCATCCCGGCCCGACCACCCTGAAGAAGGGCGCGGCGGTCTCCTTCGGCGTCACCTACCCGCTCAACACGTCGGGCGGCTCCGGCGTCCGCGTCACCGGCCTGGTCGTCACCCCGCCGGACGAGACGAAGTCGGTCAGCCTCGCCTGGCCGGGCGCCGCCACCCTGCCCGTCACGGACGGCAGTGGCTCCCCGGTCAAGGTCGGCCCGATCGGCAGCGCCGGCCAGGGCGGCTGACCCACCGCGAAGCGTCGTACCGCTCGCGCCCCGGGCCGGCGCCTCAGGTTCCGCGCAGGCGGACGGCGAGGGCGGCGATGTCGTCGTCGAGACGCCCCCTGCTGTAGTGCAGGAGATCGCGGTGGAGGGCGGCGAGGAGGTCGCGGGGCGGTGTCCCGGGCTGTCGCCGCATCCACGTCGCCAGCGGGAAGAACTCGCCGTCGCGGGCGCGCGCCTCCGCGATCCCGTCGGTGTACAGGAGCAGCAGGTCGTCGGGGGCGAAATCGAAGCTGTCGACGGTGTAGTGGTCGCCGATCAGCTCCGCGAGGCTCAGCAACGGCGACGGCGTCGGCGTTTCGAGGACGTGCAGCCTGCTGCCGTTCAGGAGCAGTGGTGGAGGATGCCCGCAGTTGAGGATGTCGACGCGCCCGCCCCCGTGCGGGATCTCGGCGAGAAGCGCGGTGGCGAAGCGTTCCATGGCCCCCTCGGGTGGAAAGGCCGCGTTGTACCGGGTGCTGCTGGCGTCCAGCCTGCGGGCGACGACGACCAGGTCCTCCTCGTCGTACGCCGCCTCCCGGAAGGCGTTGACGATCGCGGCGGCCGCCCCCACTGCCGGCAGGCCCTTCCCCCGCACGTCGCCGATGAGCAGCCTGACCCCGTACTTCGTGTCGACCACCTCGTAGAAGTCCCCGCCGATGCGCGCCTCCGCCGCGGCCGCGAGGTACAGCGACTCGATCTCGACGCCGCCGATGCGGTGCGGCAGCGGGCTCAGCACCACCTGCTGCGCGGCCTCGGCGACGAGCCGCACCTGGAAGAGCGTGCGCTCGCGCTGCAGCCGGGCGTGGCTCCCGTACGCGGCGGCGACGGTCACCGCGATGATCCCCGCGGCCGTCCACCACGTCCCCAGGTCGGGGAAGACGAAGCCGAGGCCGATCATCAGCATGAGGCAGACCGTCCCGAGCAGAACGGTCGGCAGGACCGGCCACATGGCGGCGGCGAGGGCCGGCGCCGCGGGCAGCAGTCGACTGAAGGCCATCTCCGGCGGCGTGGCATAGGCCAGGCTGGCGATGACGACGGTCAGGACGACCGGCGACAGACGCACGAGGCTTCCCGGGTCGGGGCGCCTACGGAGCCGCGGCCGTCCGGACTCGATCACATTGACCAGAATATAGGCGCATCGGGGGTACGGCGCTCCGACCGGCGTCACCCTCCGCTCACGCGGGACGACTGCCGGGCACTTTCCACCACAGCAGCCAGGCTCCCGTGCCCAGGATCAGGACGTTGGCCAGCATCATCAGGGGGCGCGTGGCGAAGCCGATGTCCCACCAGCCGAACAGCCGCCGCAGCAGCTCCAGGGTGAGGAAGTACAGCGCCATGTCGGCGACGATGACGACGGCCCAGCAGACCGCGGGGCTCCAGCGCGGCCTGGGCAGGGCGTGCGGCAGACAGAGCACGAGGGTCACGGTGAGGGCCGCCGTCCCGTGCCCCCGGCGCACCACGTCGCCCAGGTCGTTCCAGGGCAGGACCACGCCGGTGACCCACAGCAGCGCGTAGCAGCCGACGAGGCGCAGCAGGCGCGCCGTCGCCGGGGACGGTGGGACGGTCCGGGCGGTGGGCCGGGTGGGGTCCGGGGGCGCGGCTTCGAGCACGGTGGGGCGCGGGGGGACGGGGGCGGGGGCGTGTGCTGGCACGGGTGGAGGTCCGGGTACGGGCCCGACCCGGTGCGGGGTCGCGTCGCGGACCGGGGTCCCGTCGTGGCGCGGGGGAACCGCCGGGGCCGGGGTCGGCCGCTCCCGCGCCAGCGCCTGCAGCGCGGTCAGTGCCTCCGCGGCGCCGATCCGGTGTCGCGGGTCCTTCGTCAGCAGCGCCACCAGCAGCGGGCCGAGCGTGCCCGCACGCCGCGTCGGCCGGGGTTCCTCGGTGGCGACGGCGATGCACAGCGCGGTGAAGCTGGGCGCGCTGAAGGGGGGTACGCCCTCGACGGCGCAGTAGAGGGTCGCCCCCAGCGCCCACAGGTCGGTCGCGGGCGCGGGCGACTCGCCCGTCAGCTGTTCGGGGGCCATGTAGGCCGGGGTGCCGATGAGCGCACCGGTGCGGGTGAGCGCCGTGGTCGCGTCCGCGGTGTGCGCGATGCCGAAATCGGTGAGGACCACCCGGTCCTCCGTCAGCAGGACGTTGTCCGGTTTGACGTCCCGGTGGACGACGCCCGACGCGTGGGCGCGGCCCAGTGCCTTCAGCATCGCCGCGCCGATCTCCGCGACCCGCTGGACGGGCAGTGCGCCGTCGCGCGCGATGGCCGCGGCGAGGGAGGTGCCGCTCACGTACTCCATGACGATCACGGGCGCGCCCTCGTGCTCGACCACGTCGTGGACGGTGATGATCCCGGGGTGGTTGAGCCGCGCCGCCGAGCGGGCCTCGCGCACCACCCGCCGGAGCAGGACCTCCCGCTGATCGCCGGTGGTGCCGGGCGGGAGCGTCACCTCCTTGATGGCCACCTCCCGGCCGAGCACCTCGTCCGTCCCCCGCCACACGCGGCCCATGCCGCCCTGGCCGACCAGCTCCAGGGGCCGGTACCGGCCCCCGATCAGCACACCGCTCGCCTCAGTCACGGCGCCAGCCTACGGTCCGAACTCCCACCGTTCGCAGGGCAGTCCGGCCGGTCCGATCACCGGCCGGGCGGTTCTGTAGGGTCGGGTGATCTACGAACACGGGGGAAGAACATGTTCACGTCCACAGTGCGGGGTGCGGCGATCGTCGTCACGGCCCTGGCGGCGCTCACCGTTTCCTGCGGTCCGGGTCCCCAGCGGGCCGAGCCGGCCGCGCCGACCACCTCGGGCAGCGCGGCGGCCACCGGTGCCACGAGCCCCGCCGCGAGTCCCGCCACGGGCGCCCCCGCCGAACCCACCACCGGAGGCTCGCCGCCGGCCGGTGCCCCGGCCCCGTCGGCAGGGGCCGCCGATCCGGCGGCCGCGCCCCCCGTGAAGGTCCGCGATGCCTTCGCCGGACTCCAGGCCACCCTCGGCGACTCCTGCACGCCGAGCGGATGCGCCTATTTCCTGGGCCGGGTGTACGACGAACTGCACACGATGGACAGGGCCATGAAGACGGACCCGAAGGGGCCGGGTCACTTCCCCGAGCCGATCGCCCTGATCGCGAAGCTCGACGGGGAACTCGCCGGCGACCGGTCCTTCGACAACCTCAAGGAGCACCAGACCCTGCTGATCGGCACCCGGGACAAGGTCAACACGTGGATGCAGGGCCACCCCGACGACTATCGCTGACTACCGCTGACCAACGCTGACCACCGCTGACGACCCGGTCAGCGGTCAGCCGTCGGCCTGCTCCTGGGCCCGGTAGCCGGCTCGGACCAGGGCGAGGGCCGCGCGGTGCACGGCGTGGGGAGTGGCTTCGAGCCGGTACGGCCCGGAGGTGAGCAGGTACCACTCCTCCGCGCCGGTGTACTGGATCTCCACCAGAGCCGGCCCGCCCGGCCGGGCGGTGGTGCGCAGGGTCAGGTCCCCGGTGATGACCCCGACCTCGTCGGTCATCGCTCCGCCGGGTCCCGCGACGACCTCGTCCACCCACTGCTCGGCGGCGCCCGCCCCGTCGTCGGTCATGAGGCGCAGGTGTCCAGCATCGTCGTCAGCATCTGCTTCTCCGCTTCCGTCACCGTCAGTCCGTACGTCGACTTGACGGTGGTCCAGGCCCGCCCGTACTGGCACCAGGCGCTCTTGTCGGTGGGCTGCCAGCTGTCCGGGGTCTGGTCCCCCTTGGACCGGTTGGAGGACGCGCTCACCGCGATCAGCTGCGGGCGGACGAGGTCGTTGGCGAACTCCTTGCGGCGCTGCGGGTCCCAGGCGGCGGCGCCGGAGCGCCACGCCGCGGCGAGGGGCACCATGTGGTCGATGTCCAGCTTGCCCGCGTCGGTGAGCGTGACCCCGTCGTAGAGGCTGCGCCAGGTGCCGGAAGCGGCCTTGCAGTCCGCGTTCAGGGCGACGTCCTTGCCGTCGCGCTTGATGACGGTCTCGCGCGTGTCGCACTTGTTGCCCTGGTCGATCCAGTGCGTGAACTTGTCCCGGGAGTATCCGGACATCGAGCCGACGGGTCCGACCTTGAGCGCGGCCAACTGGGTGCGGGCCACCTGCACGGTGACCATGCCCGGCAGGACGTCCCCGGTGACCGGCTTGCCGTCATCGCCGCCGGCGCCCTTCTTGGACGCGGACGACGAGGGGGACTTGGCGCCGGACGCCGACGCCGACGGCTTGCCGTCGCCCGCGCCCCGGTCGGTCGCGGGCTGCGAGCACCCGGCCAGGGCCAGCAGAACCGTTACCGCCAGGATCCCACCGGGCACCCGCATCTGACGTCCCATGTCCCCCACCCCACCCAGAACCGCACCGAACCCGTTGTCCGGTTCACCCTACCCAGTACCGATACTTCTCAAGAGGCCGGCTCGCCCGCACTCCTGCCCCACCGTCACCACGGGGCCGCCCGCACCGCCGCGACCCGGCAGCGGGGCCGTGGTCGACCCGACGGTCGACCGCGGCCCCGCTGCTTCGGGGTGTTCAGCGCAGGGTGGGGATCACGTCGCGCGTCTCGTCGACGCCGACGTTCGCGCTGCGGCGGGCCAGCGGGACCGCCGGCGCCTCGTCAGCGCAGACCGTGCCCCGCGCGGGCAGGGCCAGGGTGGCGAGGTAGTCGTTGACGAGCGCGCTGACGCACGCGCTCCGGTTGTAGGCGGTGTGTCCTTCGGCCGCGAAGGTGACCAGTCGTCCGTTCTCCAGCGTCCCGGCGAGGGCCACGGCGTCCTGGTACGGGGTGTCCGGGTCCCCGGTGTTCCCGAGGACCAGGATCGGTGCGGACCCCGCGGCCCGGTAGGAGCCCTCGAAGCGGCTCGCGCGCTCCGCCGGCCACTGGGCACAGGTGGGCGCGTGGTTGTGGTCGTAGGTGGGCGGCCCCAGGCCGATGGGGGTTCCCAGCAGCGGCGTCGTGGCGGACTCGGCGCCGACCATCGCGCCCAGGAGCAGCTGGCTGCTCGGGTAGACGCGGTCGGCGCACTCGACGGCCATGTTGACGTTGAGGAAGTCGAAGGAGCCGGGTGAGGGCGGGTTCAGCAGCCAGGTGGTCCGGTGCTCCTGGGCCGCCCGCAGGCTCTCGCCCAGGGCGGGCCAGATCTCCTTGCCCGAGTTGATGTTGAACATCATCCGGTAGGCGAGGGTGTAGCCGGTGGCCGGGCGTCCGCTCGCGGTGACGACCGGATCGGCGTCGAGGTCCCGCTTGAGCTGTTCGAAGGCCTGCCGGGCCCTGCCGTCACCGAACCCGCAGGTCGCGGCGTTCTGCGAACACCAGTCGAGGAACCGGCCGACCGCGGCGTCCAGGGCGACGAACTGGCCCGCGTCGTAAGCGTACGGGACGTCCGCGTAGTGCCGCGGGTCGTAGGAGCCGTCCAGGACCATGGCGCGCACGCGCCGGGGGAACTGGGCGGCGTAGACGGTGCCGACGTAACTGCCGAAGGACCGGCCGTAGAAGGTGAGCGTCTGCTCGCCGAGGGCCTGGCGGAGCAGGTCGATGTCCTTGGCGTTCGAGGCGGTGCCGATGAACGGCAGCAGGTCGCCGGAGCGCGCCTTGCAGGCGGCGCCGACCTCGCGGCCCTGTCGCACGGCGAGTTGCAGGGCACCCGGGCCGGGCACGCCGCGCGCGGCGTCGACGGCGGCCGCGTACTCCTGGTCGTTCCAGCACTCGATCTGGCCGCTGCGCTTGACCCCGCGCATGTCGTAGCCGACGACGTCGAAGCCGTCCCGGAGCGAGGCGGGCAGCGCGTCGTAGCTGTCGCGCGCGAAGTCCACCCCGGAGTTGCCGGGGCCGCCGGGGTGCAGCAGCAGGACGCCCGTGCGGTGGGTCGGGTCGGCGGCGAGGTGCCGGGTGACCGCGATCGGGATGGTGCGCCCGGTGGGCTCGCGGTAGTCGAGCGGGACCTGGGCGGTCGCGCACTCGAAGCCGTCGCCCGGGTCGGCGCAGGGCCCCCAGGTCAGCGTGGGAACGGGCGGGGCGGCGGCGCGCGGCGTCGCCCCGGCCGCGCCGGGGACGCCCCCGAGGAGGGCCGTGACCGCGACCAGGACGAGGGTTGTCCCCCAGACTCCTCGCTTGCGCGGATGGTCGGTCGAGCGGGTCTGCATGTGTCGCGACTCCCTGCGTGGAAGGTCGGTGAGGGCCGCGCACGAGGTCGGCGCGCACGGGGTCGGGGGGAGGGACCCCTGCGCGCCCTCGCTCGGTCGAGCGGCGGCAGGCCCAGGCTCCCACTCGTGGGGCCGGCCGGGATAGACATCAGGCCGCACAAGATCCGGAACGCTCGGCCCCGCTCGGCCGCTCCGGAAGGACCTGTGGGTGGCCGGGCGGGCGGCTCGGCTGGGCGGGCGGTCGGGGCGGGCGTACGGGTACGGGACGGGTACGAGTGCGGGTACGGTACGGGCCTCAGCAGCCCGGGGCGCCGGTGCCGCCGCGCTGCGGCAGGCTCAGGTTGGGTGCGGAGTTCGGCCAGGTGAGCGAGACCGTCTTCGTCTTCCCGTCCGGCTGGATCTCCACGACGGGGGCCGGCTTGCCGACGGGGTTGCCGTCGGTGCCGAAGGACAGCCAGCCGCTGGCGCCCGGCAGCATCTGCGCGCAGTAGAACTGGTGCAGGATGCCGGTCTCCAGGCCCGGGTTCTTCAGCCCCGCACTGTCCTGTCGGGCCGCGCTGATGGCGGCCACCGTGGCGTCGTGGGTGAGCATCGCCTGGCCGTTGGCGAGGTCGGCCGGGTCGAAGGCGAGGGCCGCCGCGTCCCCCTGGGTGGTGAGGCGCTGGCTCGTGCACGGGTCGGGCCGTCCGGTGTACGCCGCCCAGAACTGGTCGTAGTTGTGCTTCGCGTCCGAGCCGGGGCACGCGGTGCCCCACTGGTCCGGGCTGGCCAGCGCCGTGTAGGCCACGGCGACCCGGCCGGAGGCGACCCCCTTGAGGACCGCGTCGTCGTGGATGGCCTCGGAGGCGTCGTCCCCGGCGAGGATGTGCAGCTGGGTGATCCCGCAGGGCGAGCCCTGGACCCAGTTCTCCACGAAGGCGCCGAGGTCGCGGCCGCGGCCGGCGAAGTAGACGATCGACGGCTGGGCCTGGCAGAGGTTCGCGTGCATCAGGTTGAACTGGTTGATCAGGTACGCCTTGCGGCCGGAGCCGCTGGGCAGGCTCTTGGGCGAGGTGTACGGGAGCACGGTGACGGTGCGGTTCGGCGCCTGGAGGCGGACCTTCGCCTCGGCCGCGAGGGTGGCCGTGTAGTCGTCGCCCACGACCCCGTCGGCGACCACGGCGAGCGAGCTGACGGCCGGGCGCAGTCCGGCGACGTACTGGTTGGCGGCGATGACCGAGTCGGTGTTGGTCGGCGAGACCCGGAACATGTCCGTGATCAGCCGCTTGCCCGCCGGGTCGGTGGGGTCGAGGTTCATCGAGTTTCCGGTCACCGTCGAGCCGATGACGGGGATGTGGAGCTTGGCGGAGATCGCCGCGGCGGCCTGCCGGGTCTCCTCGGTGCTCTGCCCGAGGCCGACGACGGCGGAGATGTGTTCGGCCTCGGCGTGCTTCTCGATGCGGGCCACCGTCTCCTTCCACGCGCCGTACTGGCTGCCCATGTTGGCCAGGTAGAGCTTCACCCCGGGCGTACTGCCGTACGCGGCCGTGTTGTTCGCCCGCCAGACGGCGGTGACGGCGCCTTCGATGTTGGGGTAGAGGGAGTCGTAGGTGAGGGTGTCCACGTCGGCGACGGGCGAGAGGTCGAGCAGCAACACCACACTGCTGGACGGACCCTTGACGGCCGCGTTGGACGTCTTGATCATCTCCTCCAGCTTCTGCATGCGCTCCGGTTCGGCCTTGGTGAAGGGCACGCTCTCCAGGTTCACCCCGACGCAGGCCGGCGGTGAGCCGGCCGCGGTCATCCCGGACCCACAGCTCAGGGCGGGCCGGTTGAAGTAGTCGTAGGTCCAGCGGGCGCCGAAGACCACACCGGCGAGGACGACGAGGGCGGCGGCCAGGGACAGCACCGGATGACGGCGCAGCCCTCCGAGTCGAGGATTGTGGACACCTACGGTCATGAACCACTCCTAGCGGTGCGCCCGGGCCCGCCCCTCGGCGGGCCCGGAGGGGTCAGGCGAAGAGCGCGCCCGCTTGCTGGAGTGCGCTGACGTCCAATAAGCGGGAATTGTGCGAGAGCCGTTCGAAGCCTTCTTCGATCTGGGCGTCCCAGCCGTGGCTGTGTTCGGTGAGCGGGTCGTTGTAGAGCCAGAGCAGGGCCAGCAGCTTGGCCGTGGCCACCGTCACCACGCCGCTCCCCCGCCCCTCGATCCCGGCGAGCAGGAGCGCGTACACCTGCGGGGCGGACCGTTCGTGGACGAACCGGCAGGGCGCCGACGCCAGGTAGTCGAGCAGCCGCACCCACGCCCGGTGGTCGCGGTCGAAGCGGGCGGCCAGCGCGTCGGCCACCGGGGCGAACCGGCCCAGGCACAGCTCGTAGAAGAGGCGTTGTTCCTCGACGGCCTCCGGCGTGCGGCCGCGGGCCGCCGACATCGCCGCCAGCGCCTCGGCCTGGCGGACGAACACCCCGTCCCAGGGGTCGACGGGCGGCGCGTCGGCCTCCCCCGGCCTCCGGGCACGGCCGGCCGCCGGCGGTTGGGCGGGCGCGGCGGACAGCGCGGTCAGGACGCAGCGGCTCAGCCACGGGTGCAGGGCCGGGGGCCGGTCCGCGGGGCCCCAGCCGACCTCGCGGATGCGGGAGGGCGCGTGGGCGTGCGTACTGACCCACAGGTTGCGGCGGAGCAGCTCCAAGCTGTGCGGGAGGTCGGCGAGTTCGGCCGGTACCCACGGGTCGTCGGCGGTGCGCGCGTCGGCGAGGTAGGCCGCGGCCAGCACGACGGCGGGCGGCGGCGTCCAGCGCGCGGCGGGCACGGCGAGCCCCTCGGGCAGGCTGGTCTCCAGGGCGCGCGACCACAGCGGTCTGCCGCCCGGGTCGAGGGCGGCGGGCAGGGATCTCTCGACCGCGGTGGCGTCGCCGTCCGGCAGCGCGCCCTCGCGCTGTTCCTTCACGGCGGTGACGGCTCCCCAGTGGCCACCGGTGAGCCGGTGGGCGACGGAGGCGGCCAGTGGCGGCGCGAGCGGTCCCGGGGCGCCGGTGACGTACCCGACCTGGTCCTCGGTCATCGGGTCGAGCCACACCGGGTACCAGTGGGACGCCACCGAGTCCGGGTCCGCGGCGGCGCCCGCGTCGTCCTCCCGGGCCCACTGGGCGCGGTCGGCGCGCGCGAGCAGGGGGACGCGGCGCTGCGAGGTGCCCGCGATCGGGGTGGTCCGCCAGGGCTCGCACCAGCGGGTGGTCCACTCGGGCTGCCACTGGTCGCAGGCAGCGAGCACGACCAGCGGGTCGGGCTTGGCCGAAGCGCCCTGTCCGGTCTGCCGGTTGCGGATGCGCGCGTTGATGAGGGCGCCCAGGAAGCGGCGTCCGGCGGCGGTCTGCGCGCCGTCCACCAGGAGGACCCACGCGTGGTCGTGGCGCCCGCGGGCCGCTTCGTGCTCGGGCACCTCGCAGGAGCAGGTGGACCGCAGGGCCGGGTGGCGTTCGGCCTGCTCCTGGGCGTCGGCGAGGAAGGCCGAGAGGAGCGGGGCCACGGCGGCCGAGCGGGACGCGGAGCTGAGCCGGATCAGGGCGTCGACGTAGCCCGCGTCCTCCGCCTCCGGGATGCCGACGTGCCAGCGCAGGGCGTCGCGCAGGCCCCAGCGGGCCGCGCTCTGGAGCAGGGAGCCGATGACGGGTCGGGCCTGGTCCCGGACGGCGGCGACCACTTGGCTGCCGGTCCCGGAGACCAGCGGGCTGAGCGCGCCGGTGGCCACGACGTCCATGGTGGTGACCGCGGCGCCCTCGACCCGGGTGGCGAAGCGGCCCGGCCGGGTGCCCCGCGTGTAGGCCTGTATCAGCCCCCGGATCTGGTCGGTGGCCCGGGTGCGGTCGGTCTCCAGGTTCTCGTTGAGTGCGAGCAGCCCGAGGGCGAAGCGGTGGAAGACGGGGCTGCGGCGCAGGGTGTCCCAGCCGCGCATCATCTGGAAGGCCGCCAGGGTGGCGGCGGACACCGGGTCCACCGGGTTCTCATTGAAGTCGAGGTGGGCGTGCACCACCGTCGAGCCGCAGCCGTGGGACAGGTTGGCCAACAGGGTGGACTTGCCCGATCCGCGCGGACCGAGCAGCGCCATGACGGGCTGCCGCTGTTGTGGATAACGCCAGATCATGTGCCGCAGGAACGCCTCGGTCCCCTGCGCGTGACCCGGCTCCGTCGTTGCGCTCACCATTGCCCCCGCCCCCCAGCTGGTCGCGTCGCCCGCGTCGACGCAACGGAAGTAAACACCGAACGGACGCTCCGTGACGGGCATACCGCGGATATTGAGGATCGCGAGAACTGCCGGGACCGGGGCTCGTGTTCGGCGATGCGGGGCCGCAGAATGCCAGCACCCCCACACAGGTCGAGGAGTTGATGTGCGCACACTGCCCCCTTCCGCGACGACGCCCGGGCGCCGGAGCGGGATACGACGGTTCGTGACCACCGCTTCACTGGGCGCGGCGGCGCTCGTGCTGACGCTGCCGGCGCTCGCCTCCGCCGACGTACTGCCCTCGCTGCCGCAGAACGCGGACGGGCTGGAACAGACGTTCTCCCCGGCCTACGACTACGACCGGGACGGCTGTTACGCCACCGCGGCCATCGGCGGCGACGGGCGGCTCAACCCCGGACTGAAGCTCGGCGGGGACGTGAACGGGCGCTGCCGGGACGCCGCGCAGCTGCAGAACTCGAACACGTACGCGCGCGAGAAGTGCGACAACGGCTGGTGCGCGGTCATGTACGCGAGCTACTTCGAGAAGGACCAGGCCACTCTCGGTCCGGCGGCCATCGGGCACCGGCACGACTTCGAGCACGTGGTGGTCTGGATCAAGGACAACCAGGTCCAGTACGTGTCGACTTCGCAGCACAGCGGCTGGAAGTGGTACCCCCGCTCCGCCGTCCGCTTCGACGGGACGCACCCCAAGGCCGTCTACCACAAGGACGGCGCCTCGACCCACTTCTTCCGGCTGGCCAACGGCAATGACGAGCCGCCCGAGAACCACACCGGTGGCTGGTTCTACCCCCGCCTCGTGGGCTGGAACGGCTATCCGGCCGGCCTGCGGGACAAACTGATGAACGCGGACTTCGGCGCGGCCACCATCAAGATCACCGATGGCCGCTTCGGCGACGCGCTCAATGCCGCCAAGCCCCCCATCCCGTTCAACGCGTACAGCTGACAGCCGCCTGCCGGGCGGCCGGGGAGGGGTCAAGCGGAGGAACTCCTCTCCGTTATGCGTACGTCCCTCCCCTGCGGGAAAGTACGCCCCGTGCCGACCGATGATGGGACGACCGGTGGATTCCCGGCGGAGCTGCGGCGCATGCGCCAGCTGCGCAAGATGTCGCTCTCGGCTCTTGCCCGCTCCGTCCACTACAGCAAGGGGTACCTGAGCAAGATCGAGAACGGCGGCAAGCCGCCGACCCCCGACCTCGCCCGCCGCTGCGACGAGGCGCTCGACGCCGGCGGCGAGCTGGCCCGGCTGGTCCCGGCCCAGCGTCCGGCGGCGGGCGCCGCCGCGCGCCCGGACGAAGTCCGCGCGGCCGAGGGCGGGCTCCCGCCGGGATCGGCCGCGGTCTGCCCCTACCGGGGGCTCGCGGCGTACGGGCCCCAGGACGCCCAGTGGTTCTTCGGCCGGGACGGGGACACGGCGGAGCTGGCGGCCCGGCTGGCCGAGCGGATCGGGCAGGGGGCGCTGGCCGTGGTGGCTCCCTCGGGGGCGGGGAAGTCCTCGCTGCTGCGGGCGGGCCTGCTGCCCGCGCTGCGGCGCGGGGTGCTGCCGGTGACGGGAGCGGGTGACTGGCCGGTGGTGCTGTGCACGCCGGGTGCGCACCCGCTGAAGGAACTGCTGCGCTGCGCGGCCGAGGTGCTGGGTGCGGCGGCCGCGGGGATCACCCCCGAGGAGTTGGCCGGGCGGCCGGAGGTGCTGCTGGAGGCGGCGGTGGCCGCGCGCGGCCGGGGCGGACTGGTGCTCGTCGTCGACCAGTTCGAGGAGGTCTTCACGCTCTGCGAGGACGACCGGGAGCGCCGCTCCTTCGTCCGGGTGCTGCACGCGCTCGCCGCGGCCGCCGGGGAGGCCCGCGCGCCGGTCGACCCGACCGGCGGGACCGGCCGGGCCCGGGGGTCGGGTCCGGTGCGTGGGCCGGGCGCGGGCGGCGCGGTGGACACCGGCGCCGCCACGACCGCCGTGGTGATCGGGATCCGCGCGGACTTCTGCGGTCACTGCCTCGACCACCCGGAGCTCGTCGAGGTCTTCACCCACGGGCTGTTCGCCCTCGGTCCGATGTCCGGCGCGCAGCTGCGCGAGGCGATCACCGGACCGGCCGCCCGGGCCGGGCTCAGCCTGGAGGGCGGCCTCGTCGAACTGCTGCTGCGCGACCTCGGGGACGGCTCCGCGGCCGACGCCGGATCGCTGCCGCTGCTGGCCCACACGCTGCTCATCACCTGGCAGCAGCGCGCCGGTACGACCCTGACGGTCGCGGGGTACGAGATGACGGGCGGCATCCACGGAGCGGTGGCCCGCACCGCGGAGTCCGTCTTCGGTCTGCTCGACCCGGCCGAGCGGCGGATGACGCGCGAACTCCTGGTCCGGCTCGTCCACATCGCCGAGGGCTCGGCGCAGACCCGCCGACCGGTGGAGCGCGGCCGGCTGCTGCGCCAGTTGCCCGAGCCCGCGGCCGGGGGCCGGGCCCTCGACGCCTTCATCGAGGCCCGGCTCGTGACGGCGGGCGGCGCGACCGTGGAGATCACCCACGAGGCGCTGCTGCACGCCTGGCCGCGGCTGCGCGAGTGGACCGAGCGGGACCGGGCCTCGCTGCGGATGCGCCAGCAGCTCTCCGAGGCGGGGGCCGAGTGGGCGGCCGGCGGGCGCGATCCGAGCCTGCTGTACCGGGGGACCCGGCTGGCGGGCGTACGGGAGTGGCTGGACCGGGCCGCCGACCGCTCCGGGCTCGGGCCCGAGGAGCAGGAGTTCGTCGACGCGTGCGAGGCGGAGGAGGACCGGCGCGAGCGGGCCGTGCTGCGCCAGAGCCGGGTCCGCCGGGCCATGGTGGTCACGCTGGCCGGGCTGCTCGCCGTCGCCCTGACCGCCGGAGCCCTGGCCCTCCAGCAGCGGTCGCAGGCGGTGGACCAGCGGCGCACCGCGCAGTCCCAGGCGATGGCGGTGCGGGCCGGGCTGCTCGCGGCGGGGCAGCCCGAGGCGTCGATGCTGCTCGCGGCCGGCGCGTACGGCACCGCGCCGACCCCGCAGGCGCGCGGCGCGCTGCTGAGCACGCAGGCGCAGTACTTCGCCGGCCGGCTCCCCGGGCACGAAGGGCCGGTCAACTCCGTCGCCTTCAGCCCGGACGGGAGGCTCATCGCCTCGGCCAGCTCGGACACCACCGTCCGCTTGTGGGACGTCGCCGCGCGCACCCCGGTGGCCACGCTGCGGGGCCACACGGGCCCGGTGACCTCGGTCGCCTTCAGCCCCGACGGTCTGCGGCTGGCGACGGCGAGCGCGGACGGGACGGTGCGGCTCTGGGACACGACCGCGCACCGGATCACCGCGACGCTGACGGGGCACCGCGGCTCCGTGCGCTCGGTGGCCTTCGCTCCGGACGGCCGGACGCTGGCCAGCGGCGGCCTCGACCGCACCGTCCGGCTGTGGAACCTGCCCGAGGGCACGTTCCGGGCCGTGCTGACCGGGCACGAGGACACGGTCATGGGCGTGGCCTTCAGCCCCGACGGCGCCACGGTCGCCTCGGCCGGCGCCGACCGCACCGTACGCCTGTGGAACGTGGCCGGGGAGCGGCAGGCGGCGGTCCTCGCCGACCACACCGACCAGGTCCTCGGGGTCGCCTTCAGCCCGGACGGGCGCACGCTCGCCTCCGGCGGCGCCGACCGGACCGTACGCCTGTGGGACCTGCCGGCGGGCACGGTGCGCGCCGTCCTCACCGGGCACGGCGACGACGTCAACAGCGTCGCCTTCACCCGCAGCGGTGACACGGTCATCAGCGGGAGCGGCGACGGCACGGTGAAGCTGTGGGACCCGGTCACCCGCAAGACGGTCACCACCCTGTCCGGCCACACCGACTACGTGCAGGCCGTCGCCGCCGGACCCGGGCAGGAGTTGGCCACCGGCGGGTTCGACCAGTCCGTGGTCCTGTGGGACCCCGGCCGGACCGCGCTGGCCGCGCGGCCGTTCACCGAGTCGTGGCAGTCGGCCTTCTCCCCCGACGGGCGGCTGCTGGCCGCCGCCGAGGCGGACGGCACCGTGCGGATCTGGGACACCGCCCGGCGTCGGCTGCTCAACACCCTGGCCGGACACGACGGTTCCGTCTTCGCCGTCGTCTTCTCCCCCGACGGACGGCTCATCGCCTCCGCGGGGGCCGATCGGACGGTCAGGGTGTGGCAGGCGGCGACGGGCGAGCCGTACGCGAAGCTCACCGGCCACGTCGGTTCCGTGTTCGCCCTCGCCTTCGCCCCCGACGGCCGGGAACTCGCGTCGGCGAGCGCCGACCGCACGGTCGCGCTGTGGAACGTGGCGTCCCGGCAGCGCGACGCCGTGCTCGAAGGCCACCAGGACTTCGTCAACGCCGTCGCCTTCAGCCCGGACGGCCGGACCCTCGCCACCGGCAGTGACGACCTGACGGTGCGCCTGTGGGACGCGACGGAACCCGGGCACCCGCAGCGCGCCGTGCTGCGCGGACACACCGGATCGGTGCGCGGGATCGCCTTCGCACCGGACGGGCGGACCCTGGCCAGCGGGGGCAACGACGGGCTGGTGCGGCTGTGGGACATCGGGCGGCGGGCGGCCGCCGGCACCCTCGCGGGCCACAACGGCTCGGTGCGGGCGGTGGCGTTCAGCCCGGACGGCGCGGTCCTGGCGAGCAGCGGCAGCGATCAGACCGTGAAGCTGTGGGACCCCGTCGGCGACCGTCAGCTCGCCACGCTGAGCGGACACACCGGCCCCGTCTGGGGAGTCGTCTTCGACCCGGTGCTCCCGGGCACGCTGGCGAGCAGCAGCAACGACGGGACCGTCCGGCTGTGGAACACGGACGTCACGCGGCGCAGGACCGAGTTGTGCCGGCTGGTGGGTGACACCGGGAGCGCGCGGTGGGCCCGGATCCTGCCGGACGAGCCGTACCAACGGGTCTGCCCGGCCCGGCGGTAGGGCGACCGCGGGCCACCTCGGTCCCTGTGGTCCCCTTCGACCCCCGCGGGCGCCGACGGGGGCCGTTTCCCTGGGGTTTCCCGTTTCCCACTCGTACGGGCGACGCGTGGCTCCTCGACGCGGACACCGGCCGCGGACCAGTCTTCGGAGCACCGCAGCCGGTGACCGCATGTCGGTCCCGGCGCTCGCGGCAGCACCACGAAACGGGGGAACGGCACCATGCGCAGCATCCTTTCCAGAGCGAAACGGTCCGCGGTCGTCGCGGGGATCCTGGCGGTCTGCGCCGCCGGGGCGCTCGCTCAGCCCGCCGCGGCGACGCCCGCCGCTCCGTCGGCGGTGTCGGCCCGCCCCACGCAGGCCGAAGCCGCCTGCGGGGTCCTCGCGACCGGGGCCTCGGCCGCGGCGGAGGCGGCGGTCCGGGCGGCCTGCACACAGATCGGCGTCTGGTACACCTGGGGCGGCGGCCACGGGCCGCAGCCGGGCGCCACCTACGGTCAGGTCGACCCCACCGACCCGGCCAGCGAACACGATCCGGAGCGGATCGGCTTCGACTGCTCGGGCCTGGTGCGGTACGCCTACGCCCAGGCGACCGGACAGGACCCGCTGGCGGGCAACGCCAACAGCCAGTACTACTCGCCGCGGGTCTCCGTGCGCATCCCCGCGTCGCAGGGGACCGGGGCGCTGCTCCCCGGTGACCTGCTCGCCTGGGGCGGCGACAACGGCATCCACCACATCGCCCTCTACCTCGGCGCCGGAAAGATGGTCCAGGCCAAGCAGTCCGGCACCCGCGTGATGGTCAGCGACCTGAACACCGGCGGGGACTACAACGGGGCGGTGCGGATCGCCGCCACGCCCGGCCAGGACACCAACTTCTCCACCTGGGGCACGGACGTGTGGACGCACACCGAGCCGTCCACGACGAGTCCGCGGGCCGTCAAGTTCCCCGGGCCCACCCGGATCCGCGTCAGCTGCCAGAAGCACGCCCAGTGGGTGGACGCCGAGGGCTACCACAACGACGCCTGGTCGTACCTGCCGGACTACAACGCCTGGCTCACCAACATCTACATCCAGGGACCGGCCTGGCTCGACGGCGTCCCGACCTGCCGCTGACCGGCCCTTCGCGCCACCGCTCGCTCGACCACTCAGCTCATCTTTCAGAGGAGTTCGCTGTGAACGCACGCACCAAGTTCGGCTTCCTGGTCGCCTCCGGCACGCTGGCGCTGGGGCTGGCCGCATCGGTCGCCGCCCCGGCCGCGATGGCCTCGACCACCGACACCCAGGGTTGCCCGTCCGGCGCCGTCTGCATCTACCCGCAGGACGCGGGCTGGAACGGCGGCCACCCCAGCAACGTGTACTACGCCTACGGGGCCCACAACCTGTCCAACCAGAACGGGAACCACTACGTCTTCAACAACCAGACCGGCGGCGCCACGATGCGCACCTGCACCGGTTACAACGGGAACGGCTGTCAGGGCTACCTCCAGGCCGGGACCTACATGGTCAAGGACCTGACCCCGATCAACTCGATCACCCTCCAGCCGTAACCGTCCCGCACGTGCCGGTGCACCGTCGCCCCCCGGGGCGGCGGTGCACCGGCACGTGCGCCGGACGGTTCCCGCCCCGGGTGCCGGACGCCCGCGCGTCCGTGAGAGGGTCGGGCCCGGTCCCGGACGGGGGCCGGTGAGGAGGACAGGGTGAGCGGGCAGCGGGGCGGCGCGGGCGGGACCTCGGGCGTGGTGCTCGTCGCGGACGACGACGCCGCCATCCGCCGTTCCCTGGAGCGGGGGCTGCGCCTGAGCGGCTTCACCGTGCTGCTCGCCGAGGACGGGATCGCCGCCCTCGACCTGTTCGCCGAGCGGTCCCCGGACGTCCTGGTGCTGGACGTGTGCATGCCCGGCCTGACCGGCACGGAGGTCTGCCGCCGGCTGCGGGAGCGGGGGGACGCGACGCCCGTCCTGATGCTCTCGGCCCTCGACGAGCTGGCGGACCGGGTCGCCGGTCTCCAGGCCGGCGCCGACGACTACCTGGTCAAACCCTTCGCGCTGGAGGAGCTGGTGCTGCGGCTGCGCGCCATCCTGCGGCGGCGACCGCAGCAGACCCTTTCGGAGGTGCTGCGCGAGGGCCCGCTGGTGATCGACCAGGCGACCCGACAGGTGCACCACGACGGCGTCGAACTCCACCTCACCCGCCGGGAGTTCGAGCTGCTGGTGCAGCTGGTCCGCAACGCGCGGATCGTCCTCACCCGGGACCAGCTGCTGGACCGCGTCTGGGGCTACGACTTCGAGGTGCGCACGGACGCCGTCGACACCTTCGTCAGCTATCTGCGCCGCAAGTTGGAAGAGGGCGGGCGCCCGCGCCTGATCCACACGGTCCGCGGCGTCGGCTTCGTCCTGCGCGTGCCCGGGGAGGACGCTCCGTGAAGCTGGCCACCCGGATCGCGCTCTCGGTGACCGTGGTCGTGCCGTTGCTGGTGCTCGGCGCCGGCCTGCTGGTGCTGGGGCTGGTCAGCCGGGACCTGCACCGCCAGCAGGACACCCGGCTCCAGGACCTGGCCGCCGCCGCGCTGCCCGACGTACGGACCCTGCTCGCGGCCGACCTGCGCGGGCGCCCCAAGGTGGAGCAGAACCAGCACCGCAAGGTCCTGGACGCCGTCCTCGACGCCGGGATCCGGGTGCGCTCGGCGGACGGCGCCGACGTCCTGGAGGGCGGCCCGCAGCCCGCCGACCCGGCCCGACTGCCCGAGCCGGGTACGGACGGGCCCGTCACCGTACGGGCCAAGGGCCACGCCTGGCGGGTGCTGACCGTCCAGGTGGCCGGTCCGGCGCCGGGGACGTTGTGGCTGTTCACCCCCGCCTCGGCCGCCGACCCGCAGCTGACCGCGGTGCGCGGGCGGGTCCTGCTGGTCGCCCTGCTCTCGGCCCCCGTCTCCGGCCTGCTCGCCCGCGCCCTCGCCGGGCGCGCGACCGCCTCCGTGCGGCGGCTGAGCCGGCGCGCCGCGGCACTGGACCCGGGGGCCGGCGTCGCCGCCTTCGCCACCGCTCCGGTCAACATCGCCGAGGTGGACGAACTGTCCATGGCCATCGGCCAGTTGCTCGCCCGCTACGAGGAACAGGCGGCGCGCACGGCGCAGGCGCTGGACACCGCCCGGTCGTTCTCCTCGGCCGCCTCGCACGAACTGCGCACCCCGCTGATGAGCATGCGGACCGACCTGGACGTGCTCGCCGCGCACCCCGACCTCTCCCCCGCCGAGCGGGCCGAGGTCGTCAAGGACCTGCAGGACGACCACGCCCGGCTGCTCGAACTGCTCACCGCCCTCCAGCTGCTCGCCCGGGGCGATCTGGTGGAGGCCTCGGCCTTCGGCCCACTGGACCTCGCCGAACTGGTGGACACGGCGGTCGCCGAGGTCGCCCGGCGCCATCCCGGGGCCCGCACGAGCACCGATCTCCCCGCGGAGCTGCGGGTCTTCGGCTGGGACGCCGGGCTGATGATCCTGCTGGCCAACCTGCTGGGCAACGCGGTGGTCCACGGTCACCGGCCGGACGAGGCGCCGGTGGTGCGCGTACGGCTGCGCGCGCAGGGCCCGTACGCCGTGCTCACCGTGGACGACGAGGGCCCCGGCATCCCGCCGGAGGACCACGACAGCGTCTTCCGGCGCTTCCACCACCGGCCCGGCAGCCCCGGGTCGGGCCTCGGGCTGACCCTGGTCGCCCAGCAGGTGGCGCTGCACGGCGCCGCGATCACCATCGGGACCCCGGAGGACGGACCGGGCGCCCGGATCGAGGTGCGGCTGCCGCTGGCCGCCGCGGACGGCGCGGCCCTCCCGGCGCTGCCCGCGCGGCGCGACTGGATCTCCCGGGGCGACGCCCCGACGGCCGATCCCGCGGCAGGTCCGGGAGCCGGTCCGGCGGACTCACAAAGAAACCACAAGGACGGTCCCTAGCGTCGTGCGCGGCCGGCCCGTCCGGGTGCCGGCCCGTCCGCACCTGAGGAGACACGACCATGCCCGCGAACCGCACGACCGTTGCCGCGATCGGCGCCCTCGCCCTGGCCGGAGCACTGCTCGCCGTCGCTCCCGCGCAGGCCGACTCGTCCCGTTCCGACGCGGGCAAGGACGGCAAGGGTGCCAAGTCCGCACCGAAGGGGGACGGCTCCAAGGAGATCTGCAAGCGCCTGCCGAAGACCAAGGGCCGGGTCGACGCCGCGATCACCCGCCTCGGCGGCGACGCGACCGTGGCCGGCTCGGTCACGCGCCTGGAGCAGCGCGTCGCCAACGCCAAGACCGCCGGCCACACCGAGGTCTACACCTACCTCAACGACCGCCTCACCGCGCGCAAGGCCCTGCTGCCCACGCTGCAGAAGCGCCAGGGCAACCTCAAGGCCGTGAGCACCTGGTGCGCGGCCCAGGACGCCAAGTGAGCGTGGCGCGCCGCGCCGCCGCCGCGCTCGCCGTCCTGGCCACCGGGGCGGCGCTGCTGGTCACCGGATGTTCGCCGGGTACGGGCGCCCGTCCCGCGGCGGAGCGGTCCGCCGGGGCGGGCGACGACGCCCGGCGGGCGCAGATGCAGCAGAGGCTCGACGACGCCGACAAGGCGGCGGCCGATGCCGACGCGGACGCCGGCCGCGGCGACTGACGGCTCAGCCTGCCGCGGGCACGGCGGCGGGGGCCGTGTCGAGTTCCCACGCGTGCCGCTTGAACTCCCGCACGAAGTCGGGGTGGTCCTCCCACTGGCGGGCCACCCCGCGCAGGACGTCCCAGTGCTGCTCTACCGCCTGGTCGATGACCCGGCGCACCGCCGGTTCGGCGGTCGGGCGCTTCTCCAGGAGCCCCTTGACCGCGGACGCCTCCAGCACGGCGTTGCGCAGCGCGCGCAGCGCCCGCGAGGTGTCGTCCATCCCGAATCCGTTCTCGCTGCCGGTCTCCTCGGCGAACAGCGGGGTCAGGCGCTCCTCGATGAACGCGGTGATCCGCTCGAAGTGCCGTACATCCATCGGGAACTCCCTCTCCTGCCGCGCGGGGCGACGAAACGTGTGTCAGAGCGCAGTTCTATCAGCGCGCCCCGGGGCCGTCCCACCGCGGGTCGGACCGTACGCGCCACCCGCCGCGCCCGCCCGGCCCCGTCCGCCCCGCCCGGTCAGCGGCGGCGCAGCGCACCCCGCACGAAGGCCGCCTGTCCGGCGTGCTGGAGGTCGTCGGCCAGGACACTGACCAGGCGGGCCCCGAGGGTGACCGGCGGATCCCAGCGCTCGTCGACCACCCGGTCGAGGTCGGTGGCGGCCAGGCCGTGCAGGAAGGCGACGGTCCGCTCGTGCACGGCGTCGAAGTACCCCAGCAGCAGCGCGTCCGAGTCGACCCGGACCGAGCCGACCTGCCGGGCGGTGTGACCGTACCCGGTCGCGTCGACGGGCAGCGGCAGGTCGAACCGGTCGGCCCAGCCCCCCGCGGTCCACAGCTGCTCCCGCTCCGCGACCTCCGCCACGTGGTCGTCCTGGACCCGCGTCAGGTGCCACACCAACCAGGCGATCGAGTTCGCCTCCGGGTCGAGGCGGGCGCCCAGTTCGTCGGCCGAGAGCCCCTCGACGCTCTCGTGCACCACCTCGCGGATGCGCCCGAACGCGTCGGCCAGTACGTCGGTGGCCTTCATGGATCCTCCTCGTCCGTGCTGTCCGGCGCCGCCGGTCCGGCGGTCGCCGCCCGGCCACCATGCCCGGCCCGCCGCCCTCGGGGGCGCGAGCGACACGCGGTCGCACCGGGTCGAGGACCTGTGCGCGCGGGTCGGTCGGCGGGGTGACGGCGTACGGAGGCGGGGTCCGGGTCGGGCACCATCTATGCCGACGGGGGCGGGCCCCGGGACGGCCCGTACCGCAACCGCGGCGGCCGTCCGGGCCGACGCCACTTCGACGACACCGCGAAGGTGATGCACGTGAGCGCGATCAGCATCGGTCAGGCCGTGATTCTGGGCGTGGTCGAGGGGGTGACGGAGTTCCTGCCGGTCTCCTCGACCGGGCACCTGAAGATCACCGAGGGCCTGATGGGGATCCCCGTCGACGACAAGGGCGTGGTCGCCTTCACCGCCGTGATCCAGGTGGGGGCCATCGCGGCGGTCCTCGTGTACTTCTTCAAGGACATCGTGCGGATCGTCTCCGCATGGGTGCGGGGCCTGCGCGACCCGGAGGAGCGCTACCACCACGACTACAAGTTCGCCTGGTGGGTCATCTACGCCACGATCCCCATCGTCGTGGTCGGACTGGCCGCCAAGCCGCTGATCGAGGGGACGCTCGCCTCGCTGTGGGTGGTGGCCGGCTCCCTGATCGTCGGCAGCGGGCTGATGTGGGCCGCCGACCGGATGGGCCGCCACAAGCGCGGCGAGGACGACACCTCGCTGAAGGACGCGATGCTCGTGGGCTCCTCGCAGATCCTCGCCCTGCTCTTCCCCGGCTTCTCCCGCTCCGGCGCCACCATCTCCACCGGCCTGATCCTCGGCCTCGAACGGGTCGCCGCCACCCGCCTGTCGTTCTTCCTCGGCATCCCCGCCCTGACCGGCGCCGGCCTGTACGAGCTCAAGGACGCGGTCGGCGCCGGGGTGAGCGCCGTCCCGCTGCTCGTGGGGACGTTGGTGTCCTTCGTGGTCGCCTACGCCTCGATCGCCTGGCTGCTCAAGTTCGTCGCGAAGCACTCCTTCAACGCCTTCGTGGCCTACCGCATCGCCGTCGGCGTCCTGCTCTTCGGCCTGTTGGGAACGGGCATCCTGCAGGCCTGAGGCGGCCGGCGCGCGTGCGTCCACCGTCCGGTGGGCAGGGTGAGCCCTGCGGACGTACTCCTGGAGGGAGCGGATATGCGAGGCGGCGGTTCGGTCGCGGTGATCGGCGGGAGCATCGCGGGGTGTGCGTTCGCCTCGGCGGCCGTGCGGGCCGGCGCGCGCGAGGTGGTGGTGCTGGAGCGGACCCTGGGGCGGCTCCAGGACCGGGGGCTCGGGCTCTGCGTCCACGACGAACGGGCCGCCGAACTGACGGCCACCGGCGCGCTGCCCGGCAAGATCGACGCGCACCGGCTGGTCAGACGCCGGTGGGTGGTCCGGGACGGGGCCGGCGCGGGCAGCGCGGGCGGGCACTCGGCCGCCGCGGGCGGGCGGGTGATCTGGGAGCAGCCCTTCCCCTTCCACTCCTACCACTGGGGTCTGCTGTGGCGCGGGCTGCGCGACGGGATGCCCGCCTCCGTGGCCTACCGCCAGGGGGAGGCGGTCACGGCGGTGGTCCGCTCCGGCGACCGGGCCGAGGTCCGCCTGGACTCCGGCGCGGTCGAGCGCTACGACCTGTGCGTCGGCGCCGACGGCTACCGCTCGGCCGTGCGCCGGACCGTCTGCCCGGAATCGCGTCCCCGCTACGCGGGATACGTCTGCTGGCGCGGGAACCTCGACGCGCGCGGGGCCGCCGCCCTCGATCCGTCGGCCGGGGCGTGGGACGACGCGGTCACCACCGTCTGCTTCCCCGGCGGGAGCTGCGTGGTCTACCGCATCCCGGGGCCGGACGGTCCCCGGGTGAACTGGGTCCTCTACGCCGCCCCGCCGCGCGGCGCGCTGCGCCTGGACGATCCGGCGAGCGACCCGACGAGCTTCCCGGCCGGCCGGCTCAGCCCGGAACTGGCCGCCCACCTGGCCGCGCTGCTGGCGCGGGAGTTCCCGCCGTACTGGGCCGCCGTGCTCTCCCTGACGAAGCCGGAGGACACCTTCGTACAGCCCATCTACGACCTGGAGACCCCGCGGACCACGTCGGGGCGCCTCCTGCTGGGGGGTGACGCCGCCACCGTGGTGCGGCCGCACAACACCAGCGGGGCCGCGAAGGCCCTCCAGGACGCGAGTGCCTTCGAGAGCGCCTGGCGCGGGGCCGGTTCCTGGGAGGGGCTCCTGCAGGGCTACGAGGAGGCCCGCGGCCCGGCGGGGCGGGAGCTGGTCGCACTGGCCCGCCGGCTCGGCCGGGCCCAGGTGGAGCGCACGCCCGCGTGGGCCACGATGAGCGAGCGCGACGTGGCGTCGTGGTGGCGGGAGCAGCTCGGCGGGGTCGCGGGGATCGGCGGACAGTCGATGGAGCCCACCGGGGGCAACTCCTTCGAGTGAAAGATCCGCCCCGCTCCATCCGGCGCGGCCGCAGGGCGCGAAGGAGGGGTGCGCGGGTGACGGTTGTCGGCACCGCCACCCGCGCGCCCGACCGTCGCCGCCCGGGCGCGTAGGTCAGACACCCCCCAGGGCGGCGGCGAGCTGGGTGCGCGAGCGGACGCCGAGCTTGCGGTAGATCCGGCTGAGCATGCCCTCGACCGTCTTGACGGAGAGGAAGAGGTACCGGGCCGCGTCCTGGTTGGACGCGCCGCGCCGCACGAGGTCCGCGAGGCGCGCCTCCGACTCGGTCAGCTCGGCGCGGCCCGCGGCGGACCCCGTGTGCGGGCCGGCCGCCGCGGCCCCTTCCGCCGCGGCCGCTCCCTCTCCGGCCCCGTGCGCGGTGTGCCCGTGCGCGCGGTCGAGCAGTTCCCGGGTGATCTGTTGCCAGGGGCGGGCGCCGGTCTCCTCGAAGACGTCGAGGGCCGTCTCCCACGCGGTACGGGCGGCCGCCTGCCGGCGTCGGGCGCGCTCGACCCGGCCCAGCGCGACCAGGGTGCGGGCCCGTTCGAGCGGCAGGTCCAGCCGCTCGAACCCGGCGGCGGCGCGGCGCAGGCAGTCGGTGGCCTCATCACCGGCGGCGGCCGGGGCGCCGCCCGTACGACCGGGGGCGCGGGCCAGGAGCACGCCGTGGGCCCGGGTCAGGGCGGCCCAGGTCCCGGAGTCCGCGCCCGGCGCGCCCAGCGCGGCCCGGGTCCGGTCGAGCAACTGCCGCGCGCGGGGCAGCTGCCCGGCGCGGGTGAAGGCCTCGATCGCGTCCGGCTGCCACCGGAAGGTGCTGGGCTCCGCCGGCGGTCCGTTCTCCTCCGCCTCGGCGAGGGCGGTGAAGGTCGCCGCGGCGCGTGCGATCTCCCCGGTGTGCAGGTGCACCGCGCCCGTGATCCAGAGGTTGCGGGCGACGTACAGCCCGTCCCCCTCTTCCCGGGAGGCCCGGGCCCCGCAGGCGGCGGTGCGCAGCGCGGCCGTGAACGACCCGGCGGCGCTCTGCGTCAGGGCGGCGGTGTACCAGGCCGGCCCCATCGACAGGGCCGCGGTGGTGGACAGCCGCACCGCCCGGTCGGCCCAGGCGAGGGCGGGGCCGCAGGCGCCGAGGCGGGTGTCGACCTCGGCGAGGCTGCGCCAGACGTCGACGAGGTCCTCGGCGTCCCCCTCGTGCTCCGCGAGCGCGAGCAGCTCGGTCAACCGGCCGCGTGCCTCGTGCAGCCGGTCGTCGAAGACGGCGTGCCGGGCGGCGAGGTACTGGGCACTGTTGCGGATGCCCGACTGCTGGGCGGGGACCCCCAGGGCGAGGGCCCGGGCCAGGGTTTCGGGGGCGTCGGCCGCGCCGAGGACGCGCTCCATGCGGGCCCGCATCGTCAACGCGGCCGCCTCCAGCGGGCGGTGGCCGCCGCGGCGGGCCAGTTCGGCGGCGCGCGCGGCCGCGCGCAGGGCGCGCTCCGGCGCCCCGTGCGCGATGTTGGCGACGATGGCGGCCCTGATCTCCACGGCGGCCAGCAGCTCCGGGTGGCCCGCGGCCAGCTCCCGGCAACGGGCCAGCAGCGGATCCACGCCGGCCAGCGCCTGGCCGTGCGCGTCGACGAGCGCGAGCAGCGCGGTGACCTGGTGGACCGGTTCGGCCCGGGCCGCGATGACGGCGTCGGCCGCCTGCCGGGCGAGGTCCGTGGCTCCCGCGGCCGCGGCTTCCCGCGCCGAGGCGGTGAGCCTGCGCGTCCGCGGGGCGGGCCGGTCCACCGGGGTGATCTCGGCGGCGAGCAGGAAGAGTTCGGCGGCCAGGGCCCGCTCCCCCGCGTCGCGCGCGACGGTCGCGGCGAGTTCGGTGTCCTCCGCGAGGCCCTGGTCGGGGCGGTCCTGGGCCAGGGCGCGGTGCCGGGCCTCGTGCACCGGGTCGCCCACCGCCAGCGCGAGGGTGTGGTGCGCGCGGGAGCGCCCGCGCCGGTCCTGTGCGCGGGCGGCGGCCCGGGCGAGCGCCGTCGCGGTGAAGTGGACGCCGTCCCCGGGGCCGGTGCGCAGTACCCCGGCCTCCACGGCCCGCGCGAGGTGTTCCTCGGCGTCGGGGCAGCCGGCGCGGAGCAGCAGGGACGCGGAGGGACGTACGGTCAGCGCGGCGAGCATGAGGGTCCGGCGGGCCTGCGGGCCGAGGGTCTCGCGCAGCCAGGCCGCCGCGGCGGCGACCGCCTGCGGCGGCAGGGGCGGGCAGTGCCCGGGCTCCGGCGGAAGCTGGGCGAGGGCGTGGCAGGTCAGGGCGGTCAGCAACCGGTGTCCGCCGCAGTGCCGTTGGAGCGCCGCGGCCCACCGGGTGGGCAGACCGTGCGCGGAGAGCAGGGCGGCGCTCTCCTCGGCGTCCAGCGGGGCGAGGTCCACCTGGGGCGGATGTCCGCCGAGCAGGTCGGTGGCGGCCTGCGCCCGGCCCTGGGTGCGTTCGGTCACGACGGCCCGCAGGCGGGGCGCGGGCAGGGTCCGCAGGGCGTAGCCGAGGGCGTCGGCGCTCTCGGGGTCGAGCCATTGGGCTCCGTCCACGGCGAGCAGGTGGTCCCGGCCGCCGAGCAGCGTGGTCAGCGCGAGCCGGAGGGGGAGCCGGTCCCCGTCCGTGAGGGGGCGTTCGTCCGGCCCGCGGTGCAGGAGCCGGTCGACCAGCCGGGCCTGCTGGGGAGCCAGGGTCCCGAGTTCGGGCGCCGTGCGGGAGGAGAGCAACTGCGCCAGCGCTCCGAAGGGTTGGTCCTGGTCGCCGCGCGCGGTGGTGATCCGCAGCGCGCCCCGGTCGGCGGACCCGGGCAGCGCGCGCAGGACCCCGTCGAGGACGGTGGTCCGACCCGCCCCCCAGGGCCCCGCCACCGCGACCCGCCCGCCGCGCCGGAGCTCCCGCAGGGCCCGCTCCACGGCCCCCGCACCCGGCGGACCGGAGCCCACGCCCACATCTGCGCCCACCTCGAACCTCCCGAGAGGGCACGGTAGGCCGCCCGCACCCCGACCACAACGACTGCGACCGACCCACCCGGGATCAAGGGTTTCCCCTGGTGCCCCGGCCGGGGCCCGACGGGCGCCACGGCCGGAGCCGGGTCCGAACCCGACCCGCGCCATCGCCCACACCCGCCGCCCGGGTCGTGGTGGGCCGAGTTCCGCCAGCCCGCACGGAGCGGGGGCCGGGACCCCGCGGGAGCCGCAAGGGATTCCTCCGATGACCCCAACACCCGGTCCGGCGGACGCTGTTGGCCGTCCCAAGGTCTCGGCCCCGCGGCTCCCCCCGCGGGTCCGGCCTCCGTGCCGGGCGATCGCACCGGCACGCCCCCCACGAAGGGATCGTCATGCGCACTCTGCCCACCGGGCCCCTGCGGGCCGCCGTCACGACGGCCGTCGCGGCCGTCGTCCTCGGCGGACTGGGGGTCCTGCCCGCCGGCGCGAGCCCGGCCGATCGGACCGCACCCGCACCCGCCCCCGCCCCCTCCGTATCGCCCCTGGTCCTGCGGTCGATGCAGCGCGACCTCCACCTCTCCGCCGACGAGGTGCGCGCCCGCGTGGCGGACGAGGCCGCCGCCGCGCGGGCCGCCACGCTGGTGCGGGGCCGGGTCGGCGACCGGGTCGCCGGCTTGTGGTTCGACCCGGCCACCGGGCTGCTCAACGCCGCCGTCACCGACGCGGCGGACGCGGCGACCGTACGCGCGGCCGGGGCCGTGGCCCGGGAGGTGCGCTACGGCCGCGCCGAACTCGACGCCGCCGCCCGCGCGGTGACCCGTACCGTGGGCGCCGGCGTACCGGGCGTGCTCTCCTGGGGCCCGGACGCGCGGGACAACCGCATCACCGTCACCGTGGACCGCACGGTGGGCGACGCCTCCACCGCCGCCTTCTTGACCCGGGTCGCCGCCCTGGGACCGATCGTCCGGATCGCCGAGAGCGCCGAACACCCGCGCCAGCAGGCGGACGTCGTCGGCGGCGAGAAGTGGGTCCCCGGTACGGAGAGCCCCTGCTCCATCGGCTTCCCCGTCACCCGCACCAGCGGTGGCGCCAAGGCCTTCCTGACCGCGGGTCACTGCACCAACGACGCCGACCAGGCCGCGTACGGCAAGGACGGCACCCGGGTCGGCACGTCCAACCGGAACGGCACGGGCAGCGTCAACGCCCGTGAGGGGGACATGGGGATCGTCGACGTGGACCAGGCCGGCTGGAACGTGGTCCCCACCGTGTCGGGGTACGGGCAGGGCGACGTCACCCTCACGGGCTCCGCGGACGCCGTGGTCGGCACCGCGATATGCCGGTCCGGCCAGACCACCGGGATGCGGTGCGGCGAGGTCACCAAGGTCGACCAGAGCGTCGACTACGGCAACGTGGTCATCGACGGCCTGTCCTACTCCAGCGCCTGTTCCGCCGGTGGAGATTCGGGCGGCTCCTACGTCACCGCGAGCGGCGGCAAGGCGGTCGGCCTGCATTCCGGTGGCGGCAGCGCCACCTGCACCTCGGGCTCCGGCGAGAAGTTCACCATCTTCCAGCCCGTGAACGAGGCCCTGAGCAGGTTCGGCGCGAGCCTGGTCACCTCCACCCCGCAGCCCGGCGGCGTGACCGTGGCCGCCGTCTCCGCGCAGTCCGGCACCGTCGGCGCCGCGGTCGAGTTGCGCAACGCCGCGGAGGGCGGCACCGCGCCCTACACCTGGACCGCCTCCGGCCTGCCCGGCGGCCTGGCCGTCGCCGCGGCCACCGGCACCGTCACCGGCACCCCGACCGCCGCGGGTTCGTTCCAGGTGACGGTGACCGCCACCGACCGCGCGGGCAAGGCCGGTTCCGCCTCCTTCACCTGGACGATCACCCCGGCGAGCAGCACCGGCCCGGTGCTGCGCAACCCGGGCAACCAGGTCGCCTACATCGGCAAGCCGGTCAGCCTCGCGCTCCAGGCCACCGGCGGGAGCGCGCCGTACGCCTTCAAGGCGACCGGCCTGCCGGCGGGGCTGCGCGTCAACCCCTCGACCGGCCTCATCACCGGCTCCCCCACCGCCTGGGGCTTCGGCAGCAGCACCGTGACGGTGACCGACGCCGCGGGCAGGTCGTCCTCGGTGGCCGTCAGCTGGAACGTCTACTTCTAGGTCGTCGGCCACGACGTGACGGCCTGGGCCGCACCCGATGCCGGGCGTGCCGTCTGACGTGGGACGTTGACGACAGGCCCGGCTGAGGGAACCAGATATTCCGCTTTTCTGGAGTACGGTCGTCGGCACGGGTGGCCGCGGCCGCCCGTGCCGACCCCGAGCACCTCCAGACATACCTCCGGGCTCCGCGAACCGACGGCCCGGATGCGGACCACAGGAGCGACCATGCCCGACAGCGACACCCTCGGCCCCGTCATCGCCCACCGCACGCTGGAGGCGGTGCCCGAGAGCGGCGCGCCCTTCACCGTCTCGCTCCAGCTCGGCGCCCCGCGCCCGGAGGGCGATCCCGACGGCGACTGGATCTGCCCCTGTCGGATCGAGGGGATCGACGATTCGATCGTCTACGAGATCCACGGCGTGGACGGCCTACAGGCCGCCAGCATCGCGATGAGCGTCCTGCAGAGCCAGCTCGAACACGCGGCGCGCGCGGGCGGGCTCACCTTCACCTGGGGCGGCGAGAGCGGCCTCACCGCCGCGCAGACGTCCCCTTAGGGGGCGGGTCCGCCGCTCTATGGCAGCGGGACGCCCCGGGCGGTGAGCCACAGGTCGTACCACTCGTCGTGGGAGAGGTCCGGCTCCCGTCGCGCGGCGTCGCGGCAGGCACGGATCCGCTCCGGGCGACCCGTGCCCACGACCGGGGCGATCCGGGCCGGGTGGCGTTGCAGCCACCAGAGCACGACGGTCTCCGGCGTGGTGCCCTTCGCCTCGGCGAGCGAGCGGACGAGGCGCGCCGTCGCGTGCTGCTCCGCGGTCTCCTGCCGCCCGGTGAAGCGGCCCTGGGCCAGCGCGCCCCATGCCTGGAGGCGGACGTCGTGGGCCCGGCAGTATTCGAGCGTCCCGGTGGGGAAGCCGTTCGCCGCGGCCTCGGCGGTGTTGACGAGGACGCCGTCCTCCACCCAGTCGCGCCGGTCCAGACTCATCTCCAGCTGGTTGACGACGAGGGGGAAGTCGAGGTGGGCCTGGAGGGCGGCGATCTGAGCGGCGCTCATGTTCGACACGCCGAAGCCGCGGACGAGCCCCTGCCGTCGGAGCGAGGTGAGCGCCCCGGCGACGTCCTCGGCGTCGGCCAGGGGATCGGGGCGGTGCAGGAGCAGCACGTCGATGACGTCGGTGCGCAGGCGGCCGAGGCTCTCCTCGACGCGTTGGAGGATGGCCGTGGCGCGCAGGTCGTAGCGGCCGGGGCGGTCCCCGTCGGCGAGGCGGATGCCGCACTTGGTCTGGAGGGTGACGCGTTCGCGCAGGCCCGGCGTGCGGCTCAGCACCTCGCCGAAGACGGCCTCCGCCTTCCCCTGCCGGTAGATGTCGGCGTGGTCGAAGACGCTGATCCCGCTCTCCAGCGCCGCCTCGATCACCGCCTCGGCCTCGTCGACGTCCGCTGGCCCGTAGGGGTCCGCGCCCCAACTGCCGCCCAGCGCCATGCACCCGTAGACGACCCGGGCGGTGTCCACGCCGTCGGGAGCGCCGACCTGTCGCGGCTCCCCGTCCGGTGCGGCTCCTGCGGCTCCTGCGACCCCTGTGTTCTCCGGCATGCCGCCCACCCTACGTCCGCCCGCCCCCGCGTCGGCCCGTGCGTCAGCCGCCCTGCCCCGCGGGTGCGCCCCGGCCGTCGGGGGCGCCGTCCGCGAGGGTCCGCTCGATCGCGTCGACTCCGTGGATCAGGTCGCGGTTGAGCGCGTCGTCGGCGGCGAAGTCGCGGGTCATGTCGACGTAGTAGCCCTCGGGCAGGGTCGATTCGGCCAGCGAGAGGTCGGCTTCGAGGTGCCGCAACCGGCCGATCGACAGCCGGACCGGCAGCTCGGCCAGCACCAACGCCCGGTAGAGGGCGCCGTCGTCGGGCGCGCCGGACGGGGACAGGGTGCGCAGCGCCCCGGCGAGGGCGCCGGCGCGGAACTCCGCCAGGGCGACGGCCAGCTCGATGCCCGCGTACGAGACCTCGATCGAGCCGGGCTCGTCGTGCGACAGCCACGACGCGAGGGTGCCCGCCCGGCGCGGGGCCGCGGCGCCGGGTCCGGACACGGCGTCGAAGACGGCGCCGGCCCTGGTGACGTCCCGGGTCAGCGCGTCGGCGAAGGCCCGGGCGTCGACGGCGGGGAAGTCGACCCCGGAGTCCCGGTACCACGACGCCTCGGCGTCCTTGCGGAACCGGTCGGCGTGGAAGGCGAAGAGCGCACCGAGGCGTACGGCGGCCAGCTCGGCCACGGGCAGGTGTCCGCGCACGGCGGCCCGGTGGGCCCGGTCGCGCCCGGCCAGTTCCGCCAGTTCCGCGGCGTAGGCGCGCAGCGGCTCCTCGGGGCCGCTGCCGGGGCCCGAGGCGGCGGGGGCGGGTGGCACGGGGGCGGCCCAGGGCGGGACCGGGAGCCGCGGATCGAGCCCCCAGGCCCCGGGGAAGGCCCGGGCGTAATCGGCGCCGTACGGGCCCGCCCCACCGCGGCGTCCGAGTTCGGCCAGCCCCGCGTCCAGGTCGAGCACGCCGTCGAGCACGTCGGCCAGCTCGTCCAGCGCGGCGGTGAGCCGGGCGGTCAGCGCGTCCTCGGTCGGTTCCCCCAGCAGCCGTGCCACGGACCGCAGCGTCCGGTGGACCTTGCCCGTCGGCAGGAGCAGCTCGTAGCCGATCCCGCCCGGTGCGCATCCGACCGCCGTCAGCGCGATCACCCGGCGGCGGCGCGGTTCGAGACCGGCCAACCGGTCGGTGAGGGCCTTCCACCCGCCGCGGGTCGCCGCTTCCCGCGCTCCGGGAGCCAGCGGCCCACCGGTCGGGGGCGCGGACCCGGCCACCCCGGCCGGGTCCGCGGCCGCCGATCGCTCCAGCCCCGCGAGGGCGACCCGGTGGGTCCACGCCCGGGACTCCCCCGCACGGTCACGGCCCGGGGCGTGGCCGCCCGGCGGCTCCGGTGCGGCGGCGTCGACGGCCGTCCAGTCCCTGGCCGCGGCCATCGCGTCCTGGGCGAGCCGCGCGGCGGCGCCCGGGTCGGCGCCGCGCACCAGCAGGAACGCGACGAGGCGTGCGGTGTGCGTGCGGTAGAAGCCGGCGAACTCCGCCGCCGTGCCGTGGGCCGTGTCCACCACTGTCCTGCCCCCTCGTGCGCCGGAACCGGGGCCGCGAGCGTGCCCGGGTCGAGACCGGCACCACGCTATCCCCGGGCCTGCGGCCCGGGTTCCGATCCGGCCAAACCCGTTCGGTTGCCGAACACCTACTCACCGAAAGGTATAGACCACTGCTACGTTGGTTCAGCAGACCGCGCAGTCCTTGACCACCCGTCCGAGGAGAAGCCATGCCCTCCCCTTCGCGGGGTGACGGCCCCGCCGTCATGCCCAAGTACCAGCGGATCGCGGCAGCGCTGCGGCAGGAACTGGAGCGCACCGCCCGCACCCCCGGCGCCAAGCTGCCCTCCGAGCGCGTCCTGGCCGCCCGCTACCAGGTGAACCGCCAGACCGTCCGGGCCGCCCTGCAACACCTGCGCGAGGACGGCCTGATCGTGACCGGCCGCCGCGGCACCCGGTCGGTGTCGGCCGTCCAACCGCCCGCCCGTCCCGCGCGGCAGACGGCTCCCGCCGCCCCCAGCCAGAACTGGCTGACGCACGTCACGGTGGCGCCCTCGCTCGCCGCCCTGCTCTCCATGAGCGGGGGCGAACGCACCCTGGTGCACCACCACCGCACCCTCGGCCCCTCGGGCGAGACCCTGCACCACGCCGTGACGTACCTCTGTCCGGCCGTCGTCGCCGGGACCCCGGAGCTGGCGGGCTACCGCCACCGGGCGGCCACCGCGCCCCGCGACGAGGACCTGCGGCCGCTGCACCGGTGGTTGGAGCACGTCGCGACGACCGCCCGGACCGCCGAGACGATCACGATGACCCGCACCACGCACCCGTCGGCCACCACCTCGGCCAGCGGCCTGTCCGTGCGCCGCACCCTGCACGACGCCGCGGGACGGCTGTTGACGGTCACCGACCTCGCGTACCCCACGTGGGACCGCCTGATCTTCCACCGCGACCTCCCGACCCCGGGCTTCCTCATCAGCTGAGGCCCGCGCGCCGGCCGCGCGGAGCGTCACGCCGCCCGGGTCTCGACGATCACGAGGGTGCCCCGGCTGCCGGGCCGGACCGCGTGGGGCGTGCCGGCCGGGACCACGTAGACCTCGCCGGGCCCCACCGTCACCGGGCGGCCGTCGACTTCGAGCGCGAGGTGCCCGTCGAGGACGAGCAGGGCTTCGGCCTCTTCGTGACGCTCCACCTCGACGGGCAGCTCGTCCATCCGCAGGACCTTCACGCAGGCGGTGCCCACCTCCCCGACGACGCGTGAACTCCACGCGTCGGGGAGGTCCGTCGCGGTGTCGATCAGGTTGATCAGCTCGATCGGGCTCACGGCACACTTCTCCTACCGGCCCGGTGGGGTCACCGGCCGTTTTCGTCACGGTCGTTGGATGTCTGCGACGTTATCCGGGGCGGGCCGGCCGCCGGTCGACCGTAAGGCAAAGGATCCGGGCGCTCCCCCTGCGGCGACGACCTACGCCCGCCCCGGCGCGTCGGCCCAGCCTTCGCGGAGCGCCGCGAAGGCGGTGTGGAACTCCGGGAACGTCTTGCGCACGCAACCGGGGTCGTCGAAGGTGATGCCGGGCGTGCGCAGCGAGGTCACGGCGAAGGACATCACCATCCGGTGGTCGCCGTGGGTGGTGATCCGCGCGGGCCGGGGAGCGCCCGGGGTGATCTCGATCCAGTCCCGCCCGGTGGCGACGTCGATGCCCAGGCTCCGCAGGTTCTGCGCGCACGCCTCCAACCGGTCGCACTCCTTGACCCGGGTGTTGTAGACGTCCTCGATGCGCACCGGTCCCGAGGCGAAGGGCGCGATGGCCGCCAGCGTGGGCATCGTGTCGGAGATGTCCCGCATGTTGACGCTCAGGCCGCGCAGTTCACCGGTACCGGCCACGGTCGTCCGGTCGCCCGAGATCCGCACGGTGGCGCCCATGCGCTCCAGGACCTCGACGAAGCGCAGGTCTCCCTGGAGGGCGTCGCGGCCGAGGCCGGGCACGGTGACCTCCCGGCCCGTGAGGGCGGCCGCCGCGAAGAAGTAGCTGGCGGTCGAGGCGTCCGGCTCGACGGGGTAGGCGGCGGCCCGGTACCCGCCGGGCGGCACGGTGTAGATCCTGCCCCCGGCGGTGTCCTCGCGCCCGACCTCCACCCCGAACGCCCGCATCATGGTCGTGGTGATGTCGACGTACGGCTCCGAGACCAGCCGGGTGACGCGGATCCGCAGGCCCGCCTCCGTCAGCGGGCCGAGCATCAGCAGGGCGGTGAGGTACTGCGACGACTCCCCGGCGTCCAGGGTGAGTTCGCCGCCCTTGACCCCCTGCGCGGTGACGGTCAGCGGGTGGTGCCCCTCAACGTCACCGTGCCGTGCGTCGACGCCCAGTTCGCGCAGCGCCCGGGTCAGCGGGGCCACGGGCCGGCGGCGCATCTGGGCGGAGGCGTCGAACCTGTACTCGCCCCGGGCGGCGGCGGCCACCAGCGTGGGCAGGAACCGGGCGGTGGTGGCGCCGTCGCGGCAGTACACGTCCGCCTCGGCCACCGCCGGTCCGTCGGGGCGCCCCTCGATGGTCCAGGCCCCCGGCTGCCGTTCGACGCGGTAACCCAGGGCCGTCAGGCCCTCCGCGAAGCCCTCGGTGTCGTCCGAGTGCAGCGGGCGCAGCAGGGTGGTGGTCCCTTCGGCGGCGGCGGCGAGGAACAGCGCCCTCGCGGTGATGGACTTGGAGCCGGGGACGTCGACGTATCTCACGGGAGCCTCTCGGGTGCGGGTGCGGGAACCGGTGCGGTGCGGTGTGGTGCTCGTGGTGATGATCCTGCCCGGCCCGGCGCCCCGACGAAGGAGGCTTCCACCGGTTGGACGGCCCCGCGGACCGCCCCGGTCGTCCGGTCGGGCCCACCGGCACGGCGGTGCGCCCTCACCGCACCCCGCGGGTGCGGAACTGGATGCTGATCCGGGGGCCGACGGCGCGGGCGGTCTTCGGGATCGCGTGCTCCATCGTCCGCTGGCAGGAACCGCCCATGACCACGAGGTCACCGTGGCCCAGGGGCAACCGCAGCAGGGTCGGACCGCCGTCGCGCGGGCGGACGGCGAGGTCCCGCGGGTCGCCGACGGAGACGATCGCGACCATGGTGTCCTGGGTCGCGGAACGTCCCGTGCGGTCCCCGTGCCAGGCGACGCTGTCGCGCCCGTCCCGGTAGAGGCAGAGGCCCGCGGTGACGAAGGGTTCGCCGAGCTCGGTGGCGTAGTGCCGACCCAGCGCCTCCCGGGCCGCCACGAGGACCGGGTCGGGCAGCGGGTCGTCGGCCCGGTAGAAGGCGAGCAGCCGGGGCACCTCCACCTCACGGTCGTACATCTGCCGCCGCTCGGCCTTCCAGGGCACGTCGGCGGCGAGCCGCTCGAACAGGGCGTCCGCCCCGGTCAGCCAGCCGGGCAGGTGGTCGACCCAGGCACCGGCCCCGAGCACGGTGCGCCGCAGGCCGGCGAGCGGGCCGAGCGCCGTTTCGTCGCTCTGGTCGAAGAGGGAACCCTGGAGTCCGTGGAGGCCGCGCATGCATCGAGCGTACCGCGTCGCCCGAACACCTGCTCGATTTCCCGCGTCCCGAACGCGGGGGTGTCCGAACGCACGGCCACCGTCGCCCAGCGGGGTGCGGGGCGCTGCTGATCACGTACGCTCGGCGGATGGCGAAGTATTTCGATGTACACCCCGAAAACCCCCAGCAACGCACGATCAGCAGCGTCGCCGACGGCATCCGCGCGGGCCAGCTCGTCGCGTACCCCACGGACTCCTGCTACGCGCTGGGCGTCCAGCTGGGCAACCAGGCCGGCGTCAGCCGGATCCGTTCCATCCGCCAGCTCGACGACCGCCACCACTTCACCCTGGTGTGCCAGAACTTCGCGCAACTGGGCCAGTTCGTCTACGTCGACAACGACGTCTTCCGCGCGATCAAGGCGGCCACTCCCGGTAGCTACACCTTCATCCTCCCCGCGACGAAGGAGGTGCCGCGCCAGCTCCAGCACCCCAAGAAGAAGACGGTCGGCGTGCGCATCCCCGACCACGTCGTCACCCAGGCGCTGCTCGCCGAACTCGGCGAACCGCTGCTGTCGAGCACGCTCCTCCTGCCGGACGAGCCCGATCCGATGACCCAGGGTTGGGAGATCAAGGACCGTCTCGACCACGTCGTCGACATCGTCCTCGACTCGGGCGAATGCGGGACGCAGCCGACCACGGTCATCGACTTCTCCAGCGGCGAGGCCGAGATCGTGCGCCGCGGAGCGGGCGACCCCAGCCGCTTCGAGTGAGCGGGAGGGCGGCGGGCCCGGGCGGCGCGGCGGGCCCGACCGTCAGGCCCAGCCGTCGGGAACCGGCCCGTCAGCCCGCCCCGCCGTCGATCAGCCGCTGGAGCCCGGGCGCGTACACCTCCGCGAGCCGCTCCGGCGGCGTACGGGAGCCCGCGCCGTCGGGTCGGTGCAGGCTCAGGGTGGCGCCCAGCCCCAGCAACTGACCGGCGATCAGCTCGGCGCGCAGCTCCCGGTCCCGGCCGGCGAGGGAGGCGGCCAGCCGACCGGTCACCTGCTCGCGGAAGCGCTCGCGCAGCAGGGTGCGCTCGTCGTCGTTGCCGAGGGAGAAGACCACCCGCAGCAGCGGGTCGCCGCGCAGCTCGTCGCGCAGCCGGACCATGGTCAGGACGAGGTGGCGACCGAGCCCGTCCGGGGCCGCCGCGAAGAGGGCGTCGGCGGCGGGGCGGAAATCGGCGACCGTGTTGAACAGGCGCTCCTTGCTGCCGAACCGCTTGACGATCAGCGACGGACTGACCCCCGCGTCGGCGGCGATGCCGCGCAGGGTGACCTCGGCGTACGGGCGCAGCGTGAAGGCGCGGCGGGCGGCCCGCACGATGGCGTCACGACCGGTCCCCGCCCCGACGCCCTCGCCCTCGTCCCCCGTGACGGGCGCCGCGGCGGGGTCCTCGATCGCGCTCATGTCATGGTCTCCCGGGCGGCGGGCGCAGCAGTCGTCACCGCGACGTTACCCGCCGGGCCGCCGGGGCGCGCCGAGGGGAGGAAGAGGGTCGCCACCAGGGCGGCGAGCGCCGCGCCGGCCGCGATGAGGAAGATCAGCAGGTAGGCGTGCAGGGTGGGGGCGCTGCGCCCGCCGACGGTGAAGGTGACGTGCGCCAGTACCGCCGCCACCACCGCGCTGCAGCACGCCTGCCCGACCGAACGCATCAGGGTGTTCAGCCCGTTCGCGGCGCCGGTCTCGGTCACCGGGACGGCCCGCATGACCAGCGCGGGGAGCGCGGAGTACGCGATCGCGGTGCCGGAGGCGACCACCGTGGCGCCGGCCACGATCAGCCCGAGGCTGTGGCTGGTGAAGAAGCGGACGACGTATCCGAGCGCCATCACGGCGGCGGCCAGGGCGAGGGCCGTCCGGGGGCCGTACGTGGCGGAGATCCGCGCCGAGACGGGGGACAGGGCCACCATGGCCAGGCCGCCGGGCAGCAGGCACAGTCCGCTGACCACGATGGAGGCGCCCAGGCCGTAGCCCGTGCTCGTGGGTTCCTGCACCAGCTGGGCGGTGACCAGGGAGTTCGCGTAGAAGGCGAAGCCGATGAGCAGCCCGGCCACATTGGTCAGCAGCACCGCCGGCCGGGCCGAGACCCGCAGGTCCACCATCGGGGAAGCGGTGCCCAGTTCATAGCGCGCCCACAGGAGCCCGACCAGCAGCGAGCCGCCGAGCAGCCCGAGCGTGCGCGCCGAGCCCCAACCCCACTGCGCGCCCTGGGTGATCGCGAGCAGCGTCCCCACCAGGGTGGCGGCGAGCCCGAGGGTGCCGATGACGTCGAAGCGACCCGGTGTGCGCAGGGGGGACTCCGGCACGAAGCACAGGACGAGGACCACGTCGAGCACGCCCAGCGCGGCGGAGGCCCAGAACATGGTGTGCCAGTCGAAGTTCTCGACGACGACGGCCGCCACGGGGAGCCCTATCGCGGCGCCGATGCCGAGGGTCGAGCTCATGAGGGCGATGGACGGCAGGACCCGCTCGGGCGGGAGTTCGTCGCGGATGATGCTGATGCCGAGCGGGATGACGGCGAGCGCGGCCCCCTGGAGGGCGCGGCCCGCGATCAGGACGCCGATGGCGGAGGTGAGCGCGCACAGCACGGATCCGGCGGTGAGCACGCCGAGCGAGGCGAGGAGCACGCGCCGCTTCCCGTACATGTCACCGGCCCGACCCAGTACGGGCGTGAAGACCGCCCCGGTCAGGAGGGTGATCGTGACGAGCCAGCCGGCCGCGCCGGGAGTGGCTCCGGTGAGGTCGGGGACGTGCGGGAGGAGCGGCACCACCAGGGTCTGCATGACCGCGACGACCGCGCCGCAGAAGGCGAGCACGGGGACGGTCAGGCGCGACACGGGTCGGGGGTCCGATGCGGACTCGGGGCCGGACTCGGGGCCGGACTCGGGGTCGGGTTCGAGGTCGGGTTCGGGTTCGGGTCGCACGGCGGGCATGGGGCTCCAGACACTGGTCCCCGAAAGGGGGTGCACAAGCGTTCACCCTCACGGTAAACGCTTGTGCACCCCCGTGTCTCCCCCACGGCGGGCAGCCGAGCGGACCCGCCGGGTGTCCACCCGCTGAAACTCCGGGGACGCTTGCGCCCCGACCGTCGCCCCACCGGTGAACAGGCGAGGAAATCAAGGGAGTTGATGTTGACGACGGTATCCGCGCGAGCGCCACGATGGGCACATGAGAATCCCCCCGCGCCTGGCCGCCCTCGGTGGCGTCGCCGCCGTCTCCCTCGCCCTGTTCGTCGCGCCGACCGCCTCGGCCGTCTCCACCGCGTCGCCCGCGTCCGTCGGGTCCGCCGCGCCCCGCTCCGTCTCCGCCGCCTCCGTCACGGCGGTCGGCACCGTCTGCTACTCGGCCCTGCCGTCCCAGGCCCACGACACCCTCGACCTCATCGACGCGGGCGGTCCCTTCCCGTACTCCCAGGACGGTGTCGTCTTCCAGAACCGGGAGCGACTGCTGCCGAGCCACACCACCGGGTACTACCACGAGTACACGGTCGTCACCCCGGGCTCGCCGACCCGCGGCGCCCGCCGGATCATCACCGGGCAGCAGACGAACGAGGACTACTACACCACGGACCACTACGCGAGCTTCCGCCTCGTCAAGTTCACCTGCTGACGTACTCCGCGGGGAGTACGCCCGCCCGCACCGCCCGGCGGACGACGCGGGGCCCCGAGGCCCTCTAGCGTGGCCGCATGGAGGAACGGCGGGAGCGCGGGGCGCGGCGGGAGCACGGGGCGCGGCGGGAGCACGGGGCACGACGGACCAGCACCAGGACCCGGATGCGGCTCGGTCCGCCCTGGCGGACCGCCCTGCTGGTCGCCGTGGTCGCGCAGGTGGGCACGGGCTGGGTGGAGCACCTGCAACCGGACCGGGAACCGCTCGGTTGGCCCGGCCGGATCCTGTTGCTCCTCGGTCCGCTCCTGCTCGCCCTGCGCCGCCGGTACCCGGCGGCCGTGGTGGGCGGGGTCTGCGCGGTCACGCTCGGCTACCTGGCGGGCGGGTACCCCTACGGCCCGGTCTTCTTCAGCGTGGCCGTCGCCTGCCTGTCCGCCGTGGTCGCCGGGCGCCGGTACGCCGCCTGGACCTCCGTCGGCCTGCTCTGGGCGGGGCACCTGGCGATCGCGCACTGGCTCTACCGGTGGCTGCCGCCCGCCGGGGACGGGCCCGCGTCCTGGACGGCCGAGGGCCCGGTCGTCGCCTGGGTGCTCGCCCTGCTCGCCGCGTCCGAGGTGGTGCGCGTGCGACGGGAGCAGCGGGCCCGCGAACGGGCCGAACGGGCGGTCGCCGAGCGGCGCCGGGCGGACGAGGAGCGGCTGCGGATCGCCCGCGAACTGCACGACGTACTGGCCCACAGCATCTCCGTGATCAACGTGCAGGCCGGGATGGGGCTGGCGCTGTTGGATTCCGATCCCGAGCAGGCCCGTACCGCGCTGCGCACCATCAAGGCCGCCAGCAAGGAGGCCCTGGGCGAGGTCCGCCAGGTACTGGACACGTTGCGCGCCCCGGGCGCGGCACCCCGTACGCCCGCTCCCGGACTCGACCGGCTCCCCGAGCTCTTCGCCCAGGCCGCGGCCGCCGGGCTCACGGTCTCCCTGGAGGGCGCCGCGGACGGTCGCGGCCTGTCACCGGGCACGGACCTGGCCGCGTTCCGGATCGTCCAGGAGGCGCTGACCAACGTGGTGCGGCATTCCGGTTCCCGCGCGGCGCGGGTCCGCGTCACCCGCCCGCCCGGCGCACTGGAGCTCCGGATCGACGACGACGGACCGGCCACGGGCGGTGACCCGGGCGGCAGCGGCAACGGGCTGACCGGCATGCGCGAACGGGCCGCGGACCGGGGCGGCTCCATCGAGGCCGGACCGCGACCGGACGGCGGCTTCCGGGTCGTGGCCCGGCTGCCTCGGGACACCCGCGCGGACGCGGGAGCGGACGTGCACGGGGAGCGGGCGTGAGCGGGGACGTCCCGGAAGGCCGGGGCCCGGCCCGTAGCCTGGGGCCCATGAACGGGACGACCGCGGACCACCGGCCGCCACCGGTGCGGGTGCTGCTCGCCGACGACCAACAGCTCGTCCGGGCCGGCTTCCGGGCGCTGCTCGACGCGCAGCCGGACATCGAGGTGGTCGGCGAGGCGTCCGACGGGGCCGAGGCCGTCGCCCTGGCGGGCGCCCTGCGTCCCGACATCGCCCTGATGGACATCCGGATGCCGGTGCTCGACGGACTGGCCGCCACCCGTGCGATCACCGGGGACCCCGCGCTGGCCGCCGTCAAGGTGGTCATGCTGACCACCTTCGAACTGGACGAGTACGTCTTCGAGGCGATCCGCGGCGGGGCCTGCGGGTTCCTGGTCAAGGACACCGAGCCGGAGGAACTGCTGCGCGCCGTACGGTCGGTGGTGGCGGGCGACGCCCTGCTCTCCCCCGGCGTGACGCGCCGCCTGATCGCGGAGTTCGCGGCCCGCTCGAAGGCTCCGCAGGACCCGGCCGTGGCCGGGGAACTGCACCGGCTGACCCAGCGGGAGCGCGAGGTCGTGGCCCTGGTGGGCATGGGGCTCTCCAACGAGGAGATCGCCCGCCGCCTGGTGGTCAGTCCCCTGACGGCCAAGACGCACGTCAGCCGGGCGATGGTGAAGGTGGGCGCCCGCGACCGGGCGCAACTGGTCGTACTGGCCTACGAGTCGGGGCTGGTCCGACCCGGCTGGCTCGGCTGACCCCGGCCGGCTCGGGCGACCCGGTCACGGCACCGACCGGGCCGCTGGCGTCCGGCGGGCGTCGGTCCGCCCGCCCGGGTACTCCCGCGGGGGTACGTGCGGTGCCGCCGGGGGTACGACGACCGGGGCGCCCTCCCGGGGCGAGGCTCGGGGTGACGGATCAACCCCTTTCCGAGGAGCGCAGTCGTGATGAACACCCTGGCGTACGACGGGCCCGGCCCGTGGATCCTGTTCTTCCCGCTGGTCTGGGCGGCCGTGATCTTCACCGTGGTCACGGTGCTGCGCCGCACCGTCTGGCGCGGCCGGCGCGGTGGCCGCGCCCCGTGGGCGGCTGCCGGTCGCGTCCCCTACGGCGAGAACTCCCCCATCGTGATCATCGGCCGGCGGTTCGCCACCGGCGAGATCGACGAGGACGAGTACTGGCGTCGGCTGTCGGTGCTGGACGAGCAGTTCGGCCGGGCCGGTGTCGAAGGCCCCGGGCGCGGCCGGGACATGTCCGTCTGACCGGTCGGGCCGCCCGGCCCGGCTCGACCCGCACGGATCGGGCCGCCCGGCCCGACCGGTGGTCCGGTGCACCGACGAGGTGCGCCGGACCGCCCGCGAGGGGGCCGGGCGGTGCGGATCAGCGGTCGCGCCCGGCCCCGACCCCTGGGTGGGTCCTGACCAGGGCCGTGAAGGTCAGCAGCCAGGCGGCCAGCGCGATCCAGAGCAGGATCTCGCCGAGGGGACGCAGCCACCCCACGCCGGTCGGACCCGCCGCCGAGAGGCAGGACGCGGCGGTCATGCCGAGCGGGAACACGGTGGCCCAGCGCCGGATGTCGTAGCGGGGGCGCGGCCGGGCCGCTTCGGCGACCAGCAGGACGACGTACCAGCCGAGCGAGAGGGCGAGCGTCACCAGAGTGGCGGTACGCAGGGCGGCGTGCGCCCCGCCTCCCCATACGGGTGACGCCGTGAGTTTGGAACCGGCGAGGGCGCAGATGGCGAGCGCGCCGCCCGCCACCCACTGGTCGCCCGCCCCGTGCAGCACCTCGCGGAAGTCGAACCGCACCAGGGCTTCGACGTAGAGCAGCAGCCCGAGGCAGAACGCGACGAGCGCCACCCACGCGAGCCAGTCCTGACCGCTGTCGTCGGCGACCACGGCCGCCAGGACGGCCACTCCCTGGGTGGCGACGCAGACGAGGAACGCCACCCCCGTCTCGCCGCGGCGCCGGTGCCGCAGGACCGCGAGCATCAGTCCGGGCCAGAGCAGCACGGCCAGCGCCAACAGGACGACGGCGGCCGGCCGCCAGCCCAGCATGGACAGCCGGGCGCCGAGCACCGTGGTGGCGGCGACGGCGGTGAGCGCCGCCGGGGTGTCGGCCTCGGACCGGAAGCGGCCGCGATCGGCGAGCAGCCGGACCGTGAAGTCGGCGGCGAGTACGCACCACAGGGCTCCGGCGACGGCCAGTGCGACGAGCGACGCCGCGCCGTGGCCGGTCAGGTGCAGGCCGATCGAGATGATGCCGGCGGCCATGACGGCGGCGCCCGCCGCCGGGGGCAGGTCGGCCCACCAGCGGGCACCGGGGGTGCGGTTCACCCTTCCAGCGGACACCGCGGCCGTGCGGCGCGCGAGCGTAGGGGGCCATTGGGGCCAACGGTCGGACCCGCCCGTGAGGCGGAGGCGGGGCGCCGGCCCTTTGATGACCTCATGGCGGATCACCGGCAGCGGCAGCCCACCGCGACCAGGCGCGGCACGGCGCGCTCGGCGCGCACGCCCCGCCGTGCCGCCGGACGGCGCGGGCGGCCGCGGATGTCCGCGGTGCCCGCGCGGTACCGGACGTACCCGGCGGGGGCGGCGCGCGTGTCGCCCGTGCTGCGCACGGCCGCCGCCCACGCGTGGCGGCTGCTGGTCGTGGCCGCCGTGGCCTACGGCGTCTTCGTGGTGCTCGGGCGCTTCCACGAGATCGGGCTCGCCGTCTTCCTCGGGCTCGTCGCGACGGCGCTCCTGCGGCCCCCCGCCAACCTGCTGGCCCGGTGGATACCGCGGCCGCTGGCGGTGGCGTGCGCCCTGATCGGCTCCATCGTGCTGGTCCTCGGCGCGCTGGCGTTCGTCGGCGAGACGGTGGCCAGCCAGTGGACCGACCTGATCGCGGAGTTCCGGGACGGGCTGGCACGGATCGAACCGTGGCTGGAGCGGGCACCGTTCCGGCTGGATCCGCACGCGCTCAGCGACCTGCAGGCCCGGATCGGCTCGTACCTCTCCAGCCATCGCTCCACGCTGCTCGACACCGCCGTGACCGGCGCGGGGAGGCTGGTGCAGGCGCTGACGGTCATCGCCCTGGCCCTCTTCTGTTCGGTCTTCTTCATCCACTCGAGCGACCGGCAGTGGGCGTGGTTCTGCGCCCAGTTCCCCACCGACGCACGGCAGCGGGTCGCGGACGCGGGCCGGGCCGCGTGGCGGACCTTCACCGGGTACACCCACGGCATCGTGCTGGTGGCCGCCACCAACGCCGTGCTCGTGTGCGTCGCGCTGCTCCTGCTGGGCGTGCCGCTCGCGGTGCCGCTCGCCCTGCTGGAGTTCTTCGCCGCCTTCATCCCGCTGATCGGGTCCCCGGTGGCGCTGGCCGTGGCCGCCGTCGTGGCACTGGCCGCCAAGGGGCCGCTGGTCGCCGGCCTGGTGGTCGTGCTGATCGTGGTCATCGGCCAGATCGAGGGGCACCTGCTGCATCCGCTGGTGATGAGCTGGGCCGTGAGCCTGCACCCGGTGGTGGTGGCGCTGTCGGTGATCGCGGGGGCCATCGCCGCGGGGGTGGTGGGCGCGGTGGTGGCGGTGCCGCTGGTCTCGGTCCTGTGGTCGGTCCGCCAGACCCTCCGCGCACCCGCTTCGCCCACCCCCTGACCCCGGCCGTGCACCGGCGCGCTCGGGGTCACGTGCCCAGCGGGGTCACTTGCCCAGGCGGGCGCCCATCCACTCCATCGCCGGCGGGATCTCCCGGCGCCAGGTGTTGAAGCCGTGCCCGCCGCTGTCGAGGGTGATCGACGAGACGTTCGCGCGGTCCTTCACCTTCTCGACGAACTCCCGCGTCGGCTTGAGGTTCGACTCGCCGATGAGCGAGGTGGTGACCAGGAAGGAGGACTTGCCCTTGGGCAGCTTCTCCAGGTTCGTCATCAGGTCGGAGCGCTTCTCCAGCTTCTTGTCCCCGTGGAAGAGGTCGCCGGACTGCGCGTCCACCTCGGGCTTGTAGTCGGCCGACAGACCGATCGCCACGGAGTAGGTCTCCTGGTGCTGGAGGCCCATCTTCAACGCGCAGTACCCGCCGGTGGAGTCGCCGATGATGCCCCAGTCGCGCGCCTGGGTGCCGGTCCGGTAGGCCCCCGCGATCGTCTTGGGAAGATCGGTCCCGAAGAAGGTCTCCGTCGCCGGACCGCCGGGGATGTCGATGCACTGCGAGTTGAAGGGCACGACGGTCGGCCGCATCATCACCAGGATCGTCGGCGGCATCTTCTTCTCCTTGGCCAGCGTCCACGCCGTCCTCGGGTACTTCAGGTTGCGCACCAGGTTCTCGGCCATGCCCGGGTAGCCGGTGAGGACGACCGCCGCGGGGAACTTCCGGTGCTCGTTGCCCTTCTGGAAGTACTCCGGGGGCAGGTAGACGTACGCCTCGCCGCCCTGCCGGGACCGCTCGCCCTTCAGCATGACCTTCTCGACCACCCCGGCCGACCGGGGCTCGGCGCTGCCGGGCACCTCGGGCTTCTGCCGGCCGAGGACCTTGACCGCGACGCCACCGGGCAGGTCGCCGCCCTGCTGGGAGGCCTCCGTCTTCTGCCCGGCGAACAGGTCGCCCCACGAGGCGTACAGCAGGAAGGTCCGGTTCGCCACCAGCCCGACCGAGGCCAGCACGAGCACCTGCGCGGTGAGGATCAGGCCGACGCGACCGAGCACGGCCCGCCAGCTGCGCCGCGCGAGCCGCGGCCACAGCCACACACCGGCCGCGAACACCAGCACCGTACCCAGCAGGATGGTCACCAGGAACGCGTTACTCATCAGACTCACGGATCAGAACTGCTCTCTGCGATGTTCCGGGCCGGACCCCCGGGTCCGGGGCGCACCGCTTCAGGTGCGCGTCAGGGTAGACAGTCACGCCGGACGATCCGTTCCACCTCGACACCCCTCATGTCACCCGGGCGGGTCACACGGGCGCCCGGATCCGCCCGCACGCCACACGAGGTAAAGAAACATTGACACGAGGTCAAGCAGACCTTACGTTCATCGTGTCAAAGATGCTTTACACGGGAACGGAGGGTGCACGTGTCGTTCGAAGAGAAGCGCGCCTGGACCATGGGGCTGGTGGCCGTCGCGGCGTACGCGGTGTACCTCTCGCTGGTGCTGGGCCGGGCAGGGGGCGGCTCTCCCGCGGACGTGGCGTACGTACCGCTGATGCTGTGGTCGATCGGCGGCTCGATCGCCGCGACGATCGCGGTCAACATCGCCGTGGGCATCGGCTCCCCCGGGAGCGGCCGGCGCACGGACCAGCGCGACCGGGAGATCAGCCGGTTCGGCGAGCACATCGGGCAGTCGTTCGTCGCCATCGGCGGGGTGGCGGCGCTCCTGATGGCGATGGCCGAGCTGGACTACTTCTGGATCGCCAACGCCGTCTACCTGGCCTTCGTCCTGTCGGCGGTCCTCGGCTCCATGGCCAAGATCGCCGCCTACCGGGGGGGCTTCCAGGCATGGTGAAGCCCACGGAGGTCACCAACAGCATCCGCGCCCTGCGGTTCACGCACGGGGAGATGACCCAGGCGGAACTCGCGGACCGGATCGGCGTGACGCGCCAGACCGTCATCGCCATCGAGAAGGGGCGCTACTCCCCCTCGCTCCAGATGGCGTTCCAGATCGCCCGCGCCTTCCGGGTCCCGCTCGACACGGTCTTCCAGTACCCGGACGACGACGCGTCCGACACCGGCACGGACACCGGCACCGGCAGCACTACCGACAGCACCACCGACAAGGGAAGCGAGGGGCCATGAGAGCCATCGTCCAGGACGCGTACGGCTCGGCCGACGCGATGAGGTTCGACGCCGACGTGGAGCGGCCCGTCCCCGGGGACGACGACGTCCTCGTGCGGGTGCGCGCGGCCGGGGTCGACGCCGGGGTCTGGCACCTGATGACGGGGACGCCGTACCTGGTCCGGCTGATGGGCTACGGGCTACGACGGCCCAAGTACCGCATACCCGGCATGGACATGGCGGGCACGGTCGAGGCGGTCGGCGCGAACGTGACGCGATTGCGGCCGGGCGACGAGGTGTTCGGCATGGGCAAGGGCGCCTTCGCCGAGTACGCGTGCGCGCCGCAGGCCAAACTCGCCCTGAAGCCGGCCTCCTTGAGCTTCGAGCAGGCCGCCGCGCTGCCGGTGTCCGGGCTCACCGCCCTCCAGGCCCTGCGCGACAGCGGGGGCATCCGCGCGGGACAGAAGGTGCTGGTCATCGGGGCTTCCGGGGGCGTGGGGTCGTACGCCGTACAGCTCGCCAAGGCGTACGGCGCGGAGGTCACCGGGGTGTGCGGGACCGCCAAGACCGACCTGGTCCGCTCGCTCGGCGCGGACCACGTCATCGACTACACGCGCGCGGAGATCGGCGCGGGCGCGGGGACGGCTACGGGTGCGGCGGGCGGGGCGCCGGCCCGCTACGACCTCGTCCTCGACATCGCGGGCGGCAGGCCCCTGTCCCGGCTGCGGCGCGCCCTCACGCCCCGGGGGACGCTCGTCCTGGTGGGCAACGAGGCCGGGGGCCGCTGGTCGGGCGGGATGGGCCGGCTGCTCCGGGCCGCGCTGCTCTCGCTCTTCGTCGGCCAGCGGCTGCGCCCGATGGCCGCGGCGGAGCGGTACGAGGACCTCGACGTGCTCGCCGACTTCGTCGGAGCCGGCCGGCTGACACCGGCCCTGGACCGGACGTACCCGCTGAGCGAGGCACCCGAAGCCGTGCGGAGCCTGGCGGAACACCGCGTCCGCGGCAAGTCCGTCGTCACCGTCTGACGCCCGGCCGTCAGGCCGCCTGGCCGCCTGGCCGTCAGGCCGTCAGGCCGTCAGGCCGTCAGGCGACGGACCGCGTCGACCAGGGCCGCGCGCTGCGCGGCGGCGCCGTCGTCCGCGACGCCGGGGACGAGCATCCGGGAGAGCTGGGGCAGGTTGAACCAGGAGACGGTCAGCGAGATCACGCTGTGCATGATCTGGCCGGGGGCGACGGCGCCGGTGACGGCGCCGGCCCGCTGCGCGGCGGCGATGGCCGCGATCTTCTCGTCGTAGTGGTCGGTGCGCTCGCACTGGGCGGCCACCCGGTCCTGGCACTGGAGCCCCTCCCAGGCCAGCAGGCGGACGAAGTGCGGGTACCGCTGGTGGTAGTCGAAGATCCGGCCCGCGTAGTCCCCGAGGTCCTCGGCCTGCTCGGGCGCCAGCGGTACCGCGGCGGCGAGCTTCTGCAGTTCCGCCTCCAGGACGGCGACGAACAGCTTCTCCTTGCCACCGAAGTACTGGTAGATGCGCTCTTTGTTGACGCCCGCCCGGGTCGCGACGCGGGCGATCCGGGCGCCCTCGGGGCCGTGCTCGGCGAACTCCTCGACCGCGGCGTCGAGCAGGAGCTGTTTCGTACGTGCGGTGTCCCAGGCCATGGGCCGCATCCTAACCCATCTCCAACCTTCTGGTTGGAGATGGGTCGGATCATGTGCAAGACTCCAACCAGTTGGTTGGAGATCAGGATTCCAGCCGCTCGGCACCGCCACGACCAGGAGACCCCATGCCCGACGCCGCGCCCGCACCGTCAGCCGCCCCGCCCATCGCCCCGCCCATCACCCCCTCCGCCACCACCCCCGACCGCACCGCGTCCGCCGCCCCGACCGGCCCCTCCGTTCACCGCCGGGCACTGATCACCTGGCTGGCCGTCTACCCCACGATCACCCTCGCCCTCGGCCTGCTCGGCCCGGCCACGTCGGACCTCCCGCTGCCCCTGCGGACCTTGATCCTCACCGCGGTGGTCGTCCCCGTGGCCGCCTACGCACTGATCCCGCTCCTCATGAGGGCCGACGCCGCCGCCGGTCGCCGCGCGAGGGGAGCCATTCGGCCAATTGCTTGACATGGGCCTGACATTTCAAGGTCCTTGTGGGACGTTCCACGGCGCGTCGGTCCACCCCCACGAGGACATGACAATGAGGAGCACATGATGAGCATCAGGAAATGGACGGGCCTGACCGCCCTGGCCGCCGCCACGGTCCTCGCCGGATCCTCGGCGGCGATCGCCCTCGGCCCCACCGCGGACCAGCGGGCCGACGGCGTCATCGTGGTCGCGGGCAACACCTGCACCTGGACCAACGCCAGGACGAGCGCGAATCCCCCCGCCGCGCTGACGATCGACCGCACCACCATCAACACGCCCGGCGGCAACCTGTCCTGTACGGGCGGCATCACCGCGAGCCTCAACAACAATCCCGCCTTCGCCTTCGACGACGCGAGCGGCGTCGCGAAGACCGACGCGATCGACATCACCGGCAAGCAGAGCTTCATCTCCTGCCGCTACAAGGCCACCAACATCGTGTGGAACCGCGAAGGCGCCACCCGCAAGTACCTCAACCAGGCCTTCACCGCGACCAAGACCTCGGGGAGCTTCCTGTGCCCCGGATCGGTCACCACGGCCGCCGGCGGCGCCTCCATGCTGTTCCACTGAGCCCCGCTCCGCCGTGCGCCGCGACCCCCGCCCGGGGGCCGCGGCGCACCGCGCGATCAGCGCAGGTCGAAGCTGACCGAAGAGGCCTTGTCGTTCATGCCGTCACCGACGTAGGCGTTGTAGCCGTAGTACGTCTGGTGGGCTCCCCGGAAGTCCCCGTGCTCCCACAGGGTGATCGGGCAGGTGACGCCCTCGACCGAGCTGACGATGTCGTTCCAGCCCCACTTGGCGAGGCTGTTGAACTCCGGGTAGCGCCAGTTGCAACCCACGCTGCCGCGGAAGGTGAACTCGCTGCCGTTGGAGTTGGCATCGCTCCAGATCTTGCCGAGGTCCTTGTACTCGGCGCTCGCGCCCAACTCGGCGGCCTGCGCCCTGGTCCCGAAACAACCGCCCTGGCCGGTGTCCACGACGTAGGTGCAGAACTTCGCGGGCTTGGGGGCCGCGCCCGGGTCCGCCGCCGCCGATGCGGGAGTGACGAGCGCCGCCGTGACCGCGAACGCGGCCGCACCGAGGGCGAAAGCAGAACGAACCGTGCTCATGAATGCTCCTCAAATAGATCAACAGCTGGGCGGCACGACTCAACAAGGTGTGCCCTGCACCCGTCGAGGGCCAGCAGCTGCCCGTGGCACATTCCCTGCGGTCGGGGCCGGCCCGCGGTCCGCGGCCCGGCTGGCGCGAACGGATCGACGTACCCGCACCCGAGCGCCCGGACGCTGCCGCGTCCCGCTCGACGCCCCCGCGGCGCCCCCGGACGGCAGCAGGGACATGGCCGAAGTAATGGCCATGCCCCTGCATTCCGGCTGTGGCGCCGAATGTCCTGATATCAGCGACAGATGCCCTGCTCGTAGTCGACCGTGGCGGTCGCCTTGGAGTACTGCCACTGCGGCGCGAGGAGCTGCGCGCGCAACTGCTCGGCCGCGGCCGGGCTCTCCACCACGTAACCGAAGTCCTGGAGCCAGGCGGGGTAGAGGTTCTTCGACCCGATGTAGAAGGCGGCTCCGTCCACGGCGACGAGCTTGTGGTGCAGGGCGTACGGGCGCCCGTCCGCCCAGGTCGGGTTGGCCGAGCTGCGGAAGGTGGCGAGCTGGAGCCCGGAGCACATCACGGCCTTGGCGCCGGCCTGGTCACCGGTGATCCGTGCGAGGCGGTCGCGGAGCGTGTCGCTGATCTCGGAGAGGGACTTGATCTGCGAGTAACCGCCGCTGCCCACGGCGCCGCGGTTGGCGGGGTCGCTCACGACGATCCGGACCTTGACGCCCGCGGCCAGGCGCGCGGCGAGGGCGTCGTAGGTCCGGACGTCGTAGCGGGGCAGGGGCGGGCAGGTCGCGTTGAGGTCCTGCTGCGAGATCTCGATGTGCGCGCCCGCGCTGGAGATGAGCGTGCGCAGCGCGCTCTCCTCCGGGTTGACCGTGTCGTAGTCGCGGTCGGCGTTGGTGCTGTCGTGCAGGCCGACGACGCACTTGGTGTCGGCCGCGGTGGGCAGGGTCGGCTGGAAGGTCGAGGTCGGGTCGTTGCGCCGGATCCCCACGCCGAGTCCACCGACGGCGATCACCGGGACGTCACCGCCCGCGGGCGTACGCGGCTCCGGTCGCGCCAGCGCGGGCAGGCACCCGGCGCCGTTGGAGGAGGCGAACCAGACGCTGGCGATGTTGCCCTTGTTCTGGCAGGTCCAGGACCACAGCTCGTCCAGGTACTTCCCGGCGGACGCGGCCGCGGGGCCGCTCAGCGCGAGGTCGACGTCGGTCACCGGGTGGGCGGTGTCGAGGTAGTCGTCCTTCCACCCGTTGATGCCCCCGGTGACGACCGACTGGCCGTCGACCACGAGGAGTTTGGAGTGGTTCCAGGACAACCCGGTCTTGGAGGTGGTCATCGAGGCGACGTTGAGCGTGACGTTCGGTGCGTCGGCGCCGAGCTTGCCCACCAGGTCGTCGCGGTACTTCGACGGCACGACGTTGAGGTGGTAGACCGGGGCCGCGCCGACCAGCACGCGGACGGTGAGCTTGTTCCCGGCGGCGGCCGAGGCCTTGAGGCCGGCGACGACGGCGTCCTGGAAGGCCCCGTTGGGGAACGGCGCCAAGGTGGATATGTCGACGGTGTGCTGGGCCCGGGAGATGTTCTCGGTCATCTTGTCGAGCAGCCGCCGGGTCCCGGGGCGCTCGGTGCAGGTGGCGTCGCCCCAGCAACCGGGTGTCTGCAGGAGCCAGTCCCCGCCGCCCGGGGTGGACGCGTCGAGGGTGTTGCCCGCGCTGCGCTCCCACACGCGGCCTTCGAGGCCGGGGCTGACCTGGCGGAGCGTCCGTTCGACGGAGTCCAGGTGCGGCGTCTCGGCGGCGGCCGCCGGGAGTGCGGGTACCAGGGCCAGCAGGAGCGCGGGCAGGACGGGCAGCGCGACGCGGGTGAACGACGCGGCATGGCGGTGTGACGGCTGGCGGACCAATGTGGGTTTCCTTGCACGAGGGGATCGCCGGTGCCACGCGGGGGCGGCCGGCAAGATCAACTCGCGGAACGTATCAGTCCGATATGGGAAGTTGACACTCCGGAAATCGGATCAGGCCATTTTCGGCATTCCGGGATCGACGTGGGCAAGAGCGGCCCTGTCCTGGTCGGAGACCGAGACCGAGGGCGCCTTCGGCGCGGCGACCGCCGAGGCCACCCGGCGCTTCCAGCAGCAGCGGGGGCTGACCCCGGACGGGATCGTCGGCGCCGACACCTGGGCGCAGCTGCGGATGGGCCCCTTCTAGGGCAGCTCTGCCGGATCCTGGCGGTCCCCGGTTCGCCCTCCGGGGGCGCCTCGAACGCCGGCGGGGCCGGAGCCGGCGTCCCGGGATGCGGATGCGCCGCACTGCTGCTTCGCTGAATGCGCCCGCTCTCCCCACCGATCCGAGGAGTCATCATGAGCGTTGCAGGCGAGCCCGGCGGCCGGGCCGGGCAGATGCGCGCCAAGGCGCAGGAGCTGAACGAGGCGGCCGAGCGCGCCGCCGACCCGCAGGACCGCAAGCGGCTCCAGGACAAGGCGCGCCGGCTGCAGGAGCAGAGCGAGCAGGAGAGCCGCATCGACGACCCGGGCATGGACATGCGCTAGTGCCGCGTCAGGCAACGTTCGCCCCGTCGCGACGCTCCTCAACGGGCAAACGCTGCCTGACGCGGCACTAGGGGGTGTCTGGCGATGATTTCGGGCGGCCCCGGGAGTCCTCACTCCGAGGGGCCGGCCGCGGGAGCGTGCCCGGCCGTAGCATCGCGAGTGGGGAGTGTGGGGACATGACCGGTCTGCGCGGGATCCTGGAAGCGCCGGTGGACGCGGGGACGCTGCCGGGCGCGGTGGCGCTGGTGGCCCGCGGGGACGCGGTGGAGGTGGCGGCCGTGGGGGCCTCCGACGCCCGGAGCGGCGCCCCGATGGCCAGGGACACGATCTTCCGCATCGCCTCGCTGACCAAGCCGATCACCGCCGCGGCGGTGATGTTGCTGGTCGAGGAGGGGCTGCTCGCGCTGGACGCTCCGGTCACGCCCTGGCTGCCGGAGCTGGCCGACCGGGTGGTCGTCCGTACGCCGTCGGGCCCCGTCGACGACGTGGTGCCGGCGCTGCGCCCGATCACCCTGTCCGACCTGCTGACCTTCCGCGCCGGGTACGGCTTCCCGGAGGACTTCTCGCTCCCAGCGGTCGGCCTGCTCTTCAGCGAGCTGCTCCAGGGCCCCCCGCAGCCGCAGCGCGTCGCGCCGCCGGACGCCTGGATCGAGGGGCTGTCGCGGATCCCGCTGCTGTACCAGCCGGGTGAGGCCTGGCTCTACAACACCTGCTCGGACATTCTGGGCGTATTGATCGCGCGCGTCGCGGGGCAGCCCCTGGCGCGGTTCCTGGACGAGCGGGTCTTCGCTCCGCTGGGCATGGTCGACACCGGCTTCGCGGTGCCGGCGGCCTCGCTGGGCCGCTTCACCGAGCAGTACCGGGCCGCCGCGGACGGGAGCGGTACGTGGGAGCTGGTGGACGCCCGCGAGGGTCAGTGGAGCCGTGAGCCGGCGTTCCCGTCCGCCGCGGGCGGGCTGGTCTCGACCGTCGACGACTGGTACGCCTTCGCGCGGATGCTGCTCGCCGGAGGGGCCGTGGCAGCGGGTACCGGCCGGCTGTTGTCGCCGGAGTCGGTGCGCATGATGACCACCGATTGGCTGACTCCGGCCCAGCGCTCCGGGGGCGACCTCTTCCTGGAGGGCCAGGGCTGGGGCTTCGGCGGGTCGGTGGACGTGCAGGTGCGCGATCCGTGGAACGTGCCGGGCCGCTACGGCTGGGTCGGCGGCACCGGCACGGCGGCGCACCTCGTGCCGTCGACCGGCGCCGTCTCGATCCTGCTGACCCAGCTGGAGCTGGGCGGCCCGACCCCGCCGCCGCCGATGCGCGCCTTCTGGGAGTACGCGGCGAACGGCTGAGCCCCTCCCCCGCGGCCCGGCGCTCGTCCGTCAGCCGCGGGGCGCCACCCGCCGCAGCAGTCCCTCGTCCGGGCCGCGCGAGGCGTCCGGGTCGGGTGTGCGGGCGCCGGGTCCCGCTGCCGCGCCGCCGCACAGGGCCTCGTCGATGAAGACGCTCCTGGCCGCGTCGATGGCGTTCGGGAGCGGGTTGCCGCTCGCGTCCAGCCGCTCGTACTTCGACAGGGTGGAGCCGAGGGCGAGCTGGCGCCCGCCGTCCGTCGAGGACAGGGCCAGCGTGCCGCCGCCGAAGACGGCGCCGTCGTGGCCCCAGACCGGCCCGCACCGGGTGTCGACCCGCACGATGCCGAGGCCGTAGCGCATCGTCTCCCGGCCGCCCGCGTCCTTGACGGGCACGGTGGTCAGCAGCTGCCGGAGCTGTTCGGGGCGCAGCAAGCGGCCTTGGAGCAGGGCGCGGTAGAAGGTGTTGACGTCGTCCATGGTGGCGACCAGGGCGCCCGCCGTGCCGCCCCACGACATGTCGTACTCGCTGTAGTCGCGGGGCGGGTCGATGTGGCCGAAGAACGACTCGTAGAGCTTGGCGTGCGGACCGCGCACCGTGGTTTCGGCGCCGGGGAAGTAGGTGTCGCGCAGGTGGGCGCGGTGGATCACGTCACGGGTGATGACGGTCTCCGGGTCCTCGCCGGCGGCGGCGCGCAGGAGCTCGCCGAGCAGGATGTAGTTCGTGTTGGAGTACGACCAGCGCGCGCCGGGCTCGAAGACCTGCGGCGCGCCCACTCCGTACCCGATCAGCTCGGTCGGGGGGAAGTGGCGGTGGCGGTTGTCGTCCAGGCTCTGCGGGGAGCCCTGGAGGAGGGACGGGAAGGCCATCGGCAGGTAGTCCGCGATGCCGCTGGTCTGGTTGAGCAGCATGCGGACGGTGATCTTGCGGCCGCGCTCGCCCGGGACGAGGTCCGGCAGGTAGTCGCCGACGGGCCGGTCCAGCTCGATCCGGCCACGGGCCGCCTGTTGGAGCACGGCGACCGCGGTGAACGTCTTGGTGATGCTACCGATCCGGTGGCGCATGTCGGGTCGGGTGGGCCGCCGGGTGTCGACGTCGGCGAAGCCGGTGGCGCCGCGCCACCGGTCGGCGCCGTCCCGCACCGCCGCGTAGGCGCCGTACAGGCCCGCCGCGTGCACGGCGTCGAGGTCCTGGTCGAGCCGCTGCCGGTCGAGGTCGGCGGGCCGGGGCCCGGGCGCGTTCCGGGCCGGCCCCGGGGCCGGGCGGTCGGCGGCGGTCGCCGCCGCCGGGGCCGCGCCGGCCAGGAGGGACAGCAGTACGGCGGCGGTGGCCGCGGTACTCCTGATGCGGTGGTGGTGGCGGATCCGGTGGCGTCGGTCGAGGCGTGGGGAAGGCATCTGCGTCTCCCGTTCTCTGCGGTCCGCGGGCCCGGTCCGGCCACGGACATGAGTGATCATCCTTGCCTTCCCGGGCTCCCGCCCCACCCTTTTTCCCGCCTTTTCGGCCGGAGTTGACCGCAATGGCCGGACCGATCCGTGGGTGCGCGCTACAGACGGACCTGCCACTCGACCGACGACCGCAGCTTGCGGGCGAGCTCCGGGTCGCGCACCGAGGGCGTGCGGTCCTCGACCGTGACCGTCAGCCGGTGCGCCCGCAGGTCGAAGAGCCACAGTTCGCCGACGTACACCTCCTTGCGTCCCTCGAACCGCTTCTGCTCGCGCCCGTCCAGGTACCAGCGCACCACCGGCTGCCGCCCGTCCGGGCCGGTCAGCCGGGGTACGGAGACCTTCGCGGCATCCCGCAGCCGCAGGGTGCGCCCGGTCGGGGCGAGCGGGGTGGCCAGCCGCGCGTACTGGTGGAACCCCGCGATCATCGCCTCGACGCCGGGCAGGTTGAAGGGCTTGCCCAGGACCCGCATGATCGAGGCGTCGGTCGGCCGGTAGAGGCCGGTGACGAAGTATCCGCCGCCCTCGTAGGCGCCTACCGCACCGCCGTCGGGCGAGGTCTCGCCGAGCCAGCGGTACCACTTGGTGCGCCGCTCGCCCATCGGACCGGCCGCGAGGGTGGAGGTGTTGGAGTCGGCGGGCTCGGGACCGGTGTAGTGCTCGTACTCCGGGACCCCGGGGTAGAAGTACTCGTCGGCCAGCTTGCCCAGCGAGTGGCCGGTCTCGTGGACGGCGACCTGCCCGGACTTCGGGTGGCCCGCCGAGGCGGTCGATATGCCGGCGTAACCGAGGGTCGCGCTGGGCTCGTTGTATCCCGCGCCGCCGTACTTGGCGCTGTTGGCGAGGACGATCACCAGGTCGGCCGCGGGCGCCTTGGCCACGTAACCGTCCACCTTGGGCTGGTCGATGCAGAGCAGCCGCTCGATCTGCTCGCACCAGAAGTACGAACCGAGCGCGGTGTCGCGGACCGTCGCCGGGTCGGGGTCGCCGGAGACGCCGGACTCCCGGGAGACGGCGTCGACCGTCCAGACGTTGAAGAGGTTGCGGTAGCTCGCGTAGGGCTCGACCGCGGAGAGCTCGGCCCACTTCTCCTTGGCGTCGATGTGGAAGCGGTCCAACTCCGCGGCGGTATAGCCGTCGCCGACGACCACGATGTCGAGGCGGTCGGCCACCGCGCCGTTGTCGATCATCTTGGTGACGGCCCCGTCGCCCGCCCGCCCGGCCTCGGGCAGCCGTAGCCCGGGCTTCGCCCGGCCCGCCGCCGGTACCTCGACCGATCCGGACCCGGCTTCGCCGCCGTGCTCCGGCCCCGGCACCTCCACCGGCACGCGGGCGCCGCCGGGCGGTGCGGCGGTCGGGCGCGGCGCCGGGTCGGCGCTCGCGTCGCCCGGTCCCGCGGCCAGCAGCACGGCGGTGGCGCAGCACGCCACTGCGACCGCGCGCACGATCCGCCTCGGCGACCGCCCCCGCCCCGCGAAGTGCCCCGATCTCACGAAATGCGCTCGTCCCACGAAATGCCCCCTATGACAAGGAAGTTGAGCAACGGAAGTACGGAAGTTAAGTGACTGATTAAGCGGAATGAATCGGTTGCTTAAATTAGGGGGCGCAGGAGGCGTGCGCAATGGTCCGCGCGCCCCAATACTGTTCCCTCGGCGGCGCGTTGGCGTGATCAGGGAGCATTGATGGACGAACCGATCGAGATCGGGCACAGGGTTCAGCGACTGCGGGCAGAACGCGGTCTGACCCAGAAGCAGTTGGCCTATCCGGCCTACAGCGCCGCGTACGTCTCGACGCTGGAGGCGGGCAAGGTCCGCCCCTCCGAGACCGCCTTGCGCTTCCTCGCCGGGCGCCTGGGCGTCGGCTACGAGGAGCTGGTCACCGGCCGGCCCGCCGCTCTGGCCACCGAGCTGCGGCTCGGCCTGACCGACGCACAGCGGGCGCTCGCCACCGGCGCCGCCGACGAGGCCGCCGACCGCTACCGGCCGCTCCTGGCCGAGGCGGAGCGGCTCGACCTGACCGCGGAGCGGACCGAGGCGCTGCTGGGCCTCGGCGACTGCGCCCTGGAATCGGGTGAACTCGCCGACGCCGTGGCCCGGTTCGAAGCGGCGGAGCGCCTGCTGGAGGGCGAACCGCTGCACCGCAGGGCCCGGCCGATCCGCGGCCGCGCGGTCGCACTGCTGCTGGCCGGAGAGCTGCGCTACGCCTGCTACCTGCTCGAATCCACCATCGACGAGCTCAACACGGGCGGGCTGCCCGATCCCGAGGCGCTGGTGCTGCTCTACGCGGCGGTCATCGGCCCCTACATCGACATGGGGGCGCACGCGCGGGCCGCGCACGCGGCCGAACTCGCGCTGGCGCTCGCGCCCCGGGTCGGGGATCCGGCCCTGGTCGCGGGCATGCACCGGCAGGTGGCCCGGACCTTCCTCGCCGAGGGGCGGCCCGCCGACGCCGATGCCTCACTGGCCAAGGCGCAGGCGATCTACCGGCAGCTGCGCCTGGGCGCCGACCTGGCGCACTGCCACTGGATGCGCGGGTACGTACAGGCGCAGAACGGCGAACTACACGCGGCCGAGGTCGAGTTGCGTACGGCGCGGGACATGCTGGCGGCGCGCCGGGCCGCGCTCTACACCGCGCAGGTCGAGGTGGAGCTGGCCGACGTACTGCGCCGGCTCGGCCGGTACGAGGAGGCGGCCGCGCTGCTGGCGGAGCTGCTGGAACTGGGTGACCGGCACGGCGCGGTGCACGCGGGCGGGGCCCACCGGTTGCTGGGGCTGATCGCGCAGGAGCGCGGGGACACCGACGCGGCCGAGGAGCACTACGTACGGGCGCTGGCCCTGTTGGAGCGCAGCGGGGCGTCGGGGGACCTGGCCGACCTGTGCCGGCTGCTGGGCGATCTGCTGCGGCAGGCGGGGCGCACCGAGGCGGCGTTGGACGCGTACCGCACGGGTCTGGGGCACCGCGCGGCGCCGGGGACCACGACCCTCGGCCCGGCGCCCGCGGCGCCGACCGGGGCGTTGCGGCTGTCCCGGTGACCTAGCGGGCGAGCGGGCGAGCGGGCGAGCGGGCCGGGCAGCCGGACGGGCCGGGCCGGAGCGCCGCGCGGTGTGCGCCGCGGCGTCCGTCCCGGCCCGTGGGGCCGTGCGGTGGGGAACCGGTCCGGTCCTCCCTCAGGCGGGACGTTCCCAGCGGTAGAACCGCTGGGCCATCGCGTCCTTCGGGCTGCGCCAGGTCTCCGGGTCGTGCGGGCTGATGTACCGCGTCAGGCTGTCGCTGAGGCTGCGGAACTCCGGATGGTCCGTGACCTCGGCGATGGCCGGGCCCGGCGGGGTGTCGGATTCGATCAGGTGCAGGTACACCTCGCCGAACTGGAACAGGCTGCGGCGTTTGACGCCGACCAGCTGGGGCAGCTCGCCCGCGTCCGAGGCCGCGAACAGGTCGGCGATGTCGGGTGCGGAGCCGGGTGCCATACGGGCCACGATGAGCGCTTGGTGCATGGGAGGGAGAGTGCCTTCCTGCTCGTGGTGACGGGTTTCAGCGGCCGCCGGCGACGGGAACGGGGCGTTCGGCCTTCTCCCGGCCGTGCCGCTCGATCTTGTCGCGGATCAGCTCCATCTGGATGCGGGAGTTGTGGTTGATCCGGTCGGTCATGCCCGCGTCGTCGATGGGGGCCTCGGGCTTCATCGCGAAGTCCTGCACCCACCTCATCCGGGTGCCGCCGGGGATCGGGGCGTACTCCCAGTGGATGTCCATGTGCGCGAACGGGCCGGTCTCGACGCGGCGGGCCCGGACGCTGAGGCCCGCGCGGTCGACGGTGCGCTCCGAGACCCAGCTCCACACGACGCCGTTCTCGTCCGGGTGCATCGCCAGCCGGAAGCGGGTGGTGTCACCGGCTCGGTCGAGGATCTCGATGGACGCGTACTCGCTGAAGAGGTCCGGCCAGTTGGGGAGGTCGTTGGTCATCTCCCACACGAGGTCGACGGGGGCCTTGACGGTGATCTCGTTGTCGGTGTGGCCGGCCATGTCAGGCTCCCGTCATCAGGCTGTTGTTGACCAGGTCGAGGAATTCCGCGGGGCTCTTGCAGCGGTCCGCGTCGGTGGGGAGCGCGCGGCCCCGCCGGTTCTCCAGCTCGCCGACGACGCCGAGGAGTCCCAGCGAGTCGAGGCCGTAGTCGTCGAACACGGCGTCCGGCCGGCTCGCCATCTCGGCGGGGTCGACGGTGATTCCGGCGGCCTTCATCAGGCCCGCGAGTTCTTCCATGGTGAGTCGGTCGGACATGGTGGGTGCCTTTCTTTCTGCGACTGCGACTGCGGCTGCGGCTGCGGCTACAGCTACGGCTACGGCTTCGACTGAGGCCACGGCCGCGGCCACGTGCCGGTGGGTGCTGCCGATGCGGGCAACGGCCCGTTACGGGTGCTGCCCGCGGACGACGAGCGCCGAGTTGGAGCCCATCAGGCCCCGGCTCAGCACGAGGGCGGTGCGCAGCTCCGCGGAGCGGGCGCCACCGGTGACCACGTCCAGGTCGTGACACACGTCGAAGACGTTCGGGGTGGGCGGGATGATGCCGTGTTCCAGCGCCAGGACGGCGGCGGCCACGTCCAAGGTGCCGGCCGCGCAATAGGCGCGCCCGATACCGCTCTTGGGCGCGGTGACCGGTACGGTCCGACCGTGCGCGCCGAGGGCCTCGTGCAGGGCCCGGACCTCGGCCGCGTCGGCCTCCGGCGTGCCGAGGGCGTCCGCGAGGACGACGTCGATCTCCTCCGGGGCGCAGTCGGCCTCCCGCAGCGCGCCCCGGATCGCGTGGGCGAGGCCCTCGGCGGACTCCGCCCAGCGGCCGGGTCCGGTGAAGGTCGCCGCGTGTCCGGCGAGGGTGGCCCGTACGGGCGCACCGCGCTCCGCGGCGGCGTCCGCGGCCTCGACGACGAACATGGCGCCGCCCTCGGCCGGGACGAAGCCGCAGGCCTTCTCGGTGAAGGGCCGGTAGGCCCGTTCGGGGTCGTCGCTGACGCTCAGCCCCGGGTAACCGAGCTGGCACACCACCGAGTACGGCGCGAGCGGTGCTTCCGTCGCCCCGACCAGCATGGCGCGGCTGCCCTGCCGGATGGCCCTGGCCGCGTGCGCGAAGGCGTCGAGCCCGCCGGCCTCGTCGCTGGCCAGTACCCCGCAGGGGCCCTTGAACCCGCGCCGGATGGAGACCTGGCCGGTGCTCGCCGCGTAGAACCAGGCGATGGACTGGTACGGGCCGACGTAGCGGGGTCCGCGTCCCCACAGGCGTTGCAGCTCGCGCTGTCCGAACTCGCCGCCGCCGGATCCCGCGGCGGTGACCACGCCCACCGCGTACGGGTCGTCCTCGTAGTCCGCGCGGCCGAGCCGGGCGTGTTCCAGGGCCAGATCGGCCGCGGCGAGGGCGTGGTGGCTGAACCGGTCGGTCTGGACGAGGAACCGCTCCTCGACGAGCGTGGCCGGGTCGAAGCCGCGGACCTCGCCCGCGACGCGCAGCGAAAGGTGCTCGCAGCCCTGTCGGGTGATCCGGCCGATGACCGGGTCTCCCGCCTGGGTGGCCTTCCAGAAGGCGTCGGCGCCGATCCCGTTGGGGGCGACGGGCCCGATGCCGGTGATGACGACCGCCGGGGGGCCGGACGGCCGACGGGCGGCGCCGGTACGGGCGTTCCCCTGCTCATTCCCACGGGCGTTCACACGCGCACCTCCTTCGGCTGCGACATGACCACGGCGGACTGGAACCCACCGAATCCGCTGCCGACGGAGAGCACGCTGCGCAGCGGGTGTTCACGGGCGGTGCGCGGGACGTAGTCCAGGTCGCATTCGGGGTCGGGGGTCTCGTAGTTGGCGGTCGGGGGCACCACCTGGTTGCGGAGCGCCAGGACGCAGGCGGCGAGTTCGATGGCTCCGATGGCGCCGAGCGAGTGCCCGACCATGGATTTGATGGAGCTCATCGGGGTCTTGTAGGCGTGCTCGCCGAGGACCCGTTTGACCGCTGCCGTCTCGTGCCGGTCGTTCTGCTTGGTGCCGGAGCCGTGCGCGTTGACGTAGTCGATCCCGCTCGCGGCGATCTGCGCCTGGGCCAGGGCGGTTTCGATGGCGCGGGCCATTTCCAGGCCCTCCGTGGTGAGCCCCGTCATGTGGTGGGCGTTGCCGAAGGTGGCGTACCCGCCGATCTCGCAGTAGACGGTGGCGCCGCGGGCCCGGGCGTGTTCCAGCTCCTCCAGGACGAGGACGGCGCCGCCCTCGCCGAGCACGAATCCGTCGCGGTGCGCGTCGAAGGGCCGGGAGGCGTGGGCCGGGTCGTCGTTGTTCGGCGAGGTCGCCTTGATGGCGTCGAAGCAGGCGACCGTGATGGGGGACACGGGTGAGTCGGAGGCGCCGGCGATGCACACGTCCATCCGACCCTCCTGGATGGAGTGGACGGCGTACCCGATCGCGTCGAGTCCGGACGTGCAGCCGGTGGACACGGTCTGGACCGGGCCCCGCGCGCCCGTCTGCTCCGCCACCGCCGAGGCCAGGGTGGCGGGGGTGAACGCGCGGTGCAGGAAGGGCGAGGCGAGGCGCTGGTCCACGTCCCACCACTCGCCCTTCTGGCTCACGGCGACGTAGTCGTGCTCCAGGCGGGTGGTGCCGCCGACGGCGGTGCCCAGGGAGACCCCGGTGCGCCAGCTGTCGTCGGCGCTCAGGTCGAGGCCCGCGTCGGCCACCGCCTCCCGGGCGGCGACCAGGGCGAACTGGATGTACCGGTCCGCCCGGGCCGCCGTGTCCTCGTCCAGGCCGTGCGCGGCGGGGTCGAAGTCCACCTCCGCGGCGATCCGGGAGCGGAAACCGGCCGGGTCGAAGAGGGTGATGCCCCGGGTCGCCGTGCGACCGTGGGACAGCAGGTCCCAGAAGGCGGCCGTGCCGATGCCGCCGGGCGCGACGACGCCGACTCCGGTGACGGCCACCCGGCGGCGGGTCACGACACCACTCCCGTGCGGTCCGGCGGACGATCCCATTCGACTGCCGTCGTATGGGCCGACGCGTGCGCCGCCGCGTGCGGGGATTCCTCGGTGTCGACGTGGCCCAGCTCCGGCCGCGGGGCGAGCGGGCCGAGGTGGAAGACCATCCGGGCCTCGGTGTCGCCGACGTTGCGGAAGCGGTGGCGCACGTTGAGGGGGACGAGGAGCCCCTGGTCGGTGCGCAGCGGGTGGGCCTCGCCGTCGAGGTCGACCTCCAGGTGCCCGGCGACCACGTACACGAACTCCTCGGAGTACGGGTGGTAGTGCTCGGCGATGGATTCACCGGGGGCCATCACGGCCAGGCCCATGAAACCGCTGGTGCAGCCCACCGAGGTCGGTGTGAGCACGGCTCGCAGATCTCCTCCGCGCCGGGTGTTGGGCTGCGTCTGGCTGAGGTCGACGATGCGTGGGCGTTCTCTGGTCATGGCGGACTTCCTCCGGGCGGAGACGGAGCCTGCACGAGGCTGTCGTCGCTGGGGGCGGGTGGGGTGGAGCCGTGGAGCGGGTGAGGCGGGGGGAGCGGGGAGGTGGAGCCGGGGGTGGTGCGGGGTCGGCCTGGCGCGGGCGGCGCCCCGGCCGGATCAGGACCGCGCGGGTGCGTGCCGGTCCGTGATCAGCTTCATGGGGTGGGGCGTGGCCGGGAAGTGGCCGGCCGGGCCCGCGAGCAGCCGGGCGAGGACCGCCGCCTTGCGCGGCCCTTCGATGCCGACGGCCGCCGCGGGGCGGGCTTCGGGCGGTCCGCTCACGTCCAGGAGGCGGACCACGACGTCGTCGCGCTGGAAGATGCTGCTGCTGCGCACCGATCCGCCGGGGCGCCGGGCCGCGGCCTCGTCCTGTTGGGAGAGGAACCGGGCCAGGGCGGGCCCGCAGCCCGGCTTGGCGGGGTAGAGCACGGCGTGCCGGTGGACCTCGGCCGGGCCGGCCTCCCCGTCGCGGGCGGCGATGTGGTGGACCGCGGGGAGCCCGGCGCGCATGAAGAACATCCGGGCCGATTCGGGGTCGGCCAGGTCCCGGTCCTGTTCCAGGTAGGGGTTCAGGGCCTCTTCCACGGCACGGACCTCGGGCTGTTCGGACACGTGGCGCAGCGCCGCCATGAGGTCGCCCTGGACCTCGACCGTACGCACCACCCGGTTGCCGTGCATGAAGAGGGAGGTGCGGCACAGCCGCGTGTGGTCGTCGACGCGGGCGGCCGGGGAGGCGTAGGAGGAGAGGATCTCCGCCACGGCCGCCTCGCTGCCCGGCTTGACCGTGAAGGTGAGGCCGTGGCGGACGATGCCGGCGCCGAGCCGGGGCGCGGGCTGGAGCCGGGCCCGGACCTCGGGGGCCGCGGGGGCGTCGTAGCGCTTGCCGGTCTCGCGCAGGACCGTGAACTTCAGCGGTCGCATGGCGCGGGCGCAGGCGCCCAGGGGGCGGACCTGTTCGGCGTGCTCCTCGCTGTTGACCCAGGCGAGGTACTGCGGCGCGCTCTCCCACTCGCTGGTGATGAGCCATTGGGAGGGGTTCTCGAAGGACTGGCACAACTGGTCGCCGAGGTGGCCCGGGACGGACGCGATGTCGTGCCGGAGCTGCTCGTACGCCTCGAAGAACCGCTGTTGGGTGCCTTCGTGGAGGTCCATCAGCAGGACGACCCGGAGCATCGAGCCGTCGAAGGCGGACTGTGACACCCGTTCGGCCAGGGTGTGGGTCATCTACTCACTCCTTCGTGAGGGCGTGCGGGCCAACGCGCCAACGCGTTTCCGATGCGGGGGGGTCCGCTGTCCCTCATGGTCATCCGGACCGGGACGAATCGCCACAACTCACAATCAAGCGGGTGACAAGCGGCGAATCGCCCGGGCTCTGTGACCGATCGGGGGCATAAAGGAGTTCACTCCCCCGCACGATCCGCAGGATCCGCACAGAAATCAGGAGCCCCTTGCCGATGGAAGAGAACCCCGATGTCCGCGTACCGGTCCTCGTCGTGGGCGGCTCCCTCGTGGGCCTGTCCACCTCGCTGTTCCTGAGCCGCCACGGGATCAGGCACCTGCTCGTCGAGAAGCACGCCGGTACGTCCGAGCACCCGCGCGGACGCGGGATCAACGCCCGGACCATGGAGCTGTTCCGCACGGCCGGCGCGGAACCCGCCATCCGGCGGGCCGCGGCCGCCCTGGCGGGCAACAACGGCATCCTGCAGACGGAATCGCTCACCGGCGACCAGCACAACTGGCTGGTCAAGGAGGTCGACCCGGGCGGGGCGCTGGCCCGCTTCAGCCCCACCGGCTGGTGCCTGTGCAGCCAGAACAACATCGAGCCCGAACTCGCCGCGCAGAGCCGGGCGCAGGGCGCCGACGTGCGGTTCTCCACCGAGCTGATGAGCTTCGACCAGGACGAGAACGGCGTGGACGCCCTGGTGAAGGACCGGGAGACCGGCGAGCACATCCGGGTGCGCGCCGACTTCCTGATCGCGGCGGACGGCCCGCGCAGCCCCGTCCGGGAGGCCCTGCGGATCCCCCAGACGGGTGGCGGCGAGCTGTTCCACAACGTCAGCATCACCTTCCGGTCCGAGCGGCTGACCGAGGTGCTGGGCGACCTGCGCTTCATCGTCTGCTACCTGATCCGCCCGGGCGCCGACGGTGCGCTGCTGCCGGTGGACAACGACACGCTGTGGGTGTTCCACGCCCCGTGGCACCCGGACCAGGGCGAGACCCTGGAGGACTTCACCGACGAGCGGTGCGTGCGCCAGATCCGCGAGGCGATCGGCGTCCCGGACCTGGACGTCGCGATCGGCGGGAAGGCGCCCTGGCACGCGGCCGAACGGGTGGCGGTGCGGTACTCCTCCGGACGGGTGTTCCTGGCCGGGGACGCCGCCCACGAGATGTGCCCGACGGGCGCCTTCGGCTCCAACACCGGCATCCAGGACGCCCACAACCTGGCGTGGAAGATCGCGGCGGTGCTCGACGGTTCGGCCGGCATCGACCTGCTGGACACCTACGAGGCCGAACGGCTCCCGGTGGCCAGGGCCACCAGCGAGCGGGCGTCGGCGCGTTCGGCCGAGCACAGCCACCCGGGCTACGCGCCGCCCCCCACGATGGGCGGCGGCGGCCCCAGGAGCGGGGTGCTGCCCACGGCCATGGGGTACTGCTACCCGGTCGGCGCGGTCGTCGGCGGCGACCAGGACCGTCCGGTCATCCCCGAGGGTCTGCGCCTGAAGGGCGACGTCGGCACGCGGGCCCCGCACATGTGGGTGACCCGGGCCGGGCAGCGCCTCTCCACGCTGGACCTGTACGAGCGGTCCTTCGTGCTGCTGACCTCCCCGGGCACCCCGTGGGCGGCGGCCGCCGGGCAGGTGGCCCGGCGCAGCGGCGCGCGCCTGGACGCCTACACGGTCGGGTCCGCCGGGTCGGGGGCCGACCTGGTGCAGGCGGACGACGCCGACTGGACCGAGGTGCACGAGCTGCCCGCCGGGGGCGCCGTACTGGTCCGCCCCGACGGGTTCGTGGCCTGGCGCACGGACGGCGGCGCGGGGGCACCGGAGTCCGGCGCTCCGGAGGCGGTCCTGCTCGACGTGCTCTCGAAGGTGCTCCGCACCGGCTGAGGCGGGAGGGGTCCGTGGACCGGTCCACGGGAGCGGTCCACGGGCCTGCGGGTCAACCGCAGGCCCAGCACCCCGCCCAGCATCCGTGGGCACGCGGCGCCTGATGCCGGTGACGGGGTGCCCGGGCGGGCCGGGCGGGGCCCCGGGCTTCGCCGGCGGCGTGCGAGGCGCGGCCCACGAGGCAGGCCACCACGACCGCGATCGCGGCCAGCTCCTCGGGTTCGGCGGTGCCGCGGTGGACCCGCAGCAGGCTCGATATCGGCGCGTCCGACTGCATCGACATGGCCTCTCATCAGGAGAGTTCACCGTGTCGGGCCGAGTGGCCCTGACGCTCACGACGCTACGAGCACCCCATCGGCTTGTCGTGCCGGGCGGCCCCGTCCACACCCATCCGGGCGACACGCCCGACGCCGGGGGCGATCCGCCGCGGCGCCGGACGGCGCGGCTCAGGAGAGGGTGCGCACCCGCTGGTCGCGCAGCTCGTAGCGGGCCGCGACCACGGCCAGCCTCCCGGTGGCCACGCGCCGGGCCAGGTCGGGTTCCGCCGCCAACCGCTGCCGGGTGCGCCGGGCCTGCGCGTCGATGGTCGCGTCGACGCGGGCGGCGCCCTCCCGGGTGCGGTCGATGGCGGGTCGGATCTGGTCGGCCAGGTACTGGACGTGCGCGGGCAGCGGCTCACCGCTCTCGTCGGCGTGCACGGCGGCGCCGACGGCCCCGCACGACTGGTGCCCCAGCACCAGCACCAGCGGGACGTCCAGTTCGAGCACCCCGTAGGCGATGCTCCCGAGCACCGCCTCGTCCAGCACCTCGCCCGCCGAGCGCACGGTCAGCAGGTCGCCGAGGCCCTGGTCGAAGACCAGTTCCGGCGGGACCCGGGAGTCCACGCAGCCGAGGACCACGGCGAACGGATGCTGGCCCGCGACCAGCTGGAGCCGTACGGAGGGCGTCTCGTGCGGATGCTCCTGACGCTGCGCGGACCAGCGCCGGTTGCCGGCCGCCAGGCGACGCAGCGCCTCCTGCGGGGTGGCGGGGCGGGGCCCGGCCTCGGAGCGGTCCCCGGTCGCGGGGGCGGCGGTCGCGGGGAAGGCGGAGCCCAGGGCGAGGACGGATCCGGCGGCGGCCGTTCCGGCCACGGCGGTGCGCAGCAGGGCACGGCGGCTCGGCGGGGCGGGGGCGGGTATGACCGGGGCGGGTATCACCGGGGCGGGTGTGACCAGGGCGGACGTCCGTCTGTTCGAATGCATGGCGGGACGCTAAACCGTGGTCCGCCGTACCGGACCGGCTACCGGGCGGTATTGGCGCGATCGGCCCGGGACTCGGCGCGATCGAGACCGCCGTCCCAAGGGCTGGACGGCCCAACCCCCGTGCCGCGCGCGGCACGTCCAGCCGGACGCCCCTTTTCTCCTACTATGGGCGGCGACTCGGCCGAGGGTGCGGGAGATCACCCGGTGGCGTCCCCTCCCCTCCCCTCCCCTCTCGCGTCCAGGAGCCCCATGCCCCGCGCACACCGGTCCGCCGCACGCTCCTCCGCCTCGCCCGCCGCCTCGTCCGCCGCCTCGTCCACCACCGCCTCCACCACTGCGCGTTCCGCCGCCCGGTCGGCCCGCGCGGCCCGCGCGGGCCTCGTCGCCCTGTCCGCCGTCGCCGCCCTGGCCGCCACGGCGACGGCCCATGGCCCCGCCACGGCCGCTCCCCGGGGCGCCGCGACCCCGCCGGCCGTCGCCCACCGGCACGACGACGGCGCGGCGGACCCCGCCCGGTCCGGGCCGGTACCGGACCCCGGTGAGGCCGCCCTGCTCGGCGAGGACCACGCCCGGGAGCACGCCCGCCGGCGCCTCGCCGTCGGGAGCACCGGCGCCGCCGAGTACCCGCAGGCCAAGCGCACCGCGAGCCTGGAGGCGCTGCGCACCTCCCAGCGGACGGCCAACGCCTCCTTCGACGCCGCCGCGTCCGGCCGGTTCACCGACTACTTCCCCTCCCCCGACTTCGGGGTCCACGTCGCGCAGTTGCCGACGGGCAAGGTGCTCCTCTTCTCCTTCGAGCGCGTCGGCACCGACCCCACCAAGGAGACCGGCCCCACCGACCGGATCGGCCGGACGAACGCCGGTCGCGCCTACCTCTGGGACCCGGCCAAGGGCACCGGAGCCCGTGCCTTCAAGAAGGTCGAGCCGCCGACCGTCCTGATGCCCGACGGCACCTACGCGCCCCGGCCCGCCCCGTTCTTCTGCGCCGGGCACGCCTTCCTGCCCAACGGCATGGTCGCCGTGTTCGGCGGCAACGTGGGCGGCAAGGGCGGCACCGGCGCCAAGCTGTCCTTCGTCTTCGACCCGTGGACCGAGACCTGGTTCCGCAACCGCGACATGTCCGTGGGGCGCTGGTACCCCTCGGTGGTGACGGGCGCGGACGGCCGTCAGCTCGTCATGTCCGGTCAGTCGGAGCGCGGCACGGGCACGCCCACCCCCGTCGTGGAGCGCTTCCCCGCGCGCTCGCGTCCCGTGCCGTGGCGCACGTACGACATCCCCACCGGCCTGCCGGTGGAGCGGTTCCGGGCGGACGCGCCCTTCCGCAACGACTACCCGCACCTCTTCTCGCTGCGGGACGGCATGATCTACGGGCTCGGGCGCGACGCCGACCAGCAGTGGCTCTTCGACCCGGTGAAGGAGACCCGCGCCGACCTGGCCCGGCGGCCCGCCGACTTCCGCGGCTACGGCTCGGCCGTACCGCTGCCCGCCGGCTTCCGCGGCCCCGACTCGGTCCTCGTGCTCGGCGGCGACCCGCACGACCCGAACACCTACCGGCTCGCGGGCGGCGCGTGGACCACCGAGGAGCCGCGGGCCTTCGGCCGGACCCAGGACGACACGCTGATCCTGCCCGACGCCACCCTCCTCACCGTCAACGGAGCCCTGGACACCCGGGACTACGGCCACGGGCCCTTCAACCCGGAGGCGGACCTCAAGTACCGGCAGATCGAGACCCGCGGGGCGGACGGCCGCTGGCGGCTCGGGCCGGCCCAGCGACTCCCCCGCGGCTACCACTCCAACGCCCTGGTGCTGCCGGACGGCCGGGTCATGGTCACCGGCGACGAACTCCAGCAGATCGCCAACGACCCGGACGTCCGCGACGGCATGGACGGCAGCATCGAGCTCTACGAGCCCGCCTACCTGCACCGGGGCGCACGGCCCGCGCTCGACCGGGTGCCGGCCGGGAACCTCGGCTACGACACGGAGTTCCCGGTGGGCACCGGCACGCCCGGCGAGGTCCGGCGCGCGGTGCTCCTCGCCCCCACGACCGTCACCCACTCCGTGAACACCAGCCAGCGCCACCTCGAACTGCGCATCGGCGAGGTCCGGGGCGACACGATCCGCCTGCGCACGCCCCCCGGCGCCGCCGACGCCCCTCCCGGCCACTACATGCTCTTCCTGCTGAACGCCCGGGGCGTCCCGAGCACCGCCCGCTGGATCACCCTGGGCACCCGCTGACCGACGGACGTCCCGGCTGCGGGGTACCGAGATCTCACCCCCGGTCGGCCCGCTTAGCCCGTTGATCACGGGGGAACACGAATCGCGTGAACCAACGCATCGAGGACTACGCGCTGATCGGCGACCTGATGACCACGGCCCTGGTCGGCAGGGACGGATCCATCGACTGGCTGTGCCTGCCCCGCTTCGACTCGGGCGCCTGCTTCGCGGCGCTCCTGGGGGACGAGGAGAACGGCCACTGGCGGATCGCACCGGCCGTCGCACCGGCCGGGACCGGATGCACCCGCCGGGGCTACGTGGGCGACTCGCTCGTGCTCGAATCGATCTGGGAGACCGACGAGGGCACCGTCAAGGTCACCGACTTCATGCCGCAGCGCGATGTCGCCCCCGATGTCGTGCGCATCGTCGAGGGGCTCTCCGGCGCGGTGCCCATGGCGGCCACGATCCGGCTGCGCTTCGACTACGGCGCCGTCGTGCCCTGGGTGCGGCGCAGCGACGGCCACCGGGTCGCGGTGGCCGGACCCGACTCGACGTGGCTGCGCAGCGAGCCGCCCGTGGAGACCTGGGGCGAGGACAAGAGCACCCGCTCGGAGTTCACCGTCGAGGCCGGCGAACGGGTGGCCTTCGTGCTGACCTGGCACGCCTCGCACGAACCGCGCCCCGACCTCATCGACCCGTACGAGGCGCTGGAGCAGAGCCTGGAGGACTGGCGGGCCTGGTCCGAGCAGTGCCTGTACGACGGCCCCTACCGCGAGGCCGTCATGCGCTCGCTGATCACGCTCAAGGCCCTGACCTACGCGCCCACCGGCGGGATCGTCGCCGCGCCCACCACCTCCCTGCCGGAGGAGATCGGCGGCGTGCGCAACTGGGACTACCGCTACTGCTGGCTGCGCGACTCGACCCTCACCCTCGGGTCGCTGCTCCAGACCGGCTTCCTCGACGAGGCGCGGGCCTGGCGCGAGTGGCTGCTGCGGGCGGTCGCGGGCGATCCGGCCGACCTCCAGATCATGTACGGGATCGCGGGCGAGCGCCGGATCCCGGAGACGGACCTGCCGTGGCTGGCCGGGTACGAGTCGTCCGCGCCGGTGCGGGTCGGCAACGCGGCGGTCGACCAGCTCCAGCTCGACGTGTACGGGGAGGTCATCGACTCCCTCTACCTGGCCCGCACCGCGGGGCTGCCCGCGGAGCCGCACGCCTGGCAGATCAACGTGGCGCTGCTGCGCTTCGTGGCGGACAACTGGCACCGGCCCGACGAGGGCCTGTGGGAGGTGCGCGGTCCGCGCCGGCACTTCGTGCACTCCAAGGTGATGGCGTGGGTGGCCGCCGACCGGGCGGTGCGCACCCTGGAGGCGAACCCGGAGATCGATGGCAACATCGAGCGCTGGCGCACGATGCGCGACGAGGTCCACCGCGACGTGTGCGAGAAGGGCTTCGATCCGGTGCGGGGCACCTTCACCCAGTCCTACGGCTCCACCGAGCTGGATGCGGCGACCCTGCTGATCCCGCGGGTCGGGTTCCTGCCGCCGGACGATCCGCGGGTCATCGGCACGGTGGACGCGGTCCGTCGCGAGCTGGGCCACGGCGGGCTCGTGCGGCGCTACTCGACGGAGGGACCGACCGTGGACGGGCTGCCGGGGGCCGAGGGGACCTTCCTGGCCTGCTCGTTCTGGCTGGCCGACGCCCTGCTGATGACGGGGCGGGAGAAGGAGGCGCGCGAACTCTTCGAGCGGCTGCTGGAACTGCGCAACGACGTGGGGCTGCTGGCCGAGGAGTACGACCCGGTGGGCGGGCGCCAACTCGGCAACTTCCCGCAGGCGTTCAGTCACATCGGGCTGGTGGGCACGGCCCTCGCCCTCGGTGGCAGCTGGCCGGTGACGGCCGGTGTGCCGGTGGCGGGCGGGTAGTCGGCGCGGCGGGCGCACATATGCCGAAGCTGGTCTAGACCTTGACAGGTCCAGACCAGCTTCGCTTGAGTGGCGGTAGTTGCCCCCCACGGCAATTCCCCCCACCCAAGGAGCAGTTCCGTGATCCGTGCGCTACGCCGCCGCGCCCTCGCCCTCGCTTCCGCCGCGGCCGTGACCGCCGCCCTCGCCATCGCCCTGCCCGCCACCCCCGCCCCCGCCGCCGCGGCCGCCGCGTGCGCGGGTCCGTGGGCCTCCTCCGCCGTGTACACGAACGGGATGGCCACCTCGTACGGCGGCCACAACTGGCAGGCCAAGTGGTGGACGCAGGGCGAGACCCCCGGAACCACCGGCCAGTGGGGCGTCTGGTCCGACCAGGGCGCCTGTGGCGGCGGTCAGGACCCGGACCCCGATCCCGACCCGTCCGGATTCGTGGTCTCCGCGGCCCAGTTCAACCAGATGTTCCCGAACCGGAACCCGTTCTACACGTACAACGGCCTGGTCGCCGCACTGTCGGCCTACCCGGGCTTCACGCACACCGGTGACGCCACCACCCAGCGTCGCGAGGCCGCCGCCTTCCTGGCCAACGTCGCCCACGAGACGGGCGGGCTGGTGTACATCGTCGAGCAGAACACGGCCAACTACCCGCACTACTGCGACGCGTCCCAGCCCTACGGCTGTCCGGCCGGACAGGCCGCCTACTACGGCCGCGGTCCCATCCAGCTGAGCTGGAACTTCAACTACAAGGCGGCCGGCGACGCCCTGGGCATCAACCTGCTCGCGAACCCGTACCTGGTCGAGCAGGACCCGGCGGTGGCCATGAAGACCGCCCTTTGGTACTGGAACACCCAGAACGGCCCGGGCACGATGACCGCCCACACCGCCATGGTCAACGGCGCGGGCTTCGGCGAGACGATCCGGTCCATCAACGGCTCGCTGGAGTGCAACGGGGGCAACCCGGCGCAGGTCCAGAGCCGCGTGGACAAGTACCGCTCCTTCACGCAGATCCTGGGCGTCACCCCGGGCGACCGACTGACCTGCTGACCTGCTGACCTGCTGACCTGCTGACGCGCACGGGCCGTACCCGCCGATGGGCGGGTGCGGCCCGATGTGGACTAGAAGGGCTTGGTGGGGAGGTACTTGCCGTCGAGGGTGATGACGGCGCGCTCGCCGCCGTCCGGGTCGGCGACCTTCTTGACGTCGAGCCGGAAGTTGATCGCACTGATGATGCCGTCACCGAACTGCTCGTGCACCAGCGCCTTGAGGGTGGTTCCGTACACCTGGAGCATCTCGTGGAACCGGTAGATGGTCGGGTCGGTCGGGATGCCGCCCGGGATCGAACCGCGGGTCGGGACGGTCTGGAGCAGGCGCACGGCGTCGGCGTCCAGGTCGAGCAGCCCCGCGACGGCGACGGCCGCGTCGGCCGGCAGCGGGTGCTGGCCGAGCAGAGCGGCGGTGACGAAGGCGACCGAGAGGCCGGTCACGTCGGCGATCTCCTGCCAGGACAGGTCCTTGCGGGTCTTGGCGTCGACGGCCGTGATCGCGAGGGCCTGCCGGGCGGAGGGGTCGAACTGGGCGTGCAGCATGGGGGCTTCTTCCTTCGGTAGGGGTGGGGGTCGGGGCAGGGGGAGAGGTCAGGCCGCGGGGGCGAAGTCCTCGACGGTTCCGGTGGGGATGTCGTAGACCCAGCCGTGCAGCGCGAGGGTGCCCGCCGCCAGGGCGCGGGCCACCGACGGGTGGGTGGCCAGGTTGGCCAGTTGGGCGCTGACGTTGTCCCGGATCAGGGCGCCGACCCGGTCCGCGGCCGCATCCGTGCCGGCACCGCCGGCACCACGGGCGCTACGGGCGCTACGGGCGCTACGGGCCAACGACGCGTCGGCATGGCGCAGCCAGCGTGCGACGGCGGGCAGATCGGTCAGGTCGTGGCCCTCGGCGAGCGCCGTCATGGCGCCGCAGGCGGAGTGTCCGCAGACCACGACGGAGCTCACGCCCAGGGCGGTGACGGCGTACTCGATGCTGGCCCCGACGCCCTCGTCCCCGGGGGCGTAGGCGGGCACCAGGTTCCCGGCGGTCCGGATGACGAACAGCTCCCCCGGCTCCTGCTGGGTGATCAGCTCGGGCACGACGCGGGCGTCGGAGCATCCGATGAACAGCGTGTGCGGCCGGTGGGTGGTCGCCAGGCGTGCGAAGAGCCCGGCCTTCGTGGGGAAGACGTCCTGCTGGAAGTGCGCGACACCCGCTGCGAGATCGTGCATGGCCACTCCTTTCGGTGTGTGTCGGCCTCCGTCGGTGGTGACGGGCTGACGAGTTCCACCATGCATGACCTGGACCTATAGTGTCCAAGTCGTATTGGGCATGATCGATATTGGTTGTATCTATACCTCGGTCTATCCTGGGCTCCATGGCCCCGGAACTGCGTCACCTCCGCTATCTGCTCGCCGTCGCCGAGCAGGGCAGCTTCACCCGCGCCGCCGAAGAGCTGCGGGTCTCCCAGCCGACGCTGTCGCAGCAGATCAGACAGCTGGAGCGGACCGTGGGCGTCCAGCTCCTGGACCGCAGCGGGCGCAGCGTGCGGGCCACCGACGCCGGGGCGGCCTACCTGCACTACGCCCGGCGCGCCCTGCGGGACCTGGCCGCGGCCGAGCGGGCCGTGCTCGACGTGGCGGACCTCTCCCGGGGCACCCTGCGGCTCGCGATGACCCCGACCTTCACCGCGTACCTGCTGGGCCCGTTGGCGGCGCGACTGCACCGGCAGCACCCCGGGATCGACCTCGACGTCAAGGAGATGACGCAGGCCCAGCTGGAGTCCGGGCTGCTCGCCGACGAGCTCGACCTCGCGATCGCCTTCGTCGGGCCGCACCTCGCGGGCATCGGGGCCACGGAGCTCTTCACCGAGAGCCTCGGCCTCGTCGTGGGCGACTCCCACCCGCTCGCCGGGCGCACCGCGCCGCTGCCGGCCGCCGATCTCGCGCGGTGCGATCTCGCCCTGCTGAGCGGTGAGTTCGCGACGCGCTCGCACATCGACGGCTACTTCGCCGCGCAGCACGTCGCGCCCCGGATCGCGGTGGAGGCGAACTCGCTGAGCGCCCTCACCGAGATCGTCCGGCGCACCCCCCTGGCCACCGTGCTGCCCGACGCCCTGGCCCGCGACCGGCCCGGCCTGCACCCCGTGGACCTCGCCCCCGCCCTGCCCGTGCGCACCGTAGTGCTGCTGCGTCGGGAGAGCGCGTACGAGAGCGCGGCGGCCCGCGCCTTCACCGCGCTCGCCCTCGCATGGAGCGGAATCCCGGCCGCCGGAAATTCCGGTGCGGCCGCGCGGCGGACGTGATGGGGTCATGACGGCCCCGCGCCGGCGCTCCGAACGCTCCATGCGTCCGAGCGTCCGTGCGTGATACGTCGCACCGCGTACGGGCCCCACACCCCAGGATCCGAGGACCACGTGCCCGACACCCCGCCCGACCGCATCGCCGAACTCACCGCCGCGATGGCCGCCGCCGACCGGGACCGCGCGGTCCAGGAGGTGCAGACCCGGCACCGGGCGGAGCTGGTGCGGCACTGGGACATCGCGCCCGGCGCGCGGGTGCTGGAGATCGGGTGCGGGCAGGGCGACATGACCGCCGTGCTCGCGGACGCCGTGGGGCCGCACGGCCACGTGCTCGCCGTCGACGTCGCCGAGCCCTCCTACGGCGCGCCGGTGACCGTCGGCGACTCCGCCGCCCGGCTCGCGGCCGGGCCGCTCGGCCCGCGCATCGACTTCCGCTTCGGTTTCGACGTGCTGGACGAGGAGGCGACGGCGGGCATCGCGGACGGCTCCTTCGACCACGTGGTGCTGGCGCACTGCTCCTGGTACTTCGGCTCGACCGGGCAGCTGGCCGACACCCTGGCCCGGGTGCGCTCGTGGGCCCGTGGGCTCTGCTTCGCCGAATGGGACCTCACCCCGCGCTCGGCCGACCGGATCCCGCACCTGCTCGCCGTATTGGCCCAGGGCCAGGCGGCCGCGTACGGGCACGGCGAGGGGGCCAATGTGCAGACGCCGATGTCCCGCGACGCGCTGCGCGCCCTGCTCGGCCCCGCGGGTTGGCGGACCGTGGCGGAGCAGCGCGTGGAGACCACCGGCCTCCAGGACGCGGACTGGGAGATCGCCATCTGTCGGGACATGTACGCCGCCCTCGCCCCGGACTCGGCGGTCGCCCGCGCCCTGCGGCCCACCCTGGACACCCTCGACGCGCTCGCCCGGCCCCGGGCCAACCCGCCCCTCGACGCGTACGCCCTGACCGCGCGCTGACGGCCGCCGGGAGCGGCCCGGGCCGCTCTCCTCGCGACCGGATCCGGCCAAGGAAGAGAGCGCCGGGGGCGAGGGCGGCCGGAGGCGGGCGGCGGGCGGAGGTGCTGGTCGGGTCGATGAGGGGTGCGGGCGCGGGCGTCGCGGGCCGTCGGTGGCGGGGGCACACACAGCGGAATTCGGTCAGGCGTGCGGAAGCGGGACCCTTGCGGACACCAAGTCACAGAGTGTTTGCTCTGTTTCCGTCCGCGTCCCTCACCGACGAAGAGCAGGACCCATGTCGACGACCCCGAAAGTCCACGAACTCCCCCAGACCAACCAGCTGCGGGCCCTGCACACGGTCATCCGGGACCGTGGCGCCACCCGCGCCGACTTCGTCCTGTACTCCCGCCGCGTGATCCGATTACTGCTCGAATCGGCCCTGGACCTGCTGCCCTTCGACAAGCACGAGGTGATCACGCCGGTCGGCGAGACCTACCACGGGCTCAAGTTCACCGGGAAGCTGTGCGCCGTCCCGGTGATCCGGGCGGGGGACTCGATGGCCGAGGCGCTGCGGGAGTTCATCCCCGGCATCCGGATCGGCAAGATCCTCATCCAGCGGGACAAGATCACCAAGCAACCGCACCTGCAGTACTGGAACCTGCCCGACGACATAGCCGAGCGGCACGTCCTGCTGCTGGAGCCGATGCTGGCCACCGGCGGCAGTGCGAACGCCGCGATCGGGGTGCTGACGGACGCCGGGGTGCGCGAGGAGAACATCGTCCTCGTCGACTTCCTCGCCGCGCCCGAGGGGATCGCCGCCGTCCACCGCGAGCACCCGGCCGTCACCATCATCACCTCGTCCATCGAGGAGTGCCTGAACCCCAACGCCTTCATGATCCCCGGCATCGGGGACTTCGGGGACCGCTTCTTCGGCACCACCGACTCGGCCGTGGCCGCGCGGTGAGCGGCCACCGGGTCGCGGCGGACTCCGCCGTCACCGCCCTCGCCCCCGCCGTGTGGGGGTCCACGTACCTGGTGACGACCGAGTTCCTGCCCGCGGACCGCCCGTTGCTCGCGGCCACGGTCCGGGCGCTGCCCGCCGGGTTGATCCTGCTGCTGATCGGGCGCACGCTGCCGCGCGGGATCTGGTGGGCCCGCGCGCTGGTCCTCGGCGTGCTGAACATCGGCGCGTTCTTCACCCTGCTCTTCCTGGCCGCCTACCACCTGCCCGGCGGGGTCGCCGCGCTGGTGGGTTCGGTGCAGCCGATGTTCGTACTGGTCCTCTCGGCCCTCCTGCTGGGGGACCGGATCAAGGCCGTGCACCTGGTGGCCTGCGCCCTGGGCGCCACCGGGGTCGGGCTGCTCGTGCTCCAACCGAACGCCGGGCTCAACGCCACCGGCGTGACGGCCGGCCTGCTGGCCGCGGTCAGCATGGCCTGCGGCATCGTGCTCACCAAGCGCTGGGGCCGCCCCGAGGGGGTCGGCCTGCTCACCTTCACGGGCTGGCAGCTGACCGTCGGCGGGCTGGTCCTCGCCCCCATCGCCCTGCTCGGCGAGGGTCTGCCGGACACGATCACCGGGAGGAACCTCGCCGGCTTCGGCTACCTCGGCTTCGTCGGTGCGCTGCTGGCCTACGCCGTCTGGTTCCGCGGGGTGGAGCGGCTGCCCGCGCTCGCCGTCTCCTTCCTCGGCTTCATCTCCCCCCTCGCCGCGACCGCGCTCGGCTACCTGGTGCTGGGCCAGACCCTGCGGCCGCTCCAACTGGCCGGTGCGGTCGCGGTCGTCGCGGCGGTCGTGGTCGCCCAGCCGCGCGGCGGGCGCCGCAAGGCGCCCCTGCCGTCACCCGTCGAAGCTCCCCCCGTGTCCACCGGACCTCCGGCGCCCGCCGCGTCCCGCCCGTCCGGAGTGGCCAGATGACCGCACAGCAGATCAGCGAACGAGCGGATCCGATCAGCGCGTGGGCCGCCCCTTCGACCGTCCTCACCGACCTGCTCGCCGAGCAGGTCCGGGTCCGGCCCGACGCGGTGGCCGTCAGCTGCGCCGATCACCAGCTGACCTACGCCGAACTGGGCTCGGCGGCAGCCCTGTTGGGGCGTCGACTGCGCCGGGCGGGGGCGCGCGCGGACGCCCCGGTGGGCCTGTACGCGGAGCCCTCCCTCGACCTGATGACCGCGGCGTGGGGCATCCTCGACTCCGGCGCGGCGTACCTGCCGCTGTCGCCGGACTACCCCGAGGACCGGCTGCGCTACATGATCGAGGACTCCGCCATGGAGATCGTCGTGACCCAGCGCCATCTCGTCTCAAAGGTGCGGGAGTTGGCGCCGATCGGGACCACCGTCCTGGCCCTGGGCGGCGAACCGCCCCGGGCCTCCGGCGAACCGGAGCGCACGGGCCGGCGCCCCGGTAAGCGGCCGGCCGCACGCCCGGGCGACCTCGCGTACGTCATCTACACCTCCGGCTCGACGGGTCGCCCCAAGGGCGTGCTGATCGAGCAGCACAGCATCGTCTCCCAGTTGGGCTGGCTGCTGGACCAGGGCCACCTCGGCCCCGACACCACCGTGCTCCAGAAGACGCCCATGAGCTTCGACGCCGCGCAGTGGGAGATCCTCGCCCCGGCGGCGGGCGGCCGGGTCGTCATGGGGGCGCCCGGCTGCTACCGGGACCCGGAGGACCTGGTCGACACGATCACGGCGCAGGGGGTGACCACCCTCCAGTGCGTGCCCACCCTGCTCCAGGCGCTCCTGGACACCGAACGCCTGACCTCCTGCACCTCCTTGCGACGGGTGTTCTCGGGCGGTGAGGCGCTGACGGTGAAGCTGGCCCGCGCCTTCGCCGCGCAGCTGCCGGACACCCGACTGGTCAATCTGTACGGGCCCACCGAGTGCACCATCAACGCCACCGCCCACACGGTCGATCCCGCGGCCCTCGCCGGACAGGACGCCTCGGCGATCGTCCCCATCGGCGTACCGGTGGAGCGCACCCGGTGCTTCGTCCTCGACGGGGACCTGTCCCCGGTGGTCGGCGCCGACACGAAGGGCGAGCTGTACATCGGCGGGGTGCAGCTGGCCCGGGGCTACCTGAACCTGCCCGAGCAGACCCGGGAGCGCTTCCTCACCGCCCCCTTCCTGCCGGAGATGCGGCTCTACCGCACCGGTGACCTCGCCTCGTGGAACGAGGACGGCACGATCCGCTTCCACGGGCGCGTCGACACCCAGGTCAAACTGCGCGGCTACCGCGTCGAGTTGGAGGAGATCACCTCGGCGATCGAGGAGCACGACTGGGTCCGGCGGGCCGCCGCGGTGGTCACCGACGATCCGCGCACCGGCTTCCAGCAGCTCATCGCGCTCGTCGAACTCAACCCGCGCGAGGCCTCCTTGATGGACCAGGGCGCGCACGGCGCGCACCACCAGTCCAAGGCGAGCAAGCTCCAGGTCAAGGCCCAGCTCTCCAACCCGGGCCTGCGTCCCGCCGCGGCCCTCGCGGGGCGCCCGGTGGCCCTGCTGCCCGGCCACGAGGCGACGGGCAGCCAGCGGCAGGCCGCCTTCGCCCGCAAGACCTACCGCTTCTACGAGGGCGGCAAGGTCACCCGCGCCGACCTGCGCGAACTGCTCGGCTCCCCCACCGAGGCCGACCGCGAGCGGGGGCACGAGCACGGAAGCGGGCCGGTGCGGGACCGCGGTCCCGCGCGCTCGGCCGCGGACCTCACGCCGGAGCAGCTCGGCGCGCTGCTGCGCTGGTTCGGGCCCTTCGGCAGCGGTGAGCGGCTGCTTCCGAAGTACGCCTACGCCTCCCCCGGCGCGCTCTACGCCGTGCAGATGTACCTGGAGACCGGTGGGGGCGTCGCGGGACTCGCACCGGGGATCCACTACTTCCACCCCGTCGACCACACCCTCGTCCGGATCGGCGACGCTCCGGCGGGGGGCGCGGCGGCCGGCCGCGGCACCCTCCGGGTGCACTTCCTGGGGCGCAGGGCCGCCATCGAGCCGGTGTACAGCACCAACATCGAGGAGGTGCTGGAGTTCGAGACCGGGCACATGCTGGGCGTGTTCGACGAGGTGCTCCCGGAGTACGGGCTGGCGGTCGCGCCCGCTGCGCACGGCGGGGCGGCGGTGAAGTCCGCCCTGGAGGCGGCCGACGAGGACCACTTCGTCGGGAGCTTCGAGCTGGTCCCGGGCGACCGCCCGACGCAGCCGGACCCGGTGGACCTCTTCGTCCAGGCGCACCCGGGCCGGGTCCTCGACCTGCCGGGCGGCCTCTACCGGCTCGACGGGACGGAGTTCACCCCCGTGGCCACCGAGACCGTCGAGAAACGGCACGTCATCGCCATCAACCAGGGCGTGTACGAGGCCGCGAGCTTCGGCGTCAGCGCCGTCAGCCGGATCGGGGACGAGCGGCTCGCCTACGTGGGTCTGGGCCGCACCCTGCACCGGCTCCAGCGCAACGGCCTGCGCCTCGGGCTGATGTCGTCCGGCTACTCCTCCCGGTCGGGCCATCCCCTGCCCTCCGCCCAGCGGATCGACGCGGTCCTGGCCGACGCGGGCATCCCCCCGGGTCCGTCGTACTTCTTCCTCGGCGGGAAGGTCAGCGAGGAGCAGGTCTCCTCCACCGGGATGCGCGAGGACTCCGTCCACATGCGGGGCCCGACGGAGATGATCCGGGACGACCTGGCCCGGCTGCTGCCCGACTACATGATCCCCAACCGGGTCCTGGTGCTGGACGCGCTGCCGCTCACCGCCAACGGGAAGATCGACTACGCGGCCCTCTCCGCCCGTCCCGAACTCACCGCCCCCGCACGGGGTTCCGGCGCTCCGGTAGCGCCCCGGACCCGGACCGAACGGCTGCTCGCCGGGGCCTGGGGCAAGGCGCTCAAGTACCGGGACGCGGACGGCGTGTCGATGACGGACAGCTTCTTCGCGTCCGGCGGCAACTCGCTGATCGCGATGACCCTCACCCGGTGGGTCAACCGGGAGTTCGGGATCTCGCTGCCCATGCAGACCCTCTTCGGCCACCCCCGACTGGCGGACCTCGCCGACCGGATCGCCGACGCCGATCCCGAACCGGCCTCCCGGCTGGTGCTGTTGCACGACAGCGGCCCGTCGAACGGCCGGTACGCGCAGGGCCCGGGCTCGCCGGTCTTCTGCTGGCCCGGGCTCGGCGGCTATCCGATGAACCTGCGGCTGCTGGCCCGCGAGGCCCGTACCCGGGGCCCGTTCTACGGGGTCCAGGCGGCGGGCATCAACGCGGGCGAGGCGCCGTACCGGACCATCGGGGAGATGGCCGCCGCGGACGTGGCGGAGATCCGGCGGCTCCAGCCCGACGGCCCCTACACGCTGTGGGGCTACTCCTTCGGGGCCCGGGTGGCCTTCGAGAGCGCCTGGCAGCTCGAACGGTCCGGGCAGCGGGTCGCCGACCTGCTGCTGATCTGCCCGGGCAACCCGAAGCTGCGGGACGCCCGGGGGCGGCCGTACCCGCGCGAGTCCTCCTACGCCAACCCCGGCTACGTGACCATCCTCTACTCGGTGTTCGCGGGCGCCATCGGCCACGGGCCGGACCTCGACGCGTGCCTGGCCGCGGCCCGGGACGAGGCCACCTTCGTGGAGTTCGTGGTCGGCCGGTTCCCGGAGCTGGACCCGGGGACGGTCGGGCGGATCACCCGGATCGTCGAGGAGACCTACGAGTTCGACTACACCTTCCACGAGATGGCCGAGCGGTGCCTGAGCGCACCGGTGACCATCATCCGGGCCGCCGGTGACGACTACTCCTTCATCGAGGGCCGGTCGGGGTACTCCGCCGCCCCGCCGGTCGTCATCGACCTGCCCGCCGACCACTACCAGGTGCTGCGCCCCGAGGGCATCGACGCCCTCGCCGCGGCCGCCTCGACCCGGACCCCGCCCGACGCCTGAGATCCGTCCGGCGGGGCGGGATCCGCCCGCCGCCGCCGTGCCCGTCCGACCCCGCCCCGCCCCCCGCGCGGGGGCCGACCGAAAGGAGGGGCTCCGTGCCCCACGTCCACGTCCGTCACTTCCCCAAGGACCTCACGCCCGAGCGGCTCGCCGCCTTCGACGCGGCGGTCACGGCAGCCGTGACCGCGACCTTCGCCGTCGACGAGGAGGTCGTGTCGATCTCCCTCGAACCGGTGGCGCCCGAGGACTGGGACGAGCGGGTCGTCACCGACATCGCCGCCCACCGCGAGCTGCTGCTGAAGGCACCGGGCTACTGGGACGGCGCGTGAGCACCGGCGCGGGGGTCCCCCTCGTGTACACGGAGGAGGTCCGCGAGGCCCTCCACGAGGGCCGGGCCGTGGTGGCCCTGGAGAGCAACGTCATCACGCACGGCCTGTCCTACCCGGACAACGCGGCCACGGCCCGCAAGGTCGAGGACGCGGTCCGGGCGGGCGGGTCGGTGCCCGCGACGATCTGCGTCGAGGACGGCGCGCTGCGCATCGGCATGACCGACGCCGACATCGAGCGGTTCGCCTCCCGCACGGGCATCCCCAAGGTCTCCAGCAGGGACCTCCCGGTGGTCCTCGCCCGGGGCGGGCCGGGGGCCACCACCGTGGCGTCGTCGCTGGTGGCGGCCGAGCTGGCGGGGATCCGCTGGTTCTCCTCGGCCGGGATCGGCGGGGTGCACCGCGGCGCCCAGCAGACCTTCGACGTCTCCTCGGACCTCATCCAGTTCACCCGGTCCCGGGTCGCGGTCGTGTCCGCGGGCGCGAAGATGATCCTGGACCTGGGGCTGACCCTGGAGTACCTGGAGACGCACTGCGTGCCGGTGGTGGCGTACGGCTCGGACGACTTCCCCGCCTTCTACTGCCGTACGAGCGGCCACCGCGCCCCGCACCGGATCGACGACCCGGAGGTCCTGGCGCGCGCCGTCGAGACGCACCGGGCGCTGGGCGCCCCCACGGCCTTCCTGATCACCACCCCGGTCAGCGAGGCGGACGCCGTCGACTCGGCCGAGGTGGAGGCGGCCATCGCACGGGCGGTGACCGCGGCCGAGCGGGACGGGGTCTCGGGGCAGGGGATCACCAGCTACCTGATGCGCGCCGTGGACGCCGCCACCGACGGTCGGGCGGCGCGGGCCAACATGGCCGTGCTCGTGACCTGCGCCGAGGCGGCGGGCCGGCTGGCCGCCGCGCACGGTGCGCTCCGCGGCGGCTCGCCGGTAGGTTCGGCGTCATGATCAGACTCGCTGTTTTCGACCTGGACGGAACCCTCGTCGACTCGCCGCGCGCCATCGTGGCGACCTTCGGGGCGGCCTTCGACGCGCTCGGCGTCACCCGGCCCGCGGACCTCGCCGTACGGGCCACCATCGGGCTCCCCCTGGAGCGGGCCTTCGCCCTCCTGCTGGAGCGGGAGGTGGAGCACGCCCAGGTGGCCGAGGCGGTCCTGCTCTACCGGAAGTTCTTCGACACCATAGTGCTCCCGCAGGCCCCGGACCTGGTCTTCCCCGGGGTCGCGGAGGGGCTGGCGCGGCTGCGCGAGGGCGGGGTGGCGCTCGCCGTCGCGACGAGCAAGTTCCACGGCCCGGCGGACGCCCTGCTCACGGCGGCCGGGCTGCGGGAGTACTTCGCCGTCGTGATCGGCGCGGACGAGGTCACCCGACCCAAGCCGGATCCCGAGTCCGGGCAGGTCGTCCTCGACCGGTTGGGCCTCACGGCGGAGCACGCCGTCATGGTCGGGGACACCACCCACGACCTGTTGATGGCGCGGGCCGCCGGGATGCGTTCGGTGGCCGTCACCTACGGGGTGCACTCGGCGGCCGAGCTGGCCACGGCCGAGCCCACCTGGGTGGTCGACAGCTTCCCGGAGGTCGTCGCGCACCTCGCGCCCGTCACGGCGTGAGCCCGTCCGGACACGCGCGCCTCCACCGGCGCGCGTGTCCGGATGTGACAGAGAACCGTCATTGCGGCCACCGGAGCGGGCGGTGAGGATGGACGCATGCCCACTCCCCACCGTGTCGTCATCGCGGTCTTCCCGGACGTCGACCTGCTCGACGTCACCGGCCCCGCCGAGGTCTTCGCGCTGGCCAACCGCGAGTCGTCCACCCGCGCCTACGAGGTGCGCCTGGCGGGTCCCGAACCCGGCCAGGTGACCACCTCGGCCGGGGTCCGCCTCGCCGTCGACCTGACGTTCGCCGAGGTCGGGGCGGCGGTGGACACGCTGCTGGTACCCGGGGCGGTGGAGCTGGGCCCGGCGGGGCCCGTACCCCGTATCGACGACGCGGTGGTCGAGTGGATCAGGGCCACGGCCCCGCACGCCCACCGGGTCGCCTCGGTGTGCGTGGGGGCGCACCTGCTGGCCGCCGCGGGGCTGCTGGACGGGCGGCGGGCGACCACCCACTGGTCCACCGCCGCGCGACTGGCGGCCGACCACCCCCTCGTCCAGGTCGACCCGGACCCGATCTTCGTCCGCTCCGGGCGAGTGTGGACCGGCGCCGGGATCAGCGCCTGCATGGACCTGGCGCTCGCCCTGGTCACGGAGGACCTGGGCGAGGAGATGGCCCTGGCCGTGGCGCGCCACCTGGTCATGTACCTCAAACGGCAGGGTGGCCAGAGCCAGTTCAGCGTCCCGCTCAGCCGTCCCGCAGCCGCGCGCCGGGACATCGACGAGCTGTGCGCGTACATCGCCGATCACCTCGACGGCGATCTCTCCGCGGCGGCGCTCGCCCAGCGCATGTGCGTGAGCGAGCGGCACTTCGCCCGGACCTTCCGCCGGGAGACGGGCGTCGGCGCCGCCGGATACGTCGAGGCGGCCCGGGTGGAGGCCGCCCGGCGGTTGTTGGAGACGACCGACGAGCCGCTCGAACGGATCGCGGCGGCGGCCGGGTTGGGCTCGGTGGAGACACTGCACCGCGCCTTCCGCAAGCAGATCGCCACCACCCCGGCCGCCTACCGGCGCCGCTTCCGCTCGGCCGGCTGAGCCGGCTTCCGGCGCGACGCGGAGCACCCGACCCCGCTGAGCACTCGACCCCGCTGATCCATCAACCCGGCGGACCCACCAACCCTGTCGACCCACCAACCCTGTTGACCCGCCGCCGCCGCGTCCGCGGCTTCGCCGTGCCCTTTTCCCGTGCGCCGCACGGGTTCCCGTGAAACGAACGAGAGGACCTTCCCATGTCCGTCACCACCGTCACCCCGTCCGCCACCCTGCGCACGCTGTCCGGGCTCGACCCCGCGCTCCCCCGGCTCGGCGCCACGACAACCCTGATCATGATCGACTTCCAGCAGACCTACCGCACGGGGGTGATGGAGCTGGAGGGCGCCGAGGCCGCTCTGGCGGCGGGCGCCCGCCTGCTCGCCGCCGCCCGCGCCGCGGGCTCTCCCGTGGTGCACGTCGTCAACGACGGCGGTGAGGGCGGCCCGTACGACATCCGCGCCGAGATCGGCTCGATCAGCCCCGAGGTGGCGCCCCGGGACGGCGAACCCGTCGTGGTCAAGACCGTCCCGAACGCCTTCCACGCCACGACGCTGGAGGAGACCCTGCGCGGGCTGGACTCCGGCCAGGACCTGGTGCTCGCCGGGTTCATGACGCACATGTGCGTCACCTTCACCGCCCAGGGCGCCTTCAACCTCGGATACCGGCCCGCCGTGGTCGCCGAGGCCACCGCGACCCGCACGCTGGCCGCGCCCGACGGCACCGTGGTGCCCGCCGCGACGCTCCAGAGCGCCGCCCTGACCACCATCGGGGACCTCTTCGGCGTGGTGGCCGCCACCGTCGCGGACCTCGCGGCGCGGTAGGACCCGGCCCGGTAGGTCCCGGCCCGCCCCGGTCAGCCCTGGTGCCGGAAGCCGTCCTTGCGGACCGGGGAGGCTTCGGCCAGCGCCTCGGTGACCGCGTCGACGCCCGCGCGCAGCCCGTACACGGGGGTTTCGGGCTGCTGGCGCCAGGAGTCGTCGAGGCCGCCGGCGTCGACGGAGTCGAAGCCGAGTTCGTCGATGAGGGCCCGGACGGTCGCCTTCGCCGCGTCGTCGTCACCGGCGACCGGCAGGGCGAGCCGGTCCGGGGCGCCGGCCGGGAGGGGCCGGGTCAGCAGGTCCTCGGCGTAGGTGCCGTTGAAGGCCTTGACCACCGGGTGGCCGAGGTGCCCCTCGGTCCAGCGGCTCTCGGTCTGCCCGTCGTCCTCGATGGCCGCGATCCGGCCGTCGCGCTGCTGCGGGTAGTAGTTGCCGGTGTCGATCACGACGAACCCGTCGGCCGCCCCGTCGAAGAGGCCGGAGGGCAGGTCCGGCACGTTCTTCAGGGGGATGGTGACGACGACGACCTCCGCGCCGCGCGCCGCCTCGGCGACGGTGACGGGGGTGGCCCCGGTCTCCTGTGCGAGCGCGCCCAGGGTCTGCGGGCCGCGCGAGTTCGCCACGGACACCTCGTGGCCGAGGGTGGTGAGACGGCGCGTCAGGTTGCCGCCGATGTTGCCCGCGCCGATGATGCCGATCTTCATGGTCTTCTCCCTGCATGCGGATGGTCGGGTCTCGCGATGATCCGAACCGCCCGCCCGCGCCCCGCATTCCCGACCCGGGCACACCGTCCCGTTCCGCGTCCGGGGGGCGCCGGGTGGGCCGATCGGTGCGGGGTCGACCGCTTTCGGCGCGTCCCGCGCTCCCGGAGCCCGCGGTTCGCGCCAGGTTCGGACCATGACGACCGCACGCTCCTCGACCCGGCCCCCGGCCCGGGCCCTGGCCCTTCCCGCGTCCCTGCGCTGCGCCGCCGCGCTGGCCGCCGTGCTCCTGCTGACCGCGAGCGCGCCCGCCGCGCGCAGCGGTTCCGGGGCCGGAGCCGGATCCGCGCCCCCGGCCGCGTCCGCGTCCGCCGACGGGGCGCGCGCGGGCGCCCGTACGAGCTCCGCGTGGCTTCCCTACTGGGACACCGAGGTCGGCTACGCCTCGGCCCTGGCCCACGCCGACCAGCTGCACACCGTCAGTCCGTTCTGGTACACGGCGACGGAGGCCGACACCGTCAAGGGCGAGGCGGGCGCCGGGGACCGTCGGATCATCGACGGTCTGCACGCCAAGGGGATCAAGGTGGTCCCGACCGTGATCGAGACCCCGGGACCGAAGGACATGGCCGCGCTGCTGGGCGATCCGGACGAGCGCGCGACGCACGTGGACGCCCTGATGGAGGTCGTGCGGAGCCGGTCCTACGACGGCCTCGACCTGGACTACGAGCGGATGGCCGAGACCACGGACCCCGCGCTGGTCGAGCGGGTCCGCACCGGGTACGACCGGCTGGTCGAGGAGTTGTGCACCCGGCTGCACGCCGAGGGCAGGACCTGCGTCGTGACCGTCATGCCCCGGGTCGACGGGGCGGGCCTCGCCTTCGACTACGCACATCTGGGCAAGGTCGCCGACACCCTGCGGATCATGGGGTACAACCTGCACAACGCCTTGGCGGAACCGGGCCCGCTGTCCTCCCTGGAGTGGTACGACCGGTTCCTGACCTACGCCGTCGGCGTGGTGCCGCCCGCGAAGCTGGAGGTGGCGCTGCCCGCCTACGGCTGGGACTGGAAGGTCGGCTCGACCGACCGCGCGGGCCACGTGACCAGCCTGGAGGCGGAGGCCCTGCGCGAGCGGACGGGCGCGGACTACGTCTTCGACGAAGCCTCCGGCACTCCGCACTTCGACTACACCGACGACGACGGCGAGGAGCACGCCGTCTGGTACCAGGACGCGAAGGGCTCCGCCGCCCACCTCGCCGTGCTGGCGCGCCACGGCGTGCGCGGCAGCGGGCTGTGGGCCCTCGGCTTCGAGGACCCGGGCGTGTGGGCCGCCCTGGGGCGCTGACCGCCGCCGGGGGGGCGGGAGTCAGCGCACGTCGGGGTCGGGAAGGGTCAGGAGGGGTCAGGAGGGGTTCAGCTTGATGGCGAAGGCGTTGAAGATCGACCACACGTCCACCCAGGCCAGGCCGGTGCTGCATTCCTGGGAGGCGTTGCAGCCGTAGCCGTAGCTGACGATGCCGTTGAGCTGGCGGGAGTTCTGGTCGTTGATGAAGATGACGGGTCCGCCGCTGTCGCCGCCGCGGCCGACGATGCCCCCGTAGTGGGGGACGCCGTAACTGCCGTTCACGGTCGTACCGTTGACGTTCCAGCTGGCGTTGCCCGCGTAGACCGTCCTGATGTTGCAGAAGACCTTGGTGTTGTAGCCGAGCTGGCAGGTGAAGTCACCGACGGCGACGTTGCGCACGCCGTTGAGGTAGCGGGTGTAGCCCGTGGCGTCGAGGCCGTCCCAGGTGTAGCGGTTGGTGGGCGCCTCGATGAACGCCGAGTCGACCGCGGGGAGTTTGTACTTGACCTGCCCGATGTAGTTGCCGCCCATCGTGTAGACGTTGTCGTTGACGTTGTGGCAGTGGCCCGCGGTGACCAGCCATTGCCGGCCGTCCCAGGTGCTGACCGCCGGGATGCCGCTGGTGCAGTGGGCCTTGCCGCCGATGTTGGGGCCGAGCGCCGCTCCCGCGTAGAAGGGTGAGGTGTCGTTCTCCCGGGTCAGCGGCCGGGAGGGGGGCGCCTGGGTGATCTGGACGGCGGTGGCGGCGCTCGCGGCCCGTCGCTCCGTGACGGCCGTCGAGGCGAAGTACCCCCGGGCCGCCGTCGGGTCGTCCACGGCGAGCTGGATGGATCCGCCGTCGGGCGTGCTGCCCGCGAGGGCCACCTTGAAGGGGAGATCGGCCCGGTCCGTGATCTCCGCGATCTCCTTCTTCAGCTGTTTTCCGGATTTCTTTCCCTGGACGATGTGAATCAGCCCGGTGTCCACCTTCGGATTCACCTTGTGGACCGCGGAAAGGAAATCGCGGCCCTGCGCGACATCGGTCAGATAAACATTGACCGAACGATAGGTGGGTGCGAGTTCGACCTGGGTGTAGACGTCCGCCCGCGCCCCCCGCCCCACCTGCGCCACGGCATCGGCCGCCAGCCTCAGCGGCCCCAGCACTTCCGCCTGTCGCTCCGGTGTCATCGAGGCCACCGCGTCGGCGGACAGCGGAGCGGAGGTTTCCGCATTGGCGGAGATCGTCATGAGCGGGAGGACGGCGAGGGCCCCCGCGAGTGCGATGGAGCGCCGAATTCCGATCTTCATTTATCCCCCTTGTCGACCCCGTGCGTGCGGGGTCACGACCTGGACGCGGGAGACATTAGCCAGACGGCCGTGAAGCGATAAGGCCAATTACGGCCTCATTCTGGATTCGCACGCCTGTGTTTTAATGGGGCGGGTGATCGAGTTCGCATTCTTCGCAATCGTGGCGGGCGGCGCCGGCTGGCTGCTGCGACGCAAGCACCTCCAGCGCGTGGCGGCGGGCCCCGACACCGCCCCGGTCGGCATTCCCGGCATGGCGCGGCTGCCGGCGGGGCGCGGGCGCTGGCGCATGGGCCGGGTGTGCGGCGGGCCGGGGGCGGCGCGCTGGGTGCCGGAGCGCGGGGAGCCGGTGGCACTGGACGGGGCCCGCGCCACCGGGGTGCGCACCCCGTCCGTGCGGGAGGCGATGGTGATCAACCCCGGGTCCCGGATCGTCTCCTGCGTCTACGCGGGTGGCAGCGCCGACATCGCGGTGATGGCGCTGGACCTGGCCGAATTGCGCGCCTGTGTGCCGCAGGCGCCGGAGTCCGACTGACCGAGGTGCGCTCCCCCGCACCCGGGAGCACGCTGGATGCGAGCGCGCGTTCCGCAGCCGCCCGATGGGGGAACGGAAGCGTAGGCCGGTCCCCGTGGGAGAACCGACGATCCCGCGTCGACGTACCGGGCGCGCCGTCCGGGGCGACGCCCGCCTGACCGGCGCCGGGCCGGACGGCTGACCGACCGGGCCGAGCGCGCCCCGTTCGGTCAGGCCTCGCGGAGCCTGCGGGCGACCTCGCCGAGGCCGTCGGCGACGGCGCCGAGCTGCTCCGGGGTCAGGACGTCGATCAGCGCGTCACGGACCGCCGCGACGTGGCCGGGCGCCGCCTCGTCGAGCCGTGCGCGGCCCGCCTCCGTGAGCACCGCGAAGATTCCGCGCACGTCGGAGGGGCAACTGCGCCGCCGCACGAGGCCGGCCTTCTCCATCTGCGTGACCTGGTAGGTCAGTCCGCTCTTGGAGTTGATCAGCCCGTGGGCGAGCTCGGTCATCCGCAGCTCGCCGTCCGTGGCCCGGGCGAGCCGGACGAGGATCTCGTACTGCGCGTGCGAGAGGCCGGAGTCGTCCTTCAGCTGTTGGTCGAGGCGCCGGTTCACCAGCGCTGAAGCGGCGAGGAAGCCCTGCCAGGCGCGCATCTCGTCGTCATCCAGCCATCTCGTTTCAGCCATGTCTCCAGCTTACGCCAAGTTGTTCCAAATTGAATCAGAGGCTAGGGTCTGAGCCGGTCGTTCAAATTCGAAAGACCTTTCGCCTTCATCGCTTCTACGGACAGTCCCCACCGGGAAGGATCTCCCCGATGACCCCCACCCCCACGCCCACCCTCACCCCCACGCCGTCCCCCACGGCCCCCGCCGCCCCGCACGCACACCCCTTCGCGGGCGGCGGACTGCTGCTCCTGCGCCTCGTCCTCGGCCTCACCATGGCGGCCCACGGCTCCCAGAAGCTCTTCGGCTGGTTCGACGGCGGTGGCATCAGCGGGACCGGCGCGTTCTTCACCGCGAGCGGCTACCCGTCCGGCGAGGCCATGGCGGTCGTCGCCGGCCTCTCCGAGACCCTCGGCGGCCTCGGCATAGCGGCCGGACTGCTGACCCCGCTGGCCGCGGCCGCCGTGGTCGGCACCATGGTCAACGTGTTCGCGGTCAAGGGCACCGGCTCCTTCTTCGCCCCCACCGGCATCGAGTACGAGCTGCTGCTGACGGCCGCCGCCGTGTCCCTCGCGCTGACCGGCCCGGGGCGGTTCGCCCTCGACCGGTTCGTGCCGGTGCTGCGCGCCCACCGCCCGGTGTACGGCGCGCTGGCCGTGGTCCTGGGCGTCGTCCTCGCGGGCGGGGTGCTCCTCGTACGTTCCTGAGCCCTGCGGCTCAGTCGGCGGTGCGGGTGTAGTGGACGTCCCCTTCACCCGCGCCGCTCCTCGCGAAGCCGGCCCGGGCGATGACCGCGTGCGAGGCGAGGTTGTCGTCGTCCACGGTGGCGTGCAGCGTGGTCAGGCCGTCCTGGGCGAGGGCCCAGGACGACAGGGCCCGTACCGCCTCGACGGCGTAGCCGTTGCCCCGCGCCGAGGGCACGATGTCGTAGCCGATCTCGGCGTTGCCGTCGCCGTCGGGCGCCGCGTGGAAGCCGATGCCGCCCACCGCGAGGCCGTCGGCGGCGCGGACGATCGCGTACGCGCCCCAACCCGGCCGGTATGTACCCGCCTCGCGCGCCTTGACCACCATGCCCGCGGCGAACCGGGTGCCCTCGAACGGCCCGTCCTCGGCCCACGCGAAGCCGCCCGTGCCACCGGCGTGCAGGTCGGCGCCGGTCGCCGGGGAGATCTCGCAGAGCACGAGCCGCTCCGAACGGATCGGGTCGGCGTGCCAGCGCCAGGCCCCCGGGCGGGGCAGACCCGGCAGCTCGGTCCGGCCCGTCGCCCACAGCAGCGTCGGCCACGGGGCGTTCGCGCGCGGCGCGTGCGGGAAGAGCCGGTCCAGGACCGCCGTGCACAGTTCCGCGGACGGCTCCCGGTCGGTGACCCCGAGGGCGCTGACGACGTCATGGGTGTGCACGAGCGCCTCCAGGACGGCCATCGCGGCGAAGGCGTCCGGACCGCCCGAACCGGACGGGTGCCAGCCCCGGACATCGGCGGGGCTGGTGGCCACGACGGCCGAGAGGAGACCGCCGGTCGCCTCGATGATCTGGATCAGCCCGGCGGGCGTGGTCCCCGGATCGGCGGTGATCTCGAAGGGCACCCACCCGTCGGCCGCCCGGGCCGTCAGCTGGCCCGCGTAGCACGTGAAGTCGCCCGCCAGGTGGACGACGGTGTCGTAACAGCTCCACTCCAGCCCGTCGGCCGGGACCGTCCAGTCGAGGTCCACGACGCCGCGCAGGGCCCGCGTGGTGAGGGACACCGCTTCGTCTATGTGCTGGGCACTCATGATCGTCATGCGCGCACCCTAGGGCCGCCGGCCGTTTCGGGCCAACCGATTACGACCGCCCCGCCCGGGCCCCGGCCCGCCCTCACCGCGCCCGCAGCGCGGTGGCCAGCTGCGCCCGGGAGCGCACGTCGAGCTTCTGGTAGATCCGGGTCAACCGCGCCTCCACCGTCTTGACGCTCACGAAGAGCCGGTCGGCGGCCTCCTGGTTGCTGGCGCCCTGGCCGACGAGCAGCGCGAGGCGGGTCTCGGCCTCGGTGAGCGCCGCCGCGCCGGGGTGCCCGGAGCCGCCCTCGGGGCCGCCCCCCGGGCCGGGCGGGGCCTCCGTGGCCAGGTCCGTCCAGGGCTTCGCCCCGGCCTGCGCGAAGATCTGGGCCGCCGTGCGCAGGGCGGCGCGGGCGGGCGCCCGGCGCCGGCGCCGGCGTTCCACCCGGGCGAGGGCGAGCAGCGTCCTGCCCCGTTCCAGCGGCAGTTCGAGGGCGTCGAAGCGCTCCGCCGTGGCCTCCAGCAGGGCGACGGCCGCATCGGTCTCGCCGCGCGCCGAGTGGGCCAGGGCGCCGGCCCGGTCCAGGGCGGCGACCACGCTCGTGCGGCCGAGGTCGAGGGCGACCGTACGGACGGACGCGACCAGTTCGGCGGCCTCGTCGGGGGCGTCGGCGGCCACCAGCGCCTCGGCCAGCTCCCCGTGCCAGCGCAGGATCGAGGGGTCGACGACCTGCTGGGCGGCCTCCAGCCGGGCGACCCGGCGCAGGGTGGTCACGGCCTTGGCGGTCTCCCCCGTCGCCAGCTCGACCTGCCCGAGGGCGAAGAGGCTGCGCGAGAGGAACACCTGGTCCTGTTCCTCCTCGGAGGCCTGGATGCCGCGTCGGGCGTAGCCGGTGGCCCGCGCGAAGCTGCCGGCCATGGCCTCCGCGGTGGCGGCGACGTACCAGGCCGGGCCCGGCGAGAGGCCCGCCTCGATGGTCAGCTCCAGGGCGCGCCGCGCGTGGGCGCGGCCCGCCGCGCAGCGGCCGCGGCGCAGTTCGACCTCGGTGAGGCTGCGCAGCACCTCGAAGACGTCCTCGGCGGAACCGGTGCGCTGGACGGCCGGCAGCAGGACCAGCAGCTGTTCGCGGGCGTCGGCGAGCCGGTCGTCGAAGAGGGCGTGGCGGACCGCGAGGTACTGCGGGGCGTTGCGCATGCCGAGCGGCACCTCGGGGGCGGGCAGGGTGAGGGCTTCGGCCAGGATGTCCTCGGCGTCCGGGTCCCCCAGGATCCGGCCCATCCGGGCCCGTACGGTCAGGGCCATGGCCTCGGCGACCTGGTCGCCGCCGGTGGCCGCCAGCACCCCGGCCTCCGCCGCCGCGGCGCAGGAGCGGACGGGGTCGCCGTCGCTCAGGTTGAGCTTCCAGGCGACGCGCAGTTGCACGGCGGCCTGGAGCGAGGGGTCCGCGGCGGCGTCGTCGCGGGCGTAGGCGAAGGTCTCGTCGAGGTCGGCGAGGGCCTGGCCGGCCGCGTCGATGACGGCGAGCCGGGCCCGTACCCGGTCGGCGGGCGAGGCGTCGCGGGCCAGGACGGCGCGGGCGGCGCGGCGGGCGAGGTCGGCGCGACCGGCCCAGCCCGCGTCCTCGGCGGCGCCGACCAGGCGTGCCAGTTCGGCGGCGGGGCGGCCGGGCGGGGTGCGTTCGGCGGCGAGCAGCCCGAGCTCGGCGGCCAGGGCGCGCCTGCCCCGGCGGCGGCTGGCCGCGGCCGCCTCGGTGATCTCGGCGGCGAGCTCCTCGTCGGGGGTGTCCACGGCGAGGGCGCGGTGCCGGACGGCCTGCACGGGGTCGTCGACGGCGGCGGCCAACGCGGCGTGTCCGGCGGCCCGTTCGGGCCAGCCCGCGTCGGCGGCCAGGGCCGTGGGCAGGGCGCCGGCGGTGAATTCGACGCTGCCGTCGTCGCGTACGGTCACCAGCGCGGCCCGTTCGGCCTCGGCCAGCTCCGCCTCCGCGTCGGGGCGTCCGGCCCGACGGAGCAGGGCGGTGGTGGGCCGGGCCGCGAGGGCGGCGAGGAGCAGGGTGCGGTGGGCGCGGGCCGGTGCCTCGGCGAGCAACCGCCGGGCCACCTCGCGGGCCTGTCCGGACAGCGGCAGGGTGTCGGCGTGGTGCGCGGCGCCGTCCCGGGCCTCGGCGAGGGAGTGGCCGAAGGCGAGCGCGAGGCGCGGGTTCCCGCCGCTGGCCTGGTGGATGCGGCCGGCGAGGCGGGCGGGCAGGCCGTGGCGCACGAGGAGTTCGGCGACCTCGTCGGCGCCGAGCGGTGGCACCCGGACCGTCGGGGCGCCCGGACCGCACAGGGTCTCGGCCACGGGCGCGCCGCCCTGCACGCATTCGGCGACGAGGACCCGGACGCCGCGGGGCGTCAGGCGCAGGGCGAAGCGCAGCAGGTCGGTGGTCTCGGCGTCGAGCCACTGGGCGTTGTCGAGGACGAGGAGCACGGGGCTGCGCTCGGCGAGGACGCGCAGCACCTCGACGACGCCGAGGCGCAGGGCGACGTGGTCACGGCCGGCCCGGGGGGCGTCGGCCTCGCGGCGCAGCAGGGCGATGGCGGTGCGCTGGGGCGGGGCGAGGCGGTCCAGGGCGGTGCGCGGGACGGAGGCGAGGAGGGCGGCCGCGGCGGCCTCGGGTATCCACTGGTCGGCCGCTTCCGGCGCGAACCGGAGCACGCGTTCGCGGCGGCCGAAAGCGGCCGCCGCGACGGCGAGCAGTACTTCGGTCTTGCCCGAGCCTGCCGGTCCGGTGAGGACGGCGCGGCCGTGCGTGGTCAGCGCGCGGTCCACCGCCTCGATCAGTTCACCGTGTCCGACGGTCGTGTCAGCGTTCCCCGTCGCCGCCACGCACAGCCACCAGCCTCTCGGTCCCCAGTTCCTGTGCTGCTCCTGTGAGCGCGACAATACGAGGTCCGCCGCCGGACGGACCCGGATTGTGACGCAGAAATCAGTCAGGTGACAGGAATGCCCGCCGGACCCGCCGATACGAGCCGTATCAGCAGGTCCGGGGGCCGGCTTGGTCCGTACTATCGGCCCGTCAGGCCCGGGTGGTCAGTCCGGACCGGTGACGCGCGGCCGATCGTGCGCACCTCGCCCGCACCGGTTCAGAAGCCGAGGCTCCAGGAATCGATGTAGCCGGTGTCGGCCGCGGCGACGTCCTGGACCTTCAGCTGCCAGGTGCCGTTGGCCGGGAGCGCCGAGGCGTCGACGGTGTAGGTGGTGAGGACGTTGGCGCCGCTGTCGCCGGAGGAGTTCTGCAGGCGCTTGACCACGGCGCCGCCGGGGCCGACGAGGTCGATGACGAGGTCACCGCGGTAGGTGTGCTTGATGTCGACGGACACCTTGAGGGTGGCCGGGGCGTTGCCAGTGCGGCCGGAGACCGTGATGGCGGAGGTGACGGCGCCGCCGTTGTCCGGGATGGCGACGTCGGTGGTGTTCTCGTAGGCCGGGGCCGGCGGCGTGGAGGTCACGGCGGTCACAGCCGCGGCCGCGTCGGCGAGACCCGTTCCGCAGCCCCCGGTGCAGGTGCCGGCGAGCGGGCGCGCGCTGGTCTTGATGGCCGACTCGACCTGGGCCGGGGTGAGGGAGGGCTTGGCCGAGACGAGGAGCGCGGCGAGCCCGGCGACGTGCGGGGCGGCCATGCTGGTGCCCTGGTAGGGCTTGTAGATCTCGGCGCCGGGGGTGGTGGTGCCCGCGTTCAGCGTGGAGAGGATGCCGTTCTCGGGGGTGGTGACGGTGCCGGGCGTGTCGGTGGCGCGGCGGGTCTCGCCGCCCGGGGCGGCGACGTCGACGGCCGGGCCGTAGTTGGAGTAGAAGGAGCGGTCGCCGGTCCGGTTGGTGGCGGCCACGGAGATCACGTTGTTGCAGCTGGCGGGCGAGAAGCCGCTGGCGTCCGCGTTGCTGTTGCCCGCGGCGACGACGACGGTCGTGCCGCGCCCGACGGCGGCGTTGATGGCGTTCTGGTAGCTGGTGCCGCAGGCGCCGGAGCCGCCGAGGCTCATGTTGATGACCTTGGCGGGGGTGGTGTTGGCCGGGATGCCGGGGACGGAACCGCCGGAGGCCCAGGTGATGGCGTCGACGATGTCCGAGGTGGCGCCGCCGCACTTGCCGAGCACCCGCACCGGCTGGATCTTGGCGCCGTAGGCGATGCCCGCGATGCCCTTGCCGTTGTTGGTGGCCGCGGCGATGGTGCCCGCCACGTGGGTGCCGTGCCAGGAGGAGTCGCTGGCCTTGGCGTCGGCGGCGCACTCGCCGGCGGCGCTCCAGTCGCCCTGGTCGGCCGGGTTGTTGTCGCGGCCGTTGCCGTCACGGGCCGCGCTGGAGCTGGAGATGAAGTCGTAGCCGGGGACGATGTTCGCGGCCACGTCGGAGTGGGCGACGTAACCGGTGTCGATGACGGCGACGGTGACCCCGGTGCCGGTGGTCCTGGCCCAGGCGCCGGGGACGTTCATGCCGGCGGTGGGCTCGAAGAGGTCCCACTGCTTGGCGTACTCGGTGTCGTCCGGGGTCGCCATGGCGTAGGCGCGGGAGTCCGGCTCGACGTAGGCGACGTCCGGGTCGGCGCGGAACTGGGCGATCACCGCGGCCGCCTCGGACGGGGCCACGGCTCCGCCGAGGTTGACCAGCGCGGCGCCGGTGCCGAGGCGCCGCTCGAACTTCGTCTTCTTGCCGCTCTTGTGGCCCTTGGCGACGGCGTCGTCGGCAGCGGCCGTGTTGGAACTCGCCTCGGTGGCCGAGGACTTGTAACCGACGATCAGGTTCTCGACCGGAGCGACCGGCAGGACCTGGGTGGCGGGGGCCACGGGAGCCGGGGCGGCCGGGGCCGCGGCCGGACGGCCGAGGGCCATCGAGGTGGTGGCGCTGCCGGCGAGCAGGGTGACCGAGATGGCCACCACCGATATGAGTCGACGTCTGGATGCGTGCACGGTGTTCCCTTTCGCGGGCCGTCCCCGGCAGACCGGGGACGGCCGGTGTGGTGCTGTGTGGGAGGTTGCGTGGGGGGTGTGGCATCGGGGAGGAGGCACGGTCCCCGCACGGCGGTGTGCGGGAGGGGACGGAGGTACGGGATGCGCGAGGCGCGATGCGCGAGAGGTCGGCAGAACGGGGAGGGGTGTGTGGGGCGGGCCCGCCGCGAGCGCGGCGGCGGCCGGAGAGGGCTCCTCCGCACGCCCCGGCCACCACCGCTCGTCGTCACCCCGCCCGCGTCGACGAGGAGGGGTACCGGCGGTACCGGGGAAGCGCCGGGTCGCAGAGCGCCGCGCCAAGTGGGGTTGGCGGGGCGGATGTTCGACCCGGACGAGACCGCCGGTGGGCAGACAGTAGGCAACGCCGGGATGAACTCGATACGGGGAAAACCCTTGCTCACCCCCTGCCACTGCCCCCACGACCCCCGCCCGGGGATCCGGCGTCCCGCCCGTGAGACGCGGTTGACCGGGCCGGCGGCGAGCGGCGACCGTGACCCCATGGGGAACGAACGCCGACTGTTCGCGCTGCTGATCTGCCTGCTGCTCGGCGGCGGGCTCACGGCCGCCGTTCTGGGGGCTTCGCGTGCGGCGGACGCGGCGCGACCCGATCACGCCACCGCCGCCACGGCGCACTCCGGTACGACGCGCTCCGGTACGACGCGCTCCGGCCCGGCGGGCGGCGACTTCGTGGACCTGCGCGACGTACCGCCCGGGCCCGCCGATCCCCCGCCGACCGGACCGGGCGGCTCCGCCGGGACGGTGCGGGTGGACTGCGGCCGTGACGAGGAGGGCCACTACAACGAGGACAACCTCGTCGTCTCCCCCGGTCTGCGCGCGGGCGCGCACCACACGCACGCGTACGTCGGCAACCTGTCCACCGACGCGATGTCCACGGACGACACCCTGGCCGCGGCCGCCACCAGCTGCCGCGGCGGCGACCGCTCCACGTACTACTGGCCGGTCCTGCGCCTCCCGGACCGGCCCGCCGCGCAGCCGCGGGAGGCGGCGGCGGGCCATGGCAACGCCGGTGCGATCCTGCCGGAGGCGAGCGTGTCCGTGGAGTTCTTCGGCAACCCGGTGAGCCAGGTGGTGCCGATGCCCCGCTTCCTGCGCGCCATGACCGGCGACCCGGTGGCCGCGACGGCGGCCGACGAGGCCGACGTCCGGGCCCGCTGGGGCTGTTCGGGCTCGCCCGACCGCTCCACCACCCGCTACCCCCGCTGTCCGGCGGGCGAGCGCCTCACCCGCACCCTGGTCTTCCCCAGCTGTTGGAACGGCCTGGACACGGCCTCCTTCGACCACCGCTCGCACCTGTCGTTCCCCGGCGCGGGCGGGATCTGCCCGCAGGGCACCTTCCCGGTGCCGCGGCTGCGGATCTCCCTCGCCTACGACGTGCCCCCGGGTGCGGCGATCGCCCTCGACTCCTTCCCCGAGCAGCGGCACAGCCCCAGGACGGACCACGCGATGTTCGTCGACGTGATGACCGACGCCGCGATGGCGCAGCTGGTGGCCTGTCTCAACAGCGGCCGCCACTGCTGAGCACCGCCCGCGCCCCGCGGTGTGACGCGGGCCACATGAACCGGACCCCTCCGTACGGCGTGTACGGACCGCACCACGCACGCGAGGAAGACGGAGAGGGTGTGAGATGGCCGGACCACTGTGGCCCCGCAGTCGGCGGGGCTCGACCGACGAGGCACTGATCAGGTCGGTGTACGAGGAGCACGGCCACGCCCTGCTCGCCTACGCGACCCGACTGACCGGGGACCGGGCCGCCGCCGAGGACGTCGTCCAGGAGACGGTCATCCGCGCATGGCGGCACGCCGAGATCCTGGTCAACGGAAAGGGTTCGGTGCGCGGTTGGCTGCTCACCGTGGCCCGCAACATCATCACCGACCGCTACCGGGCCAAGGCGGCCCGGCCACAGGAGGTCTCCGGATCCGCGGCCACCCCGCCGGTGGAACCGGACCACTCCGACTCCGTCGTCGACTCCATGACCGTCCTCGGCGCCCTGGACCGACTGACCCCGGAACACCGGGACGTCCTGACGGAGTTGTACTACCGCCAGCTCAGCGTGACGGAAGCCGCGGACGTCCTCGGCATCCCGGCCGGCACCGTCAAGTCCCGCTCGCACTACGCCCTCAAGGCCCTGCGCGAGGCGTTCCGGGACGGCGGCGCGGGCACCGGCGGGGAAGGCAGGAACAATCGGGGCGGACGAGGCAACCGACCGGGCAGGCCGCCGCAGCAGCCCGGACTGCAGGAGGTGGTGGCGTGAACCGGGAATTGCACGAGGAGGAACTGCTCGGCCCGTACGTGCTCGGCGTCCTCGACGGGGCCGAGGTCCGCCGCGTCGAAGAGCACGTGAGCGGCTGCGTGCGGTGCCGCGAGGAGGTGGCCGCGTTGCGCGAGATGGAGGCGGCGCTCGGGGAAGTGCCCGAGGAAGCGTTCCTGGAAGGACCCCCGGACGGCGGCGACCTGCTGCTCCAGCGGACGCTGCGGCAGATGCGGGGCGAGCGGGCCGGGCAGGCCCGGCGCCGGACCGTGGTCGCGGGTCTGGCCGTCGCCGCGGCGCTGGCGGCGGTGTTCTGGGCCGGTGCGCGGGTCGGTGCGGGAGACGCCCGGGACGTGGCCGACGGTCCCCCGCCGCCACCCCCGACGGCGACGGCGACGCCCTCGCCGCCACCGCCGGGCACCAAGGTGGCCTCGGCGACCGACGCGCGCAGCGGCGCGCGGATGACCGTACAGGTGACGCCCGCCGCGCGTTGGGTGCGGGTGCGCGCGGCGGTGACCGGGGTGCCCGCGGGCGAGCGGTGCCTGCTGGTGGTGGTCGCCCGGGACGGTACGCGCACCACCGCGGGCAGTTGGGTGGTGGGCGGCCAGGAGAACGGCGCGGGCAAGGGCGCCGCCCTGGACGGATCCGCGGCCGTCGACCCCGCCGACGTGAAGGAGGTCGTGGTGCAGAACGAGGCGGGCACGTCGTTCGTGTCCGTGCCGCTGCCGGCCTGAGCGGCGGCGTGCGCGACCGCGCACCGGGTACGCGCCCGACGCGAAGGCGCCGGTCGGGGGAGTCCCCCGACCGGCGCCTTCGCGTGTGCCCGGCGGATCCACGGCGACCGGCGCCACAGAAATCTCCGCACGACATTGAACCGGCCCTCGGGGGGTCGCGTGTCTGCGGTGCCGACAGTTTCAAACGAACCACCGGATTACGGGAGTTGTCATGACGAACCTGCGCAAGCTCACCCTCGCCGGAGCTGCCACAGCGCTGCTCCTCGGCGCGACGGCCTGCGGAACGCAGGCGAGCGGGAAGACGGACGCCGCCGCCGTGGGCGCCCAGGTCCCCGCGGCGGCCGGGTCGGGAGCCGCCGACCCGTACGCGAACGGCGACGGCGCGGCGGCTCCCGCGGGCGCCGCCTCCGGCGCGCTGGTGGTCCGTACGGACCCGAAGCTCGGCCAGGTCGTGACGGACTCCGCCGGATTCACCCTCTACCGCTTCGACAAGGACACGGCGAAGCCCGCCTCCACCTCCGCCTGCTCCGGTGACTGCGCGAAGACCTGGCCGCCGGCGCCGGCCCAGGGCGTCGCGGCGGGCGCCGTCCCCGCCGCCGCCCTGGGGTCCCTCAAGCGGCAGGACGGATCGGAGCAGATCACGATCGCGGGCTGGCCCGTGTACCGCTTCGCGAAGGACACGGCCCCCGGCCAGACCAACGGGCAGGGAGTGGGCGGCACGTGGTTCGCCGTCACCCCCGAGGGCAAGAAGGCGGGCGCCGCGGCGCCGCAGCAGGCCGAGCCGGCGGCGCTGCCCGCCCTCTCCGCCGCGGACGACAAGACGCTCGGGAAGATCCTCCGGGACGCCAAGGGCCGTACGCTCTACCGCTTCACCAAGGACACCGCGTGGCCGATGAAGTCCAACTGCGAGGGCGCCTGCGGGGAGAAGTGGAAGCCCGCCCAGCCGGTCGACGCGAAGGCGGTCGAGGGCGTCGACCCCAAGCTGCTCAGCACCTACACCCGGTCGGACGGCACGAAGCAGCTGGCGATCGACTGCTGGCCCCTGTACTGGTTCACGGGCGACCAGAACCCCGGTGACACCGCAGGTCAGGGCGTGGGCGGGACCTGGTTCACCGTCACCCCGGAGGGCAAGCTCGTCAAGTGACGGCGGCGCCGGGGACGGGGTGTCCTGTGCCAGACTGGGGAGCGCCGCCCTTCGGGAAACGCGCTGGTCAGCAAGCGCACGGGCTGACAGACTGAATCGGTTTCAGATCAACCCAGGAGGACACATGGCAGACACCTCGGACACCTCGGACACCCCGGAGACCCCGGAGGACACCTCCCCCGCCGCCGAGGCCAAGCGCAAGTTCCGGGAGGCCCTGGATCGCAACGAGCGCAACGCGCAGTCCCAGCAGGCGCACCAGAGCCGCGCCAAGATCTCCGGCACCAGCACGGGTGGCGCGGGGAAGAACAAGAAGGTCCGCCGCAAGACTGGCTGACCCGTGGCCACGGCCCGGTCCCCGCTGAGCGTGGGGGCGCTGCCGCTCCGGTTCCCTACGGGCCCCCGGAGCGGCACACGCGTGCCGGTGGCGCCAGTAGCGGATTCCCGGACAGAGCAGCCTGTTTTTGGCCATTTCGGGTGACCTGAGAACCGTTCGGCGTGAGTGCCGCGTCGTGGGGTGCAGTGACAGTGACCACACTGCCCGCACTCGCAACGGGGAAAGGTACGGCCCATGCTCCAGCGCCCGACCACGCGCACCGCCGCCATCGTCTTCGCGGCCACCGCCGCCACCGCGGCCCTCTCCTTCGCCTTCGTCACCACCGCCTCCGCGTCCGCCGACGGGTCCACCCCGAAGGCCGCCCCGGCCGCGGCCGCGGCCCTCCCGTCCGTCTCCGGGAGCCCCGAGGCGGCGTTCACGCGGATCGCCGACTTCTACGGCGCCTACATCGACGCGGTGTACGACGGCGACGGCAAGACGGCCGACCAGTTGCGCTCCTTCTACCTCGCCAAGCCCCTCCAGGCCGAGTTGAAGAAGTGGGAGGAGACCAACCACGCGAACGGCGTGCTGCGCGCGCAGAACGTGCCGTCGCAGTGGAAGGTCACCTCCACCGGCAGCGGAACGGGCAAGACCAGCGCCACGGTCACCCTGACGTGGGGCGGCTCCACGACCGAGATCCACGTCCAGGCCGACCTGGCGACCAAGAAGATCACCTCGATCAAGGACTGACCCGCACTAGCTCCGGGGGTCCACCCACAGCGCCTCGCCCACGGCCATGACCTCACCGTCGGCCGTGGCCAGTGCCGTGCCCACCCGGTGCTTGCGGCCGGACTCGCCGAGCAGCCAGGCGTAGGAGACGAGCCCCGCGGCGGCCGGCACCGGACCCAGCAGCCGCGCCGTGAGCGAGGCCGTCACCGCCCCGGCCCGCTGGGTGCCCAGGAGCCGCCCGGCCGCGTTCCCCGGGCAGTCCAGCGCGGCCCACACCAGCTCGGGCGGCAGCGCGCCGTCCGCGTCGAGGAGCGCCGCCCCGGGGGTCCAGGCGGCGGCCACCAGCTCGCGGCCCGGCACCCGCCCGCAGTGCAGCCGTAGCCCCGTGTCCGGTGTCCGGCCCAGTCCGCAGCCGAAGCAGTCGGCCACGTCCTCGGGCGGCGCCGCGCGGTAGGCCTCGGCCGCGGCCCGGGCCTGGTCCCAGGTGGGCGCCGGCGGGGCCTCCGGGTCCGTCTCGACGGGCGTGGCCACGGCCAGCACCAGGACGCCGTTGGTCAGCTCGCTCCCGCCGTCCGCGGTCTCGGCGAGGCCGAGCGGGGTGCCCGTGGGCGTCGGCCGCCGGAAGTCCACCCGTACGGTCTTCGCGGCCGCCCGCCCGGCCAGTACGCCCGCCACGTACCCGCCGAACGCCACCCCGGGGTAGCCGTGCAGGGCGGTCGGCACCGTGAGGATCACAGCTCGCCCCGGTCTCTGAGCCGCCGGAAGTAGGTCCAGCTGGTCTCGTTCGGCTCGCTCCACGCGTCCGGGGCGTGCGCGAACTCCGGGTGGTGCGCGGCGATGTACGCGCTCGTGCGCTCGGGCACCTCGGCGTAGGAGCCGAGCTTGCGGCCGCGGCAGTGGAAGGTGAGCCCACCGGGACGCTGACCCTGCTCCATCCAGGGCAGCCAGGGCGATTGCCGGGTCCACGACATCGTCGCCGGCACGCTCGGCGCGTCGGTCTCGAAGACGGATTCCGGGGCGAAGAACTGGAAGAGTTCGAGCGCCCGGTAGGTGTCGTCCGCCGAATGCTCCGGGAACTGCGCGACCGGCAGCGGGGACGGATAGGCGAGCGGGATCTCCAGGCTGAAGCAGACCTGGTCGCCCAGCCGGGTCAGCGGGACGGGGAACGGCCGCCACCGCTGGTTCGCCGGATCGTTCCAGACGTGGACGACCGGCTTCTTCTCCCACGTCTCCAGGATCTCCCGGGTGTCGGGGTCCAGGTAGAAGGCGGCCTCGCGCGTCAGCAGTTCGTAACCGGTGTCCGTGGTGACGAGGCGGGCCACGTTCACCCCCTCGAAGCCGAACAGGCGCTGGTAGGGCTGGTCGGGGGACCAGCCGAACACGTTGCCGGACCACCAGAAGGTCACCTCGGCTCCGTCGAGCGAGGCGCGGGTACGGGCGAAGGCTTGGAAGAGATCGGCCGGAGTCATGGCGCCCACTGTGCAAGGTCACCCGCGCACTCGGCAAGCACCTCTGCACGGCCACCTGTGCCACCCGCACGGGTGACGTCCGCGCCGGCGGGCAGCGGTGCGCGGGGCCGCGGCCTAGCATGTGCGCCGGGCGGCCCGGCGCGCCCACGCCTCACAGGGGAGGGTCACCGTGACAGTGCCAGTGCCCACGGACCGTACGGAGCACACGGCCGAGCGACGGCCCGACTATCCGCCGCGCACGCCCCCGCCGCCGCGGAGACCGGTCGAGTCGCCCCGCCCGGAGCGCGTCTTCACCGTCGTGAACCAGCGCGCGGCGAACTGGGCCCTGGAGGCGCGGCCCTGGGCCGCGATCCGGGTCCGGCGGCTCGTCGTCGACCGGCTCACCGCCTGGCGCTACCTGCCCGACCCCGACCAGGTGGGGGCGGTGGTCTCGGCATTGGTCGCGGCCGCCGTCGAGGACGGCGGGCGACGGATCAGCCTGCACCTCGCGGCAACGGAGGGGCAGGCCTGCATCGCCGTGCTCAGCCACCTCGCCGGTGCCCGCACGGAGGCGCACCCGGGCCTGCTGGGAGGGGTCGCCGACCTTCCCGGCCTGCGCGGCTGCGGATCCGAGGCGGATCCGGACGGTCACCGGCTGTGGGCGGTCATCGACGTGCCGCTGCGCGAGGACGTCGTCCCCGGTCAGCGTGTGCGTAGGGCGGCCGGGCCTACGGGGTGAAGGGGTCGCTCAGCTCCCCGCCACCATGGGCCGTACTCGTGTCCGAAAAGGGGTCCTCGGGGCCGAAATCGGGTGCCCTGAAGGGGTTCGTCGTCGCCGGGAGCCGCGATGCGGGCGTGGTGACGTGGGTCCGTGCCGTTTCCGGCGCGGAGAACAGCGGTGATGCGTCGATGGGGGCGCGCCGCCTTTCGTGGTTCGGAGATGCCGGGATCGGGTGGGAGCGGACGGAGGCGTGGTTGATCGCCACACCTCCGCCCGACCCTCACCGTCTCAAAGAGTGGTCATCTTGGTGTACGGGCTCAGGATCCGCATGCGCGACGAGCCGAAATCGACGAGAACCGCGATTCCGTCCTCGATCGCGATGACACGGCCGAGGCCGTGCTGATCGTGTGTGACCCGGTCGCCGACGGCAAACACCCTGAGTGGCGGAGCGGTCGCGGCCTTGAACGGGCTTGCTGGCAGGTGGCGCCGGGTTCCGGCTGACTTTGTCATTGTCACCAGTATGCGCCTGTCGGGCCGCTGTGCCGCCCGGTGTGAGCCTCTCTCTGGTTGCGCCCTGATAACGCCGGTGCCGGATTCTGCCGGTTGGACCCGATCGGTCCGCAAGCCCGCGGCCGGTGTCCGGCGGGGTGAGGGGGGTCCGTGCGGCCGGCGAGGCTAGCAGACCGTTATCCACTGGCCCACGGAAATTCCGGTCGCCGAGAGTGACCTGCGAGCAGAACCGCATCCGAGGAGAGCCGACATGTCGACGCTGCGCGTCACCGCCGAACCACTGACCGTCCACACCCATCCGAACGCCGACGCCCTCGAACTGGCCCAGGTGGGCCTGTACCGCGCCGTCGTCGCGAAGGGCGCCTACCGGACCGGCGAATGCGCGGTGTACATCCCGGAGCAGGCGGTCCTCCCCGCCGGGCTGATCGACGAGCTCGGACTGACCGGACGACTGTCGGGCAGTGGGGCGGACCGGGTCAAGGCGGTCAGGCTGCGCGGCGAGCTCTCCCAGGGCATCGTGTGCCGACCGGCGGTGCTGGCGGACGTGGACCTGGTCCGCGCGGCCGATGAGGGGACGGATTTCGCGGAGCTGCTCGGCATCACCAAGTGGTCGCCGCCCGTACCGACCAGGATGAACGGCGCCGTCGAGGCCGCGCCGGACCTGCTGCCGTGGGTCGACATCGAGAACCTGCAGCGCTACCCGGACGTCTTCACCCCCGGCGAGCCGGTCGTGCTCACCGAGAAGCTGCACGGCACCGCCTGCCTGACCACCTACGTCGTCGAGGGCGGCCGGACCCACGTCTCCTCGAAGGGCTACGGTGCCAGGGGGCTGGCCCTGGTGGAGATCCGCGCAACCTGTACTGGCGGGCCGTCCGCTCCCACGACGTGCCCGCCGTCGCGGCCCGGCTCGCCGAGCGACTGGGCGCGACCCGGGTCGGCATCTTCGGCGAGGTCTTCGGATCGGGGGTGCAGGACCTTACGTACGGGGCGGACGGGCGCGGCGAGCTGCTCGGCTACGCCGTCTTCGACGTCTCGGCGGAGATCGACGGACAGGTGCGGTGGCTGGATCCCGCCACCGTGCTCCCCGACGGCGAGCTGCCGCTGGTGCCGCGGCTGCACGAGGGGCCGTACGACCCCGACGCCGTGCTGGAGCTGGCCACGGGCCGGGAGACCGTCTCGGGGCGCACCCTGCACCTGCGGGAGGGCGTGGTGATCCGACCGGTCACCGAGCGGTACAGCCCGGTGGTGGGCGGCCGGGCCATCGCCAAGGCGGTCAGCCCCGCCTACCTGACGCGCAAGGGCGGCACCGAGTACGAGTGATCAGTAGCCGTCCACGCCCAGCTCGGTGATGGACGCGAAGAGGTGACCCCAAGCGTCCCCGCCGGGGGTCGCCTCGTCGAGGGCGTCCGGTGCGTGGGCGGACACCTCGGCGCGGAAGTCCGCCTGCCCGCCCTCCGCCGGATACGGGTCCCAGCACGCGCCCATGAAGCGGTGCACGGCCTCCAGCAGGCGCAGGAACGTCTCCGTGTCGCGGGCGAAGGGGAACGGGGCGGGGAGCGCGTCGTCGTCCGGGTCCCCCCGCGTCAGGGAGACGGTGCCCGTCTCCGGGTGGAGGAGGACCCTCCCCTCGTCGCCGTAACCGAACTCGAAGGTGCCCAGGTGCAGCAGTCCCCCGGCGTCCGCGTCCGGCGCCCAGGGCTGCTGCTCGCCGAAGGCGAGCGCGAAGCCGCTCACCCCGGCCGCCCAGTGCCGGGGCAGCCCCACGGCGGTGAGGAGGTCGCGGGTGGGCCGGTGCGTCAGCGCCGCGGGCAACCGCTGCTCGGGCAGCCGGATCACGAGGTCACTGAAGACGGCGTCCACGCGGGCCGCGTCCAGGGGCGCACCCGTCGGGGAGGGGGCGACGAACCACGGCGTCGCGGTGGCCCCTTCCCAGGAGTCGTGATCGGCGCCGCCGGTCGGCCAACCCGTCTCGACCACGGCCTCGTTGCGTTCCACGACCGCGATGCCCCGCGCCTCGACGATCAGGAAGCGTCCGCCGCCCAGCGCGACCGGCTCCTCCCACGTGCCCGGACACTGCAGGGCCCACGCGTCCTCGTCCGTGTCGAAGAGGAACGGCCCGTCGTCCTGCGCCTCTTCGTCGCGCTCCGCGAACTCCCCCGCCGCGGGTGCGGGGCGAGGCGCTCCGGTCTCCAGGTCGAACCAGCGCTGCGCGGTCCACAGCGACCAAACTGCCAACAGGGGTCCGCCGTCGGCGGCTCCCCGCGCCGGATCGGACTCCACCGGATCGAGGACCGTGGCCGACCGGTCCCCGCTCAGGTTGGGCTCGGCTCGGTGCGCGCCGACCGGTCGCCACCAGGCCCACACCGTCCGCCAGGGCAGGCCCGGTTCGGCGGCGGCCACCTGGTCGGCGTACGCGTCACGCCCGAGCACCTTGGCGGCGAAGTGCAGACGGGAGGCGAATTCGGCCCGTACCACCTCCACCGGCCCGAAGACGGCCTCGGCCTGGGTGAAGACCTCGTACCCCTCCCCGGATCGGGTGGAGTCGGTCAGTTCGCGGGCACGGCCCTGGCCGATGGAGAGCAGGGCGGCGGGATCATCACAGGTCACGGGCCCATCCTGCCACCGGCCCGGATCTCGGCCACACCAAGGGGTGGTCCCGACGGACCGTCAACTGCCCTTTCCACCCGCCCTCCCGCGCCGTGGATCGGTCCGCGCGGGAGGGTGGGCACGGCGGCGCCGCGGGTCAGTTGTGGCCGGCCGCCTGCCTGGCCCGCAGGCGCGGGGTGGCGGTGCGACAGAACCGCGCTATCAGCTCGGACAGTTCGCGGCCCGGATCCACCCCCAGCTCCCGCCGCGTCAGTTCGCGGTGGGCGTCGTACGTCCGCATCGCCTCGATCAGGTTGCCCTCCGCCAAGTGGGCCTCGATCAGGGCCCGCTGGGCGCTCTCCCGCAAGGGCTCCGCGCCCACCGCGACGAGCGCGGATTCGACCGCCTCCGCATGACGCCCGGCCCGACCCAGCTGGCGGCTCAACGCCTCCAACGCATGCAGCAGGCGCTGACGGACCCGCTCCCGCTCCAGCAGCACCCAGTCGTCGTACCAGCCGGGCAGCAGATCGAGGGCGTCCGTACGCCACTTGAGCGCGGACAGGTCCTCGCCGGTGGCGGTGCCCCCGATGAGCCGTCCCGCCCATCCGTAGAGGACGTAGAGGTCGACCACGGTGTGCTCGCGCATCGCGAGCGAGCACTTGTCGGAGTCGAGCAGGTCGATCCCGGCGGCCTTGAGCCGCCACAGGGCCGAGCGGAGGTTGCCCGCCGCCCGCAGGTCGTCGCCGGACGGCCACAGCGTGCCCGCCGCGTGCCGACGCTCGACCCGGCCCCCGTTGAGCGCCACGAAGGCCAGCAGCCGCTTGCTGCCCTCCGGAACGTCCAGCCGTCTTCCCCGGTGCACCACGCGCGGACCACCGATGAGGTGGAGGGTCGGTGTGTCCCCTTGCCCCGGTACCCGGGCCACCGACTCGCGGAACTGCGTGGTCAACGTACTCGTCGTATGCAACGTGCTCGGCGTATTCATAGGCGGTCCCCCTGCTAGAAAGCCCGCCATGGATACTATGTGCACTGCGTCACGGATCAGTCACCGACTGCTACAGGTCATTCGGTCGAGTGGGTCCCGTCCCGCGCGCCGGTCACCTCCCCCGGGCTGTAGCAGAAGCGCTGCTGCCGCCTGACGAAGGCGACCCAGTTGGTGAGGGGGCGGCCCTGTTCATCAGCCGGGACCAGGATGTCGACGGCGGCGGGGCGGTCCAGCGGGATCCGGTCGCGGTGCTGGGCCTCCTGCACCGCCTGGGCGACATCGGCCGTGCCGCACCAGCAGTACCGCACCTCCACCTGCGGCCCGAGGAAGGTCTCGATCCGGCCGAGCGCGGCCGCGGACAGGGGCGGGGAGACGGCGGACGGGGAGGTCGGGGAGGTCGGGGAGGTCGGGGAGGTCGGGGAGAGTGAATCGCTCCCGCCGTCGTCCTCGGGGGCCAGCGGCAGATAGCCCGCGGGCGGCAGTTCGGTGATCCCGAGCCGCTCCAGGGTCTCCGGCTCCGGCACGTCGACCGCTCCGGGGCCCCACAGCCGCCCCGCGTCGATGCCCTCGACCAGCAGGCCCAACTCCCGCCCCAGCTGCTCCTTGGTGTGGCTCTGCAGGAAGGTCTGCCGGCCCAGCCGGGCCAGTTGCTCCAGCAGCGGCTGGAGATCCGTCCGGGGCGCCGCCCTGGCGGCCGTCAACTCCGCCAGCTGGCACTGGAACTGGAGGATCTGGGCCATGAACACGTCCCAGGGCCGCATCCCCGTCCGTGCCTGCCAGTACCGGTACGGCGGGGGCGCGCCGCGCTCGCGGCGGGCGGTCCAGGTGTCGACCTCCCAGGCGGCGGCCGTGCCCGGGGCGCGGCTGAGCACGGCGAGCCTGACGCCCTTCGCCTTGCCCGTGACCGTGGGCGGGGTCCAGGTCTGCGGCAGGTCGACGGCGCCCGGTCCGTAGGGCCAGGCGGAGCGTTCGGTGCGCTCCGCCGCGAAGAGGCGGGAGGCGAGCCAGTTGCGCCGGTGTTCCGCGGGCCGGTTGTCCAGTCCGGGCTCGGTGGCCTCGGTGAGCCGGATGCGCACGCCCTCGGCGCCGTAGGGGCTGCGCGTGGTGCCCGCGCCGGAGCAGGGGTCGTCGCAGTAGCTGCCCTGGACCGGGGCGTCGCCGTAGGGCCAGGAGGCGGGGACGACCTCGACGTACCAGAAGGCGTGGGGTCCGGGGGTGAGGCCGCCGAGCGGGAGGGTGATCAGGCGTTGTGAGCGCAGCGGGCGGCCGTCGGGGGCGACCGCGAGCCCGCCGCCGACGCGCAAGGTGGCGTCCTTGACGCTGACCTCGTACCCCTCGGCGACGCCGGGACCGCCCGCCTCGCCGACGGCCAGGGCCAGTTCGCGGGCGTAGTCCTGGATCCGGTTCAGGTGTTCGGCGCGCAGGAACAGGCCGTCGAAGGCGGTCAGCCGGTCGATGCCGCCGCCCGCCGTCGCGGGGGTGCCGTCGGACGCCGGGGAGCCCGGGCCGGCGGCGACCGGTTGCACCGGCGGGGCGGGCGGGGGCGTGACGGGGGACGGGGGCGTGCCCTCGGTGACGGTCATGCCTCGCTCCTCCCCGTCGCCGACACGCGCGGCAGACGTACGGTGATGATGGCGTCGTTCCCTTCGTCGGCGGTGCCCGGCGGCCCCCCGACCACTCCGGCGAACGGCACGGCCGGGTCCTTCCCGTAGAGCGGTTTGGAGCCGGTGCCGCGGACCCGGATGCGGACGGTCTCGTAGGCGGGCCGCTGGTCGAGGTCGACCTTCACCCGGAGGCCGTCGGTGGAGATCCTGATCCCCGCGACCTCGTCGTCGGCCCAGCCCCGCCCCGCGTCGGACAGCGAGCTGATCTCCACCCCTTCGGGTTCGGCCGACCCCGGGGTGAGCGGGGCCGTGACGTCGAAGCTCAGCACGGTGTGCTCCCGCGACCAGGTGAGGGAGTCCGGGACCAGCCGCGGACCGCCGGCGTCCGGCGCGGCGGGGGCCCCGATCAGGCCGGGGGCCAGGGCGCACAGCAGTTCCTGGATCGTGGTGGTCGGCAGGATCGCGGTACGGACCCCCGCGTCCAGGGTGACGGCGCCGATCCGGACGCACTCCTCGTACTGCGTGACTTCTACCGTGAGGCGGGCCAGCACCACCGCGGCGTGGTCCTCCGTCACCGGGGCCCCGGGCGCGCACGCGTCGCCCTCCGCCCGCTCCGGTGCCTGCGCGGTGGCGTCCAGCGCGGCGAGCCGCCGGAAGGCTTCGAGCAGGGCCGGGGCGCGGCGCGCCTCGGGGACCCGGGCCACCTCGGCCGCGGCGCGCCGGGCCTCCTCGCCCGCCCGGTCGCCCGGCAGGACCTCGTCCAGCCCGAGCAGGACCCGTACCCGGTGGTACGGGCGCCAGGGGGCGGGCGCCTTCGAGCGGATCGTGATCCGCGCTGTCTCGACGATCCGGGAGAAGTCGTCGTGGCGCCGCGTCACGTCGCAGGGGTCGGCGAGTGCGGGCACCGGCCGGTCCGGGCAGGTCGCGAACTCGGCGAGGACCCACGCCTCGACGGTCCTCGACGCGGGAGGGCAGGGCGGGGGCTGCGCGGGCGCGCCCGGCACCGGGTCGGGTGGTGCCTGACCGGGATCCGGGTGGCGTGCGGCCCAGGCCGCGGCCCATTCCGTGAGGGAGACGCACCAGGACGTCTCCAGGCTCAGCTCGCGCCCGAGCCCGTCCACGGCGAGTCCGGGCACCACCCGCAGTTCGCCGCCCTCGCGCCGCACGCCGAGGCCCCACACCACGCCGGGGCCGTGCAGCCAGGCGTTGTGCAGCATCTGCTTGCCGCGCGGGTTCCCCATCAGGACGCGGAAGTCGTCCTCTCCCAGCAGCATCCCGAAGGCAACGCGCAGCGCGAGGAACGGGTTCGCCCCGACCTCGTCCCCGGCACAGGGGCCGGGGTCGCAGGCCGTGCCGCGGGGGTCGTCGGTGGGCAGGTCCGGGGCGGACGCGCCGCCGCAGCCGCACGGGCTGGTGCTGCCGGTGCCGAGCGCCGTCATGATCTCTCCTCCTGAGGGGGTTCCTGCGGGGGCCTGCGCCGATCGGACTCCTCGACGGGCGCGGTCGGTTCGGCGGCGGCCAGGGCGATAGCGGCTCGCCGGTCCACGGGCGTGCCGCCCGGGTCGGGGCCGCCCCCGGGGAACGGCCGGCCGGCCTTCGCGTACTCGCGCCGCATCGCGTCGAGGAGGTGGTCCTGGTGGATCGCTCTGCCCTGGTCCGCGGCGCGGAAGGCGCCGCCGATGGCGGCGTTGCGGATCCATCCGCCCGGTACCGGACAGCGCCGCGCGAGCGCGGCGAGGTCGACCCCGGGGTGCAGGAGGCCCGGCGGCAGGTGGATCTCCCACAGCCGACGGCGTCCTTCCGCGTCGGGGAAGGGGAAGTCCACGACGAAGTCCATCCGGCGGGTGAAGGCGGCGTCGATGTTCTGCCGCAGGTTGGTGGTCAGCACCGCGAGGCCGTCGAACCGGTCCAGCCGCTGGAGCAGGTAGGCCGTCTCCATGTTCGCGAAGCGGTCGTTGGACCCGGAGACCTCCGTCCTGGTGGCGCAGAGGGCGTCGGCCTCGTCGAGGAGGAAGACCGCCTGGGTGCGCTCGGCGACGTCGAAGCACGCGGCGAGGTTCTTCTCGGTCTCGCCGATGTACTTGGAGACCAGCTCGGACCCGTCGACGACCAGGAGGTCGCGCCCCGCCTCCGCCGCCAGGACCTCGGCGGCCAGTGACTTCCCGGTCCCGGAGGGCCCGGTGAGCAGCAGCCGCACCCCGCGGGCCGCCCGGGCCGCTTCCCGCAACCGCCAGTCGTCCAGGACGAGGGCCTGGTCGCGCAGGCGCGCCACGGCGTCGCGGAGCTGCCGTCCGGACTCCCCCGCGAGCACCAGCCGGGACCAGCCGGCGCGCGGGGTGAGCAGCTCGGTGCCCGGGGGCAGCAGCGCGGCGGCCCGGGCCCGGATGGCACCGCGGACGTCCTGCTCGACGCCCTCGTCCCGCACGCCGAGCGCGGCCCGGCTGTGGACGTCGAGGGCCACCTGCGCCGTGAGCGCGGGGTCGAGGGGGTGCCGCGCGGCCAGCTCGGGGGCCTTCTCGGGGGCGTCGGGCAGGGCGGCGCGCCACGCCGCCCGCCGGTCCCGGGCACCGATCGGGCCGACGGGCACGGTGAGTACGGGCCACTGCGGGCCGGGTCGGACCGTCCCGGGTGCGGCGCAGACGAGGAGCGGGCCCGGCAGCCGGTCCAGGGCGGGGACCACCGGACCGCGGCCGCCGGACGGCGGCGGTGCGATCAGCAGGGGCACCGCGCCGCGCACCGCCGCGTGCAGCCCCAACAGCCCTATGGCCACGGGGTCGTCGGGGCGGGCGCGGGCGGCGGTCAGTCCGAGCCCGGCCGCCCTCGCGAGCGCCGCGCACCGGCTCAGCGCGATGGTCTCGTCCCGGTCCGGCACGAGCAGGACGCGGGGTTCGGCGGAGCACAGCGCGGCCACGGCTCGGGCGGTCTCGGGGCGTTCGAGCCAGGCCTCCAGACCGGCGACCGGTGGACCGGGGTCGACCGGGGCGAGCGCGGCGGGCCAGGCGGGATGCCCGTGCAGCGCCTCCCACGCCTGGTCGGCGAGGGTGAGCGAGCGTTCGTGGAAGGGGCCCTCGCCGGTGAGCACGAGGACGCCGCCGCGCACGGCGGCGCCTTCGTGGAGCAGCCCGCGCAGCACCACCCGGGCCGGGACCCCGCTCCCGCCGTCGTCGCCGGGGCGGTCGGTGAGCAGGCAGGCGAGGCCGACGCTGGGGTGCGGGGCGCCGCCGGGATGCATGGCGCGCAGCGTCCGGGCCAGGCCCTCGTGTTCCTCGGGGAGCCCGGCGAGCAGGACCAGTTCGCACTCCAGCGGGCTCAGTGCGAACCGGTCCACCAGGCGCCCGAAGGGGGTGGCGAACAGCGGGACGGCCGGGTCGCCGATCACTGCCCGGCTCGCGGCGCCCTCGGCCCAGGCCCGGAGGAACGCCGAGGGCGCGCCGCCCGCCTCTGCGCTGCACGTACGGTCCAGGAGGTCGGCCAGTCGGACGGCGACGGTGGCCGCGCGGGCCGAGAGGTCTCGGCTGATGCGGTCAGACATAGCGGTACCTCACGACCGCGCCGATCCAGCCGAGCCAGCCCGGGTCGAGGTCCAGTCCGGCGCGGCGGACCACGGGATCGGTGTTCGCGGCGGACAGCGTCGCCTCGATCCAGCCGGGCTCGGCGGTGATCCGTCCGTCGCGGCGGGCCATGGCCGCCACCGCCGCCACCTCCTCCAGGGGAGTGGCGCCGGCCCGCTCGCCGTGCAGGCGGGCGGCGGTGACGCGGGCCCAGTCCGCGGCGAGTTCCGCGACCCGGGCCCGCTCGGCCGGGGTCGCGGGGGCGGCGGCCGTGACGGTGGCGACGCGGTCGGGTCCGAGCCCGGCCAGGGCGAGCAGCGCGGCGTCCTCGGCCGCGGCGTCGGGCAGCAGGAGCCGCGCGACGCGGTGGAGCACCCAGGACAACGGGCGGGCGGCGAGGTCGGGTTCGTCCAGGACCCGGTCGGGGAGTCCGGTCTCGGCGGCCGTGGCGAAGAGGAAGAGCAGGCCGGTCCAGCCGGTGTCCCCGCCCGCCGCGGGACCGGGAGGCCGCGCGGGTGTCCCGGACCGGGACGGTACGGTCCCCCGCGCGCGGGAGCCGTCGGCTCCGGGCGGGACCGGGACCCGGGGCGCGACGGGGTCGGCCGGGGCGACGGGCGGCCGCGCGGTGGCCCCGGGCGCGGGGACCCCGGCGCCCCGCACGGCATCGGCCGGCGCGGCGGGGGGCCCGGTGGGGGCGGGGACCGGGGCTGCGGCGGGCGACGGGACGGGCTCCGGTGCGGGGCGGACGCCCGGGTCCGGCGGCGCGAGGTCCGCGCCGTGCTCCGCGGGCGCACCGGCCGGGCCGCACAGCCGCTCGGCGAGCTCCCCCGCCAGGCCGGCCGGCGGGGGGCGCAGGAGCAGGGCCGGGGCGGTGTCCGCGACGACCAGCACGGCCCACGCGGCCCGTACCGGCGCGGTGGGGCGCAGCCGGGACGACCTGATCAGCTCCGCCAGCGGCGAGGCGGCGGCCAGGGTGGTCGCGAGCGTGGCCGCGCGGGCGCGGGCCGCCCGGTCCGGCGCTCCGGCGGGGGTCGCCCGTACCCCGGCGGCGGTCGCGGTCCAGGCGGCGTCCGGGGTGAGCCGCGCGGCGAGCAGCTGCCAGCCGGCTCGGCCCAGGGACCGGTCCAGGGCGGCGAGCCCGGCCCGCTCGGCGGCGCGCAGCAGGGCGGCGGGGGCCTGTCGGGGGTGTCGGTCCAGGGCGGCCAGGATCGCGGGGCCGGGCGAGGCCAGCGGGTCCGGGTCCCCGGCGCGCAGGACGCCGGTCTGCCGCCAGGCCCACAGTCGGGCGGTGCGGCCGGTCGCGAGCCCGGCGATCGCGTCGGCCAGCGCTTCCCCGTCGTGCCGGTAGTGGACGAAGGTGCCCGGGCGGCCCTCCCGCACGGTCTCTTCGATCGCGGCCGCGACCGCCTCGGACCAGGTCCGGGCGAGCGCGGGGTCGGGGCGGGCCAGGTCGAGGGGAACGGTCAGGTCGAGGCGGGGCAGGCACCAGCGGCCCGGCGGCAGGTCCAGGGCCCGCAGGGCCGCTTCGAGGCCGCCCCCGAGGGCGTGCCTCAGGGGGCCGCGCAGCCGTCCGGGATCGGCCGCCCCCGTGTCGGCGGCCGGTCGCAGGATGACCGAGAGCCGGTCGACGACGAGGACGGGACGCGCGGCGTCCCCCGGCGCCTCGGACACCGCCGTGCCCCGACGGCCCGCATGCTCGGGGGCGCGGGGGGCGGCGGGGGCGCCCGGCCCGGGCGGGGTGGCGGGAGTGGGCGGAGTGGCGGGGGCGGGGCTCATCCGACCCTCACCGCCCCGGCGATGGAGGTCTCGCCGACGCGCGCGCCGACGGCGGGCACACCGACGATGCCGTCGTCGCCGATCCGGACGCTGCCGACGACGGCGGGGCCCCAGGCGGCTCCGGGGCCCACGACGGAGGTCAGTCCGAGGTGGAGGGTGCGGCCGATCCGCATCCCCGCGCCCAGCGGGCAGATGTCGACCAGGGTGTGCGCGGGCTTGTGGGCCTCGACGACGGCCCGGACCACCTCCAGCTGTTCCGCGCCGAGGTCGGCGGGGATCAGCACGCTGAACCGGTGTGCGGTGGCCGTGTATCCGTCTTCGCCGGGTCGGGTGCCGCCGACGGTGAAGCGGCCCAGCGCTCCCGAGGTGCTCGCGGCGCCGCCGACCGCGGGGGCGGGGGGCCCGCCGGGTCCGGCGCCGAGCACGGCCCCGCCGAGTCCGCGCAGCCGCCAGCTCTCCACGACGCTGATGGGCAGCGGGAGGAAGAGGCGCAGGATCCGTTCGAGGCAGGCCACGGTGCCCCGGATCCGGAAGAGGTCGTAGGCCTGGGCGACCAACGCGCGCCGGGCGGCGACGGGCCAGCGCCGGTCGAGGGCGAGGCCCACCAGCCCGGCCAACCAGCCGAGGGCTTCTTGCGGAGTGGCGTCCGGGTCGAGCAGCAGGGTGCGTTCGGCGGCCCGGCCGTCCAGCTCGTGCAGGAGCCCTTCGGCGGGGGCGAGGAACCGCTGGAGGAAGTCCGCGTCGCCCTCGTCCCGGCTCCAGGCCCGTGGGAGCTGGCCGGGCAGCCGGTGGCCGGGCCGCTCCACCCGTAGCCCCCGCACGCGCGGGGTGAGCCGGAGGGTTCCGGTCAGCTGGAGCACGATCCACAGGTACCGGCCGGGCGGGGCCGTCACGGGGGCCTCGTACGTGTCGTACCCGTCATCGGGGGCGATCTGCGCCCAGGGCCATTCGCGCCCGGTCGGGCGGCGGAAGAGCGGCGCGGGGTCGGGGAGATGGGCGGCGACCTGGTCCGCGGAGGGCAGTGGCGGGGTGAGCTCGGGGTGGCGCACGACCCGCCCGCCCCGGACCGGAGGCGTCCGGGGCAGCGGGTCGGGGACGGTGTCCTCGTCGCTGGTGAGGCAGCTGATCCGGACGTCGGTGCCGGGCGGGACGCACGCGTCGAGGAACACCCGCCCCCAGCGGGTGCGGTACTCGGCGGCGTCCAGCCGGTAGCAGACCACCCGGCCGGCGGGGGTGTAGCGGGCGGCGGGTCCCGCCGTACGGGCCGTGCCGTGGGCGGTGGTGAAGGCGATCCGGCCGTCGGGGGCCACGGTCATGGCTCCGCCGTCGTAACCGGGGGCGCGCAGGGGTTCGATCTCGGCCCAGGAGGCTCCGTCGGGGCGGAAGAGGCGCAGCGGCCGGCCCGGGCCGCGGGCCACCACCAGGGTGCCCTCGGCGGTGAAGTCGAGGTCACCGGCATCGGGCACGACGAGCGGTCGGGAGCCGTCCGCCCGGGCGACCACGGCGCGGCCGCCGCCCGGTCCGGTCCACAGGACGTGTACCTGCCCGGCGTGGTCGGCGATCCGGGTGGGCCGCAGGCCCGCGGCCCCTGCCGGTGGGCGCAGCACGGGCCCGGGCCGCGGGTCACGGCGCCCGCGCAGCAGGACGAGGCCGGCCGGCCGGGTGAGCAGGGCGACGACGGCGCCGCAGTGGGCGGTGAGGTCGAGCGGCCGCCGGTGCGGTCGGGCGGCGTCGCGGACCGGGACGCGGCGCAGCGGCCGTTCGGCCCAGAGGTCGACCACCTGGACGGCGCCCGCGCCGGATTCGGCGATGTAGAGGCGTTGTGCCGTGTCGACGGCGAGTCCGCGCGGTACGCACAGGGTGCCGGGCGGTTGGTGCGGAGCGCCGGCGGCGGACCCGGTGCACGTGGTGGGCAGGACTTCGACCCGGCCGGTCCTCGGGTGCGACCGGTAGGCGCGGCCCCAGCGGTCGAAGGCCAGCCCGGCGGGCCCGTGCCCGGCCGGTGGGGGGCCTCGTTCCGGCTCGGGCTCCCAGGCCAGGCAGACCCCGCCCTCGTCCAGGAGCGCCGTCGATTCGTGGGCGCAGCGCGCCCATTGATCCGCGTCGGCGAGCAGGCCGAGCGTCCGGTCCGCGTACATCAGCACACCTCCGGGGGCAGGGGGACGACGACGGGGTCGCCCGGGGCCGGCGGCGGGGTGCCGTAGCCGGCGCCGACGGGCAGCGGGGTGCCGGTGACCACGGTGATCGCGGAGAGCCGGGGGACCTCCCACGGCCGTAGGGGAACGAGCGGCATCGGTGTCCACACCGGGCCGGCCGCCCCTGCCCGCGGTTCCGTCCCCGTCCCCGCACCCGTCGTCGCGGACGGTGTGGCGCGGCGGGCCAGCAGCAGTTCGTCCTCGATGTATGCGAGGCCCTCCACCTGGACGGCCACGGCCTCCAGTTCCGCGCGCCGCACCGCCCGGCCGAGCGGCCAGCCGCCGCCCTCCGGCCCGTACGGCGGGAGCGGGGCGAGGTACTGGCGCAGGATCAGCTCCACCCAGCGGCGCACCGCGTCGCTCTGGTAGCCCTCCCGGGTGCGGATGCCGACGGAGACCGCGATGTCCACGTACGTGGGCGGGATGACGTACAGCTCGGTGGTGACCAGCCGGCGCGGATCGAGGTACGCCGCGACCTGGCGCAGCAGTGCGAGGTCGGGCAGGGGTGCGCCCGGGTCGCGCAGGTCCTCCGTCGGGAAGACGAGCACGCTGATCACGCCCGCCGCGGGCTGGGTCGGCATGTCGGGGTGCAGCAGCGGCAGTGCTTCGGCGCGCCGGATCCCGGGCACTTCGAGGGCCAGCGCCCGGAAGTCCTCGGCGGTGACGGCCCGGTCGCGGCGGTGCACCTCGGCGGGCAGGGCGTCCAGGGCATCGGCGAGGGACGCGGGATCGGCTCCCCCGGTCGCGGGGAGCGGGTTGGTGACCTTCGCTCCGGCGACCCCGGTGAAGGAGCCGATCGCCCCGGCCGCCACGTTCCCCGCGGAGCCGCCGCCGTACCGGTAGGAGAGCACCCGGATCCGCTCGCCGATCCGGGGCAGTCGGCCGCGCGTGCCGAAGCGGACCACGCCCGCTTCGGCGTCCAGCGTGTAGTGCCGGTCGAGGGGGCCGCTGGTGGCGAAGGATTCGACTTCGGTCCAGGGCAGCCAGCCGTCGGCCTCCTCCACCTCCAGGCGGACGCTGCCCGCGACCACGGGGCGCTGGGTGAGGCGGAAGGCCTGGCCCGCGTCGGCCGTGCCGGTGCCGAGGAGTTCGGGCGTGGCGGTACGGGCCTGGAGGGCGCCCACCGCATTGATCCCGACCCAGCGGATGCGGTGGATGGCGTCGTTCTCCCCGGCCGGACGGCGCACCCGGAGCCAGCCCAGGACCCGTGCGGCGGCCTTCTCGTCGTCGAGCGGGGGCGGGCTGTCCGCGCCCGCGCTGCCCACGGCGCCCCGGGCGTGGGTGGGGAACGCGGACGGCAGGGCGAGCGAGACCACGCCGCGCGCGGTCAGTCCGCGGGTGGTGTCCGCGAGGACGTCGAGCGGCGTGAAGGCGGACGGGCCGGCGGGGCCGTTCCACAGCTCCCAGAGGAAGCCGGGCGGCGCCGAGAGGAGGTCCGACGCGCGCAACCGGGTCGGGTCCCCGGGAGTGCGGGGCACCAGGTCGTAGGGGCGCGGCAGTTCCTCGTCGGGCAGGACGCCCAGGAAGATGCTCCGGCCGCGCAACGCGCTCGGGTCGGCGGAGTCCTTGGCCAGCAGCGCGATCCACAGGCATTGGTCGAGGGTGGCGGACACGTCGAGCGGCGGGACGGCCCCGCCCAGGGGGTCGGAGGGCACGGCGGTGGTGACGTAGAAGGACACGGGCGCGCCGGCGCAGGCCCGGTCGCGCTCGGCCGGCGGCAGCGCCTCCACCGCGTTCTGCCGGCGCCGCTTCTCGGTGGCCGCGCGCGCGGGGTCGTCGGCGGACGGGGCCGGGGCGGCGGTCTTCCCGACCGCCAGGACCTCCAGCGGCCAGGCCACCACCTCGCCGTCGGTCTCGAAGGGGACGGCGCCCGCGCGGGCTTCGGTGCCGCGCAGGACCTGGACGCCCGCGGGCCGTTCGGTGTCGAGGACCAACAGGGTGCGGGCGATCAGGGCGGGCCGGGGGCGGACGCCCAGCAGCCGCAGGAACGCGACCTTGGTGGTGTCGGGGATCTGGTTGAAGCGGAAGAGCAGCGACTCACCGAGGTGCGCGAAGAGTTCGAGCAGGGCGATGCCGGGGTCGCCCGCGTTGTGGTCGGTCCACTCGGGGGCGTAGACGGGGATCCGCTTGACCAGCTCGTCCCTGAGCTGCTCGAAGGTGCGGTCGTCGAGGATGGGGCCGATCAGTGGCATGCGCGCTCCCTCCCTCCGCTACCGCAGGTAGAAGGGGTAGACGAGATTGTCGGGGCGCAGGTCCAGGAGGTGGACGTAGGCGATGTCGATCCACACCATGGTCGGCTCCTCCCCGGGGGTCACGGAGACCTCGGTGACCCTGATCCGCGGCTCCCAGCGGGTGAGCGCCTCGCTGATCTCCGCGCTGATGGCGCCCCGGGTGGCCGGGGTGTTCGGCGCCATCAGGTGGCGGCGCAGTCCGCAACCGAAGGTGGGCCGCATGACGCGCTCGCCGGGCTCGGTCTCGAGGATCGTCTCGATCGACTGCCGGACCACGGCGGGCCCGCTCAGCCAGGCGGGGGCTCCGGGGCGGTCCCCGGCCGCCGGTCCGCTTCCCGCTGTGCCCGCCGCCGAGGGGCGCAGCGGGAAGCGGATCCCGGTCCCGGTCCAGGTCTCGCCTGCTGATGGTGCTCCCGGTCCGTAGCCGCCGGGGGCGGAGGTGAGGGCGTCGATTGCTGCCATGCCCTCCATGCTCCGCACGGACCGTCACCGCAACGTTTCCGGCGGGCCGTGGCGAGGGTGCCCGCCACGGAGGGCTTCATCCCCGGCGTTTGCCGAGGATCGTCGCGATCTGCTTCAGCAGCAGCGCCTTCGCCTCGTGGTACCACTTGATGGCCTCGTTGATGCGCACCTGTGGGTACCACTTGCGGGCTCCGGCCCACTGGGGCCAGGGCACTTCCTGGCGGGAGGAGTTCGGACCCCACTGCTGCATGCGGAGATTGTCCTTCTGGTGCACCAACTCCACCCGCTCCTCGTGGTGCAGCCGTGCGACGTCGGGGATCTCGGCGAACTCCTTCTTCGCCACCACGTGGTCCACGGTCCAGGATTCGCGCGGGACCGGGTTCTCGCCGTATTCGTCCTTGCCACCGGCCCGCTGGTAGGTCGAGGTCCGGTGCGCCGCGGGCACCTTGGTGTCCTTCATGGTGTCGTAGATCGACCGGCCGGCCTGCTCCCGCTTCTTCGCACGTTCGGCCTCGATCAGGTCCAGCTGGGCGCCGTGGGCCTTCCGGGCGTCCAACTCCCTGATGTGGAGCATGACCATCCCCCGGGTGACCTGGGCGGTGGCCACGTCGGGATACGCGTCCCGCAGGATCGCCCGTTCCACCGGTGTGCTGCCCTGTCCCACCTTCCCGGCTCCGACAGCCTCCATCCGCCGATTGAGGGCTGCCAGGTGGACGCGTGCTTGCTCATCGCCCGGGACGGGCACCTCTGCGGCCCGCTTCGCCGTGGTGTCGGCCTCCACGAGCGGGAGGTTGTGCGTCGTGGGGTTCATCGAGGCCGTGATCTGCCAGGCGTTGCCGTGGAGTTCGGCCTCCAGCGCGGTGAAGCCGTGCGCCCTCTTGATGCCGGCGAGGGCGTCCCGGAGTTCGGCCGCGTCGTACGGGTCGCGGTGGGACTTCGCGGCGACCTCGCCGAGCGCCTTGAGGCCGGTGAGCCAGCGTTCCTGGACGGCGGGCGCGGGCACGACGGGCTCGTCCGGACCCGCCTTCGCACCGGCCGGTTTCGTCCCGGCCGCCTTCGCACCGGCTGGTTTCGTCCCGGCCGGGGGTGGGGTGGCCGCGGCCCCCTTGGCAGTGGGGGGCGGGGCGGCCGGACGGGCGGCCCCCGCCGCCTTGCCCGCCCCGGCGGCCGGCGGCGCCGCGCTTCCCGGTTCCGACCAGCTGCCCCGCTTCGGTTCGTCCTTCGCCGCCTTCGCGGGCAGTCGGTCGCCGACCAGGTCCGACAGGAACTTCTCCGGGGCGAAGTCCACCTCGCCGAAGGTCACTTCGGGCACCTTCCCCGAGCCCACGACGTGCTCCACGTCGGCCCCGATCCCGAACTCGCCCGGCAGCGGGTACTCCCGCTGGAACAGCGGCCAGTCCCACCGGTGGTCGGGGACCGGGGACCACCAGGGGCTGTCCAGTTCCACGAAGAGTGCGCCGCCGAGGCCCAGGAACGGCTGGGCGGCGAGCTCCATGTGACCGGCGAGGAAGAACTCGCCGTGCTTGCCCGCCTTGGGGTCCGCGACCTCGCGGTAGCCGATCCGGGGGGTGGCCTCGACGTAGCCGCGGATGCCCGCGAGCGCGCTGAGCGCGAGGCCCGCCTTGATGTCGTGGCCGACGAGCGTGGCTCCGGCGCCGCCCTCGGCGGTGAGCTTGAGTCCGGCGGAGGCGGAGACGTTGAGGGTGGCGGTCAGCCCGAAGTCGCGCAGCACCTCCGGCTTGGTCGACCAGGTTCCGGTCAGTTCGATGTGGTCGAGGGTGGCCGGGCCCAGCACGGCGAGGGCTTCGAGCCCGATGTTCGCGAAGAGGAAGACATTGCCGACGAGCGGGACCCCGTAGACCGTGCGCACCTCGAACCGGGCGAGCTGCCTCTCGTAGCGGCGCTCCGCGAAGAGCGGCTTGTCCATCCTCGGGGCGATCTTGCCGACCACGGTGACGTCGCCGAGGTGGTCGACGATGACGAGCGCCTCGCCGCTGAGCCAGTCCGCGAGCCTGACCTGGAGCGTGCCCCAGCCGGCGACCACCCGGGGCCCCGGCGCGGCGGCGACCGGCTCCACTGCCGGGGCCGGGGCCGGAGCGAAGGAAGGAGCCGCCGGTTCCGAGGCGCCGGCGGCCAGTGGAGCGGCCGCCGCCTTCGCCCGGTCCGGCAGCTTGCTGTCCGTCAGCTCCTTGGCCGTCTTGGCGTTGGCGGCGACCAGCGTGAGCTCGCCGTCGAACTTCTCGTTCGTGTACCGGACCGTCCCGCGCACGTCGACGGCGCCCGCCCCGAAGGCCGCCGTCAGCTGTCCGGTGAACCCGCGCAGCAGTACGTCGACGCTCGCGCTCCCGGTCAGGGCGCCGTCGGGGCCGCGCCGGACCGGGACCGCCACCGCGCCCAGGCCGGCCACCGCTCCGCGCGCGACCGCGTCGAAGGTGACCACCTCGTTGGCGAGGCCGAAGCTGCCGGTGGCGCTCAGGAAGCCGCCGAGGGTGAAGGACATCCCGCTGACGTTCACCACCAGGGTCGTGCCGCGCAGTTCGTTCTCCACGCCGGGCAGCCGCAGACCGCCCAGTCCCGCCCAGCCCAGCGCGTCGGGGTGTTGTTCCATGAGGTCGAGCAGGGCCCGACCGCCGCCGAGCAGCCTGCCCTTGACCACCGCGGAGGCGTGGCCCTCCAGGACTCCGTCGTGGACGCGGAGCGCGAGGACCGGCTCGATCCCCCGGGCGCGCAGCGGGTGCAGCAGGGGGTGCAGGAGCGGGACCGGCTGGAAGGCGTCGCCCGGTCCGGTGACCAGGGCGCCGCCCTCCGTCCGCCGCAGGTTCAAGGTGCCGTTGGCCAGCTGTCCGAGCCGGACCGGGACCGGGCCCCCCGCGGCTCCCAGGGCGTCCAGGTGGGCGGCGATCGCGGGGGTGGCGGTGAGCTCCGCGCCTCCTTGGAGGGCCAGTTCCTCGACGATCGCCCCACCTGGTGCGACTCCCGCCGGGACCGGAGCGGGGCTCGGGGCCGGGACCTTTGCGGGCGCTGGCGCCGGTACCGACACCGGCTCCGGCGCTCGCACCGGCACGGGTTCCGCGCGGGCGCTCATCCTCCGGCCCCGCAGAGCGGATCGGGGGGCGAGGTCTCCGGCTCGGGTCGTGGCACGGGCCCGGGCGGTGGCGGGGTCAGGGCGTCGAGGAGGTCGTCCCCGTCCTCGTCGGCGAATCCGCTGCCGGGGTCCTGGAGCCGGGCGGCGGCGCCGGGGCTGCCCAAAAGGGTGTCCAGGTCGGCCCGTTCGTCGTCGCCCATCGTGGACAGCGTGCCGCCGGCCGCGAAGTAGGCCTTGAGCGCGGCCAGTGCCTCCACGGACGGGGGCAGGCAGAAGCGCAGGGCCAGCAGCCACCACAGCTGGAAGAGGAACACCACGATCGGCAGGAACATGCTGAAGACGAAGAACGCCACGATCATGAGGATTTCGAGGGCGAAGGTGCAGGTGCGGGCCGTGGTGCCGTCCACGGAGCCGCCGCTCGGGGTGCCGCCGCCGGGATCGAAGGAGAACTGCGAGCCCGGCGGGCTGGTGACGGCCACTCCCCCGAGCCCGGGCGGGCCGCCCGCGCGGGCGGCGACCGCCCTGAGGTCCGGCAGGGTGAGCGAGGTCGTGCGGTTCTTGGTGCCTTCCGGGTCGTAGAAGGCGGCCAGGCGGAAGTTCTCCGTCGGTGCGCTCCACGAGGTCTCCACCGGGCAGTGCTCGTGCCCGGGGCGCGCGGTGCGGCGTACGAAGCAGGTCAGTTCATAGAGGGATTGCGGATCGAACTTGGGGGCGCCGAGGTCGTCGTGGTCGCCGGAGGAGACCGGTACCAGGCCGAACCAGAGGGAGCGGGCGGGTGGTGCCGGCCGGTCCGGGCAGTCCCCGGAGCGCGGCGGCAGCCGCCACATCGGGAACTCCTGCTCCTGGTCCGCCGGGCGGCCGGGCGGTGCGCTCCCGCCGAGGGGACGCCACTGTCCGCCGGCCGGTCCCGTCATCCACGCCTCGGTGTGCTCCTCCAGGCCCACTTGGTCGAGCAGTGCGCGCTGCTCCTCGGCGAAGCGGGTCCGCGCCAGGTCCGCGCGCAGGACGTCCCCGGCCTCCGAGGTCACGAGGCCCGCCGGGGCCCGCTCCGCGCCGAGCAGCTCCGCGGTGAGCCGGCCCGCGAGCCTGCGCAGGACCTGCGGCGGCGCGGTCAGGTCCATCCGGCGGCGGCGCATCACGAACCCCACCTCCAGCCCCTCCGCGGACTGCGGGCGGGGCAGCCCGGGCCGGTCGCAGAACAGCTCCACGACGACCGCGTAGAACCGGTCGTGGCTGGGCTGGTAGAGCTTGCGCAGCCCCGTGCGGACCAGTCGGTGGGTGGCGAAGCGGGCCCGGCCCGGCTCCCGGTCGCCGAGCGCGACGGGCACCGGGTAGGACCAGACGTCCTCGGCCGGGTCGAAGCGCAGGGAGGCGCGCGGGTCCGCGAGGAGCCGGGTGACGAAGTCGGCGCGGTCGTACTTCTGGAGGGCCGGGGCCAGCGCCCTCGGGTCGAAGCGGTCGAACCCTCCGCGCTCGCAGGCGTACCAGGGGGCGAGCGCGCGGAAGTCGTGCTCGGCGGCGCTCACCAGATGTTCCCGGCGCCGGGCGTGTAGGCGGGGGACACGATCCCCTGGTCGACCAGGAGGGTGCCGACCCGGACGATGCCGCTGAAGGCGGAGTAGCCGGCGGTGACGTTGACCACGGGCGCGGTGACGTCGAGGGAGGACACGGCCTGGATCTCCACGGCGCCGCCGGTCAGCCGGACCACGCAGCCGCCGCTGTGCCGGATGGTGATCTGCTGCGTGGCGTCGTCGAGGGTCACCTCGTGGCCGGAGGCCATGGTGATCCGGACCTTGGCCGCGCCGGGGGTGTCGTCGAACTGGAGCCTGCTGTCCTGCCGGGAGCGCAGCTGGCGCAGGTCGTTGGACCGCTGTGGTTCGTGGGGCAGGGCCGCGCTGCCGTGCCAGGCGGCGCCGAGGACGTACGGGCGGCGCGGGTTCCCCGCTTCGAAGGCGACGACGACCTGGCTGTCGACCTCGGGCAGCACCAGCAGTCCCTGCTCGTCGTCGGCGTACGGCGAACACAGGGTGGCCCAGGCGCGGACGTCGCGCTCGCCCTCCTTGCCCATCCAGGGGAAGCGCACCTCGACGCGGCCGAGCCGCTTCTCGTCGACGATGTCGGTGACGAACGCGGGGTAGACGCCGAAGTATCCGGGGACGGAGCCGTCCGCGGGGGCGGGCAGGGTCATCACACCACCTCGTTCAATGAAGGGCGTTCGGCGTCGAAGCGGGTGCGGAAGCCGTGCTCCGGGTCGAAGGTGTGCCGGATCCGGGTGACGTGGTACCCCTCCCCCTCGAAGGGCGCACCGACGGAGCGGAGGGTGAGCCGGCCGCCGACGACCAGGTCGGGGCTGCCGTGGGTGGTGCCCGCGACGCTGACGAACCGGCGTCCGCGGCGCAGCATTTCGGCGCGGGCCCAGGCTCGGGCCTCCTCGGCGGTGAGGGCGCTCTCGCGGATCCGCAGGCTGGTGGCGGGGCCGAGGGCCTGGGTCAGCAACCGGGCGCCGGTGCGCCCGCCCGTCGTCTCGGCCTCCACGGCCTCGGGGCCGGCCCGCTCGTCGATGCCTTCGCCGCGCTCGGCGTCGTAGCCGGTGACGACGGTCTCGCTGCGCTGGTGTGCGAGGTCGGCCACGAGCCGGACGGAGAGCAGTTCGCTGCCGTAGACCAGGGTCTGGGGGGTGCTGCCGCGGCTGCCGCGGGGGCGGAAGTGCAGGGTGCGTCCGCTCGCCCACAGCTCGGCCTGGATCAGCCGGGCCCGCTCACGCAAGAAGGCGAGGTCGCTCTGGTTGAGCTGGTGGACCAGGTCGTAGCGGGGGCCGGGAGCGTCGGCCTCGGCGCCGAGGCCGTGCTCGGCGGCGACGGCTTCGGCGAGGGCGGCGTCGGTCACCTCCCGGTAGGTGCGCACCCGGCGGGTCATCCGTAGGCGCATCAGGGCGTCCTCGGCGTGCACGAGGACCTGGGGTGGTTCGCCGTCGCCGAGGATCAGCTCGACGGCGGAGACCACCCCCTCGAAGACGTGGCGCAGCCGGTCCGCGGGGCCGAGGGCGACCTTGAGGGCGCTGCCGAGACCGATGGTGCTCCCGTCGAGGTGCAGCAGGCGGTCCTGCGGTCCCTTGGCTCCGGCGCCGACGGCGAGGAAGTGCGCCCGCAGGGTGCGCAGGCCCTCGGTCCCCTCCGCGACGTCGAGGTGGACGCAGTCCCGTGCGAGGTCTCTGACCAGCGCGCCGCCGACCTCGAAGACGGGTGAGACGGCCGCGACCACCGGCTCAGTCATCGAAGGCCTCCGCGCCGGTCCGGGCCGCGAGCCAGGCGGCGCGCTCGCAGGCCTCGCGATGGCGGTCGGCGGCGGCGTGCGGATCCGCGGCGCCGGCTGCCGGGGCCGTCGGGCCCTGTCCGGCGGCGGGCACGACGTCGGTGTGCAGTTCTCCGATGTACACGCTCATGGCGGGCCTCCTCGCGGTGTCCATCTCAGGGTGCGGGGGCCCGCGTCACGGCGGCGTTGCTCACAGTCGGCGGCGGCGCGGCCGGGCGGATCGGGCGGGAGCCGCTCCCACGGCGCGGCGCCGGGGTCGGGCGCCGGGACCTCCTGGCGGCGGGCCCGGTCCGCGAGGCTGCGCCCGCCGCCCGCCTCGACCTCGGCGAGCGTGCCGGGATCGGCACGCGCGCGCAGCGGTACGCCCCGGCCGTAGCCGAGCGAGCGCCGGTCGGGCGCGGCCGGGCCGGGGGCCGGCGGCGCGGCGGGGGACGGCGAGGTGCCGGGCGGCGCGGTGGGCCGTCCCACGGCCGGCGGCACCTCGAACGACTGCCTGGCCCGGGCGGTGGCGCGGTCCACCGCGGCGCCCGTGACCGCGGCCGCCGCGGCGGCGATGCCGCCGCCGGCCGACAGCGCGAAGCCCGCCGCGAACGGGTCCGCCGCTCCGCCGTAGCCCGCGGTCCCGGGACCGGGGACGCCCGGGGCGCCGCCCGCCGGGGGACCGCCCGCGGCGCCGTCCCCCGGCGCGCCGCCGGCACCGGCGCCGATGCCGGCGTCGACGCCGATGCCGATGCCGAGGGCGCCGGCGAGTCCCGCCACGGAGGTCGCCGCCGCCCCACCGCCGAAGGTCGCCGCGAAGGGTCCGGCCCCGGCGAAGGGGACGGTGACCTCGGCGCCGAGCTGTACGGCGGCCCCGGCCGCCAGGGTCAGCGGACTGTCCAGTCCGTTCATCGCACCGCGCCACCCGGCCGGGTCCAGGCCGAGGCGGGAGAGCACCTGCTGGGCGGACTCCCCCTCCCGCGCCCGCACCACCCGGTTCGGGCGGCCGGTGCCCGAGGTGCCGGGCGCGGCGCCGGTGCGGGGGGCGCCCGGTTCGGTGGCGGCTCGGGCGTCGCGCGTACCGGGTCCCTCGGCGTGGGCCTCGTAGGCGAAGTTCTGCTCGACGAGGGTGACGCCGACCTTGGCGCGCAGCGGGGTGCCGTCGGGGGCGAAGTGGTCGAGCTCTTCGTTGACCTGGGTGACGATGCCGTTGTAGCGGAGGGTGCCCCAGACGAAGCGGACGACGGGCGGTGGGTCGGCGGGCTGGTCGGGCGGCGGTTCGGCGTACTGGCGGACCAGCGCGGTCCAGCGGCGCACGTCGACGTACTGGCCGCCGGAGCGCTGTTCGGTGGTGTCGAACTCCAGGTCGAAGGTGAGGGTGGAGCCTTCCGTCGCGGGATGTTGGCGCTTCTGGGAACGGGTGGTGGCGCCACCGCGGTCGACGGTGTTGTTGCGGCTGATCCGCAGGGAGGTGGGGTTGAACTGGACGGGCACGGCGGGGCCGTCGTCCACGACCAGCGGCGGTTGGTCCTTGGCTCCGGCTCCGCTGCGCGCCAGGCGTTGCAGGGTGGCCTGGGCGAGGGGGGCGCTCACGTGGTGCGCTCCAACCGCAGGCCCTCGTGGGCGATGTGCAGTTCCTCCATGGCGATCTCCCCCGTCTTCGCGTGCAGCGATGGGCCGATGATCTTCAGTGGCAGTCCGCGGGTGAAGGTCCAACGGGCCACCACCCGCTGCCCGGTGGGGTCGAGCGCCTCGATGTCCCCGTCGTAGCGGACGGGGGGCGCGGCGCCGCCGACCGCGTCCTGGAGCCAGTCCCACAGGCCGGTGTCGGCGCTGCCGTCCGGCGTCGCCAGGAACATGCCGCGCCGCAGGACGAGCGGTTGGAGCCGGACCCGGCCGAGCCGGCGCACCGACGCGTCGTTCGCCCCGCCCTGGGCGTACTCGCGGACGTCGACCTCCAGGCCGAGCCCGGTGCACTCCTGGAACCCGCCGTCGCCGAGCCGTTCGGGCGCCGGGGCGGCGGGTCCGCGGTCCGCTCCGGTCGCGCCGACGGCCGCCGCGGGGGCGGCGTGGGTCACGTGCGCGAGGACGGGGGGCGCCAGGTCCGTGCGGCCCGGGGCGGCGCTGCGGGTGAGCCGGACGCGGAAGCGGAAGGTCTGTACGGCTTCGGCCACGGCTCACCCCACCGCCACGGCGCCGTCGCCGTCCTGGGAGATCCGCAGGACGAGGTACTCCAGGGGCTGCGCCGGTGCGACCCCGATCTCGGCGACCAGTCGCCCGAGGCCCTGGGACCAGGCGGGGTTGAGGCGTTCGTCGCAGTGCACGAAGAAGGACTCCTCCTCGCGGTCGCCCGCGAACGCCCCGGAGCGGTGCAGTCCGCGCAGCAACTGCACGACGGCACCCCGCAGTTCGGCGCGGAGCGCGGGCGAGTGGGGTTCGAAGGCCAGCACCTGGGCCTGCCGGTCGAGGGCGAGCCGCAGCATCGTCATCAGGCGGCGCACGCTCAGTTGGCGGTAGTCGGGGTCGCTGGAGAGCGTACGGGCGGAGGCGAGCCGGAAGCCGTCCCGCTCGGCCCGGAAGACGTCGATGCCCAGCAGGTGCAGGGCGTCGTGGTCGGCCTCGGCGAGCCGCTGGGCGGCGGTCACGGCGTCGGCGGCCAGTTCGTTGGCGGGCCCCCAGGGCAGGCCCAGGCGCCGTTCGCGCTCGGCGACGATGCCCGCGGCGAAGCCGCTGGGCGGGACGAGGACGGCGCTGCCCCGGGGGTCCTCTGCGGGCATCACGCCGAGCCACGGATGGTGGGCGGCGGCGTAGGAGCTGTCGAAGGCGGCGCGCCAGCGGGCGACGGCGCGCACCGGGAGCCGGGGCGGTACGTCGAGCAGGGCGACGAAGCGCCGCTGCCGCTCGGCGAGGGCCACGAGCCGCTGCTGGCGGCGCAGGATCTCGGGCAGCTGCGTGACGCCGTCCAACAGGAACTCCCGTGCGGCGGAACGGGTGGTCAGCGACGGGGACGGGGGCGGGCAGGGGGCGAAGACCGCGCCGGGCGGGGTCCGGGTGGGGAGTTCGGTGCTCTCGGGCGCCTCGCCGTACTCCCACAGCAGGTCGGGTACGGCGAGCAGGGCGACCTCGGTGACCAGCGCCATCCGGTCCATGCCGACGGCCGGGGCCGGGCCGCTCCCCGGCGCCGCACCGGGATCCTCGACGACCTCGGCGCCGCCGACGGGCAGCAGGTCGACGGGGCCGGGGCCCTGGAAGCTGTCGGGGCCGATCCCGGCGTAGCGGTCGAGGCCGGGGCGGACGGGCCGGGACAGGGCGGAGCCGAGCCGGCCGTCGGGCGGCGACAAGGGGTCGGGCCAGGTCCCGTCGGGGGTGACGAGGAGGGATTCGGCGGCCAGTACGGCGGCGGCGGGGCGGGGGTGGTCGCCGCCGAGGCCGAGCCCCGCGAACCGCTCCTGGCGGGGGCGTGCCGGATCGGGGTCGGTGACGGTGACGGTGACGGTGACGGCCTCGGCTTCCACGGCCAGGGTGACGGTCCGACCGCCGGGGCCGGTGACGGGCGGCCGGTCCAGGACGGCGGTCCGGCGCCGCGGCCCCCCGGCCGCCGGTCCGGGACCGGGGTCGGGGGCGGACGTCGCGTCGGCGAAGCCGATGATCCGGAAGAACTCCCCGGTGGTGGGCAGCCCCGCGCCCCGCAACCGCAGGACGCTTCCGACGGGCGGGATCCGGGCCTCGGGCAGGGCCAGCTCGCGCCCGGTCACGACGGCGGCGAACTGATCGGAGCCGGTGAACTCCCACCGGACGGCGAGCCGCCCGCCCCAACTGCCTTCGTCGCGGGCCCGCAGGTCCACCTCGGGTCCGCTCCCCGCGCCCGCGCCCATACCCGCGCCCGCGCCGAGCCGGGTCCGGTGCAGCGCGTGGGCCTGTTGCGCGGCGGGGTGCGGGGCCCGCGGGAGGGGGGCCACGCGCAGCACGTGGGCGCGGACCCCGCCCTGCGCGAAGAACGCCCGTACCGCGTAGGGCAGCAGGCCCGGGCCTTCGAATCCGCCGAAGCGGTCCAGGTAGTCCGTCCAGCGGTCGACGGCGACCGGGGTGTCGACGGGCCCGCGGGGGGCCACGCCGACGAAGCCGGCGACGTCCAGGCGCACCGGGGCGAAGGAGGGCGGCGGGCGGCGGGCCTCCCGGTAGACGCCGGGTGCGCCGAGCCGCGGTCCGGCGGGGGTCACGAGGAGAGCGACAGGAAGTCGATGGATTCGGCGACGAGGTGCAGCTCCTCCATGGCGACCTCGCCCCCGCCCTTGCCCTGGAGGGTGGGGCCGACCCACTTCTTGGGCTGGGCCTGGTTCAGCCGCCAGGAACAGACCGGGGCGTGCCCTTCGTCGTGGAGCGTGACGGTGACGGTGAGGGGGAGGTAGAGGCCGCGGCGGGTGTCGGCGATCCACTGGAAGAGGCGCAGGTCGCCGATGATGCCCCGCTTGAGGGTGACGTCGTCCGTGGTGTTGGTGTTGGCGATCTTCCGGACGTGGTTGAACTGGTCGTTCCCGTTGCGGTACTCGGAGAACTTCACCTCGTTGCCCGCTCCGCTGAAGTCGGAGAAGCCGCCGCCGATGTCCCCCTCCTGGCCGGCGCTCGTATTGCCGAGCTGGACGAGGAAGTTGAAGGCTCCGTAGGGGTTGGTGCGCGTGGCCATGGGTCTGTCTCCCGGTCTTCCGGCTACTTCCGGCTGCTGGTGGCGGGGCGCGTCAGGTGCGCTGGGCGTCGGCCGTGAACTGTCCGACGCGGAACACGACGAACTCGGCGGGGTAGGTGGGGGCCACGCCGACCAGGCAGACCAGCCGCCCGTTGTCGAGGTCGTTCTGCGTCATCGTGGTGCGGTCGCAGCGGACGAAGAACGCGTCCTCGGGCTTGCTGCCCAACAGGGCGCCGGTCTGCCAGGTGGCGATGAGGAAGTCCTCGACCGACTGGCGGACGGAGGCCCAGAGCCGCTCGTTGTTGGGCTCGAACACTGCCCACTGGGTCGACTTGTCGATCGAGTGCTCCAGGTAGATGAAGAGCCTGCGGACGTTCACGTACTTCCACTCGGGGTCGGAGCTCATGGTCCGGGCGCCCCAGACGCGGCGGGCGCGGCCCTCGAAGAAGCGCAGGGCGTTGATGCCTTCGGGATTGAGCACGGCCTGGCGGTCGTAGGTCACGTTCGTGGTGAAGTCGTTGATGCCGAGGAGGACCTCGTTGGCCGGGGCCTTGTGGACTCCGCGCTCGATGTCGCTACGGGCATAGATCCCGGCGACGTAACCCGAGGGCGGTACGTCCAGGAGCGCCGCCGGGGCGCCGGGGTCGGCGCGGCGGGCCGGGTCGGTGATCCGGACCCACGGGTAGTAGAGGGCCGCGTACTTGCTGTCGAACTGGGCACGGAAGCGCCGCACTTCGGAGATCGAGCTGTCCTGGGGCGGGTCGATCACCGCGATGCGGTAGCGGAGCCGCTCGCAGTGGCCGATGAGGAGGTCGACGGCCGCCTTCTGCTCCGCGGCGGCGAGGGTGACGGTGTCCGGGACGGCGACGATGGCGATGTCGTCGATCTCGGCGAGCGCACCGAGGCCGCGGGCGGGGTCGGTGAGGCTGTCCGGGTTGGCGTCCCGGCCGCCGAGGTCCGCCGCCGCGAGCGGGTCCCCGTCGCCGCCGCCGGCGAGGTAGAGCCCTTGCGGTGCGGTGAGGAGCGCGGTGAACCGGGCGCCCGCGGTCACCGGCTGCGCGCCGGTCGCGGACGGTACGTTCTCCAGCCAGACCAGGCCGAACTCGTCGGCGGGGTCGGCGGCCTGCAACACCCGGGCCACCGAGCGGGGGTGGGCGTCGTCCAGCTCCAGTTCGTTGTACACGTCGGTGCGCTCGCCGTCGGCGCGCACGGTCACGGCGAGGGTGAGGTGGAAGGCCGCGGTGCCGGCCGAGACGGGCTCGAAGGCGCCCTGCGGGCCGAGGTACCCCAGCTCCCCGTCGGCGCGGCGGGCCACGATGCGGACGTTGCCCGGTGTCGGCGCCGTGGTGTCGGGGACGGACGGGGCCCCGCCCCCCGCGAGCGGGAGGACCTCCACCGCGGCGCCGGGCCGCACTCCGGTGAGCCGGGGCAGCGCGCCAGGACGCGGGACGAGGATGTTCTTGCCGCGGCGGAAGGTCACGGCGACGCTGATCCGGGAGCCCGCCGAGCCGGGCCAGCGCGCCCGCCAGCGCACCAACGGCGTCCCCTGTGCGGGCACCTGGACGGAGGCGAAGTTCCGCGGGACGTCGATGACGGGGGGCGTGCCGGTGGTCCGGGTGAAGACGAAGACCCGCGAGACGTACAGCCGCCGTCCACCGTTGGCGAAGAACGCGCGCGCGGCGAGCGCGAGCGGGCAGTTGTCGTCGCCGATGGTGAGGCCGCCGAAGGCCCGTTCGTACTCGGTGTAGCTGGTGACCAGTGTCGGCGCGGGCAGGACCGTGGGGCCGCCGTCGGGCAGGGTGTAGGGCACGGGGCCGTACGCGGTGCGCCCCGCCATGGCGAAGGTGCTGGTCGGTACGCCCTCGATGGACCGGGAGCGGAAGCTGGTCTCCTCGACGTAGACGCCGGGGGTCAGGTACTCGGGCATGTACGGCTCTCCTCGGTCACGGGTCAGTCGGTGGTGTGGATCAGGTCGTCGGTGGGGAGCACCCGGCCGACGGTGAGGGTGCGGACGGTGTCCGCGGCGCAGGTGCGGTAGCCGGGCGGCGGGGCGAGGCCGCGCAGCACGTCGTTGTCGAGGTCCTGGGGGCCGGGCGGGGAGGCGCTGCGCCGGACGGCCTCCGCGACCAGGTCGGCGAGCGGGTCCGGCGGCGGGGCGGGGCCGGGGGGCGGAGCCGGGTCCGGGGCGTGGGTGCGCAGGGCGATCGCGAGGTGGGGCGGTGGCGGGAAGGGCAGGGGCGCGGCGCCGCCGATCAGCAGCAGTGCCTGTCCGTGTTCGTCGCCGTGCGCCCAGCCGAGGAGTGCGCCGCCCGGGCCGAACGCCTCGATCCGGGGCCAGCGCACGGGGTCGGCCGATCCTGGTCCCGGGCGGGTGACGCGCAGCCGCAGCCCCGTCATGCCCTGGGGGACGGGGTAGCCGGGCCCGGGGAGCAACCAGGGCAGCAACAGCCGTGCGTCGGCGCGGACCTTGGGGCCGGTGGGCGCCGCGGCGTCGGCGGCGGCCAGCTCGGCGCGGGTCCACAGCGCTACGGCGAACCGCCGCGGGATCCAGCGACGGGCGGGGTCGTCGATCCGTACGCGGACGGCGGCGCCGACTTCGCCGGGGGTGCCCGAGATCCCGTAGCGGAGCACGAATCCGGACGGTTCGTGGCGCTCCAGGGCACGCACGGGGTCGTCCGGCCCGGGGCGGCGGCCGGGGATCCGGGCGGACTCCCAGCCGACCCGCAACCCGGGACCGGCCGGGCCCCGGGTGTGGGCGTCGAGCGGGCGGACGGCGAGGGCGAGCCGGTGCAGTACGACCGCCGCCCCGGGGGCGACGGTGAGGCGCGGCTCGGGCTCCGCGCCCTGCGGGTCCCGGTCCGGGTCCGGGTCCGCGGCGCCGGTCATCGCGGCAGCTCCGAGGTGGCGACGGCCACCGTGGTGACCTCGCCGGGCACCGGGAAGCGGCGGCCGTCGATGCGCACGACCCGGGCGAGGTAGGGCAGGGAGAGCCGGTAGTCGGTGGTCATCGCCTGGAACGCCTCGCTCATCGAATCCATCGCCAGCTCGTCGGGCACGATCTGTACGGTGTCCCCCGGCAACCAGTCGCCGGTCGGGTCCAGGAGCGGTCCGGTGAGGGGTCCCGCGCTGTGCAGGATCCGGACGGCGAGCCCGAGCCATTCCAGCTCGGACTCCACCACCTCGTCCCAGGCCGCGATCAACAGGTGCATCCGCAGCGGCAGTCGGGGCAGCCCGTCCTGCGCGGCCAGGGCCGCCCACGCCGGCCGGGTGTCGTGGTCGACGCTCACCCGGTAGCAGTAGACGGTGACGGCCGGGCGGCGGATGAGGGCGTCCGTGGTGCCCACCCGGTCGAAGTCGACGGGCCCCGCGAGGACCGCCTCCGGGCGGGGCGGCCCGTCGGGGAACTCCGCGCGGAAGCCCGCGTTGAGCAGCGTCACGACGCTGCGCCCCACGGCGGCGAGTGCCCGGTATCCAGCCATGCTCCGATGCTGCGGACCGCCCGTCACGCCGGCGTTGCGGGCTGGGGACCGCGCGCGACGGACCGGTGACACCCCGCGGCCCACACTCGGTGCGCCTGCCCCTTCGAGAAGGAGAGCCCTCATGAGCAGCACCTCGCACCCCCGGCCGGCCGGCACCGACTGCGACCTCGGCGCCATCGACGATCTCGCGTGCAGCGCCAAGGGGATCCAGCGCCGTGCCGAGGTCACCCAGGAACACCTGCCGCAGCTGCGCGAGTTCCAGGAGAAGCTGGGCGCCGCGCGCGTGGAGTACGCGAAGGCCCGGCACACCGCCCAGGCCGATCTGGAGGTGGCGGGCGAGGTCCTCGACCGGGTCCGCGAACAGATCCGCTGCCGGATCACGCCCGAGCAGCGGCACTGCCTGCGCGAGGCCGTGGACGAGGTGTTCGAGGAGATCAGCGAATGCTCGGACGGCTGGGGCTGCTGTGTGGACGACTGCGACTGCGATTTCGACGACGGGGTCGGCGAGGACGACACCGTCGCCACGCTGTCGGCCCGGATCGCCCGCTACACGGCGGAGGTGCTGCGGGACACGGCGTGCTTCGTCTCCTTGGACGGGGAGCTGACGGCGCTGCCGGAGCGGGCCGCCAAGATCCGCACGGACGCGGCGCAGTTGCTCGCCGACGCCGCCGACCCGGTCGTGGGCAAGGACGTCGTCCGGCTGTACGCCCGATTGCTGGTGCTGCGGCGCCGGATCCACGACGCGTGGCGCGGCTTCGCCACCGTCTCGGCCTACGTGGAGTGCCTGTGCAAGGTGCTGCTGTGCGTGCTCAAGGGGTGGCAGGCCATCGCCGTCCTGGAGGGGGCGCGGGCCGAGTTGATGTGCAAGGAGGAGTCGCGCAAGGCGGCGTGCCTGCGCAAGCGGAACCAGGTGGTGGAGGAGGTCATGGCCGTGTACGCCCGCCTGTGTCCGCCCTGCCCGCCGGGGCACGGGGACGGCTCGGAGGAGGAGCCCTGCGAGGAGTCCGACCCGGCGTGAGGGCTGCGCCCGCGCCCCGGCGGGGGCGCGGGCGGGCGGCCCGGCGGGAGGTCCGGGGTCAGAAGGCCCCGTAGTTGACCTGCCAGGTGGGCAGCCCCATCCGGCGCCAGATGGCGACCACCCGGTCCCGGTCGTCCAGCGATACGCGGACCGCGAAGCGGTGGCGCACGTGCTGGTCGAAGAGTTCGGCCTTCACCACGTCGTCCTGCCGGTGGTCGCCGGAGGCCCGCATCCACAATTCGTCGTACGGCACGTCGTACCGCGCGAGCCATTCCTCCGTCTGCGGGCGGTGTTCCTCGCTGCGCCCCGACAGCAGCACGACGGTGTCGCCGTCGGCCCGTCGGAAGGCGGTGAGGGCGTGCCGGACGGAGGCGTTGAGGAGGTCGGTCCCGCAGCGCGAGAAGTCGTACGGACCGCGGTCGCCCCGCAGCGCGAGCGTCCCGTCGATGTCGCACATCACGGCGGCGGGCAGGGCCGGGTCGGCGACGTAGGGCTCGACGTCCGGCTGGTCGTTCAGCCAGGCATCGGTGAGTCGCCAGCCGCCCTTGGTGGCCTTCGCGTGCTTCTCGGCCAGGATCCGGATGATCTCCTCGCCGACGGACCGCTCCCGCTCGGCGTCCCGGCGCACGCACTCCTCGACCGGCACGTCCGTGAAGTCGTGGACGACGAAGGTGGCCCGTCCTGCGACGGCCGCCTTCAGCCGCTTGGGAATGTGCTGCGTCAGGTGGGTGTTGTCGACGACCACGTCGAACCCGCCCTCGACGGCGGTGCGCACGGCGGCGTCCTGGATCGCGAGGACGGTCTGCTCGTGTGCGAAGGACCGCTCCCCCTCGGCGGCGGGGACGTCGAGCATGGCCCGCAGGTCATCGAGGTTGACGCGGCGCATCCGGCCACCGGACTCCGCCTGGAGCGAGCGCGCGGCGGTGGTCTTGCCCGACGCGGGCAGCCCCGTCATGACGTGGACGACAGGCACTGGTCAGTTCTCCTCATCGGTCGTGAACGGGTCGGACGCCCGCGGCCGCACCGCCCGCCAGGTGACGAGGTCGGTCGGTCGTGCGTCGAGCCGCAGGAACATGGCCGCCCGGATGCCCGGGTCGGCCACCGCCCGCGTGGCGCGGGCGAAGGCGCCCCGGTCGTCGCAGAGGTGCGCGATCTCCCGGAAGGCCTCGTCGATGGCGCGTTCGCGGTCGGTCGCGGCGCGTTCCATCCCCGCGATCATCTCGCGGACCCAGCTGTCGAACTCGTCCGGGACCTGTTCGAGGAGCGCGTCGAGCGGTGCGCCGCCGTGGGCGCGGACCTCGGCGAGCGAGCAGCCGAGGCCCTGGGCGACCTGCCGGGCGGGCAGGGCGGCGAACCGCTGGATGCCGTGGCCGCGCCAGATGTCGCGTTCGGTGACGCCGGTCAGGACCTTGTGGAGGCGGACGTATTCGGCGATCTTGGCCTTCACCCGGACACCGGAGGCGTAGCGCAGCACGAAGCCCTCGGCATCGGTGCCGGTCGCGGCGGCGCCGTCCGGCAGCGTGCTGGACTCGGTCCGCGCGATCAGCTCGACCAGCGGCATCGCGGGCCACGTGGTGACGACGGAACCGATCCGCTGCCAGTCGTGCGCGGCGAACGCCAACGGCGTTTCGGAGCCGTCCCGGTCCATCGCGGCGAGCAGCACCAGGTCCCGGCGGTCGCCGTAGTCGACGACGATCCGGTTCTGCGGGTAGAGGATCTCGGCCAGGTAGGTCACGCCCGGGACGAGCGCGGAGGTGTCCTTGGCGTCGAGGTACCGCTGGGCCCAGGTGGCCTGCTCGCTGATGAACGACCCCTTGGACGCGACCCGCCACGCTCCGGCGTAGTGGAAGACGACGGCGAGGCTCCCGTCGACCTTCTCGTACACCTCGAAGGGCTCGTCCGGCAGGGCGGGCGCGTAGGGCTGACCGGCCGTGTGCTCCCCGACGTTGAAGAACTTCGGCAGGGGCAGCGCGACGATCTCACCGGTCGCGTCGTCGGCGACCAGCCCCCGGCACCGGGTGGTGACCCGGTTCCAGACCCGCTCGTACTGGCAGGTCCGCGTGTAGGTGTAGATCGACAGCGGCAGCTCGGGGTGCGACTTGCGCGTGACGTGCCCGGCATCGAGGGCCGCCGCGAGCTCGTCGGGCGGCATCAGTTCTTTGAGAGTCAGGGGTGCCTGGCTCATGGGGTTCCTCCTGGTTGCGAGCCTCCAGTCTGCCCGGGGCCGCTGCCCGCCGGTATCGATTAACGGCCCCGCACCGCCCGGACGCGCGGGGGCGGACGCGACGCTTCCACCAGCACCGAAGCAGCGCCGAAGCGGTGTCGGACCGACGTCGAAGCGGCGTCGAAGCGGCGTCGAAGCGGCGTCGGACCCGCTGTCGGACCCCCCGCCTATGCTGGGCGGACAAGATCGGATGGGGCCATCCGGCAGCGAATCGTGGGAGGTTACGGGTGCACATCGAGCGCCATGCGGTCGGGGAGGCGGCGTTGTCCGCCGCGGTCACGGATTTCGCCGAGCGGATGGCCGGTGACGTGCACCGGATGCAGCACGACGAATCCCCCCAGTACGGCTGGGAGATGATCTGCGAGTCCTTCCTCGACTACGTGGGCGCGCGGTCCGTGGACAATCCGGCGCTCACCGGGAAGGACTGCAAGCTCGCCTTCGAGTCGGCCGCCGCGGCCGCGCTGGGCTCGTTCGCCCTGACCGCGTGGCCCCGGCGGGTGGGGGACGTGTTCATCGAGTACACCGGTACCGGTGTGGTCTACGACCGGGAGGACCTCGCCGGCGACGTCCCCGCCCACGACTGGCTCGACACCTTCTTCCTCGCGTGCGTGGCCGGGGACACCGACCGCGACGGGGCGCTCTTCCTCAGTGCGGCGCCGCCGCGCGCCGGGCAGGAGCAGCGGGCCGATGTGGCGCTCGTCCACGCCCTGTCGGCCTTCGTGTACGGGGTGCTCGGGAGCGCGGACGCCGGCGGCGCGGCGGGTCCGGTCACCGACGAACAGCGCGCCGCGTTCATCGACGTACTGGTCCGGGAGCTGGGCCCGGGCAGCGACCGGTCCCACGACCGGGCGGCCCTGGCCACCTTGCGGGCCCTGGCGGCGGACGACCGGGAGGGCTTCACGGCGGCGTTGGCCGAGCAGCTGACGCGGTACCGGGAGCGGCAGGCGGCGACGGCGAAGCCGCACCCGCGTTCGCTGCTGCCGCTGGACGCCCTCGCGCTCGCCTCGCTGGCGCAGCGGTGGAAGGGCTGGCAGCCCGGGGTGGACTCCGCGTACCTGCCCGCGGCCGTGCTCGGCGGCTTCGCCCCGCCGGTGCCCCGGGTACGGGCCTTCGGGGCGGACAAGCGGCCGGACGCCCTCGCGGCGCTGGCCGCCGGACCGCTGGTGGTGGACGGACCGCGCCGGTCGCAGGGCCAGGAGCCGACCGATCCGGCGCGGGCCGAGCAGGCCGAGCGGTACGACCAGTACCTGGCGCGCAGCGCGGCGGAGTTCGCCGATCCCGAGGAGCAACCGGCGCAGGTCGCCCGGCGGCTGACGCGCGTGCTGGACGACCAGTACCGGATCTTCCAACGGTGGGTGACGGACGGCCCCACCGCGGACGACGGGCGCGGGCACGGGGCGCTGGTGCGCGCCGCCGAGGCGGGTACGGCGGCCTTCCGGCTCGCGGCGGCCGAGCCCGGCACCGAGCCGGAGGTGAGTATCGGGGGCGTGACGCGCGCGCTGCCCGCGGGGGGCCGCCCGAACGCGGTGGGCCCGGCGCAGTGGATGCGGGCGACGGCGGCGGCCGTGCTCTCGGGGGAGGACGGGCTGTTGGCCGAGTGCGTCCGGATCGGCCCGGACCCCTTCGGCAGCGGCGGCAGCGCGACGGCGGTCCGTGCCTACGCGACGGCGCTGCACGACCACCTGCGCGGGGCCGACGCGGAGCCCGCGCTGCGCGGGGCGGCGGCGGAGGCGTTCCGGATGCGCCACCTCAACTACCTGCTCCCGCCGGTGGTGTTGCTGTCACAGCTGGCCGCGGGCGACCGGGAGGGCTTCGCGCTGGCGCTGGCGGACGCGCTGGAGGAGCACCGCGACCACTACGAGGTCGGCGAGAACGCCACCGACCCCGACGCCCTGCTCAACCCGGACGTGCTGGCGCTGGTCCGCCTGGCCCACCGGGCCGGCTGGGAGGTGCCGGTGCGGTCCCCGTACCTGCCGGCGCCCCTGGTGCCGGCGGCGTAGGCGGTGGTGGGGTAGGCGGTGGTGGGGCAGGGGGCCGGGGCCGCGCGGATCGCTCGGGTAGTTTGGTGGTCCATGGATGATCTTCAGGGCCTTCCCGCCGCCCCGCTGACCGTCGTGGCGGGCCAGGCCGCCTGCGCCGCGCTGGACGTCGCCGCCAATGCCGCCACCGCGGCCGATCTGGTCCGCCGCGCCGCCGACCGGGGCGGCGACCTGCTGGTCCTGCCGGAGCTCTTCCTCACCGGCTACGAGCTGGCGGGCATCGTCGCCGACCCCACCCGACACGTGCCGGCCCCGGGGGACTCCCGGCTGGACGTACTGGCCGCCGCCTGCGCCGCGACCCGTACCGCGGTGGTCGTCGGGGCCCCCGCGCGGGACGCCGGGACCGGGGAGCTGCGCATCTCGACCCTGGTCCTGGGCCGGGACGGTCACCGCGCGGCCCGGTACGACAAGCAGCACGTCACGCCGGGCGAGCGGGCCGCCGGTTTCGGCGCGGGCCCGCGCGGGTGCACGCTCTCGCTGGACGGGTGGCGCCTCGGGCTCGGCATCTGTTGGGACTCCGGCTTCCCGGAGCACGCCCGCGCGGCCGTACGGGGCGGCGCCCACGCGTACCTGGTCGGTGCGATGTTCGGCCGGGGCAACGGCGAGCGCCAGCTCGCCACGGTGTTCCCCGCGCGGGCCCTGGACAACACCGGTTACGTCCTGCTCGCCAACCACTGCGGCCCCAGCGGCCCGTACGACGGCTGCGGCCGCAGCGCGGTCTGGAACCCGGACGGCACCCTGCTCTGCGACGCCGGTACCGATGACCCCGGGCTGGCCGTCGCCCGCCTCGACCCGGCGGTGCTGGCCGGGGCCCGGTCGCGGGAACCCGTCCTGGTCGATCCCTCCCTCGACGCCCCGGTCCTCCCCCGGAGCGGCGGCACGGTCTGAGGCGCCACCGGTGGGGCCGTCACTCCCAGGGGGCGCTGCGCCCACCGTCCGGGTCCAGGCCGTGCGGCCAGTTCAAGTTCTGCCATTCCCACAGGTCCGCGGTGCCGGCCAGGCCCCGGTCGGCGGCCAGCCGGGCCAGGCGTTCGGCGTCCTGCCAGGCACCGGCTTCCTCCCTGTCCAGGGCGAGTCGGACCAGGGCGTCGCCGGACCGGCCCGCGGCTCCTCGGTCGGCCGCGAGCAGGGCGAGGTGCTCAGCCTCCTGGTGCTCGCCCGCCCGCTCCCGCTCCCGCGCGAGTCGCTCCAGAGCTCTGGTGCGACCGTGGTCGGCAGCCAGGACGGCCAGGCGCTCGGCCTCCGCCGTCTCACCCGCCCGGTCCCGGTTCGACACCAGGCGGTCGAGGATCTCCCCGGACCCACCATCGACGGCGGCCAGGACGGCGAACCTCTCGGCCTCCGCCCGGTCCCCGGCGGCCTCCCGCAGCTCCGCGAGCCGGGCCAGTGCACGGGGGACCCCACGGTCGGCGGCGAGCCGGTAGAACCGCTCGGCCTCCTCCTCACATCCGGCCCGCTCGCACATCTTCGCGACGGGGACCAGAGCCGAGGCATTGCCCTGCTCGAAGTCCAGCCAGTGGAGGCGCAGGGCCCGGTCCCAGTCGCCGGTCCGCTCGCGCCGTTCCGCGAGATGGAAGAGGCCTCCGCTCTCCAGGGCGAGCCGTTCGGCCTCCTCGAAGTCTCCGTCCTCCTCGCGCAACTGGACGAGCTTGTAGGAGCCGTGGCCGTCGCCGTGGTCGGCGGCGAGCCGGTAGAGCCGGTCGGCGTCCCCGCGCTCGCCCGCGCTCAGGCGCCTGCCCGCGATGAGGGACAGGACCCGGGGGTTGCCGTGGTGGGCGGCCAACCGGGCGAGGTGCTCGGCCTCGTCCCGCTCCCCCGCCTCCTCCCGCCGGTCCGCGAGGCGCATCAGGGCCTCGGGGTGATGGGCCCGCCGGTCCGCCAACAGGGCGAGGCGCTCCGCCTCAGCCCGCTCTCCGGCCGCGTCCCGCAGGTCCGACAGCCACTGCAGGGCGGTGGGATGGCCCTGCTCGGACGTCAGCAGCGCCAGGCGCTCGGCCTCGTCCCGGTCCCCCGCCTCCTCCGCCAGCCGGGTCAACCAGGTCGAGGCACGCGCGGTGCCGTGGTCGGAAGCCAGCCGGTAGAGGCGGACGACGTCGGCCCATGCCCGCGGATCGTCCCGCATCGCGTCCGTGAAGTAGCTGCCCGGACCGACGGACCGCATGGCGTCGCCGCCCCAGGAGAAGCGGGCGGACGCACCCCTCCAGAGGGCCCGGCCGGGGGTCCCCCGCTCGCGCGACCGGAACGGCGGGAACGCACCGCCCGGTACGGACCGGCATTCGGAACCGGGGGTGGTGGGCTGGATGGAGGAGGGTAGGCGGTACCCGCGTCTGAAGTCCTGTTCGCGCTTCTGCGCCAGCTCGTACAGGCCGAACGCGTGGCCCTGGTCGGCGGCGCGCCGGTACAGCCGCTCGGCCTCCGCGCCGTCCCCGGCCGCCTCGCGCTCCGCGGCGAGCTTCGCGAGCGCGTGACGGTGGCCCAGTTCGGCCGCCCGTAGGGTGAGGTGGCGCTCCCACCGCAAGCGGTAGCGCTCGCGCGCGGCCCCGGCGAGGCGGTAGACGTCCTCGGCCCCGGTGAGGTGGTCGTGGGCCGCCTGCCAGAACGACTCCGGAGGGCAATGCGCGTGGCCCTCCGCGCGCCCGTGCTGTTCGAGGTAGTCCGCGAGCCGGTAGCGGGGCCCGCTCGGCGCCCGCGCCTCGGGGCCGGGGGCACCCGACGGACCGGCCGTACGTCGAAGGGGGCGCGGCCGGATCCGGCGCAACGGGGCCAGGTTCCCGTGCACGGGCTCGGCGAGACGGGGATAGGCGTGCTGGTCCCAGCCGTCGGCGAGGGCGTCGTACTCGCCCTCGGTGAGGTAGTCCACGACGGCGTCGGTCAGGAACGCGCCCGGCAGGTGCGGCCCGACGCCGAGCCGTCGGGCGTCCATCGCCGCGCGCAACAGCGCCCGCTCGGCGGGACCCGCGGCCCGGTAGCGGTGCAGGAGTTGGGGAGCCCCGGCCAGCTGCTGCGTCAGGTGCCCGTCGTTCACCAGCGCCAGCGAACGCGCCAGTTGTACGTCGCCCGCCGCGGCCAGGACGGCGGCGGCGTCCAGGGCCTCCTGGTCGAACGCGTCGGGCACGACGACGATCCGCCCCTCCAGCAGCTGTCGGACCTGTACGGAGGGACCCGGGCCCGGCGGCGAGCCGGGCAGGGCCGCGTACGCGCGGGCGTAGTCGGGCCACAAGGTGGCCAGGACCAGCACCGGGGCGCGGCGCGGATCGCCGAGCAGGGTCCGCAGCGCGGCGGCCACCCGCTCGCCGGTGGCGCCGTCCGCGCCCAGGTAGTGCTGGGCCTCGTTGAGCCAGACCACCGTGCGCGGCGCCACGCGCTCGATGTCCGCCAGGGCGGCCCCGGCCCGGGACGGGTCGTAGGGGTGCCACAGCCTCCATCCGTGCCGGGCCAGTGGTTGGACCGCTTCCCAACAGGCCCTGGTCTTGCCCGTCGAGGACGATCCCACCAGCGCCACCATCGCGCTGGTTCCGTCGGCGGCCGCGTCCACCGCCCGCCGCAGCACGGCGTCGTGTTCCCGGCGCACGTACCCCGGCAGGGCGCCCGAGCCCGCCGCTCCCCTGCTGCCGGGACTGCGCAGGCCGACGGGATCGGCGCTGGGGTGCACCTCCAGGTCGATCGGATCGCACTCCGCGATCGGCCGCCCCACCCCGACCGGGACGGCGCCGGCGTCCGGTGGTTCCCCCGGCCCGGCCCCGGCCCGTCGGCGCAGGTCCAGCAGCGGGTCCACGGGCAGGCGCAGCGGCTTCGCGAGGGCGGCCACGACCCTCCCCGACGGTGGCTCCGCGCCCTTGAACGCCCCGTAGAGGGTCGACCGCCCCACCCCGGCCCGGGCGGCCCACTGCGTCATGCTCAGGCCCGCCTTGTCACGGCCGTCCAGCAGGCGCGCCCGGAGTTCGGCCAGTGCGGCCGGCCGCCGCTCCTCGTCGTGGTCCTCCAGGGCTGCGCCGTCCTCGTCCCGCGGCTCCACCACGCTCCCCCGCCCGGCTGCCGGTGTCCGACGTCGTCCATCTTCGTCCGCACGGAGCCGCTGGACACGGATTCGCGAAAAGTGGCCTGCAGCGCACGGGACCGCCCGGGCGGAGCCCGTCAGCACGGAGCCCGCGCCCCCGGCCCCCGCACCGGCGGGGGCGGCCGTTCAGAGCGCCTTGCTCTCCATCGTCGGGCGCAGCCGCGCCAGCAGGGCGTAGAGGGTCGCGCTCTCGTCCTCGTCGAGGGTGTCGAGCGCGCCGTGCGTGGCCTGCATCTCCTCGCGCACGCGCCGGATGATCTCGCGGCCCGCGTCGGTGGCCACGACGTTCTTGACCCGGCGGTCGGCGGGGTCCGCCTCGCGCCGGACGAGTTCGCGGGCCTCCAGCCGGTCGACGATCCCGGTGACGTTGGATGCGTCACACACCAGCAGGGTGGCGAGTCCGCGCATCGGGACCGGTTCGTCGAGCTGGGCGAGGGCCTTGGCCTGGGTGGAGGTGAGGCCGTGACGGGCCGCCGCGGCGGCGAAGTCCCGCCACTGGGCGGTGGCGATCGCGGCGAGGAGCTCCAGCAGTTGGAGCTTGGCGGGCGAGGGCGGTGCGGTGGCGCTCATGCCTGGAGTGTACTCGGAGTGCTTGAGGTCATCAATCATTTACTTGACGTCCTTAACTATCCAGGTCTAACGTCATCCCCCTGACCAATTGCTTGATGCACTCAAACATCTGCGGTCTGAAGTGATCTGAAGCGTTCTGAGTGAAACCCCAGCGTTCTGAAGCCATGAGAAGGTCCTGCCAGCCATGAGCACCCCCGCATCCGCCCCCGCTGCCGCCGGGCAAAGGAACGAGACGGTCATCGTCTTCGCCCTGAGCCTCGCCGCCATGGTCGTGTCGATGATGCAGACCCTGCCCGTCCCGATCCTGGGTCTGATCCGGACCGATCTCGGTACGTCCGCCGCCAACGTGAGCTGGGTGACCACCGCCACCCTGCTCTCCGCCGCGGTCTTCACCCCGCTGCTCGGCCGCTTCGGCGACCAGCACGGCAAGAAGCCGACCCTGATCGCCGTCCTCGGCGTCATGGTCGTCGGTTCCGTCATCGCCGCGCTGGCGACCTCCCTCCCGCTGCTGATCCTCGGCCGCGTGCTCCAGGGCGCCGCGACCGCGATCTTCCCGCTGGCCCTGTCGGTGCTGCGCGAGGAGGTCCGCCCGCAGAAGCTCCCCGGTGCGATGGCCCTGGTCAGCGGCACCCTCGCCTTCGGCAGTGGGCTCGCGCTCGTCGCCACCGGCCTGCTCACCTCGGGCGCGGACGCCGACTACCGCAACGCGTTCTGGATGGCGACCGGCTTCGCCGTCCTCGCCCTGCTCGCGGTCGTCCTCCTCGTCCCGGCCACCCGCCACAAGACCGGCGGCCGCACCGACATCCTCGGCGCGCTGACCCTCGGCATCGCGCTGCTGCTGCTCCTGCTGCCGATCTCCCAGGGGCACGAGTGGGGCTGGTCCTCCGGCCGCACGCTGGGCAGCTTCGCCGGCGCCGTGGTCATGGGCGCCGTGTGGGTCTTCACCGAGCTGAAGGTCCGCGAGCCGCTCGTCGACATGCGGATGTTCGTCCACCGCCCGGTCCTCATGGCGAACCTGGCCGGCATCCTGGTCGGCTTCGGGATGTTCGCGAACTTCCTCGGCGTCTCCTACCTCGTGCAGATGCCCAAGGCGCTCACCGGCTACGGCTTCGACGCGTCCATCCTGCGCGCCTCCGTCCAGTTCCTGCTGCCCGGCGCGATCGTCTCACTGCTCGCCTCCCCGGTCGGCGGCCAGCTGGTCCGCCACCGCGGGCCCCGGATCGCCCTCGCCGTGGCCGCCGCGCTCGGCGCCGTCGGCTTCGGCTGGCTGACCCTGGACCACGAGCACACCTTCTCCGTGATCGGCGCCGGGATCGTCGTCGGCGCGGCCGTCAGCTTCGGCTACGCGTCCATGCCCGCCGTCATCATGGCGAGCGTCCCGCACCACCAGAGCGGCATCGCCAACGGCATCAACTCCATCTCCCGCTCCACCGGCAGCGCGATCGGCAGCGCCATCGTCACCACGATCCTGGCGTCCAAGACGATCGAGCACCTGCCCGCCGGGGTCCCGCCGCTGCCCGCCGAATCGGGCTTCACCCTGACCTTCGGGATCGGCGCCGTCGCCTTCGCGCTGGTCGCGGTGATCAGCTGGCTGGGCCTGCGCGGCAGCACCGGGCCGCGCGTGGTCGAGGCGAGCGCGCCGCGGCCGCAGAGCGTGCCGACGAAGACGCCCGAGGGCGCCGACGCCGGCTGACCCCCTCCGTCCCACCGGCTACCCCACCGGTGCGAACCGGACCACCGCCGCGCGGCCTTCCGCGCTCAGGTGCACGACGCCCTGCTCGCCACCCGTGGCGAGCAGGGCGTCGTACGTTCCCAGCCGGACCCGGTCGAGGTGCGGGCCGGCGAGGGACGCGGCCCCCTCCAGCGCCACCACGAGCAGGACGTCGCGGACCCCGGTCGGGCCGCTCAGGGCGAGGTCGCCGCGCACGACGGCGACCTCCGCCCGCGTGGTGGCCCTGTGGTACATGACGTTGAAGTTCACGACGGGTCCGGCGAGCAGCCGGCAGTCGGTGGCCACGTCCCCCGGGAACCGCTGCGGCGCGAAGCGTTCGTCCACCGCCCGGCGCACCCCGTCCACGGTGAGGTCCATCCCGGCCCCCTCGACCACGGTGAGCGTCCGGTCGATTCCGGGGAACGCCGAGAACGGGCCGTCGGCGGCCACCTCCGCGAGGCTGACCCGCCACCCGAAGTCGCCGGTGGCGGGGCCCCGCCCGGGGCCCGGGGCCCCGGCCGCGATCTGCCGGGTGACTCCCCCGCCGTTCTTCCAGGCCTCGGCCGTCCGGTCGGCGGCCCGCAGGATCCGTACGTCACGTTCGCTCGTCATGGTGATCAGCATGCCTGGGCCGGGGCGCCCGAGCGGATGGGTCCGGCGCGCGCGGCGGCGGCCGCGACCCCCCGTCACCGGGGTGACAGGGGGCGCGGCCGCCGTGAGCCGGTCGTTCAGCCAACCGCGAGATCGTCCCCGTAGACGGATCCCTGGCCGTACCAGCCGTGCAGGAACACCGTGACCGTGCCGGAGGCTCCGGTGGTGAAGGGGACGGACAGCTTGGTCCAGGCCGCGGAGCTGGTCCACGTGCTGGCACTGGCCCCACCGCGTACGCCCAGGTAGGCGTAGCTGCCCTGGACCCATCCGCTCAGCGTGTACTTGGTGTTCGGGGTCAGTGTGAGGGTCTGCGCGCACTCCCCCGTCTGACCGGCGGTCGGCGCCGTCTTCAGGGCGTACGAGCCCCCGTGCGCCGGGCTCGCGACCACCGCGCCCCCGCTCTCGCAGGTCCACGGAGCCAGCGCGCCGCTCTCGAACCCGCCGTTGACCACGGCTCCGCTGCCGCCGCCCGGGCCGGAGACCGTGAGGGTGAAGGTCGTGGAGTGGCCGAGCTGGCCCGCCGTCCCGGTGACGGTGATCGGGTACGTGCCCGGCGCGGCCGAGGCCGCGGCGGTGACGGTGAGCTGCGCGGAGCCGCCCGCCGTGACCGAGCCGGGGGTGAGCGTGGCGCTCACTCCGGCCGGCGCCCCGGTCGCGGTCAGGGTGAGGGTCTTGGCGTTGCCGGAGGTGACGGCCGTGCTGACCGTGGCCGTGGCCGTGCCGCCGGGGGCGACCGACGCCGAGCCGGGGGCGACGGCGAGGGAGAAGTCGTCGGCCACCGGTCCGCCGCCGCCGGTGAAGGGCGCGAAGGTGTGGGTGAAGTACCAGGGGTCCTGGACGATGCCCGAGCAGGTGTCGGAGCCGCCGGTGCCGGGGCAGCCGCCGTTGTCGCGCTGGAGGGCCCAGAAGGAGAGCGTGTTGATGCCCTTGCCGACGGCCCAGTTGTAGACGGCGGTCGCGTCGGCGGTGGTGAAGGTCTCGGCGGCGCCGAAGTCGTCGATGCCCGGCATCTCGGTGACGCCGATCATCCCCCAGAGCTGGGCGGGGGTCTTGGTCGGGTAGAGGGTGGCGAGCTGGTTGTAGAGGCCGGTGGCGGCGGTCTGGGTGTCGGCCGCCATGTTGTGGCTCGCGTTGTCGTAGTAGTCGAAGGTCATCAGGTTCACGACGTCGACCTGCGCGCCCGCGGTCTTCGCGCTCTTGAGGACGGCCAGCCCGCTGCTCGCGAGGCCACTGGTGGTGGTGGGCAGGGTGTAGGAGACCTGGAGCGGACGGCCGCTCGCCGCGGCCCAGTCCTGGACCTTCTTGATGGCCTGGTTGCGACGGTCGATGCCCGCCTTGTTGGTCAGCGAGTTGTCCTCGATGTCCATGTCGAGGCGCACCATGTCGTAGGTGGTGATCACCTTCTCGTAGGCGGCCGCGATCGAGTCCACGTTGGTGCAGCTGTCGGCGATCTCGGTGCCGCCGTTGTCGGCGGCGTACCCGCCGAAGGAGGGGATGACGTCGCCGCCGCGCGAGCGGATGGTGGCGAAGTCGGAGCCGAAGACGGAGGCGGAGATCGGCTGGCCGGTCGAACCGTTCCAGTAGGGGGTGCACGATCCCTTGGCCTCGGTCTGGACGAACGCCATGGTGAGGTACTTCGCGCCGGACTTCTGGGCGAGGTCGGCGGGGCTGTCGTTGGAGTACGCCTCGAAGTAGGGGGCGAACACGTGCGCCGGCAGCGGGGTCGCGGCGGCGTGCGCCGCCGAGTCGGCCGCGAGGACGAGGCCGGTGGAGGCGGTGAGCGTGCAGAGGGCGGCCAGTAAGGCGCGCAGGGACCTGGGGCGTCTCATCGTTGCTCCCGGTGGGGCGTGAGCGAGCGAATGGGCGGACGCCTCATGATTGGTCTGGACCATCAGTCGGTCAAGGGTCCAGACCACTTCATTCCCAAGGGTTTGCCGATCCGTCCAACTCCGCCCCGCACGGCGCGTCTTGGCGGACGAACCGGGATGCGGGGCCCCTTACCGGGACGGGATCCGCACCCCCCGGTAGCCGGGAACAGCGCACCGATGCCGGGCTCGTGGCGGTTCATGACATCCTATGACGTCACAACTCGCCGGGCCGGACCGGTCGATGTCCGGGCAGACAGGGAAGGTCCATGAGGCTCTGCTTTCTGGTGGAGGAGCAGTACCGCCATGACGGCATGCCGAACGAGGTGATCGGGCAGCTGACCTCGTGGGGCCACCACGTGGACGTGGTGCGGTCCGGTGGTTCCCTCCTGCGCATGACCGAGACGGTACGCACGGGCACCCACGACGCGTGGGTGCTCAAAACCGTGTCCGGCGGCCCCGGGCTCACCCTGCTCGAAGCCGCCGCCGGGGCCGGGATGACCACGGTGAACGACGCCCGCGCGATCCGGGGCGTCCGGGACAAGGCCCTCGCCGCGGCCCTGGGCGCCAGCCGCGGGCTGCCGCTGCCGGCGACGTACGCGGTGGCCCGGCCCGAACTCCTGCTGGAGATACCGGACGCGGAGTACCCGCTGGTGGTCAAGCCCGCCGACGGCAGCTCCGGCCGGGCCGTGTACCTGGTGTCCTCGCCGGACCGGCTGGCCGCGATGCTGCCGGAGCTCGCGGGCGAGGGCATGCTGATCGCGCAGCCGTACGTGCCCAACGCGGGCACCGACATCAAGGTGTACAGCGTGCGCGGCGAGCTGTACGCGACCGAGCGCCGTTCACCGCTGCACCCGGACCACGCGGTGCGCGAGAGACGCGTGCCGCTGTCGGCCGAAGTGGCCGCGATAGCCGGGCAGGTGGGCGCGGTGTACGGGCTGGACCTGTACGGGGTCGACGTGATCCTCGGTCCGGACGGGCCGGTGGTGGTCGACGTGAACGACTTCCCGAGCTTCCGCCAGGTGCCGGACGCCGCGGCCCGGGTGGCCCGGGCCGTGCTGGAGCTGGCCCGGGCCGGAGCCGCCGGCTCCGCGGGCGCCGGACCACGACCCGCGATCCCGGCGCAGGCGGCCGCGTCGACGGCGCCCCTGACCGCCACGGCGGGCGAGGCGCTGTGAGGATCGGCCTGATCACCCCCGAGCCCGGACATCCCCTGCTGGCCGGCGCCACCGCCCTGCTGGCACCCGAGCACCGGGTCGAAGCCCTGGACCCGGGCACCGCGACGCGGCTGTCGGGGCCGCCCGCCGACGTCTACCTGCTCAAGTCCCGCACGCCGAGGGCCCTCGCCCTCGCCCGCGAGGCCGAGGCGCTCGGGGCCCCGGTGATCAACTCGGCGGCGGCCACCGAGCTGTGCCAGGACCGTACGGTGATGGCCGGGCTGGCCCGCGGGGCCGGGTTGCCCTTCGCCGCCACCCGGGCCTACGCCACCCTCGCGGAACTGGCCTCGGGTCCGCCGCTCGCGGGACCCGTCGTGGTCAAGAGCCACCACAGCCGTCGGGGCGATCTGGTCGCCCGGGTCGACGACGGGGCGCGGCTGGCCGCGCTGGCCGACCGGTGGGCCGCGGAACCGGTCGTGGTGCAGGCGTTCGCGCCCAACGACGGCTGGGACCACAAGCTGTGGGCGATCGGGGACCGGGTCTTCGCGGCGCTGCGCCGCTCCGAACTCTCCCCCGGCGGGCGGGGCCCGACCCTGCCGCTCCCCCTCGACGAGCTGCCGCCGGGCTGGGTCGAGCTGGTCCGCGCGGTCGGCGAGGTCTTCACGCTGGACGTCTACGGGGTGGACGTCATCGCCGCCGAGGGGGGCGGGGAACCGCTGGTCGTCGACATCAACGCCTTCCCCGGCATCCGGGGCCAGGCCGGCGCCCCCGAGGCCCTGGCGGCGCTGGCCCTGCGCCGCGGCGCGCACCGCACCGCCACCCGCTGATCGGGGCCGGCCGGGCCCCGCGGCCGTCGGGGCCGGTCATCGGGGCCGGCCGACGGCCCGGGACCGCCGGCTCAGCCGACACCCGCCGCCCCGCCCCCGACCACGAAGCCCCCGCTCGCCCGCCGGCGCAGCCGCTCGGCGACCCCGGGCCGGTCGGTCCGCAGGATCGAGTACTGCGCCGAGTCGCGCGGGCTGCCGTCGGCGCCGAGGAAATGGGCCCGGCGCACTCCCTCGAAGGTCGAAGCGGCGTCGGGGATCCCGTCGGGATCGACGTGTCCACCGGAGCCAATTCGGATGCGGAGGGGGCCGTCGGGTGTGAGGGTGCGGCCATGAACCGCGAAATGATCTCCCGCATCGCCCACACCCACCACCCGATCAAGGCCCCGCTCGACGACGCGTCGGTGCGGCGCCTGCTGGAGCACGGCGTCGCCCGTGCGGACGCCCGCCTGCTCGACCTGGGCTGCGGCACGGCGGAGTGGCTGCTGCGCGCGCTCGCGGCGCATCCGGGGACCCGGGCCGACGGCGTCGACGTGTCGCCGGAGGCGCTGGAACAGGCCTCCGCCGCGGCCCGGGAGCGCGACGTACAGGACCGTCTGGTCCTGCACCAGCAGCCGGCCGCGGACTTCACCGCGCCGCACTCCTTCGACCTGATCCTCAGCATCGGCTCCACGCACGCCTTCGGCGGCCTGCTGCCCACCCTCGACGCGGCGGCGGAGCGGCTGGCGCCCGGCGGGCGGGTGCTGATCGGCGACGCCTTCTGGGACCGCGAGCCGTCCCCGGAGGCCGTCGAGGTGCTCGGCGAGTACGAGGACCTCGCGACCACCCTGGACCTGATCGGCGCGGCGGGCTGGACGCCGGTGCTCGGGCACGTCAGCACCCGCCGGGAGCTCGACGACTACGAGTGGACCCTCTGGGGCACGCTGGCCGAGTGGGCGCTGGACCACCCGGACGATCCGGACAGCGCCCAGGCCCTGGCCACGGCCGGCGAACGCCGCTCGGAGTGGCTGCGCACCTATCGGGACAGCTTCGGCTTCCTGACCCTGGTGCTGCGCCGGACGGCCGGGTGAAAAGGTGGTGCGACCCCTGCGGGCCCCGCCCTAGAGTCGAGGGATGAGCACTCGCACCTTCCGCATCACCGTCCGCGGCGCCTTCGACGGGCTCACCGCCGAGCAGCACGCCGAGCTGGTCGCCCGCGCGCCCGAGCACGACATGCTGCGGGCGGAGTTCACCGCCGAGGGCCACCTCACCTACGACATCGCCGCCCGGCCGTTCTTCACCTTCCGGTTCCTGGAATCGGGCGAGAAGGAGGAGGACATCCTGGACGCGGGTGCGCGGGCCGAGCTGGCCGCCGAGGCGTGGCTGGAGGAGCGCGGGTACGGCTTCAAGAACATCAAGTCCCAGTCCCAGGACCTCTCCCTGGCTCCGCTGGGCAAGCGCGGGCGGCGCGCGGCGGCGGCTGCGCTGTAGACCGGCCGACCGGCGGCCGGGCCGGGGCCGGGCGCCCGAGCAGGATCCCGACCAGGGCCAGCAGGAGCCCGCACAGCTGCCGGGGGGCGAGGCTCTCCCCGGCGACCAGCGTGCCGAGCAGGACGCCCGTCACCGGGTTGAGCAGTCCGACGAGGCCGACGGTGGCGGCGGGGAGCCGGCGCATGCCCGCGAACCAGGCCGCGAAGGCCACCGCCGTCGCCAGCACGGCCGTGTAGCCGAAACCGAGCAGGGCGGGTCCGTCCACCGCGGGCGGACCGCCCTCGACGCCGACGGCCAGTGGCAGCAGGAGCAGGCCGCCGCCGACGAGCTGCCAGGCGGTGGAGGCGAGTATCCCGGGCGCCGCCGCGCCGTCCGCCTGGTACCAGCGCTTGGCGAGGACGAAGCCGAGGCAGGACATCACCATCGCCGCCGCCGCGGCGCACGCCCCCAGCGCGTCGACGGCCGTGTCCGCCCCGAGCAGCATCAGGGCCACTCCGGCGACGCCCACGCCGGCCGCCGCCAGGTGGCGCGGGGCGGGGCGCTCCGCGGTGAGCGGCCAGGCGATCAGCATCAGCACCAGGGGCGCCGCCGCCATCACGGTCGAGGCCACGCTGGAGGGCAGGCGCTGGGCCGCGAGGTAGACCAGGGCGAAGAAGCCGCCCATGTTGAGGGTGCCGAGCAGCAGCGACTTCCACCACCAGGATCCGCGCGGCAGCGCCCGTGCGACCGCGAGCAGCAGCAGTCCCGCGGGCAGGGCCCGGATCGCCGCGCCGTACAACGGCTGGCCCGCTGGCAGGAACGCCTGGGTGACGTAGTAGTTCGCGCCCCAGGCCACCGGCGCGACCGCGGTCACCAACGACCACCGCAAGGTATCTTCCATGGAAGCCACTTTACCTTCCAGGGAAGGTATCTTGGGAGGGTGCAGCACGAGAATCCCGCGGACCCCGTCCCCGCCCCTGCCCCGACGCCCGCCCCCGCGTCTCCGCCGCCGGACCGCATCGCCCGGATCCAGGCCGAGTGGGCCCGTGAACGCCCCGATCTGGACGTCGGGCCGCAGGCGGTGATCGGCCGGCTCCACCGGCTCGCCGCCCTGCTGACCGAGCGCCTGTGCCTCGTCTTCCGGCGCTACGGACTGAGCGAGGGCGAGTTCGACGTCCTGGCCGCGCTGCGCCGCGCGGGTGCGCCGTACGAACGCGCGCCCGGCGAGCTGGCCGCGCACACCATGGTGACGACCGGCGCCATGTCGAAGCGGATCGACCGGCTGGAGCAGGGCGGCCTCGTCACGCGCCGCCGCTCGGCCGCCGACGGGCGCGGCCGGGTGGTCGCGCTCACCCCGGCGGGCCGGGAGCTGTTCGACCGGGCCTTCACCGAGCACGTACGGGGCGAACGGGCCCTCCTCGACGCCCTGGACCCGGCGCAGGCGCAGCTCCTGGAAGTCCTGCTGACCACCTGGCTGCGCCAGGTCGAGCCGCCTTCGTAGGGGGCGCCCCGCCGCCCGCCCCGGGATGCGGGGCGCCCGCCGCGGCGGGAGAGTGGCCGCATGGGAATCGATGATTACGGCGGCGGTACCGGGGCACAGTCAGCGGTCCTGGTCGTCACGACGAACGACGTGCCGGGCTACCGCGTCCAGAAGGTGATCGGCGAGGTCTTCGGCCTCACGGTCCGCTCGCGGCACCTGGGGAGCCAGATCGGCGCCGGCTTGAAGTCGATGATCGGCGGCGAGCTCAAGGGCCTGACCAAGACCCTGGTCCAGACCCGCAACCAGGCCATGGAGCGACTCATCGAGCAGGCGCAGGCCCGCGGCGCGAACGCGGTGCTGATGATGAGGTTCGACGTGACCGACGCCGCCGACGTGGGCACCGAGGTCTGCGCCTACGGAACGGCCGTCGTCATCGCGCCCCAGTAGACGGTCCTCCCTGCGGACGGACCTCCCGGGAGACGGACCTCCCGGGAGACGAGCCGTCCCGTCGACGAGCCGTCCACCGCGTCGCCACCTGGTCGTCATGCGCGGCTGTCACGCTGCCCGCGGGTCAAGTTGTACAGACAACTTGACCCGCGTGGGCGACAACGCCCCGCGGACGACGCACATGACGACGGGAGCCGTGATGACGGCAACGACGATCCCCCGCCCACCCGCGCTCTGGCTGCGCGACAACTGCCCCTGCGCGGACTGCCGCGATCCGCGCAACGGCCAGAAGCTGTTCCAGATCACCGATCTCCCCGCCGACCTCGCGGTCGGCTCCGCCCGGGAGGCCCTTACCCCGCTCGGCGAGCCCGCCCACGAGATCGTCTGGGCGCCGGACGGCCACCGCTCGCTCTACCCGCTGGCCTGGCTGGACGCGCACGCCCCGGGACCCGCGGCCGACCGCCCCGGCGACGGGCGGACCGAGGCCGACAAGGAGCTGTGGGCCGCCGCGGACCTGCGCGGGCGGCTCCCCGAGGCCGATTGGGCCGCCTACGCCGGGGACGACACGGTGCGGGCCGAGGCGCTGGAACGCGTCCAGCGGCTCGGCTTCGTCCTGCTCCGCGGGGTCCCCTGCCGCGACCGGCAGGTCCTCGACGTGGCCCGCACCTTCGGCCACGTCCGCGAGACGAACTACGGAGAGCTCTTCGAGGTGCGCGTCGAGCCGGACCCCAACAACCTGGCCTTCACCGCGGAGTCGATCACCCCGCACACCGACAATCCCTACCGCGATCCGGTGCCCACGCTCCAGCTCCTGCACTGCCTCGCCAACAGCGCGAGCGGCGGGGACTCGGGGCTGGTCGACGGCTTCCACGCCGCCGCCCTGCTGCGCGCCGAGGACCCGGCCGCCTTCGCCGTCCTCACCCGCACCCCCGTCGAGTTCGCCTTCGCCGACGCGCACACCGCACTGCGCGCCCAGCGGCCGCTGATCGAGACCGACGCCCTCGGCCGCATCCGCGAGATCCGCTTCAACAACCGCTCGATCACGACCCTGCACCACCCGGCGGAGGTCCTCGACGCCTTCTACCGCGCCTACCGGAGCTTCGCGGCGCTCCTGCTGCGACCGGAGCTGCGGCTGGACTTCCGGCTCGCCCCCGGCGACTGCGTCGTCTTCGACAACACCCGGCTGCTGCACGCCCGTACGGCCTTCGCCGAGTCCGGTGCGCGCCACCTCCAGGGGGCCTACGCCGATCTCGACGGGCTCGCCTCCACCCTCGCCGTCCTGCGCCGCACCGGAGGTGCCCGATGAGGCCACCCGCCGCCGCTCCCCTCGACGAGCTCGCCGCGCTCTTCGCGGGCGAGGGCAGCGCCGAGTACCTGGGCGAGGCCGTGACCCAGGCCGGGCACATGCTCCAGGCGGGCGCGCTCGCGGAGGCCGCCGGGGCGCCCGGCGCGCTGGTCGCCGCCGCGCTGCTGCACGACGTCGGACACTTCCAAGGGGCCGTCACCGGGCGGGACCTGATGGAGGGTCACCAGGACAACCGGCACAGTCACACCGGGGCGGACTGGCTCGGGCAGTGGTTCGGGCCTGAGGTCACCGAGCCGGTGCGGCTGCACGTGGCCGCCAAGCGCTACCTGTGCACCGTCGAACCGGGGTACTTCGCCCTGCTCTCCGAGGCCTCCGTCCACACCCTGCGGATGCAGGGCGGGCCGATGACGGCGCAGCAGGCGCGCGCCTTCGAGGCGCTGGCGGGGGCGGCCGACGCGGTCGCCGTGCGCCGCTGGGACGACCTCGCGAAGGATCCGCGGCGGGCGACGCCGGACTTCGACCACTTCCGGCCGGTGCTGGCCGCCCTGCTGCTCGCCCCCTGAGCGGCGGCCGGGACGCTCGCCCGGTCCCCCCGTCACCCGGGGGTCAGGAGCCGAGGCGGCGGCCGAGCGCGCTGGCCGCCGTCGTGTGCACCGTGAAGGCCACCGTCCCCGGCAGGTAGCGGTCCTGCGACCACTCCACCGGGGTCCCCGCCGGGTCGGTGGAGCGTCGCCGCTCGCGCAGCAGCGCCTCCCCGGCCCGGCAGCCCAGCAGCTGCGCGTCGTCGGCGTCCGCCGGCACGAGGTCGATGGTGTGGTGGGCGTCCATGAACAGCACGCCGTGCAGGGCGAGTTGTTCGGAGTACGAGACGGTGTCCAGCGGCATGCCGGCGACGAGGGCGCCGACGGCCTGCGGGTAGGTGGTGCGCTCGACCATCACCGGCGCCCCGGCCAGTGTCCGCAGCCGCCGCACCCGGTAGACGGGCTCCCCGACGCCGATCCGCAGGTGTTCGGCCTCTTCGGCGTCGGCCGCCACCCGCTCGACCGCGACCGTCCGCCCGCCCGGGTCCCGGCCCAGCGAACGCGCCCACCGGGTGAAGCTGCGCAGTTCGGCGGAGCCCGCGTCGCCCGGTGCGGCCAGCACCACGCGGCGGGTGCCCCGGCGCGAGGTGACCAGGCCGTCGGCGCGCAGCGCGGCGAGCGCCTGGCGGACCGTGCCCCGGGACACGCCGTGTCGGCGGGCGAGTTCGTCCTCCGCGGGCAGTCTGGCCCCGGATCCGTACTCGCCCGCCGTGATGGCGGTCCGCAGGTCGGCGGCGACGCGGAGGTACAACGGGGTCCTGTGGGCTGCCTCGTTCACGGTGCCAGCTTGTCATGCCCGCCCGGGCGCACCGCGTCGGCACCGGGCTCCGGCCCGCTCAGGCGCACAGCGCGCGCAGCAGGCCCGGGTCCGCGTCGACGAGCGAGCCGAGCAGGGTCAACCCGGGCGCGGGGGCGAGGGGTTCGGTGGAGGGGACCCCGAGCACCCGGCAGCCCGCGGCGAGGGCGGAGGCGACGCCCGTGGGGCTGTCCTCCACCGCGACGCAGCGCTCGGGCGCCGCGCCGAGCGCGAGCGCGGCCGCCAGGTACGGATCCGGCCGGGGCTTGGTGCGTACGGTGTCCTCCGCGCCGAACAGGACGTCGAAGCGGTGCCCGTCCAGGGTGCCCGCGACCTGGTCGACCACGGCCCGCGGCGAGGCGGAGACCAGCGCGGTGGGGACGGACTCGGCGCGCAGCGCGGCCAGCAGCCGCAGGGCGCCGGGGCGCGGGACGGTGCCGGCGGCCAGCCGCGCGGCGAACCCGCGCCCCAGCTCGGCGGCGAGCTCCGCCTCCCCCGCGTCCAGGTGCCGCGCCAGCAGCGCGGCGGCGTCCTCGACGGAGCGCCCGGTCACCGCGGTGCGGCGGACAGGGTCCAGCGCGCGCCCGCGGCGTACGGCGGCGGCCTCGACGACCTCCAGCCAGACGCCCTCGGTGTCGACCAGGGTGCCGTCCATGTCGAAGAGGACCGCTTGCAGGCTCATGCCGGTCCGTCCTGGGGCGCGAGCAGCACGGGACGCGGCTGCGGCCGTACGGCGACGCGCGCGCCCGGCAGCAGGGCGGCCGCCGCGTGTGTGGGGACGTCCGCCTTGACCTCGCTCGTCCGGCCCTCGGCGTCGGTCAGCGCGATGCGCACCCGGACGGTCGGGCCGTGGAAGGCGGTGCCGAGGACGCGGCCGGGGCCGTCGTCCTGGGCGGTGACCTCCAGGCCCTCGGGGCGCAGCAGCGCCTCGACCGGGCCGGGGGCCGGCGCCGGGCCGTCGACGGGCAGCCGGACGCCGAGCACGTCGACGGTCCCGTCGGCGGTGGCGTGCGCGGGGACCCGGTTCATCGCGCCGATGAAGTCGGCGACGAATCCGGTGGCGGGGCGGGCGTACAACTCGGTCGGGGTGGCGCACTGTTCGAGGCGACCGCCGCGCATGACCGCGACCCGGTCGGCCATCGAGAGGGCCTCCTCCTGGTCGTGGGTGACGAAGACGGTGGTGATGCCGAGCTCCAGCTGGAGGCGGCGGATCTCCTCGCGCAGGGTCACGCGCACCTGGGCGTCGAGGGCGGAGAGCGGTTCGTCGAGGAGGAGCAGCCGGGGCCGCAGGGCGAGCGCCCGGGCGAGGGCGACGCGCTGCTGCTGGCCGCCGGAGAGCTGGTGCGGGTAGCGGTCGCCGTGGCCGGGCAGGCCGACCAGTTCCAGGAGTTCGGCGGCGCGGGTGCGCCGTTCGGCGGTGGGCGCCCCGCGCATGCGCAGGCCGAAGCCGACGTTGTCGGCGGCGTTCAGGTGCGGGAAGAGGCTGTACGACTGGAACACCATGGCGGTGTCACGGCGGTTGGCCGGGACCGCCGCGATGTCCTTGCCGTCGAGCAGGACCTGCCCGGCGTCGGGCCGTTCGAAGCCGGCGAGCACGCGCAGGGCGGTGGTCTTGCCGCAGCCCGACGGGCCCAGCAGCGCCAGGAGTTCACCCGGGGCCACGTCCAGGTCGAGCCCGTCGAGGGCCACGGCGGAGCCGAACTCGCGGCGCAGGCCGCGCAGTTCGAGGCTGGCTCCGGTGCGGGCGGCGGGCGGTGCGTCCGTCGGGTGCGGCGCGGTGGTCGCGGTGGTCGCGTTCATGAGGGAGTGACTCCTACGGCCTTCGGGCGGGAGGTGCGGTGGTGGCGCTTGCGGCCGGCCACCGTCAGGGCGAGCAGCAGGGCCCAGGTCAGCAACAGGCTCAGCAGGGAGACGGCGACGGACAGTCGGGCATCGGATCCGGAGGCCTGGACGACCCACACGGTGAACGGTTCGAAGCCGAGCAACTGGGCGACCGTGAACTCGCCCAGGACCAGCGCCAGGGCGAGGAAGGACGCGTTCAGCAGGGCGCCGCGCAGGTTGGGCAGCACGGCGAGGACCAGCGCCCGGGGCCAGGACGCCCCGAGGTCGCGGGCCGCCTCGACGAGGGTCCGCACGTCCACCGCGCGCAGTCCGGCGTCGAGCGCGCGGTAGACGAACGGCAGGGCCATCACGGCGTAGGCGAGGACCAGGATCACCGGGAAGGAGGGGTTCTGGACGGCCACGAAGGTCTGGTAGAGCGGGGTCGCGGCGAGTTGCTCCGGGCCCCAGCGCAGCACCGTGGTGATGCCGGCGGTCAGCGCGACCGGCGGCACCACCAGCGGCAGGGTGCACACGACCTCCAGCACGGCGCGCAGCCGGGGCGCCCCGAGCCGCACGGCCACGGCGGCCGGGACGGTGACCAGCAGCACCAGGGCCACGGTGGCCGCGGCCAGGCCGACGGAGAGGCCCAGGGCGGCGAGGAAGCCGTCGGCGTGCACGATCCGGGTGTAGGCGGAGAGGGTCCAGCCCTGGCCCGGGATGTCGAGGGTGAAGACCGCCGAGGCCAGCAGCGGCACGAGGAAGTACGTCGCGGCCAGCAGCAGGGCGAGCGTGCGGCCGGGGCGGAGCGTGCGCGGCGCGGCGCTCCCCGCGGCGGCCGGGGTCAGGCGAGCCATCGGGCGCTCCTTCGCTGGAGGGGCAGGTGGACGGCCATCACCAGCAGCGCGACCAGCACCATGTCGAGGCTGAGCGCGAGCGCCACGTTCTCCTGGCCGATCAGCACGTTGCCGGACAGCGCGTCGGCGATCTGCAGGGTGACGAGGGGGACGGAGCTGCCGACCATCGACGCGGCGGTGGCGTAGGCGGCGAAGGCGCTGCCGAAGAGCAGGACGAACCCGCCGAGCAGGGTCGGCAGCAGGACGGGGATCCCGATGTGCCGCCAGTACCGCCAGGTGGAGGCGCCGCAGTCCTGGGCGGCCTCGCGCCATTGCGGGCGCAGCCCTTCCAGCGCGGGGGCCACGGTGAGCACCATCAGCGGCACCAGGAAGTAGAGGTAGGTCAGCGACAGGCCCCAGAAGCTGTACAGCGACCAGCCGTGGGCGTCCAAGCCGAGGCCGGTGGTGAGGACGCCCGCGTTGCCGAGGGTGGCGACGAAGGCGAAGGCGAGGGGGACGCCGCCGAAGTTGGCGAGCACCCCGGAGGCGGTCAGCACGGCCTCGCGCAGCACGCGGCTGCGGGAGCTGACGACGGCCTGGGCGACGAGGAGCCCGAGGAGGGCGCCCGCGGCGGCGGTGAGCGCGGACAGCTTCACGCTGCCGATGAGGGCGGTGCGGTAGGCGCCGTCGACCGAGCGGGCGAGGTTGTCCACGCCGTACGCGGTGGTGCCGGCGACCGGGTCCTTGACGCTGAAGGCGCCGAAGACCATGGCCAGGGCCGGCAGGCCGAAGGCCAGGGCGACGAGCAGGAGCAGCGGCAGGGCGGCGAGCCAGGCGCCGCGGCCGCGGCGCGGGCCGCGCCCGGTCCCGGGCCGGGGCCGGTCCCCGAGGGCGGTCGCGGGGCGCTGCCCGGGCAGGGCCGGGCTCGCGGGGGCGGGGGCGGGGGCCGCCGCCGCGCCGGGCGCGGTGCCCGGCTCGGCGGCGGTCGATGCGTGGGGGGTCATCTGCGCGTCAGCCGGCGATCGCCTTGGCCCAGCCGCCGGCCAGGATCTCCTTGGCCTTCGCGGTCTGCTCCTGGCTCGGGAACTTCGGGGTGCCGGTGACCGGGGGCAGCGCGGCGGCAGCGGCCTTGTCGAGGGTGGCGTCGGCCTCCATCACGGGCATCAGCACGGGGCGGGCGTGGCCCTTCAGCCACAGGTTCTGGCCCTCGGCGCTGTAGAGGTACTCCTGCCACAGTCGGGCGGCCGCCGGGTGGGGGGCGTCCTTGTTGATGGCCTGGGAGTAGTACTGGGCGAACTGGCCGTCGGCGGGTACGGCGACCTTCCAGTCGATGCCCTTGGGCTTGAACTGCTCGGCGTAGCCGGCGTTCAGGTAGTCCCAGTCGATGCTGATGGGCGTCTCGCCCTTCTCGACGGTGGCCGGGGTGGACTCGACGGGGTTGTAGTTCCCGTTCTTCTTGAGCTTGCCGAAGAAGTCGAGGCCGGGCTGGATGTCGTCGAAGGAGCCACCGCTGGCGAGCGAGGCGGCGAAGACGCCGGCGTAGGCGGAGCCGGACTTGGTGGGGTTGCCGTTGAGGGCGACCTGGCCCTTGTACTCGGGCTTCAGGAGGTCCGCGAAGGTCTGCGGGCAGACCGCGACCCGCTTGGCGTCGCAGCCGATGGAGACGTAGCCGCCGTAGTCGTTGGCCCAGCGCCCCTGCGGGTCGCGCTGGGCCTCGGGGATCTTGTCGAAGGCGGCCACCTTGTAGGGGGCCAGGAGGTTCTCGGCGGCCGCGGACTGGGCGAAGGCAGCGCCCAGGTCGAGGACGTCGGGGGCGCGGTCCTGGCCCTGGCGGGACTTCACCGCGTTGATCTCGTCCTGGCTGGAACCGTCCGGGTTCTCCACCTTGACCTGGATCCCGTACTTCTTGGTGAAGCCGTCGATCAGGGCGCCGTAGTTCGCCCAGTCGCGCGGGATGGCGATGGCGTTGAGGGTGCCTTCCTTCTTCGCCGCGGCGATCAGGGCGTCCATGCCGCCGAGATCGGCGACGGAGGCCGCGGTGGCCAGGTTCTTGCCGTTCCCGGCAGTGGCGACCGCCTTGTCGGGGGCGGCGCCACAGGCGGTCAGGGCCAGGGTGGAGAGGACGAGACCGGCGGCGAGGGCGACGGTCCGGGTGTGGGCGGTGATCACGTGGAGGCTCCAAGTTGTATGGACAACTGAGCCCATTACCGGAGTCCCGGATGTCGTCCCGGTGAATGGCACGCGGCATCCGGACAGCGAGTGGCGGTCGTTTCCGGCCACCCCTCGCCGGTGCGCTCCGTCACCCCATGAGCCGCGCGGCCTGCCGCACGGTGTCGGCGAGCCCGCGCACGTCCGTGTCCCGGGTCATGTCCGCCACCCCCGAAGCCCGCTCGGCGAGCGCGTCGAGCGGGAGCGCGCCGGGTACGGGCTCCCAGTCGCCCCCGCGCTCGCGCAGTGCGGAGGCGAAGTACGCGGCCACGGCGGTGACCTGGAAGCGGGCGTCGGCCTCGGTCCACGGCCGGGCCGTCAGCGCGGCCACCTCGACGGCGGCCGATTCCTCGTGCGGGGCCCGGGTGGTGGGGTCGAGCCAGCGGACGGTGGCCGTCGCGACGTGACCGGCGGCCCCGGGACGGGTGCGGACGGCGTACAGGGCCGTGACGCTGTGGCCGGGGCCGACCTCGCCGCCGTCCACCGCGTCGTTGCGGAAGTCCTGGTCGGCGACGCGCCGGTTCTCGTAGCCGATCAGTCGGAACTTCTCCACGGTCCGCGGGTCGAAGGCGACCTGGGCCTTGGCGTCGCGGGCCCGCAGGTCTATCTGGGCGGGCAGGTCGTCGCAGAAGACCTTGCGCGCCTGCTCGGGGTCGGAGACGTAGGTGGTGTGCCCGTCACCGCGGTCGGCGAGGGTCTCCATCAGCTGGTCGCCGTAGTCGCTGCCGACCCCGACGCCGAAGAGGGTGATGCCGTTGTCCTTGCGGGCCTTCGCGACCCGCTCCAGGATCCCGTCGGCCGAGGTGTCACCGGAGTTGGCGAGGCCGTCCGAGAGGACCACGACCCGGTTGGTGGCCTCCGCCCGCAGACCCTTGACCGCCTCGTCGTAGCCGCGGGTCACCCCGGCCTCGACGTTGGTGGAACTGTCGGGCCGCAGCGCGGAGATGGCCTCGCGGACGCGGGTGCGCTGACCGCCGAGCCGGGTCATCGGGATCCGCGTCCTGGCCTTGTCGCTGAAGGTCACCAGGGCGATCGAGTCGTCGTCGCGCAGCCGGTCGGTCATCAGCTCCATGGAGGTGCGGACCAGGTCCAGGCGCCCCGGCTCGGCCATGGAACCGGAGATGTCGACGACGAAGGTGAGCGCGGCCGGCTTGCGGACGGAGTCCGGGGCGGGGGCCGCGGTGGTGAGCCCGACCCGCATCAGCGACCACCCGTCGGCGGAGGTCCGGGCCCCGTCGGCGGTCACGGAGAAGCCGTTGCCCTCCGGGCTCCGGTAGTCCTGGCGGAAGCTGTTCACGAACTCCTCGGGCCGGACGGTCTTCGGGTCGGGCAGCCGGCCCGACCCGATCGTGCGGCGGGCGAAGCCGTAGCTCGCGGTGTCGACGTCCAGGGCGAAGGTCGAGAGGTAGTCGGCGGGCGGGGCGCTCCGCTTGGCCCCGTCGCTCTCCCCCTCCCCCTGACCGGCGGTCCGGCCCCCGCCGTCGGGGGCGACGTAGCGGGTTCCGGAGCTCCCCTTGCTCTGGCTCTTCTCGTACCCGCCCGCACCGCACCCGGTCAGCAGCAGGCCGCCCGCCGCGAGCGCGACGACCGCCCTCGTGCACATCCTCGCCCGAAGTCTCATGCCGTACCCCTCCGTTGGCCGTTCTCCCGTGCGCTACTGGAGAATGTGACGCCCCGGCAGGCCTTTCGGACGAGTCGGAGGCGTTGCGAATGCGTCTCGAAGCGACAACGGCAGGCGGAACATCAAGGTCTGGGCTCGATACGGGCACGAACGCCTCACGAAGGGCAACCACCACGGCGTCGATTTAACGAATTCCCTATGTACGGCGCTATAGATATTTCCGCCGGAGCAATCCGGGACGCCGCGAATATCCATGGCAACACCCGGTCGGATCGAATGGAATGGCGCGTCCGACGGCTAGGGTCGACGCATGAACGGTTCGCTTACCGAGCCCCCACCACCAGCTCCACCAGCTCCCGCTCAACCCGCGAGCTTTGTTCAGGAAGTATTACGGGGCATCGCCCAGGTCGATTTCATGCCCAACGCGATCACGGGCATCTTCTTCCTCGCCGCCCTGGCCGCGGCCGGCTGGGAATTCGCGCTCTACGGCCTGCTCGGCAGCGTGGTCGGCACCGCCACCGCTTATGCCTTCGGTATCGACCGCAGCCTCGTCTCGGTCGGCCTGCGCGGATTCAACGGCACCCTCGTCGCCCTGTCCTTCGCCGTGTTCCTCGGCGCCCGTCACCTCTCGACGGCGCTGCTGGCCATCGGCGGATGCATCACGGTCGTCGTCGTCACCTCGGCCCTCGCGACCATTCTGGGCACCTGGAACATCCCCACCTTCACGATGCCCTTCTGCATCATGGCGAGCGTCATGACGGTCGCGGCGCCCAGTTTCTCCCGCGTCTGGCACACCGGCCCCGGCCTCGCCGCACTGCCCAAGTCCGTGGCGGACACGACCCCGTTGGGCTGGGAGCAGCTCTGGCACGGCTTCTTCGCCAATGTCGGCCAGATCTTCTTCATGCCGCAGTGGTACGTGGGCCTGATCTTCCTCGCCGGGATCACCGTCGCGAGCCGGCTCGCCGGGGCGATGGCCTGCGTCGGCAGCGCCGTGGCCGTCTTCGTCGCCTGGAGCATGGGTTCGCCCACCCAGGGCATCTCCGAGGGGCTGATGGGCTACAACAGCGTGCTCGTGGCCATGGCCCTGTGCGGGGTGTTCCTCGTGGCCGGGAGCTGGAGCTTCGGTTACGCCGTGCTCGGCGCCGCCGCCGCGACGGGGCTGACGGCCGCCATGACCTCCTTCTTCGCGCCCTTCGGCGGTCACACCTTCACCTGGCCGTTCGTGTTGACCGCGCTCGTGTTCGTCGCCGCGGTACCGGCGATCCCCCGGCTGCGCCGGACCTGAACTCCCCCGGCGTCGCGGCACCCAAGCACGGCCGCCACCGGAACCGCCCCCGCCCGAAAGTGAGTGACCGATGAATCTCGCTCCCCGTGAGATGGACAAGCTCTGGATCTACGTCGTCGCCGACCTCGCCCGCAAGCGGCGCGACCGGGGCGTCAAGCTCAACTACAGCGAGGCCTGCGCCCTCATCAGCGAGGGCATCCTGGAGGGCGCGCGGGACGGCAGGACCGTCGCGGAGTGCATGGAACTCGGCAAGCAGGTCGTCGCCGCGGGCGACGTGATGGCCGGTGTGCGGGAGATGCTGCCCCTGCTCCAGGTCGAGGCCGCCTTCGTCGACGGCACCAAGCTGGTCTCCTGCCACGACCCCGTCGGGGCCTGAGCGTGAGCGCGGCAGCGGCCGAGCGGACCGGGCCGACCGAACGGACCCGGCCCGCCCCCGCCGGCGGCCCGCCCGCCGCGGTGGTCCTGGGCGCGGGGCACGAGGGCGGCGCCGCCCTCGGCGCGGTGCCGGCCGGGCGGCCGCTGACCGAGGCGGTCACCGCGGCGCTCGCCGCCTCGACCGGGCCGGTGTGCGTGGTCCCCATGACCCTGGGCCGCGACCCGAAGCTGATCGCCGACTGCGCCCGTGCGCTGCGCTGGCTCGCTCGCGCCGAGGAGCCGGGCGAGCCGGGCCGACTGGTCCTGGCACCGCCCTTCGCCACCGCCGACCACCTGACCGCCTGGCTGCGCACGGCCGCGCTGCGGGCGGTGCGCTCGGCTCCGCGGACCTCGGCGGTGCTGGTCACCGCGCCCGCCGCCGGTCCCTTCGAGGACGCCGACCTCTTCCGGGTGGCCCGGCTGGTGCGGCAGTACGGCGCGCACCGCTGGGTCGAGGTCGCCTTCGACGGGGGCGACCCGGACCTCGCCGAGGGCGTGGAGCGGTGCCGCCGCCTCGGCGCCCGCCACGTCGCGCTCGTCCGTGCGGCGTTCGCTCCCCCGGAAGACGCGACCGACGTCACCGCGGCGGACGCGGACGTCCTCGACACCGGGCCGCTGCTCGGCGCGGCCGCGATCGAGGAGGTCCTGCGGTCCCGGGTCGCGCACGCCCTGCACGGCCTGGCCCACGGGGACGACGGCACCGGCGCCGGGCTGGACGCGGAACACGGCCACGGCTACGCGCACGCGCACGGCCCGAGCGGCGGTCACGACCACCCGCACGGCCACGCACACCACCACCACTGAAGGGAAGTCCCACCATGTCCGGTGGCGCCACCTACCTCTACGGCGAAGGCACCGTGGAGATCAACGCAGGCCGCCGCAAGGCAACGGTCTCCGTGTCCAACACCGGTGACCGCGCGATCCAGGTCGGTTCGCACTACCACTTCTTCGAGGCGAACCGGGCCCTGGACTTCGACCGCAACGCCGCCTACGGCATGCACCTGGACCTGCCCGCGGGCACCGCGGTGCGCTTCGAGCCGGGCGACACCCGCGAGGTGCAGCTGACGGCCTTCGCCGGCCACGGCCGCCTGATCGGCTTCAGCTCACTGGTCGACGGGGGCCTCGGGTCCACCGACACCCGCAACCGCGCGCTGCGCCGGGCGGTCGAACTCGGCTTCCTGGGCGCCCGGATCGAGGAACCGGAGCGCCCCGCGCACGACGGGGACGGGGCGGGAACCGACGGGGCCGGAGCCGACGGCGCGCATGACGCCGGTCACGACGGCGGTCACGACGGCGGTCGCAAGAAGAAGAACAAGAGCCACAAGAAGGGCGAGAACTGATGGCCGTCCTGAGCCGCAAGCAGTACACCGACCTGTTCGGGCCGACCGTCGGCGACCGCTTCCACCTGGCCGACACCAATCTGGTCGTCGAGGTCGAGAAGGACCACAACGAGGGGCACTACGGCGACGAGGCCGTCTACGGCGGCGGCAAGGGCATCCGCGACGGCATGGCCCAGGACCCGCAGGCCACCAACCTCCAGGGCGCCCTCGACCTCGTGATCACCAACGTGGTGGTGCTGGACGCGGTCCTCGGCGTGGTCAAGGGGGACCTCGGCGTCAAGGACGGGATGATCGCGGGCCTGGGCAAGGCGGGCAACCCGCACACCCAGTCCGGGGTGCACCCCCGGCTGGTGATCGGACCCGGCACCGAGGTGATCTCCGGCGAGCACCTGATCGCCACGGCGGGCGGGATCGACACCCACATCCACTTCATCGCCCCGCAGCAGGCCGAGCACGGCCTCTCCAACGGCATCACCACCCTCATCGGCGGCGGCACCGGTCCCTCCGACGGCACCAACGGGACCACCTGCACCCCCGGCCCCTGGAACATCGGCCGGATGTACCAGGCGGTCGAGGACATGCCGGTCAACGTCGGTCTGCTGGGCAAGGGCAACGGCTCGCTCCCGGAGGCGCTGGTCGAGCAGGTCGAGGCGGGCGTCTGCGGGCTGAAGGTGCACGAGGACTGGGGCACCACCCCGGCCGCGCTCAGCAAGGCCCTCGACGTCGCCGACGACTACGACGTCCAGGTCGCCGTGCACACCGACACCCTCAACGAGTCCGGCTTCTTCGAGGACACCCGCTCCGCCATCGACGGCCGCACCATCCACACCTTCCACACCGAGGGCGCGGGCGGCGGGCACGCCCCCGACATCATGCGGATCGCGGGCGAGCCCAACGTCCTGCCCTCCTCCACCAACCCGACGCTGCCCTACACGGTCAACTCGGTGGACGAGCTGCTGGACATGGTGATGGTCTGCCACCACCTCTCCCACGACATCCCCGAGGACGTCTCCTTCGCCGACTCCCGCGTGCGGGCCGAGACGATCGCGGCCGAGACCGTCCTGCACGACGAGGGCGTCATCTCCATCTTCTCCTCCGATTCCCAGGCCATGGGGCGGATCGGCGAGTCCTGGACGCGGGCCTTCCAGACCGCGCACCACTGCAAGGACCAGCGCGGCAAGCTGGCCGGGGACACCGAGCGCAACGACAACTTCCGGGTGCTGCGCTACCTGGCCAAGATGACCATCAACCCGGCCCTCGCCACCGGCACCGCCGAGTACATCGGCTCGCTGGAGACGGGCAAGCTCGCCGACATCGTGCTGTGGCCGATCCACTCCTTCGCGGCGAAGCCCAAGATGGTCATCAAGGGCGGGCTGATCAACTGGGCGCTGATGGGCGACCCGAACGCCTCGCTGCCGACCCCTCAACCGGTGTACTACCGGCCGATGTTCGGCGCGTACGGCAAGGCGAAGCAGAGCACCCGGGTCTCCTTCATGTCGCAGGCCGCGATCGCGCTCGGCGTGCCGGAGCGGCTGGGGCTGGACAGCAGGGTGCTGCCGGTGCGGCACTGCCGGACCGTCGGCAAGCAGCACATGCTCCACAACGACGCGCTGCCGGAGATCACCGTCGACCCGGAGACCTACAAGGTCAGCCTGGACGGGGTCCCGGCCACCATCGAGCCGGCCCGCGAACTGCCGCTGAACCACCTGTTCTTCCTGGCATGAGCGGGCTGCCGGGCGCGAGCGCCGACCCCGCAGCCGCAGCCGCAGCCGACGACGAGGGCATCGGCACCGCGGCCCTCCTGGTCAGTCTCCAGCTGACCGACTCCGCCTTCCCCAGCGGCTTCTACACGCTCTCGCACGGCCTGGAGGGTTACGCCCAGGCGAAGGCCGTGACACCGGAGGGCGTGCCGGGACTGCTGGCCGACCTGCTGCGGCACTCGGTGGGGCCCTCCGACGCCACCGCGCTGGCGCTGGCCCACCGGGCCGCGTCGGCCGGTGACTGGGCGGGGCTCGGCGAGATCGACCGCAGGCTGTGCGCGGCCAAGCTGGGCGAGGGGCTGCGGCGCGCGGCCACCCGTACCGGGCGCCAGTTGCTGGACATCGCCCGCGAGTGTCTCGGCGGCGAAGCCCTGGAGCGCTACGCCGAGCTGGTCGCCGCCAAACGGGCGCCCGGCACGCAGGCGGTGGCCGCCGGGGTCGCGTACGCCGCGGCGGGCGTCCCGGTGCGGGCGGCCGTCGTCAGCGACCTGTTCGCCTTCTCGTCGAGCTTCACCGGGGCCGCGCTGCGGCTGCGGCTCACGGACCACCGCCGGGCCCAGGTCGTGCTCCGCGACACCGCCCCCGTCATCGAAGAGGTGGCGCGGGCGGCCCTGCGGCGCGAGCTCGCCGACCTCGGCGGGTGCGTGCCCCTGGCCGATGTGATGTCGGCCCGGCACGAGCGGGCCGAGGCCCGCCTGTTCGCCACCTGATACGTCCCCCCTGCGAAAGGCGAGAGCGACACATGAGAGACGACCACGTCCTGCGGGTCGGCATCGGCGGTCCCGTCGGTTCCGGCAAGACCGCGCTGATCGAGGCGCTGGTGCCGGTGCTGATCGAGCGCGGTCACCGGCCCGCCGTGATCACCAACGACATCTACACCCAGGAGGACGCCCAGCACGTGCGCCGCACCCTGGCCGGGGTACTGGACCCCGAGCGGGTGGTCGGCGTGGAGACCGGGGCCTGTCCGCACACGGCGGTGCGCGACGACCCGACCATGAACCTGGCCGCGGGCGCCGAGATGCTGGAGCGCTTCCCCGATGTGGACACGCTCCTGTACGAGTCGGGCGGTGACAACCTCACGCTGACCTTCAGCCCGGTCCTGGTGGACCTGTTCCTGTTCGTTCTGGACACCGCGGAGGGCGAGAAGATGCCCCGCAAGCGGGGGCCGGGCATCACCGAGTCCGATCTGCTGGTCATCAACAAGATCGACATCGCCCAGTACGTCCGCGCCGACCTCGGCGTGATGGAGCGCGACGCCCACCACGTCCGCGAGGGGCGCCCGGTGGTGCTGACCAACTGCCTGACCGGACACGGCCTGGAGGAGATCGCGACCTTCGTCGAGTCCTTCCGCCGGGTGCCCGCGTGAGCGTCGTGGCCGACCCGCCGACCGCCCGGCCGGGGCCCACTCCGGGTGCGGGGCCGACTCCGGGCGCGGGGACCGGCCCCGCGCCCGAGGTCCGCCGCGCCGCGCCCGCCCGGCCCCCCGGGCGGCTGGAGCCCGCACACTACGAGCCGCCGCGCGTCCCGCCCGAGGTCCGCCGCCACTCGGCCGTCCCCGACACCCTCGGGGTCGGCCGCCCCGGCAAGGTGGGCCTGTTGGAGCTGGGCTTCGAGCGGCGCGGCGCTCGCACCGAGCTGGTGCGGCACTACCAGAAGTCCCCGCTCCAGATCATGCGCCCGCTGTACTTCGACCCGCACCGCCCGGACCTGCCGGTGACCTTCCTGCTGTCCACGGGCGGCGGGGTCGTCCAGGCGGACCGGCTGCGCCAGGACCTCTCCTTCGGCCCCGGTACGGCGGCGCACGTCACCACCCAGGCCGCGACGAAGGTCTACCGGATGGAGTACGACTACGGCGTCGCGCAGACCTTCCTGAGCGTCGGGGCCGACGCGTACGTGGAGTACCTGCCCGATCCGGTGATCCCGTACGTCGACTCCCGCTTCTACCAGCGCACCGTGATCACCGCCGACCCGTCGGCCACCGTGCTGGTCTCCGAGAGCGTGCTGGCGGGGCTGCTCGCGCGCGGGGAGCGGCACGCGTACGCCGTCTTCGCCTCCGACCTGGAGGTGCGGCGGCCCGACGGGGACCTGGTCGCGCTGGACGCCGTACGGCTGGAGCCGGGTGGCGCCGGGGCGGCCGGCCGCGGGGTGAGCGGACCGGCCGTCCTGGGCGGGTACGCGGTGATGGCCGGCTTCTTCGTCCTGACCCCGCTGGCTCCCGCCCGCGAGGTGGCCGACCTGCTGCACGCGGCGCTGGCGGACAGCGGCCTGGCGCACGGCGTCAGCGTGCTGCCGCAGGAGAGCGGTGCCTGGGTGCGGGTGCTGGGCGACCGGAGCCAGGAGGTCTCGCGGGCCCTGGCCCGCGCCTGGAACACCGTACGCCTGCGGCTCATCGGCGTGCCGGCGCCCGACCTGCGCAAGACCTGACCGGCCGCGCGCCCCCGTCCCCCGAGGCACAGAAGCCGCAGAAGCCGCTCACCCCGCTGACCCGAAGGATCCGCACCCCCATGCCCCCTGGCTACGACACGGGTAACACCGCCTGGATGATGGCGAGCACCGCGATGGTGCTGCTGATGACCCCCGGCCTCGCCTTCTTCTACGGGGGGATGGTGAAGACCAAACACGTGCTGGTGATGCTGAAGATGAGCTTCGCCTGCCTGTCGCTGGTCACCGTCCTCTGGCTCGCGATCGGCTACTCGCTCGCCTTCGGCAAGGACGCCGGGGGCGGCCTGATCGGCGGTCTCGACCACGCCTTCTTCCGCGGCGTCGGGATGACCACCCTGCACGGCTCGATCCCGACCGTGATCTTCGCCTGCTTCCAGATGTCGTTCGCGATCATCACGGTGGCGCTGATCAGCGGTTCCATCGCGGGCCGGGCCACCATGAAGGGCTGGCTCGTCTTCGTCACCGCCTGGACCCTGATGGTGTACGTGCCCATCGCGCACTGGGTCTTCGCTCCCGACGGGTGGATCGCCAGGTCCCTGGGCGCCCTCGACTACGCGGGCGGTCTGCCGGTGGAGCTCGGTTCGGGCGCGTCCGGGCTGGCGGTGGCCATCGTGCTGCGCAAGCGCCGGGACTTCGAGCGCGACCCGATCCGGCCGCACAACCTGCCGCTCGTGGTGATCGGACTGGCGCTCCTGTGGTTCGGCTGGTTCGGCTTCAACGCCGGATCGGCGCTCCAGGTCGAGGGCAGTGCTCCGACCACCTTCTTCAACACGCAGCTCGCGGCCGCCGGCGCGATGATCGGCTGGCCGATCATCGAGAAGTGGCGGCTCGGGCACGTGGAGATGCTGGGCGTGGCCTCGGCGGCCGTCGCGGGCATGGTCGCGATCACCCCGGCCTGCGGCGAGGTCTCCCCGGTCGGCGCCCTGGTCATCGGCTTCGTCGCGGGCGTGGTCTGCTGCTTCGCCATCAACATGAAGTACAAGATCGGCGTGGACGACACCCTCGACGTGGTGGGCGTGCACGGCTGGGGCGGCATCGTCGGAGTGCTCTCCGTCGGCTTCTTCGCGACGGCCGCGATGAGCGGCAAGAAGGGCCTCTTCTACGGGGGCGGGCTCGACCAGCTGTGGCGCCAGACCGTCGCCATCCTCGCCGTCGGCGGCTTCGCCTTCGCGATGACCTGGCTCATCGCCCATGCCATCGACAAGGCCGTCGGCTTCCGCGCCTCCGAGGAGTACGAGAACGTGCCCGGGCGCGAGGAGGAGGTCGCCTACGACTCCGAGACGCTGGACCAGATCCGCGACCGGATGGGCGAGCGGGCCGAGGAGCCCGGCCGCGCCCCCGCCCGCGCGGGGACCGGGGTCGGCGGGGCCGCCTCCGCCGCCGGGACCGACCCGGCCGCGCAGGACGCCGCACTGCTGGCCGAGGTCCTCTCGGTCCTGGAACGACGGGAGCGGGACAAGTGACGACGATCGGGGACTCGGGCAACGCGTCGTGGCTGATGATGGCCACGGCCCTGGTGCTGCTGATGGCGCCCGGACTGGCCTTCTTCTACGGCGGGATGGTCCGCACCGGCCAGATCATCGCCATGCTCAAGATGTGCTTCTTCTGCGTGGTGATCGTCACGGTGCTCTGGTTCGCCGTCGGCTACTCGCTGGCCTTCGGGCCGGACGCGGGCGGCCTCGGGGTGATCGGCACCCTCGACCACGCCTTCCTGCGCGGCATCGGCATCGACTCGCTCACCGGTGACGTGCCGACCGTGACCTTCGCGGTCTTCCACATGTCCTTCGCCATCGTCACGGTGGCCCTGATCAGCGGCTCCATCGCGGGTCGGGCCACGATGAACGGCTGGATCGCCTTCGTCTGCGCCTGGACCCTGCTGGTCTACGTCCCGATGGCCCACTGGGTGTTCGACCCGCGGGGCTGGGTCGCCGCGCAGCTGGGGGCCGTCGACTTCGCCGGCGGCACGGTCGTCGAGATCGGCTCCGGCGCCGCGGGCCTCGCGCTCGCGATCGTCGCCGGCAAGCGCGCCGACTTCGACCGCCAGGGCATCCGCCCGCACAACCTGCCGCTGGTCGTCATCGGCCTGTCGCTGATGTGGTTCGGCTGGTTCGGCTTCAACACCGGTTCCTCGCTGGGCACTCCGGGGGGCGCCGCGATGGCGTTCCTGAACAGCCAGCTCGCGGCGGGGGCCGCGATGGCCGGGTGGGCCGTCACCAGCTGGTGGCGGACCCGGCAGGTGGGCCTGCTGGACATGTGCATGGGCGCGGTGACCGGCCTGGTCGCCACGACCCCGCTGGCCGGCGGGATCAGCCCGGTGTGGGCCACCGTCACCGGCTTCGTCGCGGGGCTGACCTGTGCGCTCGCGATCAGCTGGAAGTACCGGCTGGGGGTGGACGACACCCTCGACGTGGTCGGCATCCACGGCTGGGGCGGAATCGTCGGCATGGTCATGGCCGGGTTGACCGCGACCGGTGCGCTCACCGGCAAGAAGGGCCTGTTCTACGGCGGTTCGTGGGACCTGCTCGGCAAGCAGCTCACGGCCGTGGTCGTCCTCGGCCTGTACGCCTTCGTCATGACCGCGCTCATCGGAAAGGCGATCGGGGCCACCATCGGCCTGCGGCAACCCGGCGGAATGATCGAGCACGAGCAGGCGTACGCGGAGGTGCTCTCCGACCACCTCAAGCAGCTGTCCCCGGACGACACCGCGCCGCCGCCGCGGGAGGAGCCGGAGAGCGCCTCCGCACTGGTCGCCCGACTGCGGGAGGTCCTGATGACGGGCCGACAGGACAACTGACGAGCCCCCCAGGGCCGTTCCCCGCTCGACGCCCCTCCCTCGGGGCCGGTGGGGGACGGCCCTTCCTGTGGTAGCTTGCTTTGCATGGTACCTGGCAATGCAAGCCAACCCGGAGCCGACGGTCACGTGGCCAGTCAGCTGCGCAAGGGCGTACTGGAGTACTGCGTCCTGGCGCTGCTGCGCGACCGCCCGCGCTACGGGGTGGAACTGTTGGAGGAGCTGGCCCGGGTCGAGGTGATGGCGACCAGTCAGGGAACGATGTACCCCCTGCTGTCCCGCCTGCGCCGGACCGGACTCGCCGACACCCACCTGCGCGATTCCGACAGCGGACCGCCGCGCAGGTACTACACGCTGACCGACGCGGGCCGCAGCGCGCTGGAGGAGTTCGCCGCCAACTGGCCCTCCTTCCGCACCGCCGTGGACCACTTCCTCACTCCTGGAGAGCCGACGTGAACGACACCCTGCCCCACCCCCTGGTCCGCGCCTTCCTCTCCGCCGTCGACGAGCGGACCCGCACCCTGCCCGACGAGCGGCGCCGGGAACTGCTCGCGGACCTCGGCGAGCACATCGAGGTGACCCTCGCCGACGCGCACCCCGCGGACGAGGCGACCGTGCGCGGGGTGCTCGACCGGCTCGGGTCGCCCCAGGCCATCGCGGACGCCGCGCTGGCGGAGGAGGGCATCGGCTCCCCGCGCCCCGAGCCGGAGAGCACGGCGCGCACGCTCGTCACGCTCGCCCTCCTCGTCCTGGCCTTCCCGCTCGCGCTCGTGCCGTTGGCCGGCCTGGCGCTGGCCCCGATCTCCCTGGTCGTCGGGCTGGTCCTGCTGTGGAAGTCGGCCCAGTGGGCGCGCCGCGAACAGTGGCGGGCGACCCTGCTGCTGCTCTCGCCGGTGCTCACGGCGCCGGTGCTCGCGGGCGTGCTCATGGTGGCGACCAGCGGACTGGGCCCGACCGCCCTGCTCGCGGCGCTCACGCTGTCCTGGATCCTGCCCGTCGTCGCCGTCGTGCGGCTGGCCCGGTCGGCCGCCCGGCTCCGTTCGGCGCTCTGAGCCCGCCCTTCGGATCACGCCCGGCCAAGCCTTCGGCAGGTCAGCGGCCCTCACGTACAGTGCGGATGCGGGGAGACCCACACCGGTCGCCACACACCGGGTGCGGACTGCCCTCCTCATGTCGGTGGGCGGGTATCGGGGTGGACTGATGATGCGAACGGCGCGGTCGTGGGTCGAGGGATGGGCCGTCGCCCGGCGGATGCCGGAGCCGGTGGACGTGCCGTGGGGACTGCGGATCGACGTCGGACGGCCGGACCAGGTGGTCCGGCACGTCCTGCTCGACGCCGACCCCGACGTCGCCCGCGAGCTGGTCGACGCGATCACCGAACCCACCACGTGCGTCAAGGCGTTCCTGCCGGCGGCCGAGATGCGGCCCTGGTTCCCAGCCGGCTGGGAGCCCGTCGAGGCCTGCTTCCTGATGGCCGTCGACCTGCGTACGGCGCCCGTCCGGGCACCCGCCGGGTACACCGTCACCGTCGAGAGCTCCGACGGCGTCACCTCCGTGCGCGTCCTGGGCCCCGACGGGGAACCGGCCGCGTCCGGCCTGACCGGACGGACCGGCGCCGCCTGCGTCTTCGACCGGATCGTCACCGAACCGGCCCACCGGCGCCGCGGCCTCGGGACGGTGGTGATGGGCGCGCTCACCGACGCGGCCCTCGACGGCGGCGTGTCCACCGGCGTCCTGGGCGCGACCGTCCAGGGCCGGGCGCTCTACGAATCGCTCGACTGGAAGGTCCTCGCGCCGCTGAACGGCTTCGTCCGCGCGCCCGACGCCCCGTGACCGCGATCCTGACCACGACCGGTGGCGGCGGTCAGCCCGCCGGGACGGTGTCCTCGAAGGACGTGCCCGCCGCGCGGTAGGCGTTCACCTTGGCCGTGACCTGGGCCGGGGTGAGCACCTGGTCCTTGACGTGCAGGACGTAGTCGACCTGCTGGTCGTAGGCGCGCGCGGTGGTGCCGCTCTGGCCGTTCAGGTCGATCAGCCACTGGTTGAAGTTGATCGACATGGGCCGTTCGGGCAGGTAGCGGGCGTCGTGCGTGCCGAAGACCTGCCCGTCGATGAAGTACGTGATGGCGTGGTCGTCGATGGTCACGACGAGGTCGTGCCACCCCGCGTAGCTGGTACGGGCCTCGGTGTGCTGGTTGACCGCCTCCCACGGGTCGGGGCGGTAGGTCTCCCACGACGTCGTGTAGAGGATGTTCCCGGGCTCGCCCCAGCCCCCGTTGGGCAGGTACTCGAAGTCGTACTCGGCGTAGTCGTCGGCCATCGGGGCCTTGAGGTCGTTGATGGTGAAGAAGGTCTGGACGAGGTGGTCGCCGTCCGGGCCGTACTTCGGGGCGTCGGAGAGTTTGACCCGGGCCGCGTAGGTGCCGTTCTTGAACTTCGTCGCCTTCGTCAGCACTTCGGTCTGCTTGGTGCTCTCCGCCGAACCCGCGGTGGAGGTCTCCAGGTTCATGACGGTGTTGCCGCCGCCGGCCGCGGCGAAGGTGACGTTCTCGGGGGACCAGGCGGCGCCGGGGACGCCGGGCCCACCGGAGTTGGAGCGGACGTTCCAGCCGTGGGCGGCGATGGCCGGGTCGCCGTACGAGGTGTAGGAGAAGTCGTCGAAGAGGGTCGCGCCGGTGGGCGGCGGGTCGGTCGGCGTGGGGGTGGGCGTGGGGTCCGTCGGTGTGGGGGTCGGGTCGGCGCCGTTCCCGGCGGGGGCGGTCCCCCAGACGGCGGCGCCGCCGAGCCGCGCCGTGACCTTGTCCCAGTCCGCGTACGTGCTCCGCCCCGCGCCGAAGGAGTAGTCGTCGGCCTGGTTCACGGTCTGCCAGTCGACCCGGTGGAAGCGCAACTGCATGTCCCCGGTGTCGGCGCCGGGGGCGAGGGATCCGGCGCCCGCGGTGAAGCCGATCTCCAGGTAGCGGTCGGCGGTCGCGGTGGGGTGCTCCAGGGCGCCGAAGGAGGCGGTGACGTTGGCGCAGCCGGTGACCGCCCAGGAGCAGGCGAAGCGGTACTGGAGCCCGGGGCCGTCCGCCTTGAAGTAGTAGCGGAAGGTCACCCGGCTCAGCGCGACGGTCGTCGAACCGTTGTTGACCACCTTGAACCAGGGCTCCGCCTGGTCGGCGGTGGCTCCGTTCGCGCTGGTGCGGTACTGGACCTTGACGGAGTCGGCCGCGGCGTTCGCGGTCTGGGCGGCGAGGGAGGTGACGCCGAGCCCGGCGGTGACGGCCAGGGCGAGGGCGATCGCGGCGCGGGTACGCGTGGTGCGGCGCATCGGGGTTCCTCTCGGGTGGGGGGAGAGCAGGGGATGGCGGTGCGGCGGTGCGGGCGAACGGGCGCGCGGGTTCAGGCGCCGTCGTGGTCGCGGTGCGGGGGCCGGGCGGGCACGCCGAGGGCGGCGAGCCGGTCGTGGTGGTGGTCCAGTCGGCGCCGGAAGTCGGGCCAGTCGCGGTGGGTGGACCAGGCGGTGTCGGCCAGGGCGCAGAGCCGGGGGAAGGCCAGGTATTCCAACTGTGCGGGGGTGCTCGCGTACTCGGTCCACAACTGCGCCTGGGTGCCGAGGATCCGGCGGGTGGCTTCCGGTTCCCAGTGGGGCGGGGCGGGTTCGTTGTCGTAGACCCCGCGCAGGTCGACCACTGCGCCGCCTTGTCCGCGCGGTTCGGCGGGGTCGGCGGACTGCGGGTAGTCCAGGTAGGTGGAGCGGTGGGGAGTCATGATCACGTCGTGGCCGCGCAGGGCCGCGGTCCGCCCGTGGTCCGGGTCGAGCCAGGCGGCGACCGTGAACGCGCCGGGGAGTTCGGCGCCGTTCCCGGTCCAGCCCAGGGGCTGGCGGCCGCGCGCGACGACGTGATCGGCGACGGTCCGCATGAACCACCCGTGGAGCGCCTCCGGGCCGCTCAGCCCCTCACGGGCGGCGCGTTCCCGGGCCGCCGCCGAGGCGTGCCATTCGGTGGTGGGGCACTCGTCGCCCCCGATGTGCACGTAGGGCCCGGGGAAGACGTCCATGACCTCGTCGAGGACGGCGCGGCAGAAGTCGAGGACCTCGTCGTGGACGCCGAGGATGTTCTCGCAGACCCCCCACCGGGTCCACGGCTCCAGGGTGACGTCGGGGCGGTTGCCCAGGTGGGGGTAGGCGGCCAGGGCGGCGCGGGTGTGGCCGGGCATCTCGATCTCGGGGACGATCGTCACCCCGCGGCGGGCGGCGTAGTCGACGAGCCCGGTGAGCTCGGCCCGGGTGTACGCGCCCTCGTGCGGGGTGCCGTCGCCCTCGCTCTCGCGGCGGCGGGCTCCGGTCCCGGTGAGCCGCGGGTAGCCGGGGACGGGGATCCGCCAACCCTGGTCGTCGGTGAGGTGCAGGTGCAGGACGTTGAGCTTGTGCAGGGCGAGCAGGTCCACGAACCGGCGTACGTACGCCGCTGGTTGGAAGTGGCGGGCCACGTCCAGCATGGCCCCGCGCCACGCGAACCGCGGGCCGTCGGTGATCCTCAGGCAAGGCAGGGACAGCCCGGGCAGTGGCCCCGCCCCCGCGTCGAGGGCCGCGGGCGGGAGCAGTTGGCGCAAGGTCTGGACCCCGTGCAGCAGCCCCTCGTGCCGGGCGGCGCGCAGCAGGACGGAGTCCGGGCCGATGGTCAGGGAGTAGCCCTCGGCCCCGAGCTCGGCGGGACCGGCGGGAGCAGCGGGATCAGCGGGATCAGCGGGATCGGCGGGATCGGCGTCCAAGCGCAGCACGATCCGCCCGCCCGGAGCGCCGGGGTCCAGGGGGCCGCCGGCGACCGGGGCGAACAGTTCGCGCAGCAGGGTGGCGGCGGCCCCGGCGCCGGGGCCGGCGCGCAGGGCGGTGTCGGGGCCGAGGGGGAAGCGGCCGGGGTGGGGGGTGAGGGTGCGGGGGCGGGGGACGAGGTGCGGGAGGGCGGCGGCGCGGCGGGCGGACATGACGCGGTGGTTCCTCCAATGCCTTACCAATTGGTCAACTGGATAGCTGCGTGGCACGAAGGTGACATGAGCGGGTCATGACGTCAACCCTGCGCGGCACCAAGGAATTTGCTGACGATCCGGCGCCGAAGTGGTTAGATGTGCCTGACCAGTTGGACAACACGAACACACGGACAAGCGAGCACGTGGACGACCGGGAACGACCGGGGAGGAGCGGAGCGTGACGGCGAGCGGCGCGGGACCGGTGTTGAAACGGGAGCGGGTCCGCGAGTACCTGCTCGGTCTGATCGACACCCGACGACCGGGTGACGCCATCCCCTCCGAGCGCACCCTGTGCGCCGCGCTGGAGGTGTCGCGACCCACCCTGCGCGCGGCCGTCGACGAGCTGGTGGCCACGGGCGCGCTGGTCCGCGAACACGGCCGCGGCATGTTCGTCGCACCCGCCAAGATCACCCAGGAACTGGCTCCCGACGAGGCCTCCTTCGCGGTGCGGCGGGCGGCGGGCCACTGGTCGAGCCGGGTGCTGGAGCACGCGGTGATCCCGGCGGACGCCCGGATCGGGCGCCGGCTGCGGATCTCCCCCGGCGCGGGGCTGCTCTACGTGGCACGGCTGCGCCTGGTGGACGGCGCCCCGATGGCGATCGAGCACCTGCACATCCCGGCGGACCTGGTGCCCGCGCTGACCCCGGCCGAGCTGGAGGCCGGCGACCTGTACGAGCACCTGCGCGAGCGGCACGGGCTGTTCGTGCACGAGGCCCGGCAGTCGATCGAGCCCACCGTGGTCAACGAGGCCGAGGCCGCGCTGCTGGACGTGCCCCTGCACTCCCCCGCCCTGCTGATCGAGCGGCTCACCACGGACTCCACCGACCGCCCGGTCGAGTACGTGCACTCCGTCTACCGCGGCGACCGCTACCGCATCGTCTCCCGCCTCGCGCTGGGCGCTGCCGCCGCCCGGAGCACGGGCCACCATCCGGGCATCCCGCCGGGCGACCTGGGCCGGCGCGAGATCATCACCTCGACCACCACCGGGGACGTCCACACCGTGAACTGAGCCCCCGGTGGCCCCGGTTCAGGAGCCGTCCGGCCCGCGGAGCGGATTCGGCAGCGGCAGGTAGCGGGCGGCGGCGCCGTCGGCGCGGGTCCAGCGCAACAGCAGGTTGGTCTTGCCCGGGAGCGTCGGGGCACTGAGCAGCTCCCGGACCTCGGGCAGCCCGTGCTCCGCGTCGTACCGGCGGAACTCCTCCCGCGCGGCCGGCCACAGTCCCGCGGCGACGCCCGGGTGGTGGTCGGCGAGCGCGCCGGCGATCTCGGTCAGGTGGTTGACCACCAGGCAGTAGACGAGCCGCCGCCAGCCCTCCTCGCGGCCGGTCTCCGGGAGCAGTTTGACGCCCTCCGCGTCCCGGAAGAGCGCTTGTACGGGGGTCCCGGATCCGTCGACCGCGATCAGGGTGTTCTGGAGGTGGGCCTCCAACACGACTCCGTGGCGCGCGAAGAGTTCCAGCGCCGGGGGCACCACCTGGCGCAGGTACGCCCGCCACCAGGCGGCCGGATCGGCGGTCCGCTCCAGCGGCCCGGGCTCGGAGCCCTCGGCGAGCGCGGCGGCCAACAGCGGGGTGGCGCCCGGCAGGAGGTGCGCGCGCAGCCCCTCGCGGACCAGCACGGCCAGCTCCTCGAAGGCGAAGGTCGCGGTCCGGTAGCCCAGGTCGGCCGTCCAGGCCGCCGTGGTCCCCGTACGGGCGCGGACCGCCGCGAAGGCGGCGCCGACGGCCGCGTCGGTGCGGCGCAGCTTCAGCAGGTCGTGCCGCCACAGCCGGCGCACGTCGTTGGTGATCCGGACGTCCAGGCTGAACTTCGCGAAGAGGTCGCTCCGTGGACCCGGCAGGTACACGGTCCGCACGGAGGCCGTGGGCCAGCCGGGCCGGGTGCCGTCGGCGAGCCGCAGCAGCCGCCCGTCGGCGAGGGCCGCGCGCGGCCCGGGGCTCGCGCAGGTCAGCTCCAGCTGCCAGGGGTGGGCGGGCAGCAGGACGTGGCCGGGCGGCACCGGCGGCGCGCCGGCTGCGTCGGCGAGCTCCTCGAACAGCCGCGCGGCGGCCGCGCCGCCCTCCTCGTGCACCTGGTCGGCGCGCAGGGCGAGGAAGGCCAGCGGGAAGCGGGCGTGCGCCTCGGGGGCGTAGGGCAGCCAGGACCGGGCCGGCGCGCCGCCGCGGGCCTTGGGCGCGGGGTGGTACGGGTGGCCCATCAGCAGTGCCTGTTCGGAGCGGACGTAGGGGTCGTCCGGCGCCGTGGCCGAGGCGCGGGCCGCGAGGATCGCGCCGATCGCGGCGCGACTGTCGGCGATCTCGGCGGGCAGCTCGTCATTGGCCGCGCCGGTGTAGCGGCGCAGCTCGTCGGAGGTGAGCTTGATGAGGTCGGTGTGGCTCAGCGGGTACCAGCCGTCGGCGCCCCGCAGCTCGGGGCGGCCGGGGCGGCGCCCGGCCCGGACCCGCAGGAGCCGCCCGCTGCCGCGCAGCCGGTGGACGCCCTCGGCGGCGTCCCCTTCGGGTTCGGCCGCCTCCCGCAGGAGGCAGTTCAGGAGCGGCGCCGCGGCGTACTCGTCGGCGGCGGCGGTGACGGCGGACGTCACGGCGGCGTTGGGTTCCAAGGGTCCACGGACTTCCCTCTAGGGCCGGCAGTGATCTTCAGTATCGACGATCCGGGCCGCCGCCGTGGCGTTCGGGTGATGATGACCGGACAAGAACCCGACGAGATGCGAACGGGAACCCCGACGCGGCGCTCGCGCGACGAGCCGCCCGCCCGGTGCCGTGCCCGACCGAAAGGATTCCGCCCTGTACCGCAGTGGTCATGCCCCCGGATCCGCCGCCGAGGACGCCGTCGCCGCCCGGCTGGGCGACGTACGACCGGCCCTCGGCCCGGCCTACGCGGCGGCGCTGCCCGGCGCGCGGGCGGCCGTCCTGACCCGGCTCTGGCGGGCGCTGGCCCACGAACCGCTGCCGTGGGTGGTGCGCCGTTCGGTGTCCGGCGACGCGATGACCGTGCTGCTCGCCGACGGCGCCCGGCTGCACGGACCGCTCCCGGACCCCTACGCGCACGACGCCCGCGTCCAGGAGCTGCGGCTCGACGGTACGGCGCACGCGCGGGCCGCGGACCTGATGGCGGCGCTGCGGGTACCGCACGGCGCCGGCTTCGCGGCCGAGCTGGACGCCAGCACGGCCTCCCTCGCGCTCTCCCGGGCGGGGCAGTCGGCGCACGGGGGGCCGCAGCACCCGGTCGAGGTCTGGGAGTGGGAGCAGCGGGTGGTCGACGGGCATCCCTACCACCCCAACTGCCGCTACCGCCCCGGCTTCTCGGTGTCCGAGGAGCTGGCGTACGCGCCGGAGCACCGGCCGGTCGTCACCCTCGGCCTGCGGGCCGTACGGGCGGACGCGAGCCTGGTGACGGGCACCTGGCCCGCGGCGCTGCGGGACGGGGCACGGATCCTGATCCCGGTGCACCCCTGGCAGGCCGCGCACGTGCCGGGCCTGCCCGGGGCGGCCGTGGCGGGCGGGGCCGGCGCGGCGGGACTGGCGGCGCATCCGCTGATGGCGCTGCGTTCGCTGACCCCTCTCGCGGGCGGCCCGCTGGACGGCTGCACTCCCGGGGACACGGCCCCGCAGGTCAAGACGGCGCTGAGCACGCGGCTGACCTCCTCCGTGCGGGACGTCTCGGAGTACTCGATCGAGACCGCCCAGGCGGTGTCGGCCTTCGCCGCGTCGCTGGCCGCCCGACTCGACGGGAGGCTGCACGTCACCCGGACCCTGGGCGCCGCCACGGCGCACAGCCCGGACCTGGCGGCCGTGCTGCGCGAGCCGCCGGAGCGGTACGCCGACGCCGGCGCGGGCGAACGGGTCGTGCCGGTCGGGGCGCTCGGGGGCACCGAGTGGGCCCGCTCGCCCGCCTGGCGGGCCCACTTCGCCCGGCTCGCCCTCTCGGTGTGCCTGCGCGTGCTCGACCTCGGCGTGGCCCTGGAGGCGCACGGCCAGAACCTGCTCGTCGTGCTCTCCCCCGCCGGGGAACCGCTGCGGCTGGTCTACCGGGACCTCGCCGACATCCGGATCAGCCCGGCCCGGCTCGCCGCGCACGGGATCCCGGCGCCGCCGCTGGCGGGGCGGCTGGTCACGGACGACGAGGTGATGCTGCGCCGCAAGCTGTTCGGTTCGCTGGTGACCGGGGCGCTGGGGGCGTTGGCGGGCTCGGCCGGGGCGCTGGCCGAGGACCTGGCCGCCGCCGCGCCCGCGCTGGAACGCACCCCGGACGCGGTGGCCCTGTTGACCGAACCGCTGCCCGCCAAGGCGCTCACCCTGATGCGGCTCAGCCCGGGGACCCCGGGCGACCTGTGGACGACCCTGGGCCGACCGTCGGGGCTCGCGCTGCGGTAGGTGTCCGACGGATCCCCGCGGCGTCGCGGCGGGCGCCCGGGGTGGGCCGTTCGGGGGGAGCCGGGCCCGTGCGCGGCCCTGTCCCCCGGGCGATCGGGGGCCGCGATGGCACTAGTGGGACATGAGCCTCGATCGCCGTCACCTCCTCGCCGGTGCCGCCGCAGCCGTTCTCGCCTCCGTGGGGGCGGGACGGCCACCGGGAATCCGGGACCGGCGGCGCGCCGCCGATTTCGGGGCGCTCGCCCGGGACCTCGACGGACAGCTGGTCCTCCCCGGGCAACGGGACTACGCCGAGGCCCGCCGGCTCTTCCAGCCTCGCTACGACACGATCGCACCCGGCGCCGTCGCCTACCCCGCGCACGCCCGTGACGTCGCGACCTGCGTGGCCTTCGCCCGCCGCGCGGCGGTGGCCATCGTGCCCCGCGGCGGCGGGCACAGCTACGCCGGCTACTCGACCGGCGCCGGCCTGGTCGTCGACGTCGGCGCCATGGCGGCCGTCGAGACCGGGACCGGGGAGGTCCGGATCGGCGCCGGGGCGCGGCTCGGCGACGTGAACGCGCGGCTGGCGGAGCGGGGCGTGGCCGTGCCCACCGGGCTGTGCCCCTCCGTCGGGATCGCGGGGCTCGCGCTCGGCGGCGGCCTCGGCGTCTCCAGCCGGGCCTTCGGGACGACCAGCGACCAGCTCACCGGGGTCCGGATCGTCACCCCCGACGCGGTCGTGCGCGAGGTGGACGCGCGGAGCGACCCGGACCTCTTCTGGGCGCTGCGCGGGGGCGGCGGCGGGAACTTCGGGGTGGTCACCGAATTCCGGCTGCGCACCCGTCCGGTCGGGGACTGCGGCTTCGCGGAACTGCACTGGCCTTGGTCCGACTCCGGCGCGCTGCTGCGCGGTTGGCAGCGGTGGCTCGGTTCGCTGGCGGACCCCTTCTGGAGCCAGGTCGAGTTCGTGGTCGAGCCCGGTGCGGCGCCGGGGCCGGTAGCGGTGCGGGTGCTCTGCCTCGACGGCCGCCGCGCGCTGGAGGAGCAGCTCACCCGGCTGGCGGACGCGGTCGGGATCCGGCCCGGCGACAGCCACGTGGAGGTGCGGACCTACGGCGACACCATGCGGACGCTGTCCGGCTGCCGGGAGGAGTCGGCGGCCGGGTGCCATCTGCCCGGGCGGCTGCCGGGGCACGATCCGCAGGGGCGCCTCGGCCGGGACGACTACGCGGCCCGCTCGGACTTCTGGCCCGCGGCGGGCCTGCCCGTGGACGCGGTCGCGGCCGTGCTGGACGGCGTACGGCGCTACGCCTCGGCGGTGCCCCCGGGCGGGATCGGCGTGGTGCAGTTCGACGGAGTGTGCGGGGGCGCGGTGGGCCGGGTGGACCCGGCGGCGACCGCTTTCGTCCACCGGGACGCAGGATTCCTCGCCCAGTACCTCGCGTACTGGCCCGCAGGGTCCTCTCCCACCGACATCGGGCGCCACCAGGCCTGGTTGGACGGGCTCTGGCAGCGGCTGCGGCCGTGGGCGAGCGGGCGCGCGTACCAGAACTACACGGATCCGAAGCTGAACAACTGGGGCGAGGCGTACTACGGCGGCAACCTCGCTCGTTTGAAGGAGGTCAAGCATGCCTACGACCCCAGCCGTCTCTTCGACTTCCCCCAGGGGGTCTAGTGCCTGAGCCGTCCGGTCAACAGCGGGAAGAGGAGTTCAGCATGCGGTGTGGTGCGATGCTGCGTCGGACGCTCGTCGTGGTGGCCGCGGCCTCCGTGGTGGTGGGCATCGGGCAGGTGCCCGCCGGGGCCGGCTCCGCCGGGACCCGGGCGCCGGGCGGCGGCCACTGGACCGCCCGGGACGCGCAGGCCTTCTGGACCACGGACCGGATGGCCTCCGCCGCGGTCATGGGCGGCGACCCGGGCGTCCCGGCGGCGGCCGGGCCCGGTGACGGGCAGGACTTCGACGGGGTGCCGGTGGTCGGCCGGATGTTCGTGATGAAGGACGGCGGGGCGTACTTCTGCACCGCCAGCGTGGTCGCCTCCCCGCACAAGGACCTGGTGCTCGGGGCGGCGCACTGCCTGCTGGGCGCCGACACCCGGCAGGTCGCGTTCGTACCGCACTACACGGCCAAGACCCCCCGCCCGTACGGGATGTTCCCCGTGCTGAAGGTGTGGGTCGACCAGCGCTACCAGCAGCAGGGGCCCGACCTCGCGGCCACGCTCGACGTGGCCTTCGCCCGGGTCGGACCGAACAGCCAGGGCACCGAGGTCGAGGACGCGGTCGGCGGGAACCGACTGGTCACGGGCGACGGGTACGAGCACGACGAGGTGCGGCTGATCGGCTATCCGGCCTCGGCGGCCCGGCCACGGCTGTGCGTCAACCGGACGACCCGGTTCACCAGTACCGATCCGGCCAGCCCCGGATCGTTCCTGCGGATCGACTGCACCGGCTACCCCGGCGGGACCAGCGGCGGCCCGTTCCTGAAGAACTTCGACCGGTTCACCAACACCGGTGACGTCATCGGGGTCATCGGGGGCTGGAAGACGGGCGGTCCCGGCCCGGACACCTCGTACAGCTCCTACTTCGGTACGGACGTCAGGAACCTGTACCAGACGGCGGTCGACGCGGCGCGATGAGCCCGTGGGGGCGCCGGGTGCGCCGCGGGTTCCCCACGGTCCGCGGGGTCTGCGGCGCGCCCGGCGCGATCACGCTGTCCGCCGGGGGCAGTTCGAGCCGCCGGCGCAGGTCGGCGAGGGCCGCGTGCACGGGCGCGAGGATGACCTCGGCCCGCGGGTGGACGTTCGCCAGCGCGTGCGCGGTGGTCTCGATGGTCTCCGCCGCGTCCTCGGCCGCGGTCCGGCTCCAGCCGCCGAGGAAGGCCGCGTCGTACAGGTGACAGGCCGCGTCGGCGGCCGCGTCGGCCCGCTCGCCGACCCCGGGCGCCGCGACGGAGGGCAGTTCCACGCCAGTTTCCATACCGGTCCCAACGAGGCTCCCCCGCACGGGGGAACGCGCGGGGAGCCGCGGGGCGCACACGGAAATCCGGTGGCCCGGGCGTACGGAGGTGTGGTGGTGTGTGGCCGTTCTGCGGGGTGACAAAGGCGGAAGGGGCGGGATGACGGAGCGGTTGCCGTTCGGGGACGGGTTGCGGGACCGGTTGGGGCCACCGGGGCGGGTGGAACGGCTGGAGAGCAGCCCGCGTTCGCGGGTGTGGCGGGTCGAACTGGCCGATGGGCCGGCCGTCCTCAAGCAGCTCGTCGCCGGGCCCGGCGCGCAGGACCGGTACGTGCGGGAGGTCACCGCCCTGCGGCTGGCCGGCCGGCGGGCCGCCGGGCCCGTGGCGCCCGTGCTGCTCGCCGCCGATCCGGCCGAGCGGGTGCTCGTACTGGAACACCTGGAGCACCGGCGGCCCGGGCCCGAGTGGATCGTGGAGTACGCGGCGGCGCTGGCCCGGCTGCACGCCTGCGGGGCCGCGCTGTCCGGAGCGGAGGCGGCGGGGCTGCCGCGGTGGCGGGGGCCGGGCGAGTCGGACGTCGCGTCGTTCCTCATCCTGGCCGGGGAGTTGGGGGCCGAGGTACCGGCCGGGGCGCGGGCGCAGCTGGCGGCCCTGGTGGAGCGGCTCGGCGCGGCCCCGGTGGACTCGCTGCTGCACGGGGACCCGTGTCCCGGCAACGACCTGCACACCCCGGCGGGGATCCGGTTCGTCGACTTCGAACAGGCCGCGGTGGGCAGCGGGCTGGCCGAACTGGCCTACCTGCGGATCGGGTTCCCCTCCTGCTCCTGGGTGACGGCCGCGGCCGCACCGCTGCTGGCCCGCGCCGAGGCCGCCTACCGTGCGGTGTGGCGGGAGGAGCGGGGCGAGGACCTCCCCGACGGCCTCGCCGACGCCTGCGCGGGCTGGTTGCTGCGCGGGGACGCGCTGGTGCCGCGGGCCCGGCGGGAGGCGGGGGACCACCTGGCCCGGGTGGCGCGCGAGGACTGGACCTGGGGCACGGCCACCGCCCGCCAGCGGCTGGCCCACCGCCTCGACGTGGTCACCGCCCTGGGCACGGACCACCCGCACCTGTCGGACCTGTCCCTGCTGGCGGCCCGCATGCGGGACGGCATCCGCACCCGCTGGCCGACCCTGCCCCCCGTCCCGTCGATCCGCCCGGATCAGTAGGGGTCCGCGCCGGACACCCCCTCCTCCACCTCACCCGGGACTGCGCACGCTAGCCGCACCGCGTGTTGGTCGCCCCGGCGCGGATCCTCTAAAGTCACCTTCGTCTTCTACACGCTTGTAGACGGCCAGGGGTCACCCGTGCGAACCAACCTCAGGGACGGGGCAATTGAGCACCATCGGCATAGGCCAGGCAGTCGTTCTCGGCATCGTCGAAGGAGTCACCGAATTCCTGCCGGTCTCCTCCACCGGCCATCTGAAGATCACCGAGGGCCTGATGGGGATTCCGGTGGACGACAAGGCCGTCGTCGCCTTCACCGCCGTGATCCAGGTGGGGGCCATCGCGGCGGTCCTCGTGTACTTCTTCAAGGACATCGTGCGGATCGTCTCCGCATGGGGACGGGGCCTGGCCCACCGCGAGGAGCGCCACCACCACGACTACAAGTTCGCCTGGTGGGTCATCTACGCCACGATCCCGATCGTCGTCGTCGGACTGGCCGCCAAGCCCCTGATCGAGGGACCGCTCGCCTCGCTGTGGGTGGTGGCCGGCTCCCTGATCGTCGGCAGCGGCCTGATGTGGGCCGCCGACCAGATGGGCCGACACCGGCGCGGCGAACAGGACACGCGCCTCAAGGACGCGATGCTCGTGGGCTCCTCGCAGATCCTCGCCCTGCTCTTCCCCGGCTTCTCCCGCTCCGGCGCCACCATGTCCACCGGCCTGATCCTCGACCTCGAACGCGTCGCCGCCACCCGCCTGTCCTTCTTCCTCGGCATCCCCGCCCTCACCGGCGCCGGCCTGTACGAACTCAAGGACGCGGTCGGCGCCGGCGTGGACCTCGCGCCGCTGGCCGTCGGCACCCTGGTGTCCTTCGTGGTCGCCTACGCCTCGATCGCCTGGCTGCTGAAGTTCGTCGCGAAGCACTCCTTCAACGCCTTCGTCATCTACCGGATCGCCATCGGCCTCCTGCTCTTCGGCCTGCTCGGCACCGGTGTGCTGAGCGCCTGACGGCCGTCCGTCGGGTCAGGCCGCCGCCCACTGGATCCACAGCGGGAGCAGCAGCAGCGCCGCGACCGAACTCTTGATCACCAGGGCCGCGGAGAGGTCCACGCCGACGTCGTAGCGCTGGGCGAAGATGAAGAGGTTCTGCGGGGTGGGCATCGCGGCGATCAGCACCAGGTACTTCAGCCAGTCCCCCGTGACGCCGAACAGGCCGCCGCAGACGCCCCAGGCGAGCAGCGGGAAGGCCAGGCACTTGAAGGCGATCAGCGCGATCTCCTCGCGGGTCGTGCCCCGGACGTCGAGGCCGAGACCGCCGAGGTGGAGGCCGAGGGCGAAGAGCGCGACCGGCGAGGCGCTGTCGCCGACGAAGGCGAAGCCGTCGAGCACCACCTTCGGGACGGGCAGCGCGAGCAGGTTGAGGAGGATGCCCGCGTTGCAGGCGAGCACGAGCGGCGTGGTCAGCGAGGCGACTACGGCCCGGGCCAGCCGGACGGGCCGCGAGGTCCCGCCGCCGGCCGCGCCGCCCTCCACCTCGTCGTCGGCGCGGCCGAGCTCCATGACGGAGATGACGACGAGGGACAGCACGCAGACCTGGAACAGCAGCACCGGGAAGATCGGCGCCGCGTCGCCGAACACGGTGATGAAGACGGGCACCGCGAAGTAGGCGGTGTTGACCTGGACGCCCGCCATGATCCGCAGGGCCACTCCGCGCGGCTCCCGCACCCCCCGGGCCCGGGCGGCGAGACCGACCAGCAGGACGGCGAGCGCGGCGGTGGCCGCGTAGCCCGACAGCGCGCGCCAGTTGAACAGGGCGCCGAGGTCGCTCGCGTAGATGTTGCCGAAGAGGTAGCAGGGGACGGCGAAGAGGAAGGCGTAGTCCGCGAAGGCCTTGGACGCCTCGGCGGGTACGACCTTGCGCTTGGCGAGCACCGCCCCGCAGCCGAAGGCCAGCAGGACCGGCAGCAGTTTCTCCAACGTGGCCACCGAACCCATGCCCCGACCCCTGACGCTCGCGCTGTCCCCGGTGACGTCGTCCCCCGGCGCCACCGAGACCCTATCCCCACGCAAGATCCACCCGGCACGGCCGGGCCACGGCACCGGACGCCGGACGCCGGGCACCCCCTACGCTGGACGGATCATGCGAAGCGAAGAGACGTCCGGTCCCCCGCTCGGGCTGACCGCGGTGCTGCGGACCCCGGCCAGAGCCGCGGAGCCGTTGTTCGCGCAGGCCCCGAAGCGGTGGCAGCGCCGGCTGCCCTACGCGGTCGTCGCGGTCGCCGTGCTCACCCTGCTGCCCGTGACCATCACCGTCCTCACCAACGACTACAAGGCGGGGGGCGGCTGGGCGGGCGCGCTGGGCGTGGCGCAGACCGTGCCGCTGCTGCTCGCGGTGACCCGGCCGCTGGCCGCGTGGGCGCTGGTGCTCACGGCCGACACCGTGGGCGCCCTCGTATTGGTCCACGCCGACCGGATCGCCGGGCAGACCTGGCCGTGGACGCCCATGGTGATCGTCGGCTATCTGCTCCTGATGGCCTGCCTGGGGCTGCGCGAGTCGATCCGGACCCTGATCGGGGTGTGGCTGGCGACCGGGGCGGTCGGGGTGCTGCTCGATCTCCTCCCGCCGGACGGGGTGACGAACACGCACGCGCTCCTGTTCGTGCTGGCCGGCGTCATGCTGGTGGTGACCGGGGCGCTGCGCGGGGTGGGCGACGCGCAGCGGCGGGTCGCCGAGCAGGAGAGCATCAGCGAAGCCGAGCGCGCCGGGCGCACCCTGTTGGAGGAGCGGGCCAGGATCGCCCGTGAGCTGCACGACGTGGTGGCCCATCACATGTCGGTGATCACCGTGCAGGCGGACTCCGCGCCGTACCGGCTGCCGGACATGTCCGAGGAGGTGCGCCAGGAGTTCACCGCGATCGCGGCGAGCGCCCGGGAGTCGCTGGGCGAGATGCGGCGGCTGCTGCTGGTGCTCCGGGGCGACGGGGTGGACGGCGAGCGGGCTCCGCAACCGGGGCTCGCGCGGGTGCAACAGCTGGTGGAGGCGACCGTACGGGCGGGTCTGCCGGTGGAGCTGTCGATGACGGCGCAGGCAGCGCTGGCGGCCGAGGCCGTGCCCGCGGTGGACCTGTCGGCGTACCGGATCGTGCAGGAGGCGCTGGCCAATGTGGTGCGGCACGCGCCGGGCGCGACGACCCGGGTGTCGGTGCGCCACGACGCGGGCGCCGCGGACGAGGTGCTGGTGCTCGTGGTCAACGGGCGGGCCCGCAGCGCGCCGGTGCGGTTGGAGGGGCCGGGCACCGGTCACGGTCTGATCGGCATGCGCGAGCGCGTACGGTTGACGGGCGGGACGCTGGACACCGGTCCGCTGCCCGACGGCGGCTTCCGGGTCGCCGCCCGCCTGCCGTTGCACCCCGCTGCCGAGGACGCCAGTTGACCATCCGCGTGATCATCGTCGACGACCAGGCCATGGTGCGGGCGGGGTTCGCCGCACTGCTGTCGGCGCAGGCCGACATCGACGTCGTGGGCGAGGCTCCCGACGGCCGGCGCGGCATCGAGGTGGCGCGGGCCGTGCACCCCGACGTGGTGCTGATGGACGTACGGATGCCGGAGATGGACGGGTTGACGGCGGCGCGCGCCCTGCTCGGACCGGCGCCCGGTGTGGTGCACCGGCCGAAGGTGCTGATGCTGACCACCTTCGACATCGACGACTACGTGTACGAGGCGCTGCGCGCCGGCGCCTCCGGCTTCCTGCTCAAGGACGCGCCCCCGGCCGACCTGATCGCGGCGGTCCGGGTGGTCGCCTCGGGCGAGGCCCTGCTGGCGCCGTCGGTGACCCGGCGGCTGATCGCGGACTTCGTGCAGCAGCGGCCCGCGCCCCGCAAGGATCCGGCGCTCCGGCTGAACGGGCTGACCCCGCGGGAGACCGAGGTGCTGGAGCTGATCGCGCGCGGGCTGTCGAACCAGGAGATCGCCGGGCACCTGGTGTTGGCCGAGCAGACGGTCAAGACGCACATCGGCCGGGTCCTGGGCAAGTTGGACCTGCGGGACCGGGCGCAGGCCGTCATCTTCGCCTACGAGGCCGGGCTGGTGCGGCCGGGCGACGGCGCCTGAGGCCCCGCCCCGTCGCGCGCGGGGTCAGGGGTGCGGGACGGCGTCGTCGGGGAGGCCGGCGAGGACGATCGCGACGGCCCCCGCCGCGTCGTCCACGTCCTGGAGCCGACCGTCGGTGAAGCGGATCCGGTAGCCGCCGCCCTTGACCGGCATGGTCCGCGGCAGGTCGTGGCAGATCGGTGGCGCGGCCCTGCGGCTGAAGGTGAGCCACTGCATGCTCCGCCCAGGCGACAGGACCCGCAACCTCGGCTCCGCGAAGGCGGCCCGCAGGAGATCCGACATCGCGGTGTCGCCCCGCTGTGCGGCGGAGCCGCGCAGGGAGCGCCAGCGCGCCGGCACCGCGTCGCCCCGCTCGTAGGCCTCGGCCGGCTCCCAGGTCCGCAGGAAGGGCCACTGCGCGACGAGTTCCCGCAGGCGGTGTCCCCGCATCCAGGAGTGCAGCGCCCCGATGACCTCGGACAGCTCCTCGGTCCGGCCGGTGGCCATGCTGACGTCGGCGGCCGTGCAATGAACGGAGAAGGAGCGGTCGCCGAGGCTCATGCTGACCTGCGCCGAGCGGTCGTCGGCCGTCACCTGTGCGGCCACGACGCGCCAGCCCGGGGCGGACGTCAGCTCGACCGCGAGCGGCAGGCCCGCCTGATCGGCCGCTTCCTGAAGGGCGCCCCGCAGCGAACCGGACGCGAGGACCTCGGGATAGTGCGACAGGTACGCGGGGATCGGACCCTGCGGCGGAGGCTCTGCGGGCGGTGTGTCGGACATGCCGTCAAGTCTGCCAGGGGCGGTGCCGGTGCCGGTGCCGGTGCCCACCGGCGCCGGGGCGAAGGGACCGTCCGGGGCCGCCCGGCCCTCAGACGGTCCAGACGGCGCCCCCGGACGGCGTATCGGGCCGCGTCGGCCGGCGCCGCGGTCGCGTGCGGCTCGCCGAGGCGGGTGGCATCGTCGAAGCTCAGGTGGGCGCGGACCAGGAACGGGCGGCCCGGTCTGCCCTGGAGGCGGTCGAGTGCACTCGACACGAGGGCCGGGTCGTCGGGCGGGCCGCTGGCCAGGCCCCCGGTGTCGTCACCGGCGACTCCGCCCGGGTAGATCCCGAAGAGTGAGCCGTCATGCGCTGTCAGCTTCACGCGTTCGATCCCTTTCGGTTCGGCGTTGCAGAGGGTGCGGAGGGTGCGGAGGGTGTGGAAGGCGTGGAGGTCGTCGCCGTATCGGTCGGCCACGTCAGCGAGCCGGTACGGAGGTCATCGATGACCGAGGCCGCCCCTGCCGTCTCGGCGCGAGCGAGGCACAACGCGTATTCGGCTTCGATGACGTACAGGCGGGGCACGCCGGCCGCCAGGGCCTCCGCGAGGCGATCCTCATCGGCGGCCGTGCGCTGCTGGAGGCGTCGCACACGCTCGGCCGGGGCTTCCACCGCGCCGTCCGTCCCCAGGGCGCCGAGATAGGTGACCGCGCCCAGGAACTGCGAGAACTCGCGCTGCGGGTCGCGGATCTGGGAGTCGAGCCGTCGTACGAGTTCGTCGCGCCCCTCCTCCGTGACTATCAGGCGGTCTCCTCCACCCCCTACCCAGGTATGACAGCGCACTTGGCTCCCTGGTGCGATGTCCGGTTCGGCACCTTCTTCCTACCTTCCTCCTCGACACGAGGAGAGGAGAAGGGGCATGCGCCGCTTCGGGAGGACGCTGGTCACCGCCGTACTGACGGCGGCCGTCATCACGGGGACCGCCGGCTGGGCGTCCGCCGACGCACAGCCGGCGGTCACCGGCCCGCTCCCCGGGACCGCGGCCTGGCTGGCGGTGCCGGGGCTGCCCGATCCGACCACGGCCGCACCGGGCGCGGTGGCCCGCTTCTTCGCCGCGCTGCCCCCGGAGGAGGCGCACGCCCTGGTGCGCCTGCACCCGCTGGTCGTCGGCAATCTGGACGGCGTGCCCCTGGCCCTGCGGTACCAGGCGAACCGGATCTCGATCCTGGCCTCCGGTGACGGCCGGTACCTCTCGCTCGCCGGGTCCGAGCGGCGGATCCTCGCCTTCGACCCGCGCGGGCGCGGGCAGGTCGTCGAGGTCTTCGGGGACCTGGCGCACGCGGAGCACGTGGCCGTGGTCGTGCCGGGTTCCGACAACGACGCGCGGACGCACGACCGTGCGCGCAAGGCGTACAGCGGCCCCGCCGGGATGGCCCGCGCCCTGCGCGCCGCCAGCGGCGACACCACCGCCGTGGTGGCCTGGACGGGCTACACCACCCCCGTCGGGGTGGGGTTCGACGCCGCCCGCGTCCGGCTCGCGGAGGCCGGCGCGACCCGCTTGACCCGCTTCCTCGCGGGCCTCGACGCCGTCGGTGCGCCGCAGCCGGCGCTGTTCTGCCACAGCTACGGCTCGGTGGTCTGCGGGCTGGCCGCCCGCCACGCGGACGCGCGGGACATCGTGGTGCTCGGCTCCCCCGGCATGCACGCGGAGCGCGCGGCCGCGCTGGGGACCCGGGCCCGGGTGTGGGCCGCGAAGGGCCCCTCCGACTGGATCGACGACGTGCCGAACGTCGAGTTCGCCGGGCTCGGGCACGGCGCCGACCCGACGTCGGCCGCCTTCGGCGCCCGGCGGGTCCCGGCCGCCGACGCGGAAGGCCACACCGGCTACTTCGTCCCCGGGACGCAGTCCCTGGCGGCCTTCGCCGCGATCACGACGGGAGCGGCCCGATGAGCGCCGCGATCACGACGGGAGCGACCCGCACCGGCCCGTCCCTCGGGGGGCTGCGCCGCCTCGCCCGGCGCATCGACCGGGACACCCCGGCCCACCGGGACCGCGCGATCGACGCGCTGCGCGCGATCGCGCTGCTGGCCGTCCCCGCCGGGCACTGGATGCTGGGCGGTTTCACCCTGGACGACGCGGGCGCGCTGCACAACGCGAGCCCGCTGTCCTCCTTCGCCGCGCTCGCGCCCGCCAGTTGGGTGCTCCAGATGCTCGGCATCTTCTTCCTGGTCGGCGGGTACGCCTCGGTGCTGTCCTACCGCCGCCGCACGGGCTCGGCGGGGGCGTGGCTGCGGGGCCGGATCGCCCGGCTGGGCCGCCCGGTGCTCGGCGTCACCGCCGTGTGGGCCGTGCTCGCGCCGCTGCTGTACGCGGCGGGGGTGCCGGTGACGACCCTGCGGACCGGGGCGACGCTGGTGGTCCAACCCCTGTGGTTCGTGGGGGTGTACGCGGTGGTGACCGCCCTCACCCCGTACTGCGTGGGCGCGGCTCGGCGGCTCGGCGGCTGGGCGGCGGCGCCGCTGCTCGCTTCGGTCGCCGTGGTGGACTTCCTGCGCTACGGGCCGTACGCGGACGCCGTGCCGTCCTGGGTGGCCCTGGTGAACGTCCTGCCGGGCTGGCTGTTCGCCTATCAGCTCGGCGTCTCCTGGGGCGAGGGCCGGATCGGGCGGCGCGGCGCGGCGCTGCTGTGCGCGGGCGGCACGGCGCTGTTCGCGGTCCTGCTGCTGCTCTTCCACTACCCGGCATCCATGGTCGGCGTGCCGGGCGCGGCCCGCACCAACTCGCACCCGCCGTCGCTGCTGGTCCTGGCGCTGGCCGCGGCCCAGTCCGGGGCGGCGATCCTGGTCCGCGACCGGCTCGCGCGGTGGCTGGCGCGGCCGGCCCTGTGGGCTCCGGTGGTCGTCGTCAACCTGTCCGCGATGACCGTCCTGTGCTGGCACCAGAGCGCGATGCTGGCCGCGGCCGTGCCCGCCGCCGCCCTGGGCGGGCTCCCCGGGCTGACGACGGCGCCGGACACGGCGCTGTGGATCGTGCAGCGGCTCGCCTGGCTGCCGGTGTTCGCGACGCTGCTCGTGCTCATCGCCCGGTACGCACGGCGCTTCGAGGCCCCGTGGGCCCGGTCGACGGCCGCGCGGCGCACGGCGGCGGGCCTGCTGTCGGCCGGCTTCGCCGTCTTCGCCCTGGGCCTGGCCTAGGGCGTCCCTTCGGGGCGGCGCGGTGGTGGTGTCAGGAGATCGAGGCCGCCACGATGGCCGCGACCGCGAGGTTGCAGGAGGCGGTGACCCAGACTGCCGGGTGCGGCTGCGGGTCGACCACGATCGCGCCGAGCTTGCCGGGGGTGAAGAGGTCCAGGACCAGGAAGGCCAGCCCCATCAGGACCAGGCCGAGCACGCCGAAGGCGGCGGTGTTCAGCAGCCCCTTGCCGAAGTCGTCGTAGGTGGTCCAGATCGAGGTGAACACGATCCCGCCGACGCCGAGCAGTGCCGAGCTGAGCTGCAGGGCCGCGTTGCGGTTGCGCTCCTCCCAGATCTGCTTGCGGAGCGCACCGGGGGTCAGCACGTCCACCAGGACGATGCCGAGGATCAGCAGCACCAGGCCGAGGGCGCCGAAGGCGCTGGTGCGGCCGAGTCCGTTGATGATGTCGCTCATTGAGGGGCCTGTCTCCGCGTGGGTGGAAAGGGGGTGCGAGGAGCCGCGTGGGGAAGGGAAAACCTATCGCACGGCCGTCCCGGCCGGGGATGGGGAGGCACGGATGGTTCGGGAAGCGGTGCGGGTGCGGGTACGGGCCGCCCGGCCGGACGAGGCGGCGGCGCTCGGCGCGCTGGCGCTGCGGTCGAAGGCGCACTGGGGGTACGACGAGGAGTTCCTGGCCTCCTGCGCACCGGAGTTGGCGATCCGGGCCGAGGAGGTCGGGGCGCGCCGGGTCGTGGTCGCCGAGGCGTCGGGGTCCCGCCCGGAGCTGCTCGGCGTCGCCACGCTCGAAGGGCGCCCGCCCGTGGCCGAACTGGGGCTGCTCTTCGTGGAACCGTCGGCCATCGGCCGCGGGGTGGGCCGGCGGCTGTACCGGGACGCGGTGCGCCGGGCCCGCGAGCTGGGCTGCCGGACGCTGGTGATCGACGCCGACCCGCACGCCGCCGGGTTCTACCGGGCGATGGGGGCCCGGCCGCCGGCCGGTGGCGCACCGGTGGCGGGGCTGGTGCGCTTCGAGGTGCGGCTCGGCGGGGCCGCGCCGTGGGTGGCGGCCTGGACCGGGGACCGGCCCGCCGTGCACCTCGGCAACGTGGCCGAGTACAACGCGCAGTTCGGTGACGCCTCCCTGGACCGCGAGCAGCTCGCCGCGCACCACTACGCCGCTCTCGCCGCCTTCTACGGTCCCCGCCCCGCCGCGCTGGTCCTGCCCCGGCCGGTGCCCGCCTGGTGGGTGGAGCAGGTCGCGCGGCAACTGGACTGGCCGCGGGTGGAGGTCCACGACGCGCTGGCGCCCGACCGCCGCTCGCTGTCGGCCGCCGTGGGGGCGCGGCCCGCGCTCGCCGCCCGGCTGACCGGATCGGGGGCGGTGCTGGTGCCGTGGGGGCAGAGCCCGGACTTCGCGCGGCTGGCCGGGGGCGGGCCGTGGCGCCCCGAGGTGCTGCGGTACGAATCGAAGGCGGCCTCGCACGCGTTGTTCACCAAGATCGTGCGGGCGGGGGGTCACCCGGACGTGCTGGTCCCCCGGCAGTGGCGGGCCCGGGGCCGGTGGGCCGCGGCCCGCCTGGTGGCGGCGCGGACCCGGGCCGGCCTCGCCACCGTGCTCAAGTCGGAGCACGGGGTGGGTGGTTCGGACACGCGGGTGCTCACGCCGGAGCGCGTGCGCGCGGCGGGCGGGGCGCTGGCGGCGCTGCGCGGGCTGCCGCGCGGACCGCTGCTCGTCGAGGAGTACGCGCACGACCCGGACACGGCGGTGCGCGACCTGACGTACGACGCGTTCGTGGACGCCGCGGGCCGCGTCCATCCGGTGGGCGCGGCGGTGATGGACGTGGTGGACACCGGCTACCGCGGGGCCACGGTCGGGCCGGGAGTGGTCCCCGAGGCGGCGCGGGAGGCGCTGTCGGCCTTCGGCGGGGCGGTGGGGCGCGAGCTGGCCGCTGCGGGATACCGGGGCTGGTTCGACGTGGACTTCGTGGGCGCCGGGCAGGGACGCCTCGCGCCGACCGAGACGAACCTGCGGCTGACGGGACCTTCCGCGGCCTTCGTCGTCAAGGCCCGGCTCGACGAACTGCGCGGCGGGGACCACCTGGTACGGATCATGGACCGGGTCGAGCTGGGCGCCCGGCTGCCCGAGGCCATGGCCGGGGAGCTGTGTGCCGCGCTGGCCCGCGGCTGCGCGGACCTCGACGCCGTCCTCGTCCCGGCCATCCCGACCGCTGCCTTCGACCCGGCGCCCTGGCTGGGGGTCCTGGTGGCCGCGCACACCCGGGAGGCGGTGGACGCGGCCGAGGCACTGGTGCGCGCCCGGGCGGCGGCCGTGGGAGCGATGTTCGGGGAGGCCGCTCAGGACTAGGGGGTGTCTGACGGATGTGCGTGGTGGAGGAGCGGTGTCCGGTGCGTGCTCTCGGCGCGGCGACCGGGAGCCCGCGTACTGGACGTACTCGGGCTTTCGGTCGGTGCGGCGAGAGCGCGTGCCGGGCGCCGCGACGCCGCGGACATCCGTCAGACACCCCCTAGGCGGAGCCCTCCGTACGGGGGCGGCGGACGGCGTAGAGGGCGACGATCCCGGCGGCGATCATCAGCGGCACGTTGAAGGCGTAGACGAGGGCGGCCTGGCGGGGCCAGTCCTGCTTGGCGGCCAGCCGGTACAGGTTGTCCTGGGGCCACCAGGACACCAGCAGGTAGGTGATCGCCAGGTGCGCGGCCGTCCCGAGGGCGCGGCCCCGCCCCTGGCCGAGCGTGCGGCGGCGGCCCGCGAGCAGGAACACCACGCCGAAGCCGAAGGACAGCCATTCGAAGACGTACAGGGCGAAGAACAGGTTCGCGTAGCCGCCGGGGACCACGCTGAGGTCGGTCGAGCCGGGCCAGAGGATCCCGGTCAGGGACGCGGCGATCAGGGCGAGGGGCAGGGCCGAGCAGCCGACCGCGCACGAGGGGGACACCTCGCCGCCGGCAGCGCCGTACTTGCCCGAGCCGCGGGCGGCCCGCGCGGCGCCCGGTGCCACCGGCAGCGGGAGGGCCCCGCGGTCCTCGCGGCCCGAGCGGTCGCGGGGCAGGGTACGCAGCCGGACCACCGTGCGGGGTATCTCCTCCGCGGGCAGCGCGTCGGCGAGGTGGCGGCCCACGGCCCCGGCGTCCGGCAGCTCCGCGTCGGCGGAGGCTTCGGGGGAGGCTTCGGTGGAGTCGCCGCCGGAGGCGTCGGCGAAGACGTGGGCCGGCGGGGCGACGTACGCGACGAGACGGCTGCGCACGGAGCCGTGGCGCTTCTCGCCGGGCTTCTGGCCGGGTGCCGCGTCGAGCGCCCCGTCGGGCACCTCCCGCACCAGCGCCCCGCCGATCTGTGGATGGCCGCGCAGGAGGGACTCGATCCGGTAGGTGTCCAGGGTCCGGCGGCCGATCACCACCCGGTCCCGCTGCCGGCCGGCGAATTCCAGCAGCCCGTCCTCGCGCACGCGGGCGAGGTCCCCGGTGGCGACGGCCCCGCCACCGTCCGGCGGGGTGAGCCGGACCTCGCCGCCCACCAGCTCCACCCGGCAGCCGGGAAAGGGGACGCCGAGCAGGCTGATTCCCTCGGGCCGGGCCACCGGGTGCGCCAGCATGGGGAGCTCGAACCACGTGCCGACCCCCGCGGTCTCGGCCGGGCCGTACACATTGAGCAGCCGGGCGCCCGGGCGCAACAGGGCGTGCAGGGAGGTCTGTTCATCGAGGTAGAGCCGGTCTCCGGTGACCGTGACCAGGCGGACCGACCAGGTGTCGGGGTCGGGCGCGCGGCCCGGGTCGCGCGCACCGTCCCCGGCGGTGAACAACCGGTGCGCCGACCCGGGGTCGGTGTGGACGACGGTGACCCGCTCGTCGCGGATCAGCCGGCGCAGCTCCTCCCGGCTCGCGGCCGAGCGGTCCGGCAGCACCAGGGCTCCGCCGGAACACAGCGCCCGGGCCCAACCGGTGGCGAATCCGGTGAGGTCGGGGCGGGCGGTGATCAGGTGCCGGTCCTCGGGGGTGAACCCGGCGACCTCGGCCCAGCCGTCGTGGGCGGCGAGCAGCCGGGCGTGGTCGATCCGCACCGCGCGCGCCCGCGCACCCCCGGTCAGGACGAAGGCGGCCGGGTCGCCGCCGGCGGGGTCACCCGCCCCGGCCGTCTCCACCGGCCGAGCGGCGATCTGCGGAGCCTCGGTGTCGAGACAGATGGCGCGCCGGCCGCTCCCCTCGTCGAGGAAGGCCAGCTGCGCGCGGCGCGTGAGCAGGAGGAAGGGCGGGGCCTGCGCCAGCTGGCGCCGCGCCGTAGCGGGCTCGTCCGGATCGAGGAGGACGTAGGCGCCGCCCGCCTTGAGCACGGCGAGCAGCGCGCTCACGGCCTCCGGCCGGTCCGGGGTGGCGATGGCCACGGCGCCCCCGGGCTCCAGGCCGGCGGCGAGCAGATGGCCCGCCAGGCGGCTGGAACCGCGGTCCAACTCCCCGTAGTCGAGGACGGCCGCGCCGCTGACGACGGCGGGCGCCCCGGGGGCCTCCCCCGCCCATCGACGGAACCGGTGGAGCACGCTGACGGCGGGATCCGGATTCATGTGCCGATGATGCCACCGGGCACCGACGGCCCACGGGGGTACGGAACAACGGCTCTCCACCGATCATTGACCTCAAGTTTGGTTGAGGTCCTAGAGTTCCTCGCATGTCTATGGAAATGACCGCCTGGTCCTCGCTGCACAACGCGCTCAACGCCCAGCAGGAGCGCCGGGTCCCCACCCGCGAGAGCCTGCGGCGGGTCGTCGCCTTCGCCCGGCCGCACCGTCGCGGGCTGCTGCTATTCCTGGTGCTGAGCGTCGTCACGGCACTGCTCGCGGTGGCCACCCCGGTGCTCGCCAGCCGGGTCGTCGAGGCCATCGTCGGCGGCCGGGAGAGCGGTACGGTCACCCGGCTCGCCCTGCTCATCGCCGCCATCGCGGTGGTGGAGGCGGCCCTCGGCCTGTTCACCCGGAAGCTGTCGGCCACCCTGGGCGAGGGGCTGATCCTCGACCTGCGCACGGCGGTCTTCGACCACGTGCAACGGATGCCGGTCGCCTTCTTCACCCGGACGAGGACCGGGGCCCTGGTCAGCCGCCTCAACAACGACGTCATCGGCGCGCAGCGGGCGTTCAGCAACACCCTCTCCGGGGTGGTCGGCAACACCGTGACCCTGCTGCTGACCCTGGCCGTCATGCTGAGCATCTCCTGGCAGATCACCCTGCTCGCGCTGGTGTTGCTGCCGCTCTTCGTGATCCCGGCGCGGCGTACGGGCGCCCGCATGGCGCGGATGCAGCGCGAGGCCGCCACCCTGAACGCCTCGATGGGCACCCAGATGACGGAGCGGTTCTCCGCACCCGGGGCGACCCTGGTCAAGCTCTTCGGGCGGCCCGCCGACGAGTCGGCCGAGTTCGCGGCCCGGGCGGCCCGGGTGCGCGACATCGGGATCCGTACCGCGGTCGCCCAGTCCGCCTTCATCACCGCCCTCACCCTGGTCTCGGCGCTCGCGCTGGCCCTGGTCTACGGGCTCGGCGGGTACTACGCGCTGCGCGGCACCCTGAACGCCGGTTCCGTGGTGGCGCTGGCCCTGCTGCTGACCCGGCTGTACGCGCCGCTGACCGCGCTCGCCGGGGCGCGGGTCGAGGTGATGAGCGCGCTGGTCAGCTTCGAGCGGGTCTTCGAGATCCTCGACCTCGAACCGCTGATCGCCGAGAAGCCGGACGCCCGGGAGGTGCCGCAGGGCCCGGTGACGGTGGAGTTCGACGGGGTCTCCTTCGGCTACCCGTCCGCCGACAAGGTCTCGCTCGCCTCGCTGGAGGAGGTGGCGACCCTGGACACCCGGGGCGGCACCCAGGTGCTGCACGAGGTCTCGTTCCGCGCCGAGGCGGGCCGGATGATCGCCCTGGTGGGCTCGTCCGGCGCCGGGAAGTCCACCATCGCGCAGCTGCTGCCGCGGCTGTACGACGCCGACGCGGGCGCGGTCCGGCTGAACGGGGTCGACGTGCGCGACCTGAGCGCCGACTCGATCCGCGACACCCTCGGCATGGTCACCCAGGACGGGCACCTCTTCCACGAGTCGGTGCGGGCGAACCTGCTGCTGGCCCGGCCGCAGGCCACCGAGGAGGAGATCTGGGAGGCGCTGCGCCGCTCCCGGCTGGATGGGCTGGTCGCCTCGCTGCCGGACGGACTGGACACGGTGGTCGGTGAGCGCGGCTACCGGCTCTCCGGCGGCGAACGCCAACGCCTGACCATCGCACGGCTGTTGCTGGCCCGCCAGCGGGTGGTGATCCTCGACGAGGCCACGGCGCACCTGGACTCGACCTCCGAGGCGGCCGTGCAGGAGGCCCTGGGCGAGGCGCTCGCGGGGCGGACGGCCGTGGTGATCGCGCACCGGTTGTCGACCGTCCAGGCGGCGGACCAGATCCTGGTCGTCGAGGAGGGCCGGATCGTGGAACGCGGCACCCATGCCGAGCTGTTGGCCGTGGGCGGGCGGTACGAGGAGCTGTACCGGACCCAGTTCGCCGCGGCGGCCAGCGACGCGGGCGAGCCGGCCAAGGGGTCCTGACACCGCGGGCCGCCCCCGGGAATCCGGCCCGCGCGCCGAGGCCGGGCTCTCGGGCCGGGCCCCGGCGTCACCCCTCGGTCGGCAACCCCGCCGCCACGAGCAGCTGTTCTTCCGCGGGGCCGCCGATCAGGCCCACGGGCGGTTCGTCCAGCCAGGCGTTCGGCGAGAGCCACCACGTCGCGGCGCCCCAGGGGTCGTGGTCCGCGTCCAGCAGGCGGTTCACCTCGCGGACCACGGCGACGGGCTGCCCGTCGGCGGCGAACTGGAAGACCGGCAGCCGGACCGAGCCGCCCGCCGCGCGCAGCCGGATGAGGCCCGGCGCGTAGGGGTCGCAGCCGCCCTCCAGTGCCTCCGCGTCGCCGATGGCCGGCTCGGCGAGCAGCCGGTCGCGCAGTTCGCCCAGTACCGGACCGACCATGCGGTGCCCGTCGAGGACGAGGACGGCCAGGTCGTCCGCGATGAAGCCGCGGTGCCCGGCGCTCGAAGCGGAGGCGGCCGGGGCCAGTCGGCTCTCGCCGGGGAAGCGGTCCGGCAGCTGCTCACCCAGCAGCCGGGCGGCCAGCAGGGCGGCGCGTTCCGCCACTTCGCCACTGGCCAGGCGCAACGAGGCCAGGAGCAGCGCGAGTTGGCGTAACGCCACGGGTGCCATGCGGGGATGGAGGTCGTCCCACTCGGCAGCGGCGACGGCCAGCCGCGTATAGGGGTTCGTCACGTGGGCATCCGTTCACTGATCGTTGGTCGCGGACCGGAGCGGGGGGAGTCACCGGGTCGCGCGGTCGGACGGTCGGCGGTCCGCCGCGCTTCCTTCACGGGCCGGGCCCCACGGTCGGGCGGCACGGCGAGCACCTTGGCGGAAGGATCGCACCGCACGCGCACCCGGACAAGGCGCACGCCCGCGGGGTCCGGCGCGGTGGCCGGGAACGGTTGTTCGGCCGGGAAGAGCCGGGGCCCGGGCCCGCCGACCGGCCCCCGGACCGAGCCCGGTCGGCGGGCCCGGGCCCGTCGGATCCCCCGCGGCTCAGGTCTCGCGCGGGTGCGGTCGGGCCCGCAGGGACTGGCCGTGCCGGACGCCTTCCAGGAAGGCGGCCTCGTAGGCCCGGTCGCCCAGGGCGCCGCGCGCGGTGCGCTCGTACTCCTCGCGCACGGCCTTGAGCTCGGGCGTGCCGCGCTGCGGGTGGCCGACCGCCTGCCAGTAGGCGTGGCCGGTGCCGTAGGCCCGGGCGGCGCCGAGGCCGTCGCCCTGGGCCGCGCGGGCGGCGGCGAGCAGGTCCAGGCCGAGCGCGGTGCCGAAGCTGTCGCCCAGTTCGCGTTTGCTCTCCAGCATCGCGCGGGCGTGCGCGGCCGATGCGTCCGGACGGCTCTCCAGCAGGCAGATCAGGGAGAGTTGGTAGTCGGCGTAGGCCCGGGTCCAGTACTCCTCCCGCGCGGCGCAACCGGAGCGCAGCACTTCCGCCTCGGCGCGGGCATCGGTGAACAGGCCCATGCCGGTGAGGGCGAAGACGCGTACGAGGTGGCAGCGCAAGCGGGCCGGGGAGTCGAAGGGGGTGCCGGGGGCCGCGCCGAGGGCGTTCTCGGCGACGATGCGGGCGGCGAGCGGCCGGCCGTCCAGGAGGTGGCTCAGACCCAGCAGGTACGCGGCGTCCAGGGCGAGGCGCGGATCGCCGTCCGGCTCCCCCTCCGGGGCGCCGTGGAATTCGCCCGGCGCCATGGCCAGGGCCTCGCAGCCGACGGCGAGTTGGTGCGCGGCCTCCTTCTCCCCCTGGAGCAGCAGGGTGACCCCGAGGGCCCACAGGGCGCGCACCCGCACCGCGCGGCTGACCACTTCGGGGCGCGCGGCGGCCAGGGCGCGCTCCAGATAGGCGCGGGCGGCGTGCAGGTACCCGCAGCAGGCCCAGAAGAAGCCGACCCGACCCGCCAGGTCGAGGGCCCGGGCCGGCTCGGCGACCAGGGAGTAGTCCAGGGCCGCGCAGACGTCCCCGTGCGCCGCGCCGACCCGCCGGTAGCCGGCGCGCTGGCCGGGTCCGAGCCAGTCCCGCTCGGCCCGGCGCACCAGGTCGAGGAAGTGCACGGCGTGCCGGGTCCGCAGCACGTCCTGTTCGCCGACCTCCTCCAGCCACATCGCGCCGTACTCGCGGATCGTGTCGAGCATCCGGTACGAGCCGTCGCCGCCGCGCCGTACGACGGACTTGGCGACCAGTGCCGCCAGCAGCGGTGGTACGTCCGCCTCGGTGAGCGGTGCGGCGGAGCAGACGGCGCGGGCCGCCGACTCGTCGAAGGGCCCGCCGAAGACGGACAGCCGCAGCCAGAGCAGTCGTTCGCGCGGCTCGCACCACTCGTGGCTCCAGCCGATGGCCGTGCGCAGCGCGCGGTGGCGCGGCGGCTGGACGGGGCGGCCGGTGGCCAGGGCGCCGATCCGACGGGCGAGTCGGTCGGCGAGTTCCTCGACGGTGTGGTCGGTGAGCTGGGCCGCGGCGAGCTCCAGCGCGAGGGGGACCCCCTGGAGGCGCACGCAGATGGACCGGGCGGCGGCGAGCCGTTCCTCGGACCAAGGAGTGGCGGCGGTGCGGGGCGCGGCCTCGGCGGCCCGGGCCAGGAAGAGGGCGAGCGCGTCCTCGGCCCCCGCGGCGTAGGGGAGCGGGCCGATCTCCATGACGTGTTCCGCGGGCAGCCCGAGCGGCTGACGACTGGTGAGCAGCAGCACGAAGTGCGGTGCGGCGGCGAGGAACTCGCGGGCGAGGGTGCGTACGGCGGGCACCAGGTGTTCGCAGCAGTCGAGCACGAGCAGCAGGCGGCGCTCGCCGATCCACTCGCCGACGGCGTCGACGAGGGAGCGGGAGGTGTGGTCGGCGAGGCCGAGCGCGTCGGCGACGGCGTCGGCGAGCAGCAGCGCGTCGGCGACGGGGGACAGATCGGCCCAGTGGACCCCGTCGGGGAAGTCCCCCGCCCCGCCGTCGCCCCGCGCCCCGCCGGCGTCCACCACGGCGGCGGGCGACGGGCCGGGTGGGGCGGCGGGACGGACGGAACGCCGGCGTCCGCGCCGGGCGCCGGCGGGCGCGTCCGCGGCCCCACCGGCGGCCCGCCCGGTACGGCGCGTCAGGACCTGCCGGGCCAGGCGGCTCTTGCCGACGCCGCCCGGTCCGGTCAGGGTCACCAACCGGTGGACCCCCAAGGCGCGTTCGAGCGCGGCCAGTTCACTGTGTCGTCCGACGAAGGAAGCGGGCCCGCCCTCGGGCCGATCGGCTTGTGCCAGCACGGGGAACAGTGTGGCCCACCCCGGGACCCGGCGGGACCGCGAACGACCGGGCGGCCGTGCGGTCCCCCGGGCCCGGCGCCGTCGCGGGGCCGGGGGCGACCGTCAGGCGGCCCGGCCCGGCGAGGGCTGCGGGTGGACCGCGGCCCAGGCGGACCGGCAGTTGACGGTCCGTCCGTTGGTCTCGCAGTGCGTGTGGTAGAGCGTGCCGTCCTCCGTCAGCGCCTTGATCTTCAGGTCGTTGCCGTTGATGGCCAGGGACACCGCACACACGTTCGCCGGGTAACCGGTGACCGGCGCCACCGTCAGATCCGTCCACGCGAAGTCGCCCCAGGCACCCGTCTCGTCCCGGCCGCGCCGACCGAGGTAGGTCTTGGCGTCCTTGAGCACGAGGGCGAACTCCTCGGAGTTGTTGGGCATCTGGGAGTCCACCGCGCGGCACGGCCCCATGGGCCCCGTGATCCCCTGCGGGCCCACCGGACCCAGCGGGCCCACCGGTCCGCGGGCCCCGGGCGGCCCCTGGAGCCCGGGCGGACCGGCCAGACCCTGCGGCCCGCCGGCGCCGGGGAAGCCCGGCAGCCCCTGGCGACCCGGGGGTCCCGCGGGACCGGCCGGGCCCTGCTGACCCTGCGGCCCGGCCGGGCCGCCGTCGCCGGGGCGCCCGGGATCGCCCTTCGGCCCCTGGTCGCCCTTGCGTCCGAGCGCGCCCGCGGCGCCCGCGAGACCGGCCGCGCCGGTGGCTCCCGTCGCACCGCCGGCACCGCCGGCGCCCTTGGGGCCCGCGAGACCCGGGGCCCCCTTGTCCCCCCGATCACCCTTGGGACCCTTGGCACCTTGCGGACCCTGAGGGCCCTGGGGACCCATCGGGCCCGGGCAGTGCCGGTCGGTGCCGGGCGCGGCCGCGGCGCTGCGGGGGTGCTTGGCGCACGTGGCCGCCGCGGCCGGGTCGGCGGCCGAGACCGCCGCCGGGGCGGTGCCGGCGGCGGACGCCCGCACCGGTTCCGGGGCCACCTCCGCGGCCAGTGCGGGCGCCGTGAACCCCCCGAGCGCGACGGTCACCGGCAGCACGAGGCCACCGGCCAGGCGGGCCCTTCGTCCGGTTCTCGCTGTGGACTTCATGTGCGTACCCCTTCGCCGAACGGAACGATCATGTGCTTCGGCAGAAGCCAGGGGAGCATCTCCCGGGCGAGGGGACAATCAAGATCGAAAACGCGAATGTCGCCGCCGGATCAGCGAGTTGGGCCAACGACACGCGGTGCCGGTACGCCGATCAGCGGCGCGGACGGGCCGGAGCGGGGCCGTCCGCTCCCCCACGGCTCAGGGGGCGAGCACGTCCAGTTCCTCCAGCGCCCCGACGGCGATCTGCCGGGTCAGCGCCTCGGCGCGGGCCGCGTCCCGCTCCCGTACCGCCTCGGCCACCCGCACGTGCAGGGTGACGGCGGCCGGGTCGGGGTCGGGGAACATCACCGCGTGCTGGGTGCGCCCGGTCAGCACCTCGGCGACGACGTCGCCCAGCCGCGCGAACATCTCGTTCCCGGAGGCGTTCAGCACGATCCGGTGGAACGCGACGTCGTGGTGGAGGTAGCCGTCCAGCTGGTGTCCGCGCGAGGTGCGGACCATGCCGAGGGCCGCTTCGGTGAGCGCCGCGCACTGCTCGGGCGTGGCCCGCACGGCGGCGAGGCCCGCGGCCACGGGCTCGACCGCCGAGCGCAGCACGGTCAGCGACCGCAGCTGGCGGGGCCGGTCGGCGCCGGCGAGGCGCCAGCGGATCACCCGCGGGTCGTAGACGTTCCACTCCTCGGTCGGGCGGACGGTGACGCCGACGCGGCGGCGGGACTCCACCAGGGCCATGGCCTCCAGCACCCGGACCGCCTCGCGGACGACGGTGCGCGAGGCGCCGAACTCCCGGGCCACCTCCTCGGTGCGCAGGACGCTGCCCGGGGGGTGCTCACCCGCGGTGATGGCGAGGCCGAGGGCGTCGAGCACGTGTGCGTGGAGCCCCCGCGCGGGGCCGCCCTCGGTTGTCATGGCGCAAGCGTACGGGGTGCCCCGGGCCGTCCCGCGCCGCGACCAGGGGTTTCAAAAGATGTGATGTTTTACCGATGAACCCTTGAATAAGTACTACTTAATAGGCTTCAGTGGTGCCAGATGTCGATGAGGACATCGCCGAGAACAGCGAGGTACCCCCATGGGCTACGGAGTGAGCACCGCGCGCGTCATCGTGGTGATGGGCGTGGCCGGGACGGGCAAGACGACCGTGGGGCAGCTGCTCGCCGCCGCGCTCGCCCTGCCCTATGCGGAGGGCGATGCCTTCCACCCGGCGGCCAACGTCGCGAAGATGGCGTCCGGCGTCCCCCTGGACGACGCCGACCGGTGGCCGTGGCTCGACGCCATCGGCGAATGGGCCCGCTGCCGCGGCGACCGGGGCGGGGTGGTCTCCGCCTCCTCCCTCAAACGCGCCTACCGCGACCGGCTGCGCGCCGCCGCGCCCGGCGCCGTCTTCGTCCACCTCACCGGTGAACGACCGCTGATCGAAAGCAGGATGGCCGCGCGTACCGGGCACTTCATGCCGGCCACCCTGCTGGATTCGCAGTTCGCCACCCTCGAACCGCTCCAGGAGGACGAAGCGGGCGTCGCCGTCGACGTCTGCGGCTCCCCCGAGGAGATCACCGCGCGGGCGCTGGCCGCCCTGCGGTCGGTCCGTCCCGGCTCCCCCGCCCCCACCCGCCCCGAACACTAAGGAACCGTCACCGTGACCAGTCTCAGCGTCGAGACTCTGGCAGCGGCCGCCGCCCCGATCACCTCGGCGGGCAACGCACAGCTGGGCATCGCCGTCCTCGCGGGCATCGCCCTGATCGTCCTGCTCATCACCCGCCTCAAGATGCACGCCTTCCTGGCGCTGACCATCGGGTCGCTGACCCTCGGGGTCCTCGCGGGCGCCCCCCTCGACAAGACCATCACCAGCTTCACCGCAGGCCTCGGCTCCACCGTGGCGGGGGTCGGCGTACTGATCGCGCTCGGCGCGATCCTCGGCAAGCTGCTCGCCGACTCCGGGGGCGCGGACGAGATCGTCGACACCATCCTCGCCCGGGCCAAGGGCCGGGCGATGCCCTGGGCCATGGTGCTGATCGCCTCCGTGATCGGGCTTCCGCTCTTCTTCGAGGTCGGCATCGTGCTGCTGATCCCGGTGGTGCTGCTGGTGGCCAGGCGGGGCAACTACTCCCTGATGCGGATCGGCATCCCGGCGCTGGCCGGCCTCTCCGTGATGCACGGCCTGATCCCGCCGCACCCCGGCCCGCTGGTCGCGATCGACGCGCTGCACGCCAACCTCGGCGTCACGCTCGCTCTCGGGGTGCTCGTCGCGATCCCGACCGTGATCATCGCCGGCCCGTTGTTCTCCCGGTACGCCGCCCGGTGGGTGGACATCCAGGCCCCCGAGCCCCTGACGACCGGGCCGTCCGCCGCCCCCGTGGACCGGGAGCACCGTCCGCGGTTCGGCGCGACGGTGGCCACCGTGCTGCTGCCCGTGGCCCTGATGCTGGTGAAGGCGCTCGTCGACATCGTGGTCGACGACAAGACCGATGCCGTGCAGAAGGTCACCGACGTCATCGGCTCGCCGCTGATCGCCCTGCTCGCGGCCGTCATCGTGGGCATGTTCACCCTGGGCCGGGCGGCGGGCTTCACCCGGGCCCGACTGTCGGTGACCGTGGAGAAGTCGCTGGCACCGATCGCGGGCATCCTGCTCATCGTCGGCGCCGGCGGTGGCTTCAAGCAGACGCTCATCGACGCCGGCGTCGGTCAGATGATCCTGGACCTGTCGAAGAGCTGGTCGATCCCGACCCTGCTGCTGGCCTGGCTGATCGCCGTGGCCATCCGGTTGGCGACCGGCTCCGCGACGGTCGCGACGATCTCGGCGGCCGGTCTGGTCGCCCCCCTCGCCGCGGGGATGCCCACCACCCAGACCGCGCTGCTGGTCCTGGCCATCGGCGCCGGCTCGCTCTTCTTCAGCCACGTCAACGACGCCGGGTTCTGGCTGGTGAAGGAGTACTTCGGGATGAGCGTCGGCCAGACCGTCAAGACCTGGTCGGTGATGGAGACCATCATTTCCGTGGTCGGCCTGGGCTTCGTCCTGCTGCTGTCGCTGGTGCTCTGACCCGACCGCCCCTGCGCCCCTCCCCCAGCACTCTCCCCGATGCCCTGCCGCGGCCGCCGCGGCAGGGCATCATGCCTCCAGGGACGCGGGCGGCGGGGGCGGGGGCCGATGGACGAGCGGGCGGTCAGCAGGCAGGAGCTCATCCGGCAGCGCCGGCGGGGTGGATTCGTCGGACGGCGCCGGGAACTGGCGGTGTTCGAGGAGAACTTCGCCCGGCGCACGGACGACGCGTCCTACCAGTTCCTCTTCCACGTGCACGGCACGGCCGGTGTCGGCAAGACCTCGCTGCTGCGCCAGTGGGAGGCCACCGCCCGGCGCCACGGGGCGCTCACCACCCTCCTCGGGGACGAGGTGCACGGCGTACTGGAGGCCATGGAGGCCGTCAGCGCCCAGCTGCTGCGCCAGGGGTTCCCCCTCAAGGGCTTCGACAAGCTGCTCGCCACCTACCACCTGCGCCGCCACGAAGCGGAGACGGCCGTGCCGGAGCAGGGGCGCGAGCCCGGCCCCGGCGGGGCGTCCGGCCCGTCGATCGCCGGGGAACTGGTCGCCCGGGCCGGGATGGCGGGACTCGGCCTGGTGCCCGGCCTCGGACCGATCGCCGGGGCCGTCGACCCGCGCCAGGTGGCGGAGGGCGCCGACCGGCTGCGCCTGGCGCTCGGCGCGCGGCTGCGCAGCCGCGAGGACGTCCAACTGGTGCTCTCGCCCTTACAGGTGCTCACCCCGGTCTTCCTCGCGGACCTCGCGGCGGTGGCCGGCCGGACGCCGTGGGTGGTGCTCTTCTTCGACACCTACGAGCGCACCGCGCCGGTGCTGGACGAGTGGCTCCGGGACGTGCTGATCGCCGAGCGGTACGGGCCGGTGCCGGTCAGCGTCCAGGTGGTGCTCTGCGGCCAGGGGCGGCTCGCCCCCCGCTGGTGGGCCGACTCGCTGGAACTGATCGCGCCCGTGGGCCTCGACCTGTTCAGCCAGGAGGAGGCGCGGGCCCTGCTCGCGGCCCGCGGGGTGACCCGCGAGCCGGTGGTCGACCTGGTGCTGCGGCTGTCCGGGCGGCTCCCGGTCCTGGTCGACCTGCTGGCCCAGGCGCGGCCCGCGCACCCGGACGCGGTCGAGGACCCGTCCGACACCGCGGTGGAACGCTTCCTCAAGTGGGAGCCGGATCCGCGGCGTCGGGCCACGGCCCTGGACTGCGCGCTGCCCCTGTACCTCGACGAGGACGTGTTCGCGGTGGCCGTGGGCGACCGCGCCGTGCCGCCGGAGCGCACGGCGGAGGAGTACGGCTGGCTGCGCGGCCTGTCCTTCGTCACCGACGGGGCCGGCCGCTGCCGCTACCACGACGTGGTGCGCGCGGCGATGCTGCGGGTCCGGCGGGCCCAGTCCCCCGCCCGCTGGCGGACGGACCAGCTGCGGCTGGCCGACGCGCTGCGCCGATGGCGCGAGGTCCGGGAGGGCGGGCGGCCCGGGGCGAGGGAGCTGTGGAAGGACCCGGTGTGGCGCGAACACCGGCTCGGCGAGATGTACCACATGCTGTGCGCGGATCCCGTCGCGGCGCTCGCTGGGGCGCTGGACACGCTGGTGCACGCCTGCGACCCCGGCGGCACCGCGGCGCACCGCGCCGCCCTCACCGCGGAGCGTGCCGGACAGGACGCCGGTGATCCGGCGCTGGCCGCGCTCGGCCGGACCCTGCGCGAGGCGGCCGACGGCGAGGACGGGGGCGGCCGGGTCCGGGTGCTGACGCTGCTGCTGGGCGCTCGCGAACTGGCCGGACCCTCGCGCGTACTGGCGCACGTCCTACGGGGTCGGGAGCACCGCAACTCCGGGCAGGACGCGCGAGCGTTGGCCGACTACGACCGCGCCCTGGACCTCGACCCGGGCGCGCTGCGCGCGCACTACGGCCGGGGCACCACCCACCTGCTGGCGGGCCGCTACGAGCGGGCGCTGGTCGACCTGACCCACTTCGTGGAGCGGGACCCCGCGGCCGCCCACGGCTGGGTGGAGCGCGGCAGGTGCCTCCACCACCTGGGCCGGGACGAGGAGGCGGTCGCCGACCTCGACCGGGCGCTGCTCACGACTCCGGAGGATCCGTGGGCGCTGTGCTTCCGCGGCCAGGCGCACCTCGCCCTCGGGCGGACCGAGCGGGCCGTGGCGGACTTCGACGCGGCGGTCGCGCGGAGCCCGGACGACGGATCGATCCGCGCCTGGCGTGGGGCCGCGATGCACGCTCTGGGGCGCTACGAGGAGGCGTTGGCCCACCTCGACCGCTGGCTGGAGGAGCGGCCCCGCTCCGTGTGGGGGCTGGCCCAGCGGGCGGGCACCCTGGCGTCCCTGGGCCGTTTCGAGGACGCGCTCGCCGATCTGGGCACGGCCCTGGAGCTGCGCCCGGACGCGCCGTGGCTGCTGGTCCGCCGCGGGCACCTGCTCCGCCGCACCCGGCGCCACCCCGAGGCGCTGGCCGACTTCGACGCGGCCCTGGCCCTGGAACCCGCGAACGCCTGGGCCCGGGCGGGGCGCGGGGAGACGCTGCGGTGCCTGGGGCGCACGGACCGGGCCCTGGCGGAACTGGACCGGGCGCACGCGCTGGACCCGGCGGACCCCTGGATCCTCGCCTGGCGCGGGCGGCTGCACCGGCGCACCGGGAACCTCGGCCGGGCGCTGGCCGACCTCGACGGGGCGCTCGCCCTGGCACCGGGCAGTGCGTGGGACGTCTACGAACGCGCGCTGGTGCTGCGGCTGACGGGCCGGGACGCGGACGCCGAGCTGAGCCGGGCCGCGGACCTGTTCGCCCGGGAAGCAGCGTCCCTCGGGGTGCACGGCGGCCGCTCCCGGGGGAACCTGCTCGTCGTCCTGTGCGCGCTCGGCGCGTGGCAGCGGGCCGCGGAGGAGACCACGGTCTTCCTCTCCCCCGGCCGCCCCGCGTGGCAGATCGAGGAGGTCCTGGCCGACCTGACGGACCTGCGCGCGGCCGCCGACCCGGACCCGCGCCGGACCGGCGAACTGGCCGCCCGCCTGACCGCGGCGCTCGGCTGAGGACACCGGGCGCCGGGCCCCGCTCCGGGGTGCGGGCCGCTCAGCCGAAGGCGGCCGTGCGGAAGGCGGTACGGGCCGGGGCGTCGGCGGTGGGCGCGAGCAGCAGCGCCCAGCGACCGCGCTGCGGGGAGACCCACAGGTCGGCGCCGCCCGGCCCGTGGTGCGTCCAGGTGTCCTGCCGGTGGTCGGTGCCGGGCGCCGGGTGCCAGAGCAGGCCGCGGGCGGGGGTGAGTTCACCGGTGCGGATCCGCAGCGATTCGGTGATCCAGGCGCGGGTGAGGGGCTGGTCCGGGCCGGCGAGCAGGTGCCGCAGGAAGCGGCTGAGGTCCTCCACGGTCGAGTGCGTCCGGCCGGATCCGGTGAGCGCGGTGCGGAGCATGCCGAGCGGGTGCCAGACGCGGGTGGCGGCCAGGTCGGCGAGCGGGCGGCCCGTCAGGTGCTCGGCGATGCCGCCGAGGGTGGCGCAGGAGCCGTGGTCCGCGGCGTGGGTGAGCAGGTGGTGGGCGGTGGCTCCGCCGGTGGCCTCGTCGCAGTAGGCGGCGAGCGGGGTGTGCAGGCTCAGGGCGCCCTCGGCCACCAGGGTGCCGATGACGGGCCAGAGGGCGAGGACGGGGCCGAGCCCCTCGGCCTCGAAGGGGTCCTCGGACGGGCCCGAGCCCGCCAGCGTGCCCTCCCGGTCCCCGACGGCCCAGGTCGCGCCGGGTCCCGCGGCGGCCCCGACGGCCGCCCGCAGCTCCGCGGCGGCGCCGTCGCGTCGTGGCGCGCTCCCGGTGTGCCGATCGGCGTTCGGGTCGGTCTGCGGCGTCGGATTCATCGCGGTTCCCGGCTTTCCGATCCTGGACGGCGGCGGTCCGGTCACGTTAGCCACGGCCCGGGTGCCGGTACGGGCGCGCCGCCCCGGCGCCGGCGCGTGCCACCCGAATGCCCGAACCGGCGGGGCGGGGCGTCCAGCGCCCCGCCCCGCCGTGCGGCTCAGCCCTTGTCGGGCCGGTCGGTGACCCGCAGGGTGTTCAGCAGCGGCTTGCCGAAGCCGCTGTGCGTGACGAAGCGGATGTTGAGGACTCCGTCGGTGACCGTGACCGTGTAGCTGCGGGTCAGGGCCGTGTAGGTGCCCGCCTCCAGGGCGATGTCCAGCGAGGGCAGGACCTGGACGCCCTCGGCCAGGACGTCGAAGACGCGCTTGTCGGGCCGGGTGTTGGACAGTTCGGCGAAGCCGAGCTCCACCGTGTAGGTGCCGTTGGGCACGTTGTCGAAGCGGTACTCGTACATGCCTTCGCGGGCGTTGCGGAACAGCCGCTGGTCGTCCGTGGCCAAGATGGCGTGGCCGGTGGACTTCACCGTCGAGGCGCCCTGGTAGCCGTAGGACCCGGCGGTGTACTTGCGGTCCGGGGACCAGGTGTCGCCGAGCGTGTCCGTGGCCGCGTAGTCGGAGCCCGCGTCCAGCGCCGCCTGGTAGCGGGGCACGATCACCTTGACGGGCACGGTCAGCACCGGGGTGCGGCCGCTGCCCGAGGTGATCTTCAGGTCCGTGCTCAGCACCGTGCCGGGGGCCAGGCCCGTGGTGTCCACGGTGAGGGCGAGGGCCGCCTTCGCCCCGGTCGGCAGGTCGCCGGCGCCGGGGGTGGCGCTCAGCCAGGCCGCGTCCTCGGACACCGTGAAGGCGGTGCCCAGGCCCGGGTTGGTGAGGTCGAGGGTGCGGGTGCGCTTCTGCGCCGGCGGGACGACGACCTCGACGGTCGCCCTGGCCGGGGTGACCCGGGCCGTGCGCAGCGAGCGGCTGAGGGCGGTGACGTCGGCCGCCTTGACGTCCACGGTCGCCTGGGCGCCCTCGTACGACGGGGCCGTCAGGGTGACGGCGGCCGCGCCGGACGGGCTCTGGACGACGTAGCCGCCGTCCGCTCCGGTGGTCGCGGTCACGGCCGCGGCTCCGGCGCCGACGGTCACGGTCGCGCCCGCCACCCCGTTGCCGTCGTTGGCGTCGAGCACCCGCCCGGCCACCACGCCGCTCTTGGTGGTGCGGAAGGCGACGGAGAGGCCGTCGGTGATGCCCGCCGTGTTGTAGGAGTACTTGAACGCGTCCGTGCCGGTGGCGTTCTCCACGCCGATGGTGGCGCTGGAGCCGCCCTTGATGCCGGCGCCGCCGGTGTTCTTGTAGGTGTAGGTCACCTGGCCGTCCTCGCCGATGGTCGCGGAGAACGAGAACTTGTCGGCCTGCGTCGACCAGTGCGCGACGTCCCGCCATTCGATGACGTAGGCCCGGTGCGGCGCGGTGCCGGTGACCGCGGTGAAGACGCCCGAGCCGGTGCCCGCGGCGCCGACGACCAGGTCGTCCCAGAAGGGGTAGAGCGCGGCGTTCGGCGTGGCGGCGCTCGGGATGTCCCCGTTGATGTCGCTGGTGTTGTTGCCGCCGAAGCTGACGGTTCCGTTGGTGCCGATCCAGGCCTGCCCGTACGTCCTGCCGTACAGCGGCAGCGGGAAGGGCAGGTCGACCCGCTCGGTGGTGTTGTCCCCGGTCAGCGCGAGCTGGCGGTCACCGGCCGGGTAGGGGCGGCCGTTCGCCGCGGCGCAGGCGTAGCCGTAGGTGTCGGTCCGCTCGGGGAGGTTGACCGTCACCGTGGTGTCACCGGCGACGGTGACCCGGCTGGCGCCGCCGGTGAGGCAGCGCGAGGAGTGGGTCGCGCTCACGTCGTACGTTCCGTTCGGCAGGGTGACCTCGAAGCGGCCCTGGCCGTCGGCGGTCGCGGTCACCGGGGTGTCCGCGATGGTGACGGTGGCGCCCGCGGCGGGGCCGGCCGCGGAGGTGACGGTGCCGGTCAGCTTGCCGGAGGCGGCTTGGCTGAGGGTGAAGTCGCTGGTGACGGTGGTGCTCGCGGTGACCTTGGCGGTGGCGGTGGCCTGGCCGAAGCCGAACTTCGCGGCGGTCAGGGCGTAGTCGCCGACGCTGAGCGAGGGGAAGCCGTAGCTGCCGTCGGCGGCGGTGGTCGCCGTGCGGTCGATCGGTCCGTGCGCGGTGACCTTCACGCCGGCGACGGGCTGGCCGCCGTCGGTGCGGACGGTGCCCGCCAGCGCGCCGACCTCGCCGCGCGGGGCGGCCTGGACGGCGGCCAGGGCGTCGAGCCGGCCCTCGCCGAAGACGTTGTTGTCGGCCGCGTTGCCGCCGCAGGTGGCGTCGCCGGTGTCCTGGGCGGTGCCGTCGAGCAGGGCCTCGGTCTGCGCGACGTCGCCTTCGAGGGCGGGCGCGGCGGACCACATCAGGGCGACGGTGGCCGCGGTGTGCGGGGAGGCCATGGAGGTGCCGGAGAAGGCTTCGTAGGTGCCGCCGGGGACCGAGGAGCGGATGTTGACCCCGGGGGCGGAGAGGTTGGGCTTGACGATGCCGCCGGGGCCCGCGCCGCGCGAGGAGAACGACGCGATGGCGTTGTTGATGTCGAAGGCGCCGGAGCTGTAGGAGTGCGCGTAGTCGCCGGGCGAGCCGCTGGTGGCGCACGCGGGGCCGGAGTTCCCGTTGGAGAAGGCGGGGAAGATGCCCGCCGCCCGCCAGGTGTCGACGATCTGCTGGTACCAGTCGTCGTGCGCCGCGCTGCCCCAGGAGTTGTTGACGATGTCCGGGGCGAGGTCGGGCCGCGGGTTCTGCCCGTTCAGGTCGGTCGGGGCCACCACCCACTGGCCGGCGGCCAGCAGGGAGGCCTCGGAGCAGGAGTTGCTCTCGCAGCCCTTGGCGGCGATCCACTTCGCGCCGGGCGCCACGCCGATCTTGTTGGCGCCGCCGTCGTCGCCGACCATCGTGCCCATCGTGTGGGTGCCGTGGTCGTTGTTGTCGCAGGGGGCCGCGGTGGTGCAGATCCCGGCCGGGTCGTACCAGTTGTAGTTGTGGTCGTAGCTGCCGTCGGCGGCCCGACCGCGGTACTGGTTGGCCACGGCGGGGTGGGTGTAGTCCACGCCGCTGTCGATGTTGGCGATGACGATGCCCTCGCCGCGGACGCCGAACTGGCTCCAGACCTGCGGGGCCTTGATCCGGTCGATGTTCCATTCGACGGCGTCGGCGGCGGCCTTCTCCCGGTTGCCCGCGGCGGGCTTGGGGATGGCGACCTTGTCGTCGGCGTCGATCCGGGAGACCTCGGGGCGCTGGGCGAGGGTGCCCGCGAGCTTCTCGCCGCCGACGACGCGCACGGCGTTGACGATCCAGTACGAGGTGTACTCGGCCCGGGCGCCGTCGAGGGCCTTGATCAGCTCCGCCTGGGTGCGGGTGGCGTGGTCCTTCTTGGCCTTGAGCACCGCCTCGGCCTTGCCGGTGCGGGTGGGCTGCTTGCCGGCGGCGGTCAGGTCGGCGGCGCTGTCGAGGTAGACCCAGAAGGCGGCCTTGCCGCCGTCGAGCTGGGTGCGGAGCGCGGGTTCGATCTTCTGCTCGGCCGCGCCCTTCGCCGGGCCGGGCTCGGGGGCGGCGGCTGCGGCGCCCGCGCCGAGCGGGAGGAGCAGGATCGAGGTGAGCGCGGCGAGTGCCGCGCGTAAGGGCCTGTTCGGCTGTGCCACGTGTGGTCTCCTCGTACGACGTGTGCAGGTGTGTGCAGGTTGTGCGGGAAGGACGTGCGTGACGTGCGCGGGTCATGGTGATCCGGCCGACATGTTCATTACAAGGGAGCGTTTTGCGCCGCTCCGGTCCGCCGGGTGGCCCGTACGGACCGCCCGGGTGAGCCTGGGAGACATGGACACGGACGAAGTGGCCGGTGTGCGCCTCGCCTCGGCGCGGGGCCGGTGGATCCTGCTCGCCACGGTGCTCGGCTCGTCCATGGCGCTGCTGGACTCCACCGTCGTCAACGTCGCCCTGCCCCGGATCGGGCAGGACCTCGGTGCGGACCTGGCCGTGCTCCAGTGGACCGTCAACGCCTACCTGCTCACCCTCGCCGGGCTGATCCTGGTCGGCGGAGCGCTCGGCGACCGCTACGGCCGGCGGCGCGTCTTCGTCCTCGGCGTGACGTGGTTCGCCGTCGGCTCGCTGCTGTGCGGGATCGCCCCGAACGCGGGCGTGCTGATCGCGGCCCGGGCCCTCCAGGGCATCGGCGGGGCGCTGCTCACCCCCGGATCGCTCGCGCTGATCCAGGGCTCGCTGCATCCGGACGACCGGGCGCGGGCCGTCGGCCTGTGGTCCGGCTTCGGCGGGGTCGGCGCGGCCGTGGGGCCCTTCGTCGGCGGCTGGCTGGTGGACGGGCCGGGCTGGCGCTGGGTGTTCCTGCTGAACGTGCCGGTCGCCGCGCTCTGCGTGCCGGTGGCGCTGCGACACGTACCGGAATCGAAGGATCCGCAGGCGCACGGGCGGTTCGACGTGGCCGGGGCGGCGCTGGGCGCGGCCGCGCTGGCGCTGGTGACCTACGCCCTGATCGAGGCCCGGTCGGGCTCCGCCCTGGTGGTGGTGGCAGCGGTGGTCGGCGTGGCGCTGGCCGTGGCCTTCGTCCTGCTGGAGCGGCGGCGGGCGGACCCGATGGTGCCGCCGGGGATCTTCGCCTCGCGCCAGTTCACCGCCGTCAACCTGGTGACCTTGTGCGTGTACGCGGCCTTCGGCGGCTTCTTCTTCCTCTCCGTGCTCCAGCTCCAGGTGGTCGCCGGGTACTCGGCGCTGGCCGCGGGGGCCGCACTGCTGCCGACCACCGCGCTGATGCTGCTGCTGTCGGCCCGCTCCGGGGAGCTGGGCGAGCGGATCGGGCCGCGGATCCCGCTGACGGTCGGGCCGCTGCTCTGCGCGGCGGGGATGCTGCTGATGCTGCGGGTGGGTCCGGGGGCCTCGTACCCGCTGGACGTGCTGCCCGCGCTGCTGGTGCTCGGGGCGGGGATGGTCACGCTGGTGGCCCCGCTGACCTCGACGGTACTGGCCTCCGTGGACCCGGGCCGGGCGGGCCTGGCCAGCGGGATCAACAACGCGGCGGCCCGGGCGGCCGGCCTGCTGGCCGTGGCGGGGCTGCCGCTGCTGGCCGGGATGGGGCCGGACGCCTACCGCTCGGCCGAGCAGTTCGGCGCCGCCTTCGACCGGGCGATGCCCTGGTGCGCGGGGGTGCTGGTGCTCGGCGCCCTGGTCGCGTGGGCGACCGTACGCTCCCCCGCGCCCGGGGCGGCCCGACCGCAGTGCCACACGCAGTGCGCGGTGACCGCTCCGCAGCTCGAATCCCCCGGAGCCGCGGAGCGAGGGGACCCGCCGGTCTGAGGCGTCACCCGCCCGCCGGACTCACCACCGGGACGGGGCGGGCGGCGTCACCACCGGCGGGCGGTCGTCGCAGGTGATCGTGTTGGGCAGCTCCCAGGGAGCGAGCCAGGGCCCGGTGGTACCGCCGCCGTCATTGCCGCCGAAGTCGGTCAGGGAGAACTCCGACCCGGTGGCGGGGAAGTGGAAGGAACCGCAGTTGTTGACGCCAACGGCCCCCACGTTGCGGGCGTCGACGTTCTCGAAGGTCGCGGAACCGGCCGAGCGGGCACTGACCACCGAGGTGCCGGTGCCGTCCACCCGGACGTCCTTGAAGTGGACGTTGTCGATCCGGTAGGCGTCCTTCACCGGCCAGTCGCTGACCAGCATGATCGCGTTGTAGGTGCTGTCGAGGAAGGAGTTCCCGGTGACCTGGACGTCCGCCCGGTCGATGCTCCGGTCCAGCGCGTAGAACCAGATCGCGCCGAGGCCGATGTTCCAGTTGAGCTCGTAGGTGCCCGCGCGGACGGTGGTGTTGCCGCTGATCCGCAGCTCCCCGGTGAAGGGTTCGGCGCCGAAGCGGGATCCGACGTGCAGGGCGCTGCCCTCGCGGACGGGGTCGGCGATCAGGTTGTCGGCGATCGTGGTGTCGGCGCCGCCGTAGACGGCGATCCCGTTGGCCAGGGTCGGGCTCTGCACGGTGTTGTGGGAGAAGGTGTTGCGGGCGTCGGCGGTCTTCTCCGACCACAGCGCCAGACCGTCGTCACCGGTGTTGCGGACGACGTTGTCCTGGACCAGGGAGTCCGTGACGCCGGTGTGGAAGTTGAGGCCGTCGGCGATCTGGTCGGCGATGACGTTGCGGGTGACCTTCAGGCCGCTCATCGGGCCGTCGAACCAGAGGCCCACCTTGGTGTGGTGGATGTACAGGCCGTCGACGGTGGAGTCGCTCATGGCCCCGCCGACGCCGTTCACCTGGTCGGCGTCGACGCGTTCGCGCACGTCGCCCTCGATGGCGAAGCCGGAGAGGTGGACGTTCCTGCTGCCACCGGCCGCGGCGTCCTTGCCGTAGAACCCGACGCCCTTGCCCTTGACCACGGTCCACCAGCTGCCCGCGCCCGTGATGGTCACGTCGTCGACGACGAGGTGCCGGTTCACCTGGTAGGTACCGGGCGGCAGGTACACGGGGACGTGGTGGCGGCGGGCGAAGACGACCGCCCGGTCGATGGCGTCGGCGGAGTCGCGGCGGCCGGTCGGATCGGCCCCGAACAGCAGCGCGTTGGCGGGGGTCGCCGTCAGCCGGGGCGCGCCGACCAGCTGCGAGTCGAGCAGGTCGATCACGGTCCAGGCCGCCGCGCTGCCCGCGGGCACGGTGAGCCGGACCGTGTCCCCGGCGCGGTAGGTGCGGCCGAGCAGCAGCCGCTGCTCGTCGTACATGTGGTGCGGCCGCAGCGGCTTGGCGATGACGGGCGCGGGGGTGGTCTCGGCCGGGACGCACCCGCACTCGGTGATCCACCAGTCGGGGTGGAGCAGGTCCCCCCGCGGGTCGTTGCTGAAGGGGTACTGGTTGTACAGCCAGGAGTACTGCGAGGTCAGCGTCATGGAACGGCGGTTCTTGCCGTTGACGATGACGTCGAGCGGGGCCGTGATGCCGCCGCCGGCCGGGGCGTCAGGAAGGCTGTAGCGCACGGTGATCGCGTCGGCCGCCGCGGGCAGGGTGAACTCCACGTACCGGCCGGGCGCCAGTTTCACCGCCTTGCGGCCGGAGGCCTCGGCGGGCAGGGCGTAGGCGGAGCGGTCGGGGCCGATGACCGTGCCGTCGGTCACCGCGTTCTCCGCCTCCTGCTCGACGAAGTCCACGCGGGCGCCGCGGCCCTGGACGAGGGCGGGATCGAGGGCGGCCCGGGTGACCACCGGGGGCGCGGGAGCCGCGGGGGTGCCCGGCGCCGCGGGCGCGGCCGGTGCGCCGATGCCGAGCGCGGAAGCGGTGAGCGCCGCCAGCACGGCGGCCGTTCTTCTTCGTGACATGGCCGGACAGTAGGGCGCGGCTCGGCGCCACAGCAATAGTCCTGCCAAGAATCTTCGATCCACTGTCGGATTCTTGCGGAGATCTGTGCGGTGGCGGACTCACGTAGTGACTCGTACCGTGGAGTTCCTGGCCCTTCCTGCGTCGGGAGCCCCATGTGCTGGAGCGCGACGGCCGACCTGGCCGCCGGTACGGCGATCACCGCCGTCGGGCTGGTCTGCGTGGCACGGACCCGCCGGGCCCGCGACCTTCCCGTCGCCGCGCTGCCGCTCCTGCTGGGCGGCCATCAGCTGGTGGAGGCCGCGCTCTGGAACTCCGGTGGCGGCCGCGGCCCGGCCACCACCGCCTGGGCGGTGATCGCCCTGCCGCTGCTCGCCGTGTGGGTGCCGTGGGGCGTGCTCCTCGCCGCGGGCCCGGCGGCGGACCCGGCGGTGCGGCGGCGGCTCCTGGTACCGGCCGCGGTGGGGTCGGCCACCTCGGGATTCCTGGCGTACTGCCTGGCCACGCGTCCGGTGACCGCCGAGATCCGCGGCCACGTCGTCGGCTACGGGGTGAGCGTGCCGTACCTCCCGCTCGTGCTCGCGGGCTACCTCTTCGCCACCCTCGGGCCGTTGCTGCTGGCCGGCGACCGACTGCTAAGGGTGCTCGGGGCGGTGATGGCCGCCGGGGCGGCGTTCTGCGCGCTGGTGTGGCGCCTGGAGTTCGCCTCCACCTGGTGCGCCTTCGCCGCGGTCGCGTCCCTGCTGGTGCTGGGCTGGGTGCGCCGGGACGCGGGCGGCCGCGGTCACTGGTTCTCGGCGCCCAGGACGAACAGCAGGTAGACGAAGAAGGCGAAGAGGTGACCGACGAACAGGTAGACCGTCAGCCGGATGATCAGGCCGCGCGGGAACTTCGACTCGATGCGCATGCGCACCGTCGACTCCGCCGCAGGCGCGACCTCGGCGACCGGCGCGACCCCGGTCACCGGCGCGACACCGGCGACCGGTGACACGTCCGACGGGACCGACGGCACCGACGGCACCGACAGGACCGACGGGGCCTCCGGCGCGACCTCTGCTGACACGTTCTCTCCTCGGGACACGGTGCGACTCCTCTGCTCTCAGTGGTGCGTGGTGGCCGCGCCGCCGAGGCACAGCCCGGCGAGGCTGCTCTGCAGCAGGGTGTGGACGAACAGCAGGTCGACCCCGCCCTCGGTGGCCGCGCCGATCCGGTGCGGGGTGAGCGAATCGAAATGGGCGCTGTCCCCGGGCTCCAGCACGTGCCGGGTCTCCCCCAGGTACAGCCGCAGCCGCCCCTTGAGGACGTACAGCCACTCCTCGCCGGGGTGTACGCGGACCAGCTCGCCCTGCTCGCGGACGTACGGCACGTGCACCCGCAGCGCCTGCATCCCGCGTCCCGGACCGCCCGCCTGCCAGTACGTCCAGCCGTCGGCCTCGCGGGCGCCCGGCCCGCCGGCCCGTACGATGGGGTCGGCGACCGCCGGGGTCTCCCCGAGCAGTTCCGAGACCGTCGTGGCGTAGGTGCGGGCGAGTTCCAGCAGCAGCGGCAGCGAAGGCTGGCGGCGGCCGGTCTCCAGGCGGGACAGGTGGGCGGGCGAGAGCCCGGCCCGCGCGGCGGCGGCCTCCAGGGTCAGCCCGGCACGGCGGCGCAGTTCGCGCAGCTGGGGGGCGACCGTGGTGGACGGCTCTGCGGGAGCGCCGGGCACCGCGTCAGCGGGGCCGGAAGGGCCGGAGGCAGGTCCGGGACCGGGGTTCATGCCCCGATTGAGCCAGAATCTTGCCTGCGTGGCAATTCTCTTGCCTCAGAGGCAAAGAACTCGGCGTCACCCCGGCACCGGTCCGGCGCGACCCCTCAGTCCGCCGCATCCTCTCCGGCGGCGCCCGCCGCGGCGGTCCCCACCCCCTGGGCCAGCACGTGCTCCAGCGTGTCCGCCTCCGCCGCCGACTTGTCCGGGCGGTAACGGACCACCCGCGCGAAGCGCAGCGCCACCCCGCCCGGATAGCGCGGGGACCGCTGGAGTCCGTCGTAGGCGATCTCCACCACCAGCTCGGGGCGGACCCGCACCGTGTGGCCGTCGTCCTCGACGGCCAGCTCGCCCAGCCGCGCGGTCTGCCAGCGCAGCAGCTCGTCCGTGAGCCCCTTGAAGGTCTTGCCCAGCATCACGTGCGTCCCGTCGGCGGCCCGCGCGCCCAGGTGCAGGTTCGACAGCAGGCCGGTGCGCCGGCCGTGGCCGCGTTCCACGGCGAGCACCACCAGGTCGAGCGTGTGCACCGGCTTCACCTTCAGCCAGTGCTTGCCGCGCCGCCCGGCCGCGTAGAGCGAGTCGAGCCCCTTCACCATCACCCCCTCGTGGCCCCGCGCCAGGGCCGCGGACCAGAACGCGGCGGCGTCCGCGCCCGCCGCCACCGGGTCCTCGGCCACCAGCCGCCGCACCCGCGCGCCCTCGGGCACCAGGGCGGCCAGCGCCGCGTACCGCTCGCGCACCGGAAGGTCCGGCAACGCCTCCCCCTCGACGGCGAGGAGGTCGAAGAAGAAGGGGGTCAGCGGCAGCGCCAGGCGGGCGGCGGCCACGTCCGTCCGCGAGCCGACCCGGCTCGCCACCTCCTGGAACGGCACCGGTCGCCCGTCCGCGCCGAGCCCGATCACCTCTCCGTCCAGGACGAACCGGTCCCCCGGGAGCGACCGGGCCAGCTCCACCACCTCGGGCAGTCGATCGGTGATCTCGTCCAGCGACCGGGTGTACACGCCCACCACGTCCCCGTCCCGGTGCACCTGCACCCGGATCCCGTCCAGCTTCTCCTCGACCGCGCAGGGCCCGAGCGCCGCCAGCGCCTCGGCCACCGACTTGGCGGTGTTCGCCAGCATCGGCTGTACGGGCCTGCCCACGCGGAGCACGAAGCCGCCCAGCGCCTCCGCTCCCCCGGCCAGCACCGCCCCGGCCACCTCGGGCAAGGACCCGCCCAGCATCACCGCCCGGCGCAGCCCGGTCTGCGCCACCCCCGCGGCCTCGGCGACCGCGGCCAACGCCACCGCGTCCAGCGCGCCCTGGCGCACCTCCCCGGAGAGCAGGCTGCGCAGGAACCGCTGCTCCTGCTCGGTCGCCGCGCCCAGCAGCTCCGCGAGGATCCGGCGCCGCTCCCCCTGCGCGCCCGCCCCCGCGACCCCGGCCAGGGCGGTCACCGCCCCGTCCACCGCGCGCACGGTCAGCGTGGCCTCCGCGGCGGCGGCGCTCTGCGCGCTCAGCGCCCGCCAGCCGACGCCGGGGCGCCCCTGCGGCAACCGCCCGGCGAGGTAGGAGACCACCAGGGCGGCCTCGTCGGCGGGAGCGGCCGCGAACAGAGCGGCCAACAGCGCGATCTTCTCCGACCGGGCGGGGGTCCCGGCCACCTCCCGGGACACCCGCGCGACCTCGGCCAGCAGCATGGAGCCATCCTCCCGCGGCCCGGCGTACCGCGCCCGCGGTACGCCGGGCCGCGCGGAGTAGTCCTCAAGGAGGTGCGGAGGTCCGCCCGTGGGCGCCCCGGCCGCGGCCTCCGGGCGATTAGGGTCTCCGTATGAAGCTCCGACTCCCCCGGCGCCGCAGAAGCCGCCTGCTCGCGGGCGCCGCCGCGCTCGCCGTCGTGGCGGGGGCCGGTACCTGGACCGCCGCGGCCTCGGCCGACGGCGCGCCTGCCGTGCACCGCCAGGACCGCATGGTCGACATGCCCGGCGCCGCGATCGACACCTCCTACTTCACCTCCGGGGGCGGGGAGAAGCGCCCCGCCGTGCTGCTCGCCCACGGCTTCGGCGGCAGCAAGGACGACGTCCGGGACCAGGCCGAGCAGTTGGCCCGCGACGGGTACGCCGTGCTGACGTGGTCCGCCCGCGGCTTCGGCCGGTCCGGCGGCAAGATCGGCCTCAACGATCCCGACCACGAGGTCAAGGACGTCTCCCGGCTCATCGACTGGCTCGCCACCCGCCCCGAGGCGCAGCTCGACGGGGCCGGGGACCCGCGCGTGGGCGTGACCGGCGCCTCGTACGGCGGCGCCGTCTCGCTGCTCGCGGCCGGCTACGACCACCGGGTGGACGCGATCGCTCCGGAGATCACCTACTGGAGCCTCGCGGACTCCCTCTTCCCGAACGACGTCTTCAAGAAGCTCTGGGCCGGGGTGTTCTTCACCACCGGTTCCGCGAGCGGCGTGCAGCCCGGCGGCGCCCCTGGTGCGGCCGGGGCGACCGGGGCCACCGGTGCGGGCCCGGCGGGCGGCGCGGTCGGTGCCGGCGGTCCGGTGGATCCCCTCGCCGCCCCCGGCTGCGGGCGCTTCCAGCCTGAGCTGTGCGCGATGTACGAACGGGTCGCGGTGGCGGGCAAGCCCGACCAACAGGCCCGTGAGCTGCTGGAACGCCGTAGCCCGGCCGCGGTCGGGGACCGGATCGAGGTACCGGCGCTGATCGTGCAGGGGCAGGCCGATTCCCTCTTCCCGCTGGGCCAGGCCGACGCCATGGCCACCGCGCTCGCCAAGAACGGGGCGCCCGTGGCGGTGGACTGGGCCGCGGGCGGCCACGACGGCGGGATGACCGAGGAGGACCGCGTCCGGGGCCGGGTCACCGCCTGGTTCGACCGCTACCTCAAGCAGGACGCGGCGGTGGACACCGGCCCGCAGTTCCGGGTGTCGCGCACCGGAGGGATCGACTCCACCGACGGCAGGGTGAAACTGCGCGGCGCCTTCGACGACCACTACCCGGGGCTCGTGTCCGACGGGCGGAAGATCGCCCTGACCGGTACCGAGCAGAGCTTCGCCAACCCGGCGGGCGGCGCGCCCCCCGCGCTCTCCTCGCTGCCGGGGATCGGCGGCCAGCTCGCCGGGCTCGGTGCGAGCTTCGCCCTCGACTTCCCCGGACAGTACGCGAGCTTCGAGTCGAAGCCGCTGGAGCGGGAACTGCGCATCACCGGCACGCCGACCGTCACCCTCAAGGTGAGGTCGAGCGCCGCGGACGGCTCGGCCGTCCTCTTCGGCAAGGTGTACGACGTCGGGCCGGACGGGCGCCAGCAGGTGCTGCCCAGCCAGCTGGTCGCACCCGTCCGGGTGGAGAACGCCGCTCAGGGCGCCGAGGTGAAGCTGGCGCTCCCCGCCGTGGACTACGGCGTCCAGCCCGGCCACCGGCTGCGCCTGGTGGTCGCCGCGACCGACCTGGGGTACGCCACGCCGGCGGCCCCGGCGACGTACACCGTCTCCACCGGTGACGGGATCCTCACCGTGCCGGTCGCCGACGACGTGCGCACCGCCTCGGCCGGGCTGCCCGCCTGGACCTGGGGACTGCCGCTCGGCGCGGCCGCGCTGGCCGCCGCACTGCTGGGCGTCCGGCGGCGCGGCAGCGGCTCCGGGGCGGCCGTCACCAGCGGTGACGCGCCCGCCGGTGACGCGTCCCGCGGGCCGGAGCACGAGGCCGCGCTGGACGGCGTACCGCTCCAGATCACCGGACTGACCAAGCGGTACGCCAAGGCGCAGGACCGCTACGCGGTCCGCGACCTGTCGCTGCGCGTCGAGAAGGGCCAGGTGCTCGGGCTGCTCGGCCCCAACGGCGCCGGGAAGACCACCACCCTGCGGATGCTGATGGGGCTGATCACCCCGGACGCGGGCGAGATCCGGGTCTTCGGGCACGCCGTGCGCCCCGGCGCCCCGGTGCTCTCGCGGGTCGGCGCCTTCGTCGAGGGCGCCGGCTTCCTGCCGCACCTGTCGGGCCGCGCCAACCTGGAGCTGTACTGGCAGGCCACCGGCCGGCCGACCGCGGACTCCCACATGGCGGAGGCCCTGGAGATCGCCGGGCTCGGCGACGCGCTGGAGCGCGCGGTCCGCACGTACTCACAGGGCATGCGGCAGCGGCTCGCCATCGCACAGGCCATGCTCGGCATGCCGGACCTGCTGATCCTCGACGAGCCGACCAACGGTCTGGACCCGCCGCAGATCCGCGAGATGCGCGACGTGATGATCCGCTACGCGGCGGCCGGCCGGACCGTGATCGTCTCCAGTCACCTCCTGTCGGAGGTCGAGCAGACCTGTTCGCACCTGGTGGTCATGGACCGCGGACGGCTGGTCCAGGCCGGACCGGTGGCCGAGATCACCGGCGGCGGGGACACCCTGCTGGTGACCCTGGCCGGGCCGGTCGCCGACGCGGCCGTCGAGAAGCTGGCGGCCCTGGAGGGCGTGGAGTCCGTGGTGGCGGCCGAGGACGGGCTGCTCGTCCGGTTGGACGGCGCCACGGCCACCGGGCTCATCGCCGAACTCGTCCGGCTGGAGGTGCCGGTGAGCGGAGTGGGGCCGCACCGGCGGCTGGAGGACGCGTTCTTGACCCTGATCGGAGGACCGGCGTGAGCGCCGTACAGGAAGGCGCCGAGCAGAAGAGCGCCGAGCAGGAGAGCGCCGTGCAGGAAGTGGCTCCCGGGTACCGGGCGAGCCGGACGCTGCCGCTGCGGGTCGAGGCCCTGCGGCAGTGGCGCAGGCGCCGCACCCTCGTGATGGGCGGGGTGCTGGCCGCACTGCCCTTCATCATGATCATCGCGTTCGCGGTGGGCGGCTCCCAGGACGGCGGCGGCGGGGGCCGGGACGGCCGGATCAGCTTCATCGACACGGCGACCGCGTCCGGCGCGAACTTCGCGGCGACCTGCCTCTTCGTCTCGGCGGGCTTCCTGCTGGTGGTCCCCGTCGCCCTCTTCTGCGGGGACACGGTCGCCTCGGAGGCCAGCTGGTCCTCGCTGCGCTACCTGCTCGCCTCGCCGGTGCCCCGGGCCCGGCTGCTGTGGAGCAAGCTGGTGGTGGCGCTCGGCTTCAGCCTGGCGGCGATGGTGCTGCTGCCGGTGGTGGCACTGGCGGCGGGCACCGCGGCCTACGGGTGGGGACCGCTGAAGCTGCCGACCGGCGGCGAACTGCCGGCCGGGGACACTCTGCCGCGCCTCGCCCTGGTGGTCGCCTTCGTCTTCGTCTCGCAGCTGGTGACGGCCGGGCTGGCGTTCTGGCTCTCGACCCGGACGGACGCGCCGCTCGGCGCGGTCGGCGGGGCGGTCGGGCTGACCATCGTCGGCAACGTCCTGGACGCGGTCACCGCCCTCGGGTCGTGGCGGGAGTTCCTGCCGGCGCACTGGCAGTTCGCGTGGGCCGACGCCCTCCAGCCGCACCTGGAGTGGGGCGGGATGGTGAAGGGGGCCGCGGTGTCGGTGTCGTACGCCCTGGTGCTCTTCGCCCTGGCCTTCCGAGGCTTCGCCCGCAAGGACATCGTGTCCTGAGACCGCGCGGGCCCGTACGTCCGCCCGCGCGCCGAACGCCGTACGCTGTCTCCCCCGCCCGGGGAGGCGGCGTACGGCGTTGCGGGGGGTACGGCGTTGCGGGGGGGGCGGGCCTTGGCCGAGCAGCTCCTCAGCCAGGGCGGCGCGCGTGGCCACGGCGGAGCGGCGCGGCCGGCGCGGCCTCCCTCACTCCAGGGTGACGACCTTCTGCCGGCCGAGGTCGGGTTCGTCGCGCAGGGGCAGGTCCGCGCCGGGCCGCTCCAGTTCGAGGACGACCACCTCGTTCTCGCCGGCGCGCCAGAGCGGGGCGGGGGCGTAGAGCGTGCGCTGGGGCCCGCGCGGGGTGTCGTAGTGCCCGAGGAGGAAGCCGTTGAGCCAGATCAGGCCGGTACCCCAGGAGGAGAGGTCGAGGAAACCGTCGGCGGGCGCCGGGACGGTGAGGGAGAAGCGGTGGAAGGCGGGGCCGGGGCCGGGGTCGATGTCCGGGGTAGGGGCCGGGGCCGGAGCCGTCCACTCCAGGGCGGTGAGGTCCGTGAGCGGCAGCGGCCGTATCTCCCACTCGAACAGGTGCTGGTGGCCGTGGCGCACCCCGCGCCAGATGCCCTTGCGGTCGTCGAGCAGCGGTCCGTAGTTCACCCGGCCCTGGGCGCGGACGAGTACGTCGAGCACCACCCCGGCCTCGCCGACCGGCAGGTCGAGCCCCTCGTCGGGAGCGTTCCGGTCGAGGACGCCGAGCCGCACGCCGTCGGCGAAGACGTACGCGCGGTCGCCGAGGCCGTCGATCCGCACGGGCATGGCAGGGCGGGGCCCGGTGATGGTGGTCCGGTAGTGGATCATCCCGAAGTCCTGGCCGAGCTTCTCCATCGGCTCCGGCGCGGGCCGGCGCACGACCGTGGAGAGCACGTCGAGGTGGGCGGCGAGCGGGGCACGACCCGTCGGGGCGGCGAGCGCGGGCGCCAGCCGCGGCGGCGGCGCGGGCAGCGGGCCCTCGGGCAGCGGGGCGTACTTGCCGATGACCTCGCGGAACGCGTGGAACTTGGCGGTCAGTTCGCCGGCCTCGCCGATGGGGGCGTCGTAGTCGTAGCTGGTGACGGTCGGCTGGTAGCCGGCCTCGCCGGGCCGGGACCCGGTGTGGTTGGCCCCGGCCCAGAAGCCGAAGTTGGTGCCGCCGTGGGCCATGTAGAGGTTGACGGAGGCGCCGGTGGCGAGGAGTTCGTCGAGCGAGGCCGTCACCTCGTCCACGGCGCGGACGTGGTGGTCCTCGCCCCAGTGGTCGAACCAGCCGAGCCAGAACTCCATCGCGGCCAGCGGCCCGGTCCGCTGGTAGCGGCGCAGCACCTCCAGGCGCTCTGTCGGGCGCGCGCCGAAGGTGGCGGTGGCGAGGCGGCCGGGGACCATGCCGCCTTGCAGCATCGCGTCCTCGGGCCCGTCGGCGGTGAACAGCAGGCAGTCCACGCCGCGTTCGAGCAGGGCCCGCTCGACGTGGGCGCGGTAGCGGGTGTCGTTGCCGTAGGAGCCGTACTCGTTCTCGATCTGTACGGCGACCACCGGGCCGCCCCGGCTGGTGAGCAGCGGCACCAGTTCGGGCAGCACGAGGTCGAACCAGCCGTCCACCTCGGCCTCGAAGCGCGGGTCGGAGCAGCGCAGGTGCAGCCCGTCCTGGGCGAGCAGGCGGGCGGGCAGGCCGCCGAAGTCCCATTCGGCGCAGATGTACGGGCCGGGGCGGACGATGGCGTCGAGGCCGAGGTCCTGGGCGGTGCGCAGGAAGCGGGCGAGGTCCCGGGGGCCCGTGAAGTCGGCCTTGCCGGGGGCGGTCTCGTGGAAGTTCCAGGGGACGTAGGTGTCCACGGTGTTCACGCCGAGGGCGCGCAGCCGGGTGAGCCGGTCCTCCCACAGGTCCGGATGGACCCGGAAGTAGTGCAGGGCCCCGGAGATGACGCGGTGGGGCCGGCCTGCGCGCCGGAATCCGTCCTGGTCGTGCGTGAGCATGCGCTGACTCCCGTGCCGTGCGGTGCGAGGGGTGCCGGACGAGGCCGAATATATGAACGCGGTACGCACGCCGTCAATGACGAGTTGATCGGAAACGATCGAATCGATCGTTTTGGCGCTCCCTGTTCACTATGCTGACGGGAGAGCACGAGAACGCCGACCACCACCCGCTACCCACCACCCACGCCCCAGGGGGACCCGTTGAGACCACATGTAGACCAGCGCCAGGCGCAGGTGCTCGCGCTCGTCCGGGCCCGGGGCAGCGTGCGGGTGACCGACGCGGCCCGGGAGCTGGGTGTCTCCCCCGTCACGCTGCGGCGGGACGTCGAGGCGATGGCGGCCCGGGGGGAGATCCAGCGGCTGCACGGGACGATCAGCCGGGTCGAGCACGCGGCGCCGGGGGGCACGGGGCCGGGACGGGCGTCGGCGTCCGGGGGGCGGGGCGCGGCGGGCCCGTCCGGGCCGGGCGGCGGCGCGGGCCTGGTGGTCGGCATGGTCGTGCCGACCACCGAGTACTACTACGCGGAGGTGGTGCGCGGGGCGCGCGAGGTGGTCGAGGCGCGGGGCGCGCGCTTGACCGTGGGGCTGACCCGGTACCTGCCGGGCGAGGACCGGACGCAGGCGGACCGGCTCCTGTCGACGGGGGCGGACGGGCTCCTGCTGACCCCGAACTGGGACACCGGCTCGCCGGGGCCCGGCGAGGGGGCGTGGACCGCTGAGCTGCCCGTTCCCACCGTCCTGGTCGAGCGCTGGGCCCCGCCCGGGCACCCGGCGGCGGCGCTGGACCGGGTCGTGTCGGACCACGCGCACGGCGCGGCGCGGGCCGTGCAGCACCTGGTCGAGCTGGGGCACCGGCGGATCGCGCTGGCCTGCCAGGAGACGCCGACGAGCGCGCGGCTGCGGGCCGGGTACGAGGCGGCCGTCACGGCGCTGGGCCTGGAACCGGCACCGCCGTGGCCGCCGGTCGGACCGGGTGCGACGCCGGTCGCGGAGCTGTCGGTGGCCGACCGCTTCGCGCGGACGCTGGAGTACCTGTGCGGGGCGGTGTCCGGGGGCGGGGCCGCGGGCGGGGTCACGGCCGCGCTGATCCACAGCGACACCGACGCGATCATGCTGATCCCGCGGCTCCAGGCGCGGGGCGTGCGGGTGCCGGAGGACCTGGCGGTGATCACGTACGACGACGAGGTGGCGGGGTTGGCGGACGTACCGCTCTCGGCCGTCGCCCCGGCCAAGCGGGAGGTGGGCGCGCGGGCGGCGGAGCTGCTGCTGGACCGGTTGTCCGGGGCCGACGGGGCGGCGTACGGGACCCACGGCGGCCCGCGACAGCACCTGGAACTGCTCCCCCGGCTGACCATCCGCTCATAAAGGACAGGTTCGATTGATTGTTTCGATCGAATTGCACGTTCGCTCTTGACGGTGTGCGCGTTCGCACAAAAGATGGGCCGCGTTCTCCCATCCGCCGCCCGCAGCGGTCGTCCGTAGGAGTCGAAACATGTCGCGCAGCCTGCCGTCCCGCCTGCCTTCCTCCCGTTTGCCGTCCTCCCGTTTGACCCGCCTCGCCCTCACCGCCTCGGTCGCCTCGCTGGCCCTGCTCGCCACCGCGTGCGGCGGCGAGCAGGGGACGGGTGCGGCGGCCGAACCGGTGGGGTCGGCCGACCAGCCGGTCGCCCTCACCTACTGGTCCTCCAGTGCGGGCGCGCAGCAGACCGTGGACGCCTTCAACAAGATGCACAAGAACATCCGGGTGACCTTCTCCGCCGTGCCGGGCGGACCGGACGGGGCGGCCAAGCTCTCCAACGCCGTCAAGGGCGGCAACGCGCCGGACATCGCGACGATGGACTACTCCTCGCTCCCGGAGTTCGCGAGCGGCGGCAACCTGGAGGACCTGAGCGCCACCTCCGGCAAGCTCGTCGCCGAGAAGTTCCCGAAGGCGGTCCAGTCCCTGGTGGGCCTCGGCGGCAGGACCTGGGCGGTGCCCTTCGACGTCACCCCGCTCGAACTCTTCTACCGCAAGGACATCTTCGAGAAGCACGGGGTGGCCGTGCCGACGACGTGGGAGGAGTACAAGCAGGCCGCGGAGAAGATCAACAAGGCCGACCCGTCGGTCCGGATCACCAACTTCGGCGGCGGCGACCCCGCCGTCCTCGCCGGCCTCTCCTGGCAGGCGGGCGCCAAGTGGTACGGAACGGAAGGCGACAAGTGGAAGGTCGCCATCAATGATCCGGCCTCCCAGAAGGTGGCCTCGTACTGGAACGGCCTGCTGTCGTCCGGGCTCGCCTCGAAGACCCCGCTGTGGGGCGAGGGCGAGGCGAAGGAACGCTCGTCGGGTCAGGTCGCGACCGTCATCGGCGCCGCCTGGACGGCCGGTACGTTCCTCGCGAGCTACCCGGACCTCACGGGCAAGTGGGGCATCGCCCCGCTGCCGACCTGGGACGGGAAGCCCGCCACCGGCATGTACGGCGGCACCTCCTACATCGTGCCCAAGGGCAGCAAGTACACCAAGGCCGCGGCGGAGTTCATCGCCTGGGTCACCACCGACCCGGAGGCCGTCAAGGCCCGGCTCAGCTCGCTGAAGGCCCCCAGCAGCGCCCTGCCCGCCAACCCGGAGATGCGGGTGGCGGCCGCCAAGCTCTTCGACACCACGTACTTCGCCGGACAGGACCCCTACGCCCTTGCCGGCGCGGCGGCGGACACCATCGTGCCCGGCTGGACCTGGGGCCCGACGCACCTCCAGGTCAACGCGGCCCAGAACGCGGCCGGCGCCGACCAGCTCAAGGCACTGAGCGAGGGCCAGACGGCCGCCGAGAAGGCCATCAAGGCCCGCGGCCTGGGCCTGGCCAACTGATGCCCCCGCCCACCCGCCCACACGACTCCACGCTCCCCCACCCCACACCACCCACACCACCCGCGACACCCGCGGCGGTGCCCGCGGCCTCCGCGGGCCGGACGGGGCCCAGCCGGCACCACCGCCCGCCGGGCACCCGGCCGGAAGGCGGCGGGGAGGGCGGCAGGGCCCGGACCACCGAACCCACCACCCCGGCCACGCGGAGCCGCACCGCCCCGCTCCTCTTCATGGCCCCCTTCTTCCTCCTCTTCGCCCTGGTCACGGTCGCCCCCATCGCCTACGCGGGCTGGTTGAGCCTCTTCCACGACGAACAGTCCGGCCTCGGCTTCGGCGGCACGCAACGCGTGTTCAGCGGATTCGGGAACTACGCGAACGCCCTCACCGATCCCCTCTTCCTGGCCTCCTTCCGCCACGTCGCCGTCTACTGCCTGCTCTACATCCCCGTCATGGTCGGCGGCGCCCTGGTCCTCGCCCTCCTCCTGGACTCCGCCCTCGCCCGCGCCAAACGGTTCTTCCAGATCGCCTTCTACCTGCCGCACGCCGTCCCCGGCCTGATCGCCGCCGTGATCTGGCTGTACCTCTACACGCCCGGCCTGAGCCCGGTCCTGGACGTCCTCGACAGCGCCGGACTCTCCTGGAACTTCTTCGGCCGCGACGAGGCCCTGTTGTCCGTCGTGAACATCTCGGCCTGGCAATGGATGGGCTACAATATGATCATTTTCTTCGCCGGGCTCCAGGCCGTGCCCCGCGAAACGCTGGAGGCCGCCACGATGGACGGCGCCGGAGCCATCCGTACCGCCTTCCAGGTCAAGGTGCCGAGCATCCGCCCCACCCTCATCCTGACCGTGCTGTTCACCTGCGTCGGCGCCGTCCAGCTCTTCGACGCCCCGCAGTTGCTCCAGCTCCGGGCCAACGAGATGGGCGAATCCTGGTCACCGACGATGTACATCTTCAGCGCCGCCTTCAAGAGCCACGACTACGGACTCGCCGCCGCCGGGGCCCTGCTCCTCGCCCTGGTCGCCGGAGCCGCCTCCTACGTCGTCACCAAGCTCGGCAACCGCTGGAGGGACGCATGACGCACCCGCTCACCCGGACCCCCGCGCGGCGCGGCGGGCCCTCCGCCCTCCTCTCCAAAGCCGCCGTCAACGCCGCCCTGTTGCTGGTCGCCGCCTACACCCTGATGCCCCTCGCCTGGCTGGTCATGGCGGCGACGAAGAACCGCCGCGACCTCTTCTCCACCGATCCCTACTCCTTCGGCGACTTCCACCTGCTCACCAACCTCCGCGACGTCTTCGCCTACGACGACGGGATCTTCGGCCGCTGGCTCGGCAACAGCCTCCTCTACACCGTGGTCGGCTCGGTCCTGTCCGCCCTCATCAGCGTGGCCTGCGGATACGCCTTCCACGCCTACGACTTCCGGCACAAGGAGCGCCTCTTCGGCGTCGTCCTCGCCGGTGTCCTGGTCCCTGCGACCGTGCTCCAGCTCCCCCTCTACCTCATGGCCTCGGCCGCCGGGGCCGTGAACACCTACTGGGCCTATCTGGTGCCCGCCCTCGTCAACCCCTTCGGGGTCTACCTGGCCCGGGTGTTCGCCGAGGGCTACGTCCCCGACGAGGTACTCGCGGCCGCCCGGATGGACGGCGCGAGTGAACTCCGGGTCTTCGCCCACGTGTCGTTCCCGATGCTCTGGCCCGGGTTTGTGACGATCTTCCTGTTCACCTTCACGGCCATCTGGAACAACTTCTACGGCGCGCTGACCATGCTCAACGACGAACGGCTGTACCCCGTCAGCCTCGGGCTGTTCATGTGGAACCGCAGCGTCTATCAGCAGCCCGAGCTGTACCCCCTCGTCATCACCGGTTCGCTCGTCGCCGTCGTCCCCCTGGTCCTGGCCTTCCTCGGCCTCCAGCGGTTCTGGCGCTCGGGCCTCACCGCGGGAGCCGTCAAGTGATCCACCGCCCCGTCACCCTGCTCGCCATGAACCCCGGCACGCGCAGCGCCGTGCTGAGCGACTCCCGCACCCTGTCCGAACTGCGCCGGGTCGCCGACATCGACCTCGATCTCCTGCTCGTCGATTTCACGGGCCCCACCGGCCCCGGCGCCCTCCCGGGCGAGCGGCTGGCAGCGACCGAGGTGCTGTTCACCGGGTGGGGTTGCCCGCCGCTGGACGCGGCGGCGCTGGCGCGCATGCCCCGGCTCCGCGCCGTGGTCCACGCGGCCGGCAGTGTCAAACACCATGTGACCGAAGCCTGCTGGGAACGCGGTCTGCTCGTCTCCAGCGCAGCCGCCGCCAACGCCGTGCCCGTCGCCGAGTACACGCTGGCCGCGATCCTCTTCGCCAACAAGCGCGTACTGGAGTCGGCCCACCTCTACCGGGCCACCCGCGGCCCGATCGACCTGCTGGACCGCTATCCCACGGTCGGCAACTACCGTCGCACGGTCGGCCTGGTCGGAGCCTCCCTGATCGGACGACGGGTCCTCGAACTGCTCCGTGCCTTCGACCTTCGCGTGCTCGTCCACGATCCGTACGCCGACCCGACCGAGCTGGAGGCGATGGGCGCCGAGCCCGTAACCCTCGACGAGCTGCTCCGCCGCAGTGACGTGGTCAGCCTGCACGCCCCCGCCCTCCCGCAGACCCGTCATCTGTTGGACGCCCCGCGGCTCGCCCTGATGCGCGATGGGGCCACGCTCATCAACACCGCCCGCGGTGCGCTGGTGGACACGGCTGCCCTGACCGAGGAACTGGTCTCCGGGCGACTGCACGCCGTCCTCGATCACACCGAGCCCGAAGTACTGCCCACTGCCTCCCCCCTCTTCAATCTGCCGAACGTCCTGCTCACTCCCCACGTGGCCGGCTCGCTCGGCGGAGAGCTGGACCGTCTGGCGGCCACGGCCGTCGAGGAGCTGGAGCGCTACGCCCTGGGGCTCGGCTTCCGCTACGGCGTCGACCCGGGACGGTTGGCCTACTCGGCGTGAGGCGCCTCCCTCCCCGTCGCCCGCACCAGCCCCGCGAGGTACGCGCGGCCCGCCGTGAGCAGACCCGGCAGGTCCTCGGCCGCGGGGTACCACCGTCTCTCGTACTCCCAGCAGAGCCAGCCGCCGGTTGGGGCGACAGCCACCGCCTCGGCCAGCGGCAGCGTCCCGCGGCCCAGCCCCAGCGGTGTCAGGTCCTGCGCCGAGGCCACGTCCTTGACCTGTATGTAGCCCAGGTGTCCGGACAGTTCCCGGCTCGACCGTCTCGGGCTCTCGCCACCGAGCCAGGTGTGCAGTACGTCCCACAGCGCCCCCGTGCCCGGATGCCCGACCCGGTCCAGCACTCTCGCCACGGCGGCCCCGGTGCGGTGGGAGTCGTGGGTCTCCAGCAGGATCCGGACGCCGGCGCGGCGGGCGATCGGCGCTGCGGCCGCGAGTCTGCGCACGGCGAGGGCATCGGCACCGGCTCCCGCCGGCTCCCCTGCGCCGGGGAAGACCCGGACGTAGGGCGCCCCGAGGTCGGCGGCGAGCTCGGTCAGCGCTCTCAGTTCGTCGAGGACGGGGCCGTCGGGGCCCTCGGCCGCGACCCGGGCGTAGCCCGCGACCGTGAGGATCCCGACGCCGGCGGCGGCGAAGGCCCGGACCGCGGCGGCCCGGTCGCCGGAGGTGGAGCCGGGGTGGAGGGGCTCCTCGGGGTGGGCACGCAGTTCCACCCCGTCGTATCCGTGCGTCGCGGCGAGGGCCACGGTCTGCGTAAGCGGTGCGCCGGGCAGGCCCAGGGTGGAGAAGGCGTACTTCATGACCGGCTCCCCGGGGGCGGGGGCGCGGTGGAGCCGCGCACCATCAGTTCGGTGGGCAGGGTGGTGATGCCGCCGGGCGGTGGCAGTCGGCGTCCGGTGACCAACTGCGCGGCGAGCGCACCCGCCTCGCGCAGGGGCACGCGGACGGTGGTGAGGGCGGGCGCCGTGTCCACACAGAAGGGCAGGTCGTCGAATCCCGCTACGGACACGTCCTCGGGGATCCTTATCCCCTCTTCCCTCAGGGCCGCGGCGACTCCGGTCGCGACCGTGTCGTTGGCGGCGACGACCGCGGTGAAGGGCGCTCCGCGACGCAGCAGTTCGCGGGTGGCGTCATAACCGGCGTGGCGGTCGAAGCTCGCGTGGACGGTCAGCTCTTCGCAGGCCCCGGCCAGAACGGGGTTCTGTCGGTGGAGGGCGGCCCGGTGTCCGGCGAGTCGCTCCCGGGTGGTGCTCAGCCCGGGTGGCCCGGCGATGTAGGCGATCCGGCGGTGCCCCAGGCTCAGGAGGTGTTCCGCGAGGCGGAAGGCGCCTCCGTGGTCGTCGAACATCACGGTGGCGACGGGAAGTGCGGCCGGCACCGACAGCGGGGGACGGCCGCAGAGCACCACGGGGACGCCGGCGGCGGCCATCCGCGCGACCCGGGCGGTCAGCGCCGCCGTGTGCGCGGGTTCCTCCACGGCGCCACCGGTGAGCACGACGCCGCCGGCGCGCTGTCCCTCCAGCAAGGTCAGGTAGGCCATTTCGGCGGCGGGTTCGCCTTCGGTGTTGCAGACCACGGCGAGCCGGCGGCTCCCGAGGTGGCCGCCCTCCGGGCAGAGTGCGTTCTGCAGGGATCCGGCGAGGATCCCGAAGAAGCTGTCGGCCACGTCGTGGACGAGGACGCCGACGAGGTCGGACGTGGCGGCCGCGAGGGCGCGCGCCGGGCCGTTGGCCACGTAGCCGAGCTCCTCGATCGCCCGCTCCACCCGGGTCCGGGTCCCTCCGGCCACGGGGTAGCCGCCATTGAGCACGCGCGAGACCGTCGCGGGCGACACGCCCGCCTGCTCCGCGACCTCTGCCAGGGTCACCGCCATTTTCCCGCCCCTTCCGTCTGCCCGGGTCATCGTCTCACCCGGTGCGTGGATCTCCATGTTCGCAAATTTAGAAAGCGCTTTCTATCACCCGAAAGAGTCTTGTCCCGACAGGATCCGTGGCTCTAGCCTGATCGGAGTGAAAGCGCTTTCTATCAGCGCCCGATGACGCGAAGGAGGACACCATGGAGCGCAGGACGATCAAGATCGCCATGAACGGCGTGACCGGGCGGATGGGGTACCGCCAGCACCTGGTCCGCTCCCTGCTCGCACTGCGCGAGCAGGGCGGCCTGGATCTGGGAGACGGCACCGTGCTCTGGCCCGAGCCGGTGCTGGTGGGCCGCCGGGAACCAGCACTGCGGGCCATCGCCGAGCGGCACGGCCTGGAGCACGTGAGCACGGACCTCGCGGCGGTCCTCGCCGACCCCGAGGTGGAGGTCTACTTCGACGCCCAGGTCACCAGCGCCCGCGAGGCCGCCCTCGGCCTGGCCATCGCCGCCGGCAAGCACGTGTACTGCGAGAAGCCGACCGCGCTCACCTTCGAGTCGTCGCTGCGGCTGGCCCGCCTCGCCGCGGCCGCCGGGGTCAAGCACGGGGTGGTCCAGGACAAGCTCTTCCTCCCGGGACTGCTCAAGCTCAAGCGTTTGATCGACGGCGGGTTCTTCGGCGAGATCCTCTCCGTCCGGGGCGAGTTCGGCTACTGGGTCTTCGAAGGGGACTGGCAGCCCGCGCAGCGGCCCTCCTGGAACTACCGGTCACAGGACGGCGGCGGAATCGTGGCCGACATGTTCCCCCACTGGGAGTACCTGCTGCACGAGCTGTTCGGCCCGGTCCGCACGGTGCAGGCACTGACCCGCACGCACATCGGCCGCCGCTGGGACGAGGACGGCAAGCCCTACGACGCCACGGCGGACGACGCGGCCTACGGGATCTTCGAGCTGGAGGGCGGCGCCGTCGCCCAGATCAATTCCTCGTGGGCGGTGCGGGTCCACCGGGACGAGCTGGTGGAGTTCCAGGTCGACGGCACGCACGGCTCGGCGGTGGCCGGGCTGCGCGACTGCCGCGTCCAGCACCGCGCGATGACGCCCAAACCCGTCTGGAACCCCGACCTTCCCCAGACCGAGCCATTCCGCGCCCAGTGGCAGGAGGTCCCGGACAACACCCCCTGGGACAACGGGTTCAAAGCGCAGTGGGAGCTGTTCCTCAGACACGTCGTGCGGGACGAGCCCTGGCCGTGGGACCTCCTCGCCGGAGCCCGAGGGGTGCAACTGGCCGACCTGGGCCTGCGCTCCTCGGCCGAGGGCAGGCGCCTGTCGGTTCCGGCGGTGACGCTGTGAGCATCGGGCTGCCCTCGGCCGACGGCGGGCTCCGCCTCCACGAACCGTGCCGGGACCCCTTGCCGCCCCTCTCCTTCCTCCCGGCCCGCAGCCGCAGGTTCTACTCCGCCGCGCACGTGGTCGCCGACCCGCTGGCCGCCTGCGCCGGAGCGGGCCCCGCGGTCGACTGGGACGCCACCCTCGCCTTCCGGCACCGGCTGTGGGCGCAGGGGCTCGGCGTGGCCGAGGCGATGGACACCGCCCAACGCGGGATGGGGCTGGACTGGCCCACCGCGGCGGAGCTGATCCGCCGGTCCGCCGCGGACGCCGCGGCCGTGGGCGGCCGGATCCTCTGCGGGGCGGGTACCGACCAGCTCCCGGCCGGCGCCCATACCCTCGCCGAGATCTCCGCCGCCTACGAGGCACAGCTGGCACACGTCGAGGCCTGTGGTGCGTCGGCCGTCCTGATGGCCTCGCGGGCCCTGGCCCGCGCGGCCCGGGGCCCGGAGGACTACCTGGAGGTGTACGGAGGGCTGTTGCGCCAGTGCGCGAGACCGGTGGTGCTGCATTGGCTGGGTCCCATGTTCGACCCCGAGCTCCACGGCTACTGGGGACACGAGAGCCTGGACCGGGCCACCGACGTCTTCCTGAAGGTCATCGCCGAGCACCCGGACAAGGTGGACGGCATCAAGGTGTCGTTGCTGGACGCCGGACGCGAGGCGGACATCCGTCGGCGACTGCCCGCCGGGGTCCGCTGCTACACCGGGGACGACTACCACTACCCGGAACTGATCGCGGGGGACGGGGAGTGCGCGAGCGACGCGCTGCTGGGCATTTTCGATCCGATCGCGCCGTTGGCGGCCCGGGCCGCGGTCGCCCTGGACCACGACGATCCCGCGGGCTTCCGGGCCCTCCTGGACCCGACGGTGGACCTGGCGCGACACCTCTTCGCCCCACCGACCCGCTACTACAAGACCGGGGTGGTCCTCCTGGCCTGGCTCGCCGGCCACCAGGAACACTTCACGATGGTGGGCGGCCTCCAGTCGGCGCGCTCGCTCCCCCATCTCGCCACCGCCTACGAACGCGCCGACCTGTTGGGCCTGTTCCCCGATCCGGAGCGGGCGGAGCAGCGGATGCGACACCTCCTCGCGGTGCACGGGGTGGCGTCGTGACAGGGGCGCCGGCCCGGCTGAGCCTAAATCAGGAGACCGTCCGGCAATGGTCCGTGCCCGAGTTGGTGAGCGGATGCACGGCCGCCGGGGTGACGGCCGTCGGGCTGTGGCGCGATCCGGTGCGGGCCTTCGGGGTACGGGACACCGCGAAGCTCGTCGCGGAGGCGGGGATCCGGGTCAGTTCGCTGTGCCGCGGCGGCTTCTTCACCGCGGACGACCCCCGGGGCCGCGCGGCCGCGCTCGACGACAACCGCCGGGCCGTGGTCGAGGCGGCGGAGCTGGGCGCCGACACGCTGGTGCTGGTCTCGGGCGGGTTGCCCCCCGGGGACCGGGACCTGGTCGGGGCTCGGCTGCGGATCGCCTCCGTCCTCGGCGAGTTGGCACCCTGGGCGGCGACGCACGGGGTGCGCCTGGGCATCGAGCCGCTGCATCCGATGTTCGCCTCGGACCGGTGCGTGGTGTCCACCCTCGGCCAGGCGCTCGACCTGGCCGAGCAGTTCCCGGCCGAGCAGGTCGGGGTGGTGGCCGACTCCTACCACGTGTGGTGGGACGAGCGGCTCCCGGTGGACCTGCGCAGGGCCGGTGAGGGCGGGCGGATCGTGTCCGTCCAGGTGGCGGACTGGATCACTCCGCTCCCCGAAGGGGTGTTGCTGGGCCGGGGGCAGCTCGGCGACGGCAGCATCGATCTGCGGGCCTTCCGCGAGTTGGCCGACGCCGCCGGGTACGCGGGGCCGGTCGAGGTCGAGATCTTCCAGCCGGGCCTGTGGGCCCGGGACGGCGCGGACGTGCTGCGGGAGGTGATCGAGCGCTACCGCGAACACGTCGAATGACCGGTCGGTCGATGGCCCCGGGAGCGTCGATGGATCCACGGGGCGAAAGGAGTTGGCGATGACGGAAGTATGGAGTCGGCGGGCCTTCCTCTCCACCGCGGGCGGGGGTGCGCTCCTCCTCGCGACACCCGCCGGGCGGGCGGCCGCACAGGCTGTGGGGGATGTCCACGACGGCATGCGGGCGGTGTGGCGCGGTCTCGTCCTGGGAGGCGATCTGCCCACCGGGGCGGAGCCGTTCCGCTCGCGGCTGGCCGCACTGGGCGAGATGGCCGGGGGCTGGGTGGCGGCCATGGCCCCGGCCGCCGGTTCGCTCTGGCCCGACCAGGTGTTCTCCACCGATCCCGAGATGCTGATGCAGAGCTACTACCGGCTGCGGACGATGGCGGAGGCCTACGTCCGGCCCGGGACGGGGACGACCGGCTCGGGGGCGCTGCTCTCGGCCCTGCTCACCGGGCTCGACCACCTGCACGCGCGGGCCTACCACGCGGGGCAGGCGCCCTACGGCAACTGGTACTGCTGGCAGATCGGTGCGCCGCAAGCGCTGCTGGACCTCTGCGTGCTGCTGTACGACCAACTGTCGCCGACGCAGCTCACGCAATCCTGCGCGGCCGTGGACCACTTCGTGCCGGACTCCGTGGTCGGCTCGTACACCGGGACCAGCACCGGTGCGAACCGGGTGGACCTGTGTCGGGTGCTGGCGGTGCGCGGGGTGGTCGGCAAGCAGTCGGCCAAGATCGCTCTGGCTCGCGACGCCCTCGCTCCGGTCTTCCCCTACGTCACGTCGGGAGACGGCCTGTACCGCGACGGGTCGTTCGTCCAGCACACGTGGGTGCCCTATTCGGGTACCTACGGTGCGGTGCTGCTCGGTGGTCTGGGCCTGCTGTCGGGGGTGCTGAAGGGGACCCCCTGGGCCGTCGTCGACCCCGGTGCGCAGGTGGTCTTCGATGCGGTGGAGGGGGCCTGGGCCCCCTTCCTCTTCAACGGTCTGGCCATGGACTGCGTCAGCGGCCGGGCCATCAGCCGGGGGCTGGCCGCGGCGGACGTCCGGCAGGTGCGACAGGACGACCACGCCCGGGGCCACGCACTGCTCGCCGGGATCCTGCTGCTCGGTGAGGGCGCGAGCGCCGCCGAGCGGGCCCGATGGCGGGCGCTGGTGAAGGGCTGGATGGCGCGGGACTACTACAGCCGCCCGCTCGCCGACGAGTCCCTGCCCCTCTCCGCGCTGGCCCGGCTGGCCGAGGTGGAGGGCGACCCGGCCGTGCCGGCGGCGGCCGAGCCGGTCGGCCACCGCCTGTTCGGTGCGATGGACCGGGCCACGCACCGACGGCCCGACTGGGCGGCTTCCTTGGCCATGGCCTCCCGCCGCATCGCGCACTACGAGACGGGCAACGGGGAGAACCTGCGGGGCTGGCACACCGGCAGCGGGATGCTGTGCTGGTGGGGCGCGACCTACGGCAACGGGCAGTACGCGGACGCCTTCTGGCCGACGGTCGACCCCTACCGGCTGCCCGGAACCACCGTCTCGCGCAAGGTGCTGGCCGACGGCGCGGGGGGCGACTGGGGAGCCTCCCGGCCGGACGCCGTGTGGGTGGGCGGCTGCACGGACGCAGAGTTCGCCTCGGTGGGGCAGCACCTGCGGGGCCTGTCCAGCACCCTCACGGCCCGCAAGTCCTGGTTCTTCCTCGCCGACACGATCGTGTGCCTGGGCGCGGGCATCCGGGCCGCGGACGGCGCCGTCGTCGAGTCGGTCATCGACAACCGCAATCTGGGGGCCGCCGGTACGCACGCGCTGACCGTCGGCGGCGCGCTCCAGCCGACCACTCCGGGCTGGTCGGCCGCGTTCTCCTCCCCCGGTTGGGCACACCTCGCGGGGTTCGGCGGGTACGTCATGTCGGGAGCGGGCGGGTTCAAGGCCCTGCGGGAGCAGCGCACGGGACGCTGGAGCGACATCAACCGGGGCGGCTCCACCGCCGCGCTGAGCCGCCGCTACCTGACGCTCTGGTACGACCACGGCACCGATCCCACCGCGGGGTCGTATGTCCATCAGGTGCTCCCCGGCGCCACGGCGGCCCAGACGGCCGCCCGGGCCGCCGCTCCGGGGTGGCTGACCGTCCTGGCCAACTCGGAGGTGGCCCAGGGCGTCACCGTCCCGTCCCTGGGGTTCACCGGGGTCAACCTCTGGCAGGCCGGCACGGCCGGTCCGGTCGAGGCGGGCGGGCCCTGCTCGGTGACCGTCCGGGAGCGGTCCGACGGGACGGCCACGGTCCGCGTCAGCGATCCGTCCCGGACGCAGACCGCGCTCACCGTGGTGTGGCACCGGCCCGTCGCCGAGGTCCTCACCCGCTCCGCCGGGGTGGTGTCGGCCGTCCCCGGCGCCGTCCTTCGGTTGGGGTTCGCCGACCTCACCCGAGCGGCGGGGGCCGCACAGGAAGTGGTGGTGCGTCTGGGCTGACGCGCGGGGCCGCGCCCGGTTCGAACGGGTCCGAACGGGTGACATACCGTGCCCTTCATGGATCAGACGCACAAGGCAGGGGACGGTGGAGGAGCGGCCAGGCGGCGGTTCCTCGCGATCGCGACGGGTGCGGCCACGGTGGCCGGGCTCGGGGCCGTCGCGGGCTGTGCGGACGGGGCGGGTTCCGCCGACGACGCGGGCGCGGGCCGCGCGCCGAGCGGAGCGGCGAAGCCGTCCGGCTCCGCCGGGGCCGGCGATCCGGCCGGACCGCACGCCTTCGACGTCAAGGCCGAGAACGCGCGGCCGGGCAACGCCGACTGGGGCGTGGCCAAGGCCGGGCCCGCGCGGGCGATCGAGGGTTTCGCCGACCGGGTGAGCGTCCTGCCGGGCGAGTCCTTCGGCCTGCACGTGTCCACGACCGCGCCGCGGTTCACCGTCTCCGCCTACCGGATGGGCTGGTACGGCGGGGCGCGGGCCCGCCTGGTGTGGCGCTCCCAAGCGATCAACGGCGCCCACCAGCCCGAGGCCGCGGTGGAGCAGGGGACGCGGATGGTGCGGGCCCGCTGGGCCCGCACCACCACCGTCGAGACGAAGGACTGGCCGGAGGGCAGCTACCTGCTGCGCTTGGACGCGCAGGGCGGCGAGGGCCAGCGGTTCGTCCCGGTCACCGTGCGGTCCGCGGCCACCAAGGGCCGTACCGTCATCGTGAACGCGGTGGCGACGTGGCAGGCCTACAACAAGTGGGGTGGGTACAGCAGTTACGACGGCCCGAGCGGCGGTTTCGCCTCGCGCTCCCTGTCGGTGACCTTCGACCGGCCGTACGAGTACGACGACGGCGCGGGACTGTTCCTGGTCTACGAGGCTCCGCTGATCGCCTTGGCCGAGCGGCTCGGCATACCCCTCGCCTACACCACGACCACCGATGTGGCCCGTGAGAAGCGGCTGCTGGAGGGGGCCACGGCCGTCGTCTCGCTCGGGCACGACGAGTACTGGTCGCCCGAGCAGCGCGCGCACATCACCGCCGCCCGGGACGCGGGGAGCAACGTCGCGATACTGGGCGCGAACTGCTGCTACCGCCGCATCCGGCTGGAGGCGAGCGACCTGGGCCCGGACCGTACGGTCGTCTGCTACAAGACGTCCTACGAGCAGGACCCCGGCTTCAAGCGGGGTCACCCGGCGACCGTGGACTTCCGTACGGCCCCCGGGGCCGACCCGGAGAGTTCGCTGCTCGGCGTGATCTACGACGGCTACCCCGTGGACGCTCCGTACGTGGTGACCAACCCGGGCCACTGGCTCTTCGACGGCACCGGCGTGCGGGCGACCGACCGCTTCCCGCACCTGGTGGGCGTGGAGTACGACAAGGTCAGCACCGGTTTCCCGACCCCGCGCCCGATCGAGATACTGGCCCACTCCCCCGTGGTGTGCGAGGGCCGGCCCAGTCACCAGGACACCGCCTACTACACGACGCCGAGCGGCGCCGGCGTGTTCGCCACCGGAACCATGCGCTGGGTCGAGGCACTGGACGCGACCGGGGACGGCCGCAGCGGTGCCAACCACGGCCTCGACGCGCGCGCCGGCGCGCTGACGACGCGGGTGACGGAGAACCTGCTGCGCGCCTTCGCAGCGGGTCCGGCCGGCCGGACCCACCCCGCCCAGGACAACGTCAAGGCGGTGTACGGCGGTTCGTGACCCAAAGCAGTGGCCACGGGACGGAACGGGCGTTTAGGATCACCTACACGTCATCGCGTGCCGGTCACCGTCCGGGTGAGGCATGGAGGTGGCCGTGAGGTGCCTTGCGGAGGCATTCACCCATGTCAGTCGAGTTGAACCACACGATCATCCACTCCCGCGACAATCGGGAGTCGGCCGAATTCCTGGCGCACGTCCTCGGTCTCGAAGTCGGTTCCGCGTGGGGCCCCTTCGTCCCCGTCGACACCGCCAACGGCGTCCAGTTGGACTTCGCCACCGTCCCGTCCGGGACCATCACCCCCCAGCACTACGCCTTCCTCATCTCCGAGGCGGAGTTCGACGCGTCCTTCGCCCGGATCCGGGCGAAGGACATCACGTACTTCGCCGATCCGATGCAGAAGCAGCCGGGCGAGATCAACCACAACGACGGGGGCCGGGGGCTGTACTTCCTGGATCCGTCCGGGCACGGGATGGAGATCATCACCCGCCCCTACGGGAGCGGCGCCGACGGCGCGACCGCGCAGTAGTCGGCTCGACGGTTGAAGGGGGGCGGCGCCGCGTACACCGGGCGCCGCCCCTTCGCCGTCCGCTCAGGGCAGGTAGACGATGTTCGGAGCGCCCGTGGTGGGGTGGGCGGTGATCCGTGTGCGCACGCCGTACACCTCGGCCAGGAGTTCCTCCGTCAGCACCTCTCCCGGTGGCCCGGACGCCACCGCCCGTCCGGCGTCCAGGACGTAGAGCCGGTCGCAGAAGGACGCGGCGAGGTTGAGGTCGTGCAGGACCAGCAGGGCCGTGGCGGGCAGGTCCCGGACCAGGCCGAGGACGTCCAGCTGGTAGCGGATGTCGAGGTGGTTGGTCGGCTCGTCGAGCGCGAGCAGGCCTGGCTCCTGGACGAGGGCCCGGGCCACGAGCGCGCGCTGGCGCTCGCCGCCGGACAGTTCGTCGAAGCGGCGGGCGGCCAGCTCCCCGGCGCCCACCGTCTCCAGTGCGCCGGCGACGCGCAGGGCGTCGGCCGGCCCGTCCTGCTCCCAGAACCGTTTGTGCGGACTGCGCCCCATGGCCACCACCTCGCGCACGGTCAGCCCGAAGGTGCCGCTCGCGTCCTGCGGCACGACCGCGACCCGACGGGCCCGTTCCTTGACGCCCAGCGAGGCCGCGTCCACACCGTCCAGCACGACCCGCCCGCCGGTGGGCCGCAGGGTGTCGTACACGCAGCGCAGCAAGGTGGTCTTGCCGCTGCCGTTCGGACCGACCACGCCGACCGTCTCGCCGGGGTGGGCGGTCAGGTCGACGCCGTGCAACAGCGGCTTCCCGTCGATCTCGTAACGCACGGCCTCGGCCCGTAGTTCCAGCGCTCGCGAGGGTGGCGACGCCGTCATCCGGTCACCCCCTCGCTGCGGCTGGAGCGCCGCAGCATCCACAGGAAGAACGGCCCGCCGACCAGCGCGGTGACGACGCCGACCGGAATCTCCTCGGGCGCGGCCGCGGTACGGGCGACCAGGTCGGCCAGCATCAGGAACACGGCCCCGCCCAGCGCGGCCACCGGCAGCAGCGCCCGGTGCCCGGCGCCGACGACCATCCGGGCGGCATGGGGAACCATCAGCCCGACGAAACCGATCGCACCGCTGAAGGCCACCAGCACTCCGATGACCAGGGAGGTCAGCACGAAGACGGCGGCCCGGAAGCGACCGGTGTCGAGCCCGAGGGTCCGCGCGTCCTCCTCGCCTGCGAGCAGCAGGTCCAGCGGCCGGGCGAGGCCGAGCAGCAGCCCGGTCCCCACGGCCAGGACGGCCGCGGGCAGGGCCAGCTCGTCCCAACGCGCCCCGCCGAGGCCGCCGAGCGTCCAGAAGAGGATGGAGCGGACCTCCTCGGCCCGCGCCGAGAGGACCAGCACCAGACTGGTCAGCGCGGACAGGATGTACTGGACGGCGACCCCGGCGAGGATCAGCCGCCCGGTGGTCATGGTCCCGCCGCGCCGGGCCAGGGCGTACACGGTGACCAACGCGCCGAGCGATCCGACGAACGCGGCCAGGGGCAGCGTGACGCTGGTCGCGACGCCCGCGCCGAGGCCGAGCACGATGACGGCCACGGCGCCCGCGGAGGCCCCGGAGGACGCGCCGAGCAGGAACGGGTCGGCGAGCTGATTGCGCACGAGGGCCTGCAACACGGCGCCCGTCACGGCCAGTCCGGCTCCGACCACGGCCGCCAGCAGCACGCGCGGCATCCGGACGTCCCACACGATGGAGGCGAAGGCGCCGGGGCTCGGTCCGTCGGCCACGATCTCCAGCACCTGGCCGGGAGCGATCCGCACCGGCCCCAGCGCCAGTCCCGCCACCGCGCAGGCGGCGAGCGCGAGGGCGAGGAGGACGAGGACGAGCGGGGTGCGGCGGCGGTCCGCCCTCACCGGGCGTCGGGGTGCAGCTGCCCGGCGAGGGATTCGACGGCGTCGGCGACGCGCACCCCGAGCACGGCCGAGGACAGCGGCAGGACGACGAACCGCCGGTCCCTGATCGCGGGAACCTGGGCGAGGGCCGGGTCGTTCAACAGGCGCTGCTTCTTGGCTTCGACGCCGGTCCCGCCGTAGTCGTAGATCAGCACGGTATCGGGCTTGCGCTCGATGACCTTCTCCCAGGAGACATCGCCGAAGGTGTCCTTCAGGTCGGCGAAGGCGTTCGTCCCGCCCGCCAGGGAGACGATCTCGTTGCCGATGCCGTTGCCGCCCGAGGTGAAGGCCGCCGTCTCCCCGGAGTCGTAGACGAAGACGGTCGGGCGCGCCTTGTCCTTCACGCGCGCCGCGACGGCGTCGATGCGGCGCTGCTCGTCCTCGATCAGCCGCGCGCCCCGGTCGGGCACCCCGAAGGTACGGGCCACCTCGGTGATCTCGGTCTTCAGCTGCTCGAAGCGGACCGGGCCCTGGGTGCAGTACTCCACGCTGAGACGGGTGTTGATACCGCTCTTCCCCAGCGTCTCGCGGTCGCGCCCCTGGGACTTGTCGAAGGCGCTGGAGTAACCGCCGTAGACGAAGTCGGGGTTGGCGCCGAGGAGCAGCTCCTTCGACGGGTACTCCTTCGCCAACACCTTGATCTTGTCGTAGGCGGGCCGGTACGCGGGCAGGACGGCGTCGTCGAGGTAGGCGGTGCCGGCCATCCGGTCGCCGAGGCCGAGGGCGAGCAGCACCTCGGTGGCGTGCTGGTTCATGGCGACGGCGCGCCGGGGCGGTTCCCGGTACGTCGTGGTCACACCGCAGTTGGTCACGGTGTACGGGAACCCCGCGGCGCCGGACGTCGGCCGCGGCGCGCCGTCGCCCGTAGCCCCCTCCTCGGCGGCGCCGCAGGCGACGAGCGGTATCAGGAGGGTCAGGGGGGCGAGCGGGGTGAGCGCGCGCAGGGCGGCGCGGAAACGCGACATGACGGAGCCTCTCCTGGGGATCCTCGTCCCCGGGTCAAAAGGAAGTCGAAAGGAAATCGACAAGGAAAGGGCGGCACGTCAGTGTCTGACTCCCGGACCCGCGAGGGCCCGGTCACAGTGGCGGGACCGTACCGGTTTCACACCGGTTTCCTGGTACGCGCCGCCCGGGGGTAACCCGGACAATTCTGCCAGACCATCCGCGCCCGGGTGCCGGCGCCCGACCGCCCGCGCCGGCCGCGGAGCCCCCTGGGCCGCCGACCGAGCTGAATCGATACAGCAGCTCAGGGACGCATTGGCCGCCTCATTGCTGGGGACCACTTCGGAAATCGACGGCTCCGTCACACCCGGAGGACCCCCCATGAGCACCTCACCCGAGTGGCGACAGCTCACCGACCACCTGATGTCCGTACCCGAGCAGATCTACGAAGGCTGGAACAGCACCGTCGGCTGGGACAACTACACCCGTTGGGGCCGCGAGTTCGGCGAGGACGGAGTCGCGTGGTGCGTCATCTTCGACTGGTGCACCTACCACGACGCCGGTCTCGACGCGATCGTGCCCAAAGTCGACAACGTCTCGGCGTTCAGCGACTGGGCGCAGCGCCGCGGCCAGTGGTCCGCGTACCCCAGCGCCGGCGCGTGGGTGAACTTCGGCAACGGCGCGCACACCGAGATGGTCACCGGTTTCGACGCGGACACCGTGTACACCAAGGGCGGCAACTCCATCCGGGCCGGGGCCGTGGACCACGGGCAGGGCAACGGCGTCTGGTCGCACTCCAACCCCCGCCGCAGCAGCTACGTCACCGGCTACTTCGCCCCCCGCTACCCGGACGGCGAGTGCCCGCCGACCGCCGACCCCCAGGACCCCCGCGGCGGGTCCGCCATCACCGCCTGGCGCTGGGCGCCACCCGTCACCGCGCCCACCTTCGAGCCGTTCCCGGGCGCGGCCTGGTTCACCACGGGCCGCCGCTCGCCGATCGTCTCGGCCATGCACGACCGCCTGGTCGCCGTGGGGTGCGACCGGTACGAGTCGAGCCGCAACAAGGACGTCATCGGCCGCGGTGACAAGACCAGCTACGAGGCGTGGCAGCGCACGTGCGGCTTCACCGGGGCCGCCGCCACCTGGCCCCCCGGCCGTACCACCTGGGACCTCCTCCAGGTCCCCAACGTCTGAGCCGAACGCCCCGTGGACCACCTGAACGCCCGAAGCCCGGGGTGAACGCGGCGCGTTCACCCCGGGCTTCGGAGGGTTTCCCTTGCAGGGGCGGCAGGACTCGAACCTACGACATTTGGTTTTGGAGACCAACGCTCTACCAACTGAGCTACGCCCCTTCGATGGCCCTAGCTTCGCACGGGGCACGCGGATGATCCAATCGTTTCCAGCATGTGGTCACCCGACGGGACCAGCGGCCGCTCCCGGGGCGCTCCGCGGCCCGCGGCCCGCGGCGGGGAGCGTCGCAGGTGGCGGGGCCGGGCGCCGAGGGGGATGGTGGGAGGTGGCCCCACGCCCGAGGAGGTTCCGCCATGCGCCGTCTCCGGCCCTCCTCCGCCGCGCCCGCGCCCGCCCTCACCCTGGCCCTCGCCCTCACGCTCGCCCTCACCGCGCCGACCCTCCTCGGAGTCGGATTCGGGCCCGGACCCGGCGTCGCGGAAGCGCAGGGCCGGCTCCCCGCAGGGCCCACCGGAGAGACGATCTCGCTGCGCGGCAATCGGCCCGGAGAGTTGCTGGACGTCACCCTCGTCGCCGTGACCGATCCGGCGACCCCGCGCACCGCGGATCCCGCACGGGATCCGGCGCAGCGGCTCGTCTCCGTCGAGCTCCGCCTGGTCAACACCGGGACGGCCGCCTACACCGACGCCCCGCGCGACGGCTCGTACCTCCTGGACCTGGGCGGCAAGCGGTATTCGGGTGTGGCCGGGGCGACGACGGCCGGGACGGAGTTCCCGGACGGACGATCCCTCGCGCCCGGCGAACGGGCCACCGGCAGCGTCACCTTCGAGCTGCCCCGCGACGCCCGCCCGTCAGCGGTGCAGTTCGCGCTGAACAGCGGGACGGCCGACGACATCGGCCAGTGGCCCCTCTCCTGACCGGGCACGCCCCCGCCCTGAGCACGCCCCCGCGCGGCCCCCGACACCCGCCGCCCTCTTGACCGCTCTGGTCCAGACCAATACCTTCCGGGATGCACAGCACGCGCACAGCACGGCTCAGGAGCACCACTCCCCGCATCCGCAAAGGAAGCCCATGCGCCGCAGCACGCTCGGCAGGCTGGCCGTCGCCGCCTGTTCCTTCTCCCTCCTGGCGGCCTTCGCGCCCGCCGCGGGAGCCGCCACCGACCGCGCCGACGGCGACCTCGGTCACGGGCGCACGTACAACCGCGTCGGCTACTTCACCCAATGGGGCGTCTACGGGCGCGACTTCCAGGTCAAGAACCTGGAGACCAGCGGCGCCGCCGCCAAGCTCACCCACATCAACTACGCCTTCGGCAACATCGGCGCGGACGGCAAGTGCTTCACCGGCAACGTCCCCGGTGAGGCGGACGCCTGGGCCGACTACGCCCGCCCGCTCGACGCCGCGGGCTCGGTCGACGGGGTGGCCGACACCTGGGACCAGCCGCTCGCCGGGAACTTCAACCAGCTGCGCGAGCTCAAGGCCAAGCACCCGGGCCTCAAGGCCCAGATCTCACTGGGCGGTTGGAGCTGGTCCACGCACTTCTCGGACGCGGCCCGGACCCCCGCCTCGCGCAAGGCGCTCGTCCAGTCCTGCATCGACCTCTACATCAAGGGGAACCTGCCCCAGGACGGCGCCCGCGGCGGCGCCGGTGCGGCCGCCGGCCTCTTCGACGGGATCGACCTCGACTGGGAATGGCCCGGATCGCCCGGGGACACCGACACCACCTACCGGCCCGAGGACAAGCGGAACTTCACCGCACTGGTGCAGGAGTTCCGTACCCAGCTCGACGCCTACGGCCGGACCCAGAAGAAGAAGTACCAGCTGACCGCCTTCGTCCCGACCGCCCCCGCCAAGATCGACGCGGGCTTCGAGGTCCGGAAGATCATGCGGGACCTGGACTTCGTCACGCTCCAGGGCTACGACTTCCACGTCTCCGGCGAGAAGACCACCGCCCAGCAGTCGGCCCTGTACGCGCGCGACGACTTCAGCGTCGACGGCACGGTGGACGCCTGGCTGCGGCGCGGGGCGCCCGCGGGCAAGCTCGTGATGGGCATGCCGTTCTACGGCCAGGGCTGGACCGGGGTCACCGGCGGCGGCAACGGCATGGGGAAGCCCGCGACCGCGCCGGCGCCCGCGACCTGGTCCGCCGGGTACGAGGACTACAAGGCGCTGAAGAAGCTGGCCGATTCGGGCGCGTACACACTGCACCGGGACCGGCGGGCGGGCAGCGCCTGGCTGTTCGACGGGACCACCCTGTGGACCTACGACGACCCGCAGGTGCTGCGCACGAAGACGGCGTACATCCGTGAACACGGCCTGGGCGGCGCCATGTTCTGGTCCCTGGACGGGGACACCGCGGACGGCGAACTCATGACGGCCGTGGACCAGGGGCTGCGCGGCCACTGATCCGCCGGGGCGCCCCCCGGTCCCCCCGCGGCCGCCGGCGAAATCCACCGGCACGGGAGGCGCCCCGGCCCGTAGCCTCCGCGCATGGACATCACGACGATTCACGCGGTCAACCGGCTCACCGAACGCTGGGCCGCGGTGGTCCGGCCCGACGCCGGGGGCACGGTGTTCACCGCGGCCGGGGTCTGGCCGCTGCTCGCCCTCCTCGCCGACGGCGCGGGCGGCCCCGCGCGCGAAGAGCTGGCGCGGGCCCTCGGCATACCCGCCGAGGGGGCCGCGGCCGCGGCCCGCGAGCTGCTGGACGGGCTCGGTCGGGTACCCGGCCTGGTGGCGGCGACCGGCCTGTGGACCAGGGCCGACCTGCCCCTGGAGAAGCGTTGGACCGACGACCTGCCGGACGGCGCGCGCGGGACGCTGACGGGGGACGCGGGCATCGACCGGCCGGTGCTGGACGGGTGGGCGGCCGAGCGCACGGACGGCCTGATCGAGCACATGCCGGCGCCCGTGGGCCCCGAGGTGCTCATGGTGCTCGCCTCGGCGCTCGCGCTCCGGGTGACCTGGCAGCAGCCCTTCGACGCGGTCCCTGCCGGGACCGACGACGGCCCGTGGTCCGGGCAGCGCTTCCTCGGCCTGCGACGGACCACCCGGGAGCTGGACCGGGTCCGGGTGACGCGCTCGCCCGCCGGACCGGTCACGCTCCTGGAGGTCGAGGGGAGGACGGACGTCGACGTCCACCTGCTGCTCGGCGCCCCCGACGCCGCTCCCGGCGAGGTGCTGGTCGCGGGGATCGCCGCCGTCACCGGGAGGACGCCCGCCGAGGGCGCGAGCACCCTGCCCGAGGGGTCCCCCGGACCGGGACTGGACCTGAGCACGGTCGAGTCCTTCTCACCCGATTCCTACCTCATCGAGGAGACCGTGGCCTTCGACCTCCGGGCCGAGCACGACCTCCTCGGCCAGGCCCGACTGTTCGGACTGGACGCCGCGTCCGACGACGCCTTCGGCCACTTCCCGGGGATCAGCTCCGCCCCGCTGGCGGTCGGCTCGGCGCGGCAGTCCGCGATGGCCCGCTTCCACGCGACGGGGTTCGAGGCCGCGGCCCTCACCGCGGTGAGCATGCGGGCGGGCGGGGGCGCGCCGACGACCCGCTACCGCGTCCGTCGCGCCGAGGTCGCCTTCCGGCGGCCCTTCGGATTCCTCGCGGTGGACCGCTCCTCCCACCTCGTGCTCGCGGCGGGCTGGGTGAACGAGCCGCTGCCCCACACAACCCCCTTTGCCCCCGTTTTCTAGGATGTGAGGACCCGGATCCGGACCCCGGTGCGCCCCACGCGCCCTTGTGCGAGAGAGTGCTCACCGATAAGTGTTATCGGGGCCCCGCTCGGCGGTCTCCCATGTATTGGGCACCATCGACCGCCGGTACGGACAGGGATCATCACATGAGTACTCAGCACACCGCAGCGCTGGTGTCGGCCGCCCGGGCCGGCGATCCGGGGGCGCAGGACGAACTCGTCGGCGCCCACCTGCCGCTCGTCTACAACATCGTCGGCCGGGCCCTGAACGGGTCCGTCGACGTGGACGACGTGGTCCAGGACACCATGCTGCGGGCCCTCGACGGCCTGGGCGGGCTGCGGTCCGACGACAGCTTCCGGTCGTGGCTGGTGGCGATCGCGATGAACCGGGTACGGGCGCACTGGGAGGCCCGCAGCACCGGCCCCGACGCGAGCGGGCTGGACGCCGCCCGGGAACTCGCCGATCCGGGCGCCGACTTCGTGGACCTGACCGTCGTACAGCTGAACCTCACCGGACAGCGGCGCGAGACCGCGCGGGCCACCCGCTGGCTGGAGCCCGACGACCGGGCGCTGCTGTCCCTGTGGTGGTTGGAGTGCGCCGGGGAACTGACCCGGGCGGAGGTCGCGGCCGCCCTGGAGCTGTCCCCGCAGCACACCGCCGTGCGCGTGCAGCGGATGAAGGCGCAGTTGGAGTCCGCGCGCGTGGTCGAGCGGGCGCTGGACGCCCAGCCGCCCTGCGACGCGCTGCGGGCGGTGGCCGGCGGCTGGGACGGGCTCCCGTCGGCGCTGTGGCGCAAGCGAATAGCCCGGCACGCGCGCGAGTGCCTGCGCTGCGCGGGTCTGTGGAACGGCCTGGTCCCGGCGGAGGGCCTGCTGGCCGGGCTGGCCCTGGTCCCCGTCGCGGCGGCCCTCGTGGCCTCGGTCCACGAGGCCACCGCGGTTCCGGCCGCCTTCTCCTACGCCGCCTCCCCGGACACCGCTCCTTCGTACGTCGCCCACTCGTCCGGCGCCGCCAAGGGCTCCGGAGCCCACGCGGCCGGGGGGCGCGGTGACGTGGGCCGGGGCGCGTCGCGCAAGCGGCGCCGCACGCGCCGCAGGGTCATCGCGGGCGGCGTGGTCGTCGCGTGCATGGCCGGTGGTGGGGCCCTGTACCTCGGTGGCGCCCTGCCGGGATCGGGTGAGGAGGGAACGACCGCCGCGGCTCCCGGTGTGCCGCTGGCCGCGCTCTCCACCACCGGGTCGGCGCCGTCGGCGTCGACCTCCGCCTCCCCCTCCGCCTCGGCGTCCGCCTCTCCGTCCCCTTCCGCTTCCGCTTCGGCCTCCGCTTCTGCCTCCGCCTCGGCCTCCGCCTCCGCCTCGGCTTCCGGGAGCGGGAGCGCGACGCCCGCCCCGCGCCCCTCGGCTCCGCGTCCGGCGCTCGCGGCGCCGCAGGGCACCGTGGCCCAGGTGATCGCACTGGTCAACCAGGAGCGGTCGGCGGCCGGTTGCGGGCCGCTCAAGGACGACGCCCAGCTGCGCGCCGCCGCCCAGGGCCAGTCGGACGACATGGCGGCCCGGGACTTCTTCGACCACACCAACCCCGACGGCGCCGACCCGGGCAAGCGGATCACCGCCGCCGGGTACCGCTGGTCGACGTACGGCGAGAACATCGCGCGGGGCCAGTCGACGCCCGCCGCGGTCATGGAGTCCTGGATGAACAGCCCGGGCCACCGCGCCAACATCCTCAACTGCTCGTTCAAGGACATCGGGGTCGGCATCCACAACGGGTCCGGCGGCCCCTGGTGGACCCAGAACTTCGGCGCCCGCATGTGACCCCGGCCGACGGGGCGCCCGCGGGCGCCCCCCCAAGGAGGGGAGGGACGCCCTCCGCTCGAACGTCGCTCGACGACACCCGACCGCGCGGTCACTGGATGCTTCAATCTCGGGGCAGGATAGTGACTGGAGCCGAACGGGCTGATCAGACGGGGCGAGCGGAGTACGACGGATGGCACGGAGGGTCCTGCGCCCGCACCAGCGCGAGGCCGTCGACGCCGTCGTGCGGGCACTGGAGCTGCCCGTGGGCGGGCAGCTGCCCGCAGCCGGGCTGCGCACCCAGGTGATCATGGCCACGGGGTCCGGGAAGTCCCTGGTGGCCGTCCGTTCCGCCGAGGCCCTCGGGGCCGGGCGGGTGCTGGTCCTGGTGCCCTCGCTCGACCTGCTGACGCAGACCGTCGCCGCCTGGCGCGAGGGCGGTCGCACCGGGCGCTTCCTCGCCGTGTGCTCGCTGCGCGGCACGGAGGTGGGCGTGCCCAGCACCACCGATCCGGAGCTGATCGCGCAGTGGTGCCGACCGGTGCCCCAGGTCACGGTCTTCGCCACCTACGCCTCCCTCGGCCTCGGCATCGTCGAGGGGGCGCACCGCGCCGGGTCGCCGGGGTGGGACCTGATCGTGGTCGACGAGGCCCACCGCACGTCCGGACGGATCGGCAAGCCCTGGGCGGTGGTGCACGACAACACGCGGATCCCGGCGGTCCGCAGGCTCTACATGACCGCCACGCCCCGGGTCTGGCAGGACCCCGAGAGCACGGAGGACGACCGCCCCACCGGGGGCGACCGCACGGAGGGCGACCGCACCGGGGGCCGGGTGCCCGGCGGGGTGCTGGTCGCCTCGATGGAGGACGATCCGGACGGACCGTTCGGCGCCCGCTGCCACACCCTGTCCCTGTCCGAGGCGATCGACCGGGGCATCTGCGCGCCGTACCGGGTGGTGTGCGTGGACGTCAGCGATCCGGAGTTCCAGGCGGCGGTGCTGCTGGGCCCGCGGGGGCGCTCGGACGAGGTGCGCGGGGCCCGGTTGGCGGCGCTGCAGACCGCCCTGGTCAAGGCGGCGGCCGACCAGGGTTTCCGCCGCACCCTGGTCTTCCACCACCTGACCCGGGAGGCCGAGGCGTTCGCGGCGGGGCTGCCCGCGGTGGCGGCGCGGCTGCGGATGACCAGCCGGGCCCCCCGCCCGGTGTACCCGCGGACCGTGTGGGCGGACTGGTTGGGCGGGCAGCACCCGGCGGCGCACCGGCGGCGGGTGCTGGACGCCTTCGCGGCCGACCGGATCGCGGAGAAGGCCTTCCTCGGCAGCGTCCGGGTGCTCGGCGAGGGGGTGGACACCAAGGAGTGCGACTCCGTGTTCTGGGCGGACGTCCGCGACTCGATGCCGGACCTGGTGCAGGCCGTGGGCCGGGCGCTGCGGATCCGCCCCGGCGAGGGGAAGGTCGCCTCCCTCGTGGTGCCGGTGCTGCTGGGCCCGGGCGAGACCCCGGAGACGATGCTGACCTCACGGGCGTACGGGAGCCTGGCGCGGCTGCTGGAGGCGCTGCGGGCGCACGACAGCAGGCTCGTGGAGTCGCTGGCCGAGCCGCAGCGGCCGGGTGCGGCGCCCCGCCCTTCGAGCACGGCGGGGGCGGGCGCCGCGCAGGACGGCGGGGCCGCGGGACTGCTCAGCTTCTCGACCCCCCGCGATCCGGCGCTGCTCGCCGCCTTCATCCGGCTGCGGGTGCTGCACCCCGAGCACGAGCACTGGCGGCGCGGGCTCGCCGCGTCCGCGCACTACCTCGCCGGAACCGGGGACCTGAAGGTGCCCTTCGGGTTCAAGGCGCCCGCGGGCGGGGACGGTTGGCCGCCCGGGCTCGCCCGCTTCCCGCTCGGGCAGTGGATCTCGGACGCGCGGCGCGCCTACCGCCGGGGATCCCTCGGCCGGCGGCGGACCGCGGAGCTGGACGCGCTCGGGATGGTGTGGAGCGCCTTCGACGTGGCCTTCGAGGAGGGGCTGACGGCGGCCCGCGCCTGGGCGCGGGCGCACGGCCACCTGCTGCCGCCGGTGGACTCCACCTGGGAGGGCCACCCGGTCGGCATCTGGGCCAAGAACCAGCGCGCCGCAGCGCGCCGCGAGGGTCCGGGAGCGCTGTCGGCGGAGCGCCACGCGGCCCTGGACGACATCGATCCCGGCTGGTGCCCGGACTGGGACATCTCCTGGCAGCGGGCCTACCGGCTGACCCGGGCGCGGCTGGAGGCGGGCGGCGCGCTGCCGCTCGACCCCGGGGAGGTGTACGTGCAGGGCGAGGACCTGGGGCAGTGGCTGCGGGCGCAGCGCCTGGGGTGGGAGCGTTTGACCCCGGCGCAGCGGTGGCTGCTGGAGCACGGGCTGGGGACGGGTCCGGCCCCGGAGTCCGAACGCCCGCGGCCGCGCCGGGCGCACGCCGACGCCTGGGCCGCGAACCTGGCCGCGGCCCGCCGCTTCCAGGCCCGGGAGGGTCACCTCCAGGTACCGCGCACCCATGTCGAGCCGCTGGGCGGGGCGCAGGTGCGGTTGGGTTCCTGGATCGCCAACCAGCGCTCCCGCGCGTCCGGCCTGGCTCCGGAGCGGCGGGCCGCCCTGTCGGAACTGGGCATGCGCTGGGCGTCCTGACCGGGCCGCCACGATGCCGGGGCGGCCGGGGCCGGGGCGGCCGGACGGGATCGGGTCAGCCGGACGGGGACCGGGTCAGCCGGGCGATGGAGCGGGCCGGACCGCGACCGGGGCGTCGACGAGGTTGCGGTCGATGGTGAGGGTCACCCCGCCGTGGGCCTCCCGCACGTTGCCCCGGTACTGGTGGATCCGCCGGTGCCCCTGCCAGAGCCCGGCGGCCAGCGCGCCGCTGTCGGCGGTGTCCGCCCGCCGGTCCCAGCGGGCGTACCAGACCGCGTCCGGCAGCGGTGCGGTGCCGGCGCGGGCGGCGGCCGCCAGGTCGGCCAGCCCGGAGCCGAGGCTGGAGTAGTAGCCCGCGCGGTACCCGGACCGGTGCAGCCGCTGCGTCCAGCCGCTCGTGAAGTCGACCACGGCCTGCGCGCACCGCGGCTCGGCGGAGGGGTACGCCTCGATGTCCAGGTACACCGGGGTGCCGGGGCCGAGCCCCAGCCCGCGGAGTCCGGCCAACGCCTCGACGGCCTCCTCGCGGCCCTGCTCGACCGCCCGCGCAGGATCGATCCTGCCGGGCTTGTGCGCGTACGACGTGCAGGGTGCCTGGCGTCCGACGTGGACCGGAACCAGCCGCCACCCCATGGCCTGGACCCGGCGGACCCACTCGGCGGTGAGCCGCGGCTGCGCGCAGTGCCGCTGGCTGCCGCTGGTGTAGATGCCGACGGCCCCGTACGGCGAGTGGTCCCGCCAGGCCCGCATGGCGGAGAGCGAGGGAGCCGCGCAGGCGTCGAAGCCCTCGCCCCGGAACACCTCGGGGTCGCGGCGGGGCGGTCCGTGGTCGGGCAGCACCCGCGGGGTGATCCCCCGCTGCGCGGCGGGCCCCGGGGACGGCCCCGGACCCCCGCGGGCCGCGGCCGGGGCCGTCCCCGGACCGGACAGCACGAGGGCGGCGGCGAGAGAGGCGACGAGGGAGGCGAGGGCGGTCACGCGGGTTCGGGGCATGCCCCCACGGTCCGTGCACCGTCGCCGCCGCCCGGGCAGCCCGCGCCGGGCGGCGGTCAAGTTCATCCGTGCGCCGGCGTCGCGGTCAGGGGGTGTCCGACGGATGTGCCGGGCGCCGCGACGCCGCGGACATCCGTCGGACACCCGCTAGTGGTGGAAGCCCGGCTGCGGGTCGGACACGGCGGTCGGGGGCGCCTTCGTCAGGTGGTCCACGGCCCGGCGCAGGTCGCCGACCAGCAGGGCGATCTGGTCGAGGGTCACCCCGTGCCGGATCAGGACGCGCTGGACGACGGTCTCGCCCCGGTCCGCGGGCAGCGGGTAGGAGGGCACCTGCCAGCCCCTCATCCGCAGCCGGTCGGAGAGGTCGTACAGGGTGAAGCCGCTCGCCCCGGGGTCGGTGAGGGTGTAGCAGACGGCGGGGAGGCCGCCCTGGCCGTCGTACAGGAGGGTGAAGGGGCCCATGCCCTGGACCTCCCGGGCCAGGTAGGCCGCGGTGTCGGCGCAGGCCTGGTGCACGCGCCGGTATCCGCCCCGCCCCAGCCGCAGGAACAGGTAGTACTGGGCGATGATCTCACCGCCGGGGCGGGAGAAGTTCAGGGCGAAGGTCGGCATGTTGCCGCCGAGGTAGTCCACCGTGAAGACGAGTTCCTCGGGCAGCAGGTCGGCGGTGCGCCAGACGATCCAGCCGACGCCCAGCGGTGCGAGCCCGTACTTGTGGCCCGAGGTGTTGACGGAGGCCACCCGGGGCAGCCGGAAGTCCCAGACCACGTCGGGGTGCAGGAAGGGGGCGACGAAGCCGCCGCTGGCCGCGTCCACGTGGATCGGGACGTCCCAGCCGTGTTCGGCCTGGATCCGGTCGAGTGCGGCGGCGAGGTCGGCGACCGGCTCGTAGTCGCAGGTGTAGGTGACGCCGAGGATCGCGACGACCCCGATGGTGTTCTCGTCGACGTACGCGGCGAGCTGGTGGGGGCGCAGTCCGGTGGCGCCGGGCTCCAGGGGGACCTGGCGCAGTTCCACGTCGAAGTACCGGGCGAACTTCTCCCAGCAGATCTGCACGGGGCCGCAGACCAGGTTGGGGCGGTCGGCGGGCTTGCCCTCGGCCTTGCGGCGGGCCCGCCAGCGCCATTTGAGGGCGAGGCCGCCGAGCATCGCGGCCTCACTGGAACCGGTGGTGGAGCAGCCGGTCGCGGCGCCGCCGGGCGGGGCGTTCCAGAGGTCGGCGAGGATGTTCACGCAGCGCGACTCGATCTCGGCGGTCTGCGGGTACTCGTCCTTGTCGATCATGTTCTTGTCGATGCACTCGTCCATCAGGCGGCGGGCGCCGTCGTCGGACCAGGTGGTGCAGAAGGTGGCCAGGTTCTGGGCCGCGTTGCCGTCGAGCAGCAGCTCGTTGTGGAGCAGCGAGTAGACGACCTCGGTGGGCGAGTGGTCCGCCGGCATCCGGTACTTGGGCAGTACCTCGCCGCTGAGCGGGGACGCGAACACGTCCGTGGCGTAGTCGACGCGTTCGTCCCGGGCGGGGGCGGTTCCGGCGGTTGCTTCCTTCATCTCATGAAGTGCCATATCGGGACTATAGGGGCGCGCGGCGCCCTGGTCCGGCTCCCTGAAGGCGGCTTCAGGATTCTTCAGGGACGGTTCAGGCGGCGGGCCGAGTGTGGAGCCATCGCAAGCCGGTACCTCGCCGGCCAGCCACTCGGAGGACTCCATGAGCAGCCGTACGACGCCCAGCGCCCGCCGCCGCCACCTGATCGCCGCCGCACTCGCCGGCGGGGCGCTCGCCCTGTCCCTGACGGCCTGCGGATCCGGCACGGACGGCGGGGTCGACAAGGCCCGACCGGTGGGCGGCGCCGCCACGGCGCCGACCGGCGACGCGACCGGCGACGCGACCGGGTCCCCCGCGCAGGCCCGACCGCCCGCGACCCCGGCCGAGCGGGGCGGCCCGCGGACCGCTCGCGCCCAGGCCACGGAGACCGCCGAGAAGTCGGTGGCGGGCGGCAAGGTCACCAGCGCGAAGCTGGAACGGGACAACTCCGCCCAGGTCTGGAAGGTGGACGTGATGACCGCCGAGCCGCGCGTCCACCACGTGAAGGTGGACGCGGCGACCGGCGCCCTGCTCGGCAGCCGGGCCGACCGGATGCCCGACCGGGCCCGCCCGTACCTGGAGATCCCGCTGGCCCGGCTGGCCGAGGCCACCGTGGACCGGGACGGCGCGGCCGCCGTGGCGCTGCGCGGGGCCGGTGCGGGCTTCGTCTCGGAGCTGTCCGTCCAGGGCGACCGGGGCGCTCCCCGCTGGCAGGTCGAGGTGACCGACGGCACGGTCCGCCACCGGATCGACGTCGACGCGAAGAGCGGAGCCGTGACGGCCCACACGAAGGAGGAGCACGAGGAGCAGGAGGAGCAGAAGGAGCCCGAGGAGCCCGCGGTCTCCCCCGCAGGATCCGGCGGTGCGACGACGCCCTCGACCGACTCCACCGGCTCCGACGGCTCCACCGGAGACCGGGGCGGCCGTCCGTCCGGGGACGAGATCCGGGAGCTCTCCCACGACTACGGCCGCGACCACTACGACTGGACCCAGCACCTCCCGCGGTAACACCATCCACCGCAATAGGTAGGATTCGGACAATGAGCCGCATTCTGCTCGTCGAGGACGAGATCTCCCTGGCCTCCGTCCTGCGCCGCGGCTTCGAGGCGGAGGGCCTGCGGGTCGACGTGGCCCACGACGGCGACGAGGGGCTGCGGCTCGCCCTCACCGAGGAGTACGACGCGATCGTCCTGGACGTGATGCTGCCGGGCCTGGACGGGCACCGGGTGTGCGCGACCGTCCGGGCGGCCGGGCTGTGGACGCCGATCCTGATGCTGACCGCGAAGGACACCGAGTACGACGAGGCGGCCGGCCTGGACACCGGGGCGGACGACTACCTCACCAAACCGTTCTCCTACCTGGTGCTCCGGGCCCGGTTGCGCGCCCTGCTGCGGCGCGGCGGCCGGGCCCGACCCGCCACCATCGAGGCGGGGGACCTCGTCCTCGAACCGGGGAGCAAGCGCTGCACCCGGGCCGGGACGGAGGTCCAGCTGACGGCCCGGGAGTTCGACCTGCTCGCCGTGCTCGCGCGGCGGCCCGGGGTCGCCGTCTCCAAGGGGGCGCTGCTGGAAGAGGTGTGGGACCTCCCGGCGGACTCCGACCCGAACGTGGTGGAGGTCCACGTGAGCGCGCTGCGGCGCAAGCTGGAGGCGGTCTGCGCGGAGCGGTTGCTGCACACCGCCCGCGGGATCGGCTACCGCCTGGTGCCCGCGCACGGCGGCTCCGGGTGACGCGGCCACCGCGGCCGCCCCGCTTCCCGCGCGCCTCGGTACGCGTCACGACCACCCTCGGGGCGGTCGCCGTGGTGGCGGTGGCCCTCCTCGCCGGGTGCGCCGGGCTGCTCGGGGTGATCCGCCACGGGCTGGTCGGTTCCGCCGAGCGCACCGCGCTGGCCCGGGCCGAGGCGGTCGCCGCGGTGACGCGGGAGGGCGCTCTGGTGGAGCGCCTCGCGATCCCCGACGGGGAGGACAGCCTGCTCCAGGTGGTCACCGAGGAGGGCCGGATCCTGGCGGCGAGCGAGAACCTCGCGGGCCGCGGGCCCGTCGCCTCCTTCGAGCCCGCCGCCGGGCACGCCTCGGCCGCGCGCAGCCTGCGCCTGGTGCTGCGCCCCGGACCGGACGAGCAGCCGTTCCGGCTGGCGTCCGTACGGGCCACCGGGGCGGACGGGCGCGAGGTCACCGTCTACGCGGGCACCAGCCTGGCCACCGCCGAGTACACCCAGCGCCTGATCCTGACCGCGATGGCGCCGGGCATCCCGCTGCTGCTCCTCCTGGTGGCGGCGGTGACCTGGCGCTCCACGGGCCGGGCCCTGCGCCCGGTGGAGGCGATCCGGGCCGAGGTCGCGGAGATCACCGCCCGGGACCTGGGCCGCCGGGTGCCGGTGCCGGCCTCCCGGGACGAGGTGGCCCGGCTGTCGCTGACCATGAACGACACGCTGGACCGGCTGGAGGAGTCCATGGACCGGCAGCGGCGGTTCGTCGCCGACGCCTCGCACGAGCTGCGCAATCCGATCGCCGCCCTGCGCGCCCACGTGGAAGTGGCCATCGCGCACCCGCGACTGCTGCACGGGCAGGAGCTGCTGGACGACGTGGTCCGCGTCCAGCAGCTGGCCGACGACCTGTTGCTGCTGGCCCGGCTCGACGCGGGGCAGCAGCCCGAGCGGGTCGTGCTCGATCTCGGCGCGCTGGCGCGGCGGACCCTGGACCGGCGGGGCGAGGGGCGGGTGCCGGTGCGCCTGGAGCGCGGCGGCCCGGCCCTGGTGCTGGGCAACCGGGGGCAGCTGACGCGGGTGCTGGACAACCTGCTCGACAACGCGCAGCGGCACGCCCGCCGGGGGATCAGCGTGGCGGTCACGGTGTCCGGCGAGGGGCGGCCGGGCGCGGCGGCGGTGCTGGAGGTCTGCGACGACGGATCCGGGGTACCGGAGGCGGAGCGCGAGCGGGTCTTCACCCGGTTCACCCGGCTCGACGCCTCGCGCAGCCGGGACGCGGGCGGCACGGGTCTGGGGCTGGCGATCGCGCGCGACATCGCGGTGGCGCACGGCGGAACACTGGACGCCGGGGCGGGGCCGGGGGGTCGTTTCACCCTACGTCTTCCGGTCGACTCCGCAGTGTGACCCCTCACATAGCCACCCCGTGCGACCGGAGATATTACTGTCGCGTAGGGTTACGACAAGTGATCTTCCCGTTCGGGCCACTGGAGACGGTTCGTACGGGAAGATCACCAAACTGGTTCTGTGTGCAACATATCCGCAGATGTCCGGATCGGATCCCGCCGGTTGAACGGGCGGACCCGGGATGATCATCCTCCTCCCATGAACCAGATCACCCGCCGCCGGGCCCTCGGGACCACCGCCGGCGCGCTCAGCGTCCTCGGCATCGCCGCCACCGCGCACGCGGCCACCCTCCCCGCCACCGCGACCGTGCCCGCACCCCGCACGGGCGACACCCTCGACGAGGTCTACCAGGGCCGCCGGATACGGATAACCCCCGCGCAGGGCGGTGGCCACCACGGCGGCCACCACTCCCCCGGCACCCCGACCGTCCGCATAGACGGCGCCGAACTGCACGTGATGCGCAACGCCGACACCACCTGGATCAGCGTCGTCAACCACTACGAGACGTTTGCCGACCTGCCCTCCCTCGCCCGCGCCGCCGTGCGCGAGCTCCAGGGCGCCGCCCTCGTCCCGATGGGCGGCATGTGATGACCGTGCGCAAGAACCAGGCGACCCTGACCCCCGCCGAGAAGCGCGCCTTCACCTCGGCGCTGGTGGAGCTCAAGCGGACCGGCGGCTACGACCGGTTCGTCACCACGCACAACGGCTTCATCATGTCCGACACGGACAGCAGCGACCGGGTGGGCCACCGCTCCCCCTCCTTCCTGCCCTGGCACCGCCGTTTCCTCATCGAGTTCGAAACGGCGCTCCAGAGAATCGACCCGACCGTGGCCCTGCCCTACTGGGACTGGACGGCCGACCGCACCTCCCGTTCCTCGCTGTGGGCGGCCGACTTCCTCGGCGGCACCGGCCGGGCGCGCGACGGCCAGGTGATGGACGGGCCCTTCGCCTACGCCGCCGGGAAGTGGCCGGTGAACGTCCGCGTCGACGGCCGCTCCTACCTGCGCCGCGCGCTCGGCACCGGGGTCGCCGAGCTGCCGACGAAGGCCGAGGTCGACTCCGTCCTCGCCATGGCCGTCTACGACGCGGCCCCCTGGAACAGCGCCTCCAACGGCTTCCGCAACAACCTGGAGGGCTGGCGCGGCGTCAACCTGCACAACCGCGTGCACGTCTGGGTGGGCGGCCAGATGGGTACCGGCGTCTCGCCCAACGACCCGGTGTTCTGGATGCACCACGCCTACGTCGACAAGCTCTGGGCCGAGTGGCAGGCCAAGCACCCGCAGTCGCCGTACCTGCCCGCCGCGGGCACCCCGGACGTGGTGGACCTGCACGACACGATGCGGCCCTGGAACGACGTGACCCCGGCGGACATGCTCGACCACCGCAGGTTCTACGCCTTCGACACCGAGCCCGCCTCGGTCTGATCGCCGGCGGCCAGCCACCGGTAGTGCAGCTCGGGGCGGCCGACCTGGCCGTACCGGGGCGCGCGGGCGGCCCGACCGGTGTCCACCAGGTGCTCCAGGTAGCGCCGGGCGGTGATCCGGGAGGTGCCCGCCGCCCCGGCGGCCCCCGCCGCCGTGAGCCCTTCGGGCGCCGCCCGCAGCAGGGCGGCCAAGCGGTCCAGGGTGGGCGCGCTCAGCCCCTTGGGCAGCTCGGCGGGGCGGGGCGGTCGGAGCGTGGCGAGCGCCCGGTCCACGTCGTCCTGGCCCGCCGCCTCTCCGGCGGCGGCGCGGAACTCGGCGTAGCGCAGCAGCCGTTCGCGCAACGTCGGGAAGGCGAAGGGCTTGAGCACGTACTGCACGACGCCCACCGAGACGCTCTCGCGGACCACCGCCAGGTCGCGCGCCGAGGTCACCACGATCACGTCCACCGGATGCCCGGCGGCGCGCAGCCCGCGGGCGAAGCGGAGCCCGTTGCCGTCGGGCAGGCCGAGGTCGAGCAGCAGCAGGTCGACCGGGGTCCGTTCCAGGGCCCGGGTCGCCTCGGCGAGGGAGTGCACCGCCGCGACGGCGGTGAAGCCGGGGACCCGGCCGACGTAGAGCGCGTGCGCGGCGGCGGCGACGGGGTCGTCCTCGACCACCAGCACCCGCACCGGCGACGCCCCGCCGCTCATGTCCGGGCCCCTGCGGCGAGCGGCAGCCGTACGGTGAACTCCGCGCCCCCGCCCGGCGCTTCGGCGGCGCTCACGCTCCCGCCGTGCCGCTGCGCGGCCTGGCGCACCAGCGCGAGGCCGAGCCCGCGCCCCGCCCCCTTGCCGGACCAGCCGCGCAGGAAGACGTCCGCTCCGGCGGGCAGCCCGGGCCCGTTGTCGGCCACCCGCAGCAGCAGCTCCCCGCCGCCGGGACGCACCGTCACCCGGACCCGCCCGCCGGGGGTGCCCGTGAGCGCATCCACCGCGTTGTCGATGAGGTTGCCCAGCACCGTGACCAGGTCGCGGGCCGGGGGCGCGGCGTCCGCCGCGACGAGCGGCCCGCTGTCGGGGGTGACCACGAGCTCCACCCCGCGTTCGTGGGCCTGGGCCGCCTTGCCCAGCAGCAGGGCGACCAGGACGGGCTCGCCGACGGCGGTGACCACCTCGTCGGTGAGCGCCTGGGCCAGCTCCAGTTCGGCGGTCGCGAAGTCCACCGCCTCCTGCGCGCGGCCGAGTTCGATCAGGGACACCACGGTGTGCAGCCGGTTGGCCGCTTCGTGGGCCTGCGAGCGCAACGCCTCGGTGAAGCCCCGCTCGTGATCCAACTCCCCGTTCAGCGACTGGAGTTCGGTGTGGTCGCGCAGGGTGACGACGGTGCCGTGCCGGCCGCCGCCCGCCACCGGTGAACTGTTGACGACCAGGACCCGCTCCGCGCTCAGGTGCACCTCGTCCACCCGGGAGCGGTCGGCGAGCAGCGCGCCGGTGAGCGGCGCCGGTAGGCCCAGCTCGGCCACGCCCCGGCCCCGCACCTCCCCGCTCAGCCCGAGCAGTTCACGACCCGCGTCGTTGATGAGGGTGACCCTGCGCTGCCCGTCGAGCATCAGCAGGCCCTCCCGGACGGCGTGCAGGACCGCCCGGTGGTAGTCGTGCATCCGGCTCAGCTCGGCCGCGTTCATCCCGTGCGTGTGCCGGCGCAGCCGGGCGTTGACGACGTACGTTCCCGCGCCGCCCAGCGCCAGGGCGGCCGCCGCGACCCAGGCGAGCGCGGCCAGCTGCCCGCCGAGCCGGTCGCTGATGGCGCGGACCGTGATGCCGGAACTGACCAGGGCGGTCACCCGGCCGTCGTCGACGACCGGGGTGACCACCCGGATCGAGGGGCCGAGGGTGCCGGTGTAGGTCTCGCTGAAGGTCTCGCCGCGCAGGGCCCGGGCCGTGTTGCCGAGGAAGCGCTCGCCGATCCGGTGCGGGTCGGGATGGGTCCAGCGGCGCCCGTCGGGGGCCATGATCGTCACGAAGTCCACGCCCGTGTCGGTCCGCACCCGCTCCGCGTAGGGCTGGAGCGCGGCGGAGGGGTCGGGGCCGTGGACCGCCTCCCGCACGGAGGGCGAGTCCGCCACGGCGCGGGCGGCGGCGCCCGCCTGGCGTTCGGCCGCCTCCTCGGCCTGGCGGCGCGCGGTGGCGTACGCGAAGACCGCGCAGCCGGCGACGACCAGGGCGACCAGCACCACCTGCATGGCGAAGAGCTGGCCCGCGAGGCTGCGCGGACGGGGGAAACGGAACATGGCGCTCAGTGTGCACCCGGCCGTGAACTCAATGAACGCAAGGGTGACCGGGGTCACAGGTTGGGTCATGGTCGGCGCGGGACGTATTCATCTTCAGGAGGCGACGTGGCCGCCAGGCGCGACAGGACCCACTATCTCTACATCGCGGTGATCGTCGCGGTGCTGCTCGGCATCGCGACGGGCTTGGCCGCACCCGGCACGGCCGTCGAGTTGAAGCCCCTCGGGACGGGCTTCGTGAATCTGATCAAAATGATGATCTCGCCGGTGATCTTCTGCACGATCGTGCTGGGCATCGGTTCGGTGCGCAAGGCCGCCAAGGTGGGCGCGGTGGGCGGGCTCGCGCTCGGCTACTTCATGGTGATGTCCACCGTCGCGCTCGGCATCGGGCTGCTCGTGGGCAACCTGCTGGAGCCGGGCAGCGGGCTGCACCTGACCGAGGCCGTGCGCGGCGCGGGCGAGGCCCAGGCGAAGGCGGGCGGGGCGCAGAGCACCGCGGACTTCCTGCTGGGGATCATCCCCAAGACGATGGTGTCGGCCTTCACCGGGGGCGAGGTGCTCCAGACCCTGCTGGTGGCGCTGCTGTGCGGATTCGCGCTCCAGGCGCTGGGAACGGCGGGCGAGCCGGTGCTGCGCGGGATCGGGCACCTGCAGAAGCTGGTCTTCCGGGTGCTCGCGATGATCATGTGGGCGGCGCCGGTGGGCGCCTTCGGGGCGATGGCGGCGGTGGTCGGCGCGACCGGCGTCGACGCGCTGAAGTCCCTCGCGGTCATCATGATCGGCTTCTACACGACCTGTCTGCTCTTCGTCCTCGTGGTGCTCGGGACGCTCCTGCGGGTGTGCACGGGCGTCAGCGTCTTCGCGCTGCTGCGCTACCTGGGCCGCGAGTTCCTGCTGATCCTGTCCACCTCCTCCTCCGAGTCGGCGCTGCCGCGGCTGATCGCGAAGATGGAGCACCTGGGCGTGTCCCGGCCGGTGGTCGGGATCACGGTGCCGACGGGGTACTCCTTCAACCTGGACGGCACCGCGATCTACCTGACGATGTCCTCGCTCTTCATCGCCGAGGCGATGGGCAAGCCGCTGGCGCTCGGTGAGCAGATCTCGCTGCTGCTGTTCATGATCATCGCCTCCAAGGGCGCCGCCGGGGTGACCGGCGCCGGCCTGGCCACCTTGGCCGGCGGCCTCCAGTCGCACCGGCCCGAACTGGTCGACGGCGTCGGCCTGATCGTGGGCATCGACCGCTTCATGAGCGAGGCGCGGGCGCTGACGAACTTCGCGGGGAACGCGGTGGCGACCGTGCTGATCGGGACCTGGACCAAGGAGTTCGACCGCGACCGGGCCACCGAAGTCCTCGCGGGACGACTGCCCTTCGACGAGGCCAGCCTGAGCGACGGCGAGCACGCCGAGGGGGACGACCCGGCGCGCGCGGACGCGGCGACCACCCCGGTACCCGGCCAGCCGGCCGTGGGCAAAGACGGCGTACCGGTATAGAGCGGCGCCTCCCGGTACGCGCGTCGGACCGGCCGGGCAGGGCTCTCCCCCCACGGTGCCCAGCCCGGCCGGCACCGACACCCCCTAGCCAGGGGCGATTTTCAGCCAACCATCCGATAACCGGCGTGCGGTAAAAGGTACTTCCATATAGGGGCACGCTTCTGACATCTTGCGTCCACCACTCGTTTCGTACGGCCCGGTAGGTACCACCAGCACCACCGGGCCCTTCGGAGGACGCATTGATACCCCACATATCCAGCCGACCTCGACGTACCCTCGTGCTGGCCGCCGCCCTCGGCGCCGCACTGACCTTCGGGGCACCCGCCGCGCTCGCCGGCACCGCCCCCGTGGCACCGTCCGGGGCCTCCGCCCCGGCTCCCCGGGCCGCGGCCCCGGCTTCCCAGAGTGCGACCTGGGCTGCCGGAACCCGTGCCTACCTCGTGATCACCGCTCCCGGTGACAGCTCCGCCGTCCGCTCGGCCGTCACGGCCAACGGCGGCACGGTGTTCTCGAACTTCGACGGCATCGGCGTGATCGTCGCCCACTCCGCCTCCGCTTCCTTCGCCTCGACGATGCGCGGGGTCAGCGGAGTCCAGCAGGTCGGCGCCACCCGCACCTCGGACGTTCCGGCCGACGCCTACAACCCGGCGCTGCCCGCCAACCCGGCGCAGTCCACGACCCCCGCGGGCGAGCCGGTCCGCGCGGACATGAGCCAGATCAAGGCGGACCAGGCCTGGGCCGTCACCACCGGTTCGTCCTCCGTGAAGGTCGGCATCCTGGACACCGGTGTGGACGACCAGCACCAGGACCTGGCCCCGAACTTCAACGCGGCCGACTCGGTCTCCTGCGCCTACGGCAAGCCGGACACCCGCGCCGGCGCCTGGCGCGACGTGGACACCCACGGGACGCACGTCGCGGGCACCATCGCCGCCGCCAAGAACGGCAAGGGCGTCGTCGGCGTGGCCCCGAGCGTGAAGATCTCCGCGGTCCGGGTCGCCGAGCCGGGCAACTCGTTCTTCTTCGCCGAGAACACCATCTGCGGTTTCGTCTGGGCGGGTGACCACGGCTTCAAGGTCACCAACAACAGTTACTACACGGACCCGTGGCAGTTCAACTGCCCGGACAACATCGACCAGGCCGCCATCATCGAGGGCGTCAAGCGCGCCCAGGAGTACGCGGAGGGCAAGGGTTCGCTCCAGGTCGCCGCGGCGGGCAACGAGAACTACGACCTCGCCCACAAGACCACGGACTCGGCGAGCCCGAACGACTCGACGCCGGTCACCCGGACCATCACCAACGCCTGCCTCGACATCCCGACCGAGCTTCCGGGCGTGGTCACCGTCGCGGCGAACGGCACCGGCACCACGAAGGCCTCGTTCTCCAACTTCGGCGCGGGCGTCATCGACGTGGCGGCCCCGGGCAGCGACGTCTACTCCACCCTCCCGGGCGGCAAGTACGGCACCAAGAGCGGTACCTCGATGGCCACTCCGCACGTCGTGGGCGTGGCCGCGCTCCTCGCGAGCGCCAACCCCGGCATCACTCCGGCGCAGCTGCGCGACAAGCTGGCCACCCAGGCCAACGACATCGCCTGCCCGTCGGACGGCCGCTGCACCGGGACCACCGCCAACAACTCCTTCTTCGGCGAGGGCCAGGTCGACGCCCTGAAGGCGGTGGGCGGCTCCACCCCGCCGGCCGGCAAGTACTTCGAGAACACCGCCGACTTCGCGATCAACGACAACGCGACCGTGGAGAGCCCGATCACCGTCAGCGGGGTGACCGGCAACGCGCCCGCCACCCTCAAGGTGGGCGTGGACATCAAGCACACCTACATCGGTGACCTGAAGGTCGACCTCGTCGCACCCGACGGCAGCGTCTACACCCTGTCCAACCGGACCGGCGGCAGCACGGACAACATCGTCCAGACCTTCACCGTCAACGCCTCCTCGGAGGTCGCGAACGGCGTCTGGAAGCTCCGTGTGAACGACAACGCCAACTCCGACACCGGCAAGATCGACGCCTGGAACCTCACCTTCTAGGGTGCCGGGCGGTAACGGCGTGACGGGCACGCCCGTGCGCTAGCGGCGCAGGATGTCGGCGAGCCAGTCGAAGACGACATCGCAGTGCTGTTGCGGGGCCATCGGGGAGCAGTGCAACTGCGCCCCGGTGGCCCCGGTCAGCTTCACGTACTCGCGCCGGGCCCGCAGCAGGTCGTACATCTGCCGGGGCTGGCCCGGGTAGAACTGCTCGGCCTCGTAGTCCAGGACCAGGGTCGGCGTCTTGATCCTCGGCACCAGAGCGGTGACGTCGAGGCCGATCGCCCGCTGGGCCGGGGTCCACAGGTCCTTGAACACCCGGCCGGCCCTGGCCTCGCGCAGCGCCTCCCGGGAGAAGATCTCGAACCGCTTCTTGACGAGGTAGGCCAGTTGCGGGGAGAGGTCCGGGACCACCTGCTCGTTCCAGTTCCGGTTCGTCTCCTCCTTGTCCGCGGTGACCACGTCCCGCAGCGTCTTGTCGAAGCCGAGCCAGGGACTGACGCAGCCCGGCATGCAGACCAGGGCCGCCAGGCGGTGCTCGAAGGCCGCCGCGCGGGCCACCAGGTTGCCCCCCATGCTCATGCCGGTCAGCGCGATCCGACCGCTGTCCACGTCCTTGCGGCGGTCCAGCCAGTCGATGAGCGGGGCGACCACCCCTTCCCAGCGGGTGGTGAAGGGCATTTCCTCGACGAACAGCAGCCGGCCCTGGCCGGGGCCGTCGTAGACCAGCGCGTTCCAGCCCCGGTCGAGGGCCGCGGACACGCCGTAGGTCCACATGTCGACGTTCTGACCGTCGCTGCCGTTGGTCAGGATGACCGTCGGACGCGGCCGCTCCGGGCCCTCGGGTCGGAAGAACCAGACCGGCAGGTGGGTCTTCTCGTACGGGACCCGTGCGCGCTCGGCGGCCGGCGAGCACAGCGAGGCGAAGGTGTCCCAGGCCGCCGCACCGGCCAGGTACACCGCCTTCTCGTCGGCCGGTTTCGCCGTGCCCAGGACGTAGAAGAGGCTCTGGGCGAAGTACTGCGAGGCCCGTAGCGCCCGGAAGCGGCGGGTCTGGGAGGGCGGTTCGTGGCCGTGGCGCCCGGCGGGCGACGGCGCCGCGAGCTTCTCGCCCCAGCCGCGGAAGGTGTCGCTGAAGGTCTGCTCGGACGCCCCGGCGGCGTTCACGGAGTTGACGGCGGTCAGCACCTCGCCGACCTCGGAGGCCCGCATCCCCGCGGCGCCGAGGGCGAACAGCGCGGCGAAGTTGAAACCGGGGTCGGTGAAGAGCTTCATGGCACCGGGCGCCGCGTCCGGCTCGACCGCCGAGCCCGGCCGCGAGGCGGCGCCGCCCACCGAGGCGGCCCGGGCCGGGGCCGCGGCCACGGCGCCGCCGGCGGCGAGGGCCCCGGCCCCCGCGGCGATCCCGGCCAGCGCCGCGCGGCGGGAGAGGACGGACGGGGGCAGCGGCGCGGGCGGCGGCTGGTGCGGGGTGGTGCGACGGTGCGTCATGCTCGGGACGGTAGGAGGCCGCTACGGCGGGTCGCCCGGCGCCACACCCGCCACTGCTCCGAACGGACCTGCCCGGCAGACACCCCCTAGCGGGTCCGCAGCACGCAGTCCCCGCACAGGCCGCCGCCCGGTGCCTTGTAGTAGAGGCAGCAGCTGCGCCGTACGAAGGCCACCCCGAGCCCCTCCTCGTGCACGAAGGTGCCGGTGGCGCCCAGCGGTCCGTCATCGGCCAGCAGCGCCGCGGTCAGGGCGACCGCATCACCTCCCGGGACCCGGTCGAGCAGCACCCGCAGGCCGCCGACCAGCCCGGAGGCGGCGTTCCCCCGGAGCACCCGCGGCGACAGCGCGTACCGGACCCGCAGCCCCGCCTCCAGCACGGCGAGGTTCCCGAGCACGGTGGCCCCGAGTTCCTCCCCGGGCAGGTCGACCGGGCCGGGCAGCCACAGCTCCAGCGACCCCGCGTCCGGCAGTCGCCACCACACCCGGTCGGGAGCCAGGTCCGGCACCCGCCCGGACAGTGCCGCGCAGCCGAGCCCGAGGGACCACAGCCGGGAGGCGATGCCGAACTGCGCGGTGGAGGCGGCCACCCGGCCCGGGCCGGTGCCCATGCGCCGGCCCACCTCGCCGACGTACTCCGCGAGGTGGTCGCCGTACAGCTCGGTCAGGGGACGGAATCCCGGCCCGGGCGGCTGCTCGGTGCACGGCACGGTGAAGAACGGCCCCACCGGGGCCAGTCGCCGCAGTACGTCCTCCAGGTCCATGGCCCGATGATCTCAGGCGGCGACCGGCGCCCGGGGGCGGGGTCCGCCCCCGGGCCGAGGGCTCAGCCCGCCTGGGTGTGGGCCGCCGGGGTGTGGGCTGCCACCTCGAAGTCGGACATGTCCAGTCCGCCTTCCTTGGTGTCGTCGTTGGCGAAGACGAAGGACTCGATCGGCACGCCGCGTTCGTCGCTGAGCTGGGCCACCAGTTCCTGCAGGACCACGGTCTCCAGGACCACCCGGACCGCGTCCGCGCACCGCGGCAGCCGGACGACGGCCAAGTGCTCCGCCGCCTCGATCTCGGCGGTGGTGATCAACAGGGTCAGGTGCCCGGCGTCGGAGAGGGAGCGGGCCAGCGCGATCTCGCGCCCGTCGCCGAAGACGAGGTGGAGGGTGTTGCCCGCCGACTCCATCTCGCCGTGCAGGTAGTTGCGGGTCGCCGAGGCCGCCGCGGTCATCCGCACGACCTCGCGCAGCAGCAGCGCGCCCTCCTCGGCGGACGCCCGGGAGGCTCCCGCGGCCACCCCGTCGGAGGCGATGCAGCGGGCTCCGCGCTCGCGCAGACCGGCGATGACCCCGGTGGCCTGCTCGTGGACCGCAGTGGTCTGTTCGGCGATCCGTTCCCAGGGGTCCTCGGTCGCGGGCCGCCCGGCGATGGCTCCCGCGATCAGGTCGAGGGCGACGACGGTTCCGGTGTAGCCGATGGTCGAGGCGTAGGAGTCTGGCTCGTTGCCCAGGTCCACGGTGAGGTCGGCGAGGTCGCCCAGCGGGGACGGCACGACGTTGAGCAGCGCGGTCCTGGTGATGCCCGGGGCGGCGCGCTGGAAGGCGGCGAGGGTCTCGGAGCTGCGGCCGCCCTGGGAGACGGCGATCAGAGCGTCGGTGTCGAAGCCGGTGGTGCCGGTCTCGATCTCGCTGGAGAGCACGCGCTGGGTGACCACCCCGGCCGCGCGCAACTGCTGGACCGGGACGGCGAGGGCCGCGTACGAGGCGCCGATCCCGGTGAAGAGCGGGCGGCGGGCGGTGTGCAGGGGGGCCAGAGCGGGGTCGGCGAGCTGGGTGCGGACGCGCTCGGCGATGCGTGCGAGCGCGGCTCCCTGGTCGGCCTGGCCCTGGAGGAAGGTGATACGGGATCCGGACATGGTGTGTCTCCGCTTCGTCGTGGTGTCGTTCGGCCGGTCAGGCGTCGGTCTTGGCGGGGGCGGCCTGCCCGGGCACGTCCCCGGCGGGTGCGGCGTCCGCTTCCGGATCCCGTTCCCGGCCCGGTGTGGGCAGGTCGAACTTGACGATGGCCCAGCGGAAGAGCACGTAGTAGACCGCTGCGAAGCACAATCCGATCGGGATGATCATCCACGGCTTGGTGGCGATGCCGTAGTTGACGACGTAGTCGATGGCGCCGGAGGAGAAACCGAAGCCGTCGCGGATGCCGAGGGCGTAGCACAGGGCCATCGAGACGCCGAAGAGCACGGCGTGGACCGCGTAGAGCAGCGGCGCGACGAACATGAAGCTGAACTCGATGGGCTCGGTCACTCCGGTGATGAAGGAGGTCAGGGCCACCGAGATCATCATGCCCTTGATCATGGTGCGGTTCTCGGGGCGGGCGGTGTGCGCGATGGCGAGCGCCGCGGCCGGGAGGGCGAACATGTAGATCGCGAAGCCGCCGGTCATGAACTGGCCCGCGCTCGGGTCGCCGGCGAGGAAGCGGGCGATGTCCCCGTGGACCACGGCGCCGGTGTCGGGGTTGGTGAAGGAGCCCGCCTCGAACCAGGGGAAGAACGAGAAGAAGTGGTGCATCCCGATCGGGATGAGGGCGCGGACGACCACGCCGAAGATGCCGGCCCCCATCGCTCCGGTGCCCACCAGCCACTCGCCGAAGTGGTGGAACCAGCTGCCGACCGCGGGCCATATGAAGCCGAAGACCACGCCGAGCCCGACGCCCGCGAAGGCGCTGAGGATCGGGACCAGGCGGCGGCCGCCGAAGAAGCCGAGCCATTCGGGCAGCTTGGTGCGGCTGAAGCGCTGGTAGAGGTAGGCGACGACGAGGCCCATCAGGATCCCGCCGATGACCTTGGCGTCGAGCGGTTCGCCGTCGACGCCCTTGGGGAAGGCGGGGCTGGCGAGCACGGCCTTGAAGACGAGGTAGCCCACCACCGCGGCCAGGCCGGTCGAGCCGTCGGCCTTCTTCGCGAAGCCGATGGCCACACCCACGGCGAAGAGCAGCGGCAGGTTCGCGAGGACCGTGTCGCCGCCGGCCGCCAGCACCATGCCGAGCTTCTGCACGAGGACCGGGAGCCCGTCGCTGCCGAGCAGGTCCTCCTTGCCGAGCCGGGTCATCAGCGCGGCGGCCGGGAGGGTCGCCACGGGCAGCATCAGGCTGCGGCCGATGCGCTGCATCACCGGCATGACCCTGCCTGCGGCCTTTGGCTTCTTCCCGGTGGCGGCCGGGGCGGTGGCCGTACTCATGGCGGTACTCCTCGTCGAGCGGGGGGGGTGGGGACGACTCTGAAGGTAATCAGTGGTTTTGGATTGGTCAACAGTGGTCTGCTCTGGTCTCTTCACAAAGTGCCCAGTCGGGCCGAAGGTCCCTCACCCGACCAGGCCAGATGGGGCCGCCAAGTGGTAGCAAGTGGTATGGTTTCGCCCATGACCCATGACGACGTCACGACGGCTGCGACCGCTCCCGGCGCCGACCGCGGAGCCGACCACGGAGCCGACCCGCTGTGGTCCCGGGCCGCGGACCGCATCCGCGAGGAGATCGCCCGCCGCGGGCTGACCGCGGGCAGCAAGCTGCCGCCCGAGCGCGAACTGTGCACCCGGCTGGACGTCTCGCGCGTCACCCTGCGCCGCGCCCTGCAACACCTGGTGGAACAGGACCTGGTCACCTCCTCGCACGGACGCGGCTGGTTCGTGGCCGCCCAGCAGCCGCCCACGCCCGCCCGCGAGTGGCCCAAGGACCTGGAGTCCTTCACCGCCACCGCCCGCCGCAAGCACATGCGTCCGAGTTCACTGGTGCTGCGCCACGACACCGTCACCGCCTCGCTCGACGACGCGGACCGGCTCGACGTCCCCGCGGGCACCCCGCTCATGCGCCTGGAGCGGGTCCGGCTGCTCAACGACGTACGGATCGCCCTCGACCGCACCCTGCTGGTCGCCGACCTCGCACCGGACCTGACCCGCACCGATTTCCGCGGCGCCTCCCTCTTCGAGGAGCTGCGCCGCTGGGGCGTCGAGCCCGAGCGGGCGGAGGCGACCATCGAGGCGCGCACGGCGGACGCCGAGCTCGCCGGGCACCTGGGCATCGCCGAGGGCGCGCCCGTGCTCGTCCTCGACCAGACGGTGTACGCGCGGGAGAACCGGCCGCTCCTGCTGTCCACGGTGGAGTACAGCGGGGACCGCTACCGGCTGCGCACGACCCTCCAGACAGACTGACACGCGCCCACGGGCCTCACGGCCGGCATCGGTCCCCCGACCCGGCGACCAAAGGCCCGACCCGCGACCGCGGGCGTCCGAGGCGGCGGCCGGGCGGGCGAGCGGGGCCTCAGCCCGCCCGTACGACGGCCCGCGCGCCCGCGTCGGCCCGCCCGGCCCCGGCCTCGGCCCAGCGCACGGCCGGACCCATCGCCCAGGAGGCCGCCAGCAGCACGGCGGCCAACAGCAGCCAGCCCGGGATCCCCCACAACAGCAGCAGCGAGGTCAGCAGCAGCGGCCCCAGGGTGCGCGCCACCGGCACCCCCGTACCGAAGAAGCCCTGGTACTGCCCGATCCGCTCGGGCGGCGCCAGCGAGAAGCTGATCTGCCAGGACCCGGCGGACTGGCGCATCTCCGCGTGCACCTGGAGCACGGCGCCGAGCACGAGCAGGGCGGCGGCCGGCCAGGCACCGGAGGGCAGCGCCGAGAGCGCGAAGACCACGCAGGAGGCGGCCATCACCAGGCCCGAGTGGCGCACCGCGGCCCGCGCGCTGCCCAGGTCGTCCACCGGGCGGGCCATCCGGACCTGGAAGAGCATCACGGCCACCGTGTTCAGCACGAACAGCGCCGACACCAGCCAGCCCGGAGCGTGCGTGCGCTCCACGATCCACAGCGGGATGGCCAGGCTCAGCAGCGGCATCCGCAGCAGCAGGATCGCGTTCAGCAGCGTGACCAGGGCGTACGGGCGGTCGCGGAGCACCGCCAGGCGCGGCTCGCCGGCGCCCCGCCCGGGCAGCGGGGCCACCACCGGCAGCCGCAGCAGCACCCCGGCGCAGACCAGGAAGCTCGCCGCGTCCAGCACGAAGACCAGTTGGTACGCCCGCGCGGTGTCCGCGCTCAGCGCGAGCCCGCCGATGGCCGCGCCCAGGGCCAGCCCGCCGTTCAGCATCGACTGGAGGTGGGCCAGCACCGCGGTGCGCTCCCCCGGGGTCACCAGCCCGGCGAGCAGTGCCTGCCGGGCCGCGGCGAGACCGCACTGGGCGGTGGCGTACACGCAGGCGGCCAGCAGGAACGGCCAGAACGAGGAGATCAGCAGGAACGAGGCGACCGCGGCGGCGGTCGCCAGGGCGAGCAGGAACGAGGTGCCCCGCGGGCCACGCCGGTCGGCGAGGGCGCCGATGGGCACCCCGGCCACGGACCCGATGGCCCAGGCGACGGTGAGACCGAGACCGATCTGGGCGGGCGACAGACCGACCACTCGGGTGAAGTAGAGCGCCGAACACACGTAGTAGGCACCGTCTCCGACGGAATTGCTCAGCTGGGCGGCGGCCAGGCGGCGCGGCGCGCCCGGCGGCGGCAGGATCCGTATCCTCATCCGACCATTTGAACAGGCTTTCGGCCGGTACGGAGGGTGCGGGTGACCGTAGGTCCGGTGGGCCGCTTGCCCACGCCAACAGCTCCGCCGGTTTGGGGTGGAACGGGCGCCTTCCGGGGCGTGGACCGGGCCCTTCGGGGCCTCTTCCCGAGCTGGCGGAAAACAGTGTCGCGCCGTTGCCAAAAGGGGGGTTCATATGGGGACTTCTAGGAGCTACATTGAGCCACTCGCGTTCACCTGACAGCCCGTTGCCTTTCACTCGCGTTTTGCGCGGGGGGTGACGTCAGAAGCGCAGACTGTGCCACCACCCCACCGCCTAGAAGGACCGAAGGCTCCGTGCCCGTACCCGTACTCCTCGCCGGCCGCACCGTGCGGCTCGAGCCCCTCGCCCCCCACCACACCGAGGCCCTGGCCCTGGCCGGGGCCGAGGATCGTACGACTTACGCCTTCACCCCCGTACCCCACGGGCTGCAGGCGTCCCACGAGTACATCGACCGTGCCCTCGCTGATCAGGCAGCGGGTCGATCGCTCCCCTTCGCGGTGGTCAGGGCCACCGACGGACGGGTGGTCGGATCGACCCGGTTCCTGGAACTCGACTACTGGCAGGGGCCCCTGGTGTGGCCCGCCGTGCCGGGAGTCCCGTACGGCGACCCGGCCACGTCGATCCCCGATGCCGCGGAGATCGGGAACACCTGGCTCTCGCCGGGTGCCCAGGGAACCGGCATCAACACCGAGGCGAAGCTGCTCATGCTCCGCCATGCCTTCGAGACCTGGGGGGTCCGCCGGATCTCGCTGCGCGCCGATGCCCGCAACACCCGCTCCCGCGCGGCCATGGAGCGGCTCGGGCTGACCTGTGAAGGGGTCCGCCGGGCCCATTCGCGGGGGCTGGACGGAGCCGTGCGCAGCACCGCCTTCTACTCGGTGCTCGATGAGGAGTGGCCGGCCGTGCGCTCCGTCATCGAGCTGCGGATCTCGGGCCGGCGGCCGCGCCGGTCCCGGCGCCCCGCGGAATCCCTGATCCCGGCGTAGACCGGCACGGGGCTCCCCCCTCGGCCCTCGCCCCGCCTCCCGGCTGTGCTCAGCCGAGGAAGGCCGGGGCGAGGGCCGAGGGCATGAACCGGACGGGCGCGCCGCTGCCGTCGGCGGGTACGGAGTACAGGTCGGAGCCGAAGTCTCCGGGCAGGGAGTAGGCCACCGTGTGGTCGTCGGTCCACACCGCCTGGTCGTCGACGCTGCGGGCCTCGGCGAGCGGGGTCTCGACCCCGGAGGCGAGGTCGAGCGCGTAGAGCCGCCAGGGCGCGTCGGCGGGGGCTCCCGACACGCGCTTCTTGAAGACGATCCGGGTGCCGTCGGGCGACAGCGAGGGGCACTCCACGTTCTCGCGGACGGTGGTGAGGGTGCGCTCGGCGAGGTCGCCGTGGACCAGGTAGGTCCTGCCGCCGGTGGCGAGGGTCGCGTAGAAGGTCCGCTCGTCGGCCGCGAAGGTCACGCCCCAGAAGTTCACGTCGGCCGCCCGGTAGGGGTGTCCGTCCTTGCTGATGGCGAAGTCCTCCAGGGAGGCGTCGTACTTCCCGGTGCGGGTGTCCAGCAGCGAGGTCCGGGTGGAGAAGTCGGTCCCGGCGTACGAGTCCCCGCCGACGAAGACGGTCCAGGCCACCAGGTGTCCCCCGGGCGAGACCCGGGCGCGGGTCGGAATCCCGGCCAGCGGCTCGCTGGAGACCTCCTTGAGGTGGGCGTCGAGCACCACCGCCCGGTAGCTGTCCTGGACCCCGCCCTTGACGGAGCGCAGGCAGACCCCGGTGCCCGCGGCGGCGTAGAACCGCAGGCAGGAGACGCCGGACGCGGTCCGCTCGCCCTCCGGCCGGTCGGCGGGCACGCTGGCCAGCTCGTCGCGGTGCGGCCCCCAGGCCATGTTCCGGAAGACGATCCGCCGCCCGCCGCCCGGGGCCAACGAGAGCGGTCCCGGGGTGATCCGCGGCCCGCCCGCCTGTTCCTGGTTCTTCTCCTGCGCGCGGGAGGAGGCCCGTACGACGGCGACGATCCCCACTCCCGAGAGGACGAGCACGGCGGTGAGCAGGATCAGGATCCGGCGCTGGAGGGTCATGGGTGGGGGGCCTTTCGGGTGGGGGCGCGTCAGCGGGTCGCCGTGGCGGCGGCGGGTTCGGCGTCGTCGGGGCGCAGGCGGGCGCAGACGGCGGTGGCGGCGGCGAGCAGGACGGCGGCGGCGATCAGCGCGGGCCGGGCGCCCCAGGCGGTCCAGGCCGCGCCGAAGGCGAGGGAGCAGACGAAGCGGGCCAGGGCCTGGCCGGTCTGGACGAGGGCCAGGCCGGCGCCGCGGTGCTCCTCGGGGACGGTGTCGGCGGCCGCGGCCATCAGCACGCCGTCGGTGGCGGCGTAGAACGCGCCGTGCAGCAGCAGGACGGCGTAGGGCAGGGCGGGCTGTTCGGCCCCGGTCAGCAGGAGTCCGTAGGCCAGGAGCAGGGCCAGGTGGCCGCCGAGGAAGACGCGGCGGCGGCCGATCCGGTCGGCGAGCCGGCCCAGGGGCAGGGCGAGCAGGAAGAACGCGGCCGCGGTGCCCAGCGGCAGCAGCGCGAACCAGCGGTCGGCGATGCCGGTGGTGCGCTGGAGCAGCAGGAAGACGAAGGCGTCGCTGACCGTGCACAGGCCCAGCAGCAGCGCGCAGAGGCTGATCCGGCGCAGCGCGGGGCGGCGCAGCAGGTACAGGGAGGCGCGCAGCCGGGGGCGCGCGCCGGCGCCGGTCGCCGGGTCGGCGTCCGCGGCGTCGGCGCCGGGCCCGGCCGCGGTGTGGCGCGGCACGAACAGCACCAGGACGAGGACGCCGAGGGCGGCCACGCAGGAGCTGACGGTGAAGACGGCGTCGTAGCCGTCGGCGGCGCCGCGCAGGATCACGAAGGCGAGGACCGGTCCGATCAGCGCGCCCGCGGTGTCCATGGCCCGGTGCGCGCCGAAGGCCCGGCCGCGGTCCTCGGGGGTGCTGGCCAGCGAGATCAGCGCGTCGCGCGGGGCGGTGCGCAGGCCCTTGCCGGTGCGGTCGAGCGCGAGCACCGCGCCGATGGCCGGGAGGGTGTGCGCGAGCAGCAGCAGCGGCTTGCAGAGCGCGGAGAGGCCGTAGCCGAGTCCGGCGAGCAGTTTGTGGCGGCGGAAGCGGTCGCCGAGGTGGCCGCCGGTGAGCCGGACGAGGGCGCTGACCCCGTTGTAGAGGCCGTCGAGCAGGCCGAACCCGAGCGGGGAGAGACCGAGTCCGACGACGAGGTAGAGCGGCAGGACGGCCGTGACCATCTCGGAGGAGACGTCGGTGATCAGGCTGACCGTGCCGAGGGCGAGGACCGTGGGGGCGAGCGCGGCGCGCCGCCCCGGGCGGATGCCCGGGGCGACGGCCGGTTCGGTGGTCACGGCGGGCGCGGGAGTACCGCGGCTGTCCGCAACGTACATCGTCAGCTCGCCCAGATCCCCGTGATGTCATGGGCGGAGGCGGCGTTCCCCGCGTGGGTGGTCAGGCCCGCCAGGCCCTCCAGGGTGCGCAGCACGTCGTAGTGGTTGTACGTGGTGGCGGAGGAGGAACCGGGGGTCACGGGCTGGCCGTAGAGCACCGTCGGGATCTTGTTGCCGGCGAGCCGGTTGTCCTCGTCGAAGGTGACGACGAGGAGGCTGTTGTGGGTCTTGGCCCAGTCCGCGTAGGCCTTGAGGTTGGTCTTGAGCCAGGTGTCACCGGTGCCGACCGAGCAGTCGTGCATGTCGCTGCACAGGTTCGGGACGACGAAGGAGACCTTGGGCAGGGTGGTGTAGTCCGTCGGGAACTGGGCCATCGTCTTGGCCGTGTTCGTCGGGACGTTGGAGAAGCCGAACCAGGGGTTGTGCTTGCGGGCGTACTTGCCGCTGCTACAGGTGGTGGAGCCCTGGCTGGGCAGGGTCTCGTTGTAGCTGCCCCAGGTCTTGCCCGCGGCGATCAGCTCGGAGGCCAGGTTGGGCGCGGAGCTGAAGCCGGGGGTGTAGCAGCTGTCGTCGGTGACGCCCTGGTTCGAGCCCGAGAACAGCTGCATGTAGTTGGGCTGGCTCGGGTGGGTGACGCCGAACGACTGGGTGAGGTTGGCACCGCCCGTCTTGAGCGAGTTGATGTAGGGCGCGCTGGAGCTGCCGATGACCTGGTTGTAGGCGTGGTTCTCGAACACCACGACGACGACGTGGTCGGGGGCGGGCAGCGAGGCCGCGTGCGCCGGCTGGACCGCGCCGAGCGAGGTCCACAGGGCGGCGAAGGCAGCGGTGAGGCCGATCGCGGACGCGAGGGCGGTGGTGCGGCGGGGCCGTGACAAGGGCAGGCCGAACACGGGATGTACCTCCGGCTGAGGGGGTTCTGGGGGCGGCGCGGACGCACCATACCGACGGGCATGTGCAGGGGCCAGAGATCGTGGGCCAACGGAAAAAGAACGCGCGCTGCACGCTGGGGGCCGGGTAAGGAAGTGCTCTAGGTGAGATCAAGAAAGTGAAAAATTAGGAACCTGAGGGCTCTGTCGTTCATCCTTCGAACGGAAGAGGACCATTCCCGCCCACGTGCGGGGCCCATAACAGCCGGAGAGCTCCGCACATGTCGTATTCGCCCGACGGGCAGTACCAGCCGTACCAGCCGTACCCGCCCGAGGGCCAGCGACCCGACGGGCCCTACCAGCAGGCACAGCACACCCAGCCGCTGCCGCGCCAGCAGTACCCGCGCCAGGACCAGTACGGCCAGGGCCAGCAGCAGGGCCCGTACCAGGGTCAGCAGCAGGCTCCGCGCCAGGACCGCCACCAGGGCGTGGCGCCCGGCGAACTGTGCCCGACCTGCGGGCACGTGGCCCCGGAGGCCGAGCCCGAGCGCCGTCCGTCGCGGGTCAAGCGCTGGGTGATCGCCGGTGGCACGGTGCTCGCGCTCGCGGGCATCGCGGCGGCCGCGATGACGTACTTCGAGATACCGCCGTTCACGGACAAGGGCAGCGCGGTGTCCTTCGGGGACACCCCGGGCGCCGGCAAGGGCGGCGACGCGCCGCAGGCGGCCAACTCCAAGGCCCTGATGCCCACGGGCCCCAAGGCCGACTTCGCGAACTCGATGACCCTGCCGGACGGCACGCACGTGGCCGTCACCACCATCACGGGCAAGAAGTCCGGCTTCAAGGGCAAGGTCTGGGTCTGGGCTCCGAAGGAGTACAACGACCCGAAGTTCGCCAAGAGCGGCTTCCCCGTGATGATCGCCCTGCCGGGCGGCGCCGGATTCCCCAACAACTACTGGATGGGCACGGACCTCGGCCTCCAGAAGAGCGTCAGCAAGTGGTACGAGGAGGGCAAGGGCAAGCCCTTCATCCTCGCCATGCCCGTGCTGAACCCGGCGCCCGACGACAACGGTACCTACTGGGACGGATCCGACATTCCGGGTCAGCCCAAGATGGGCACCTGGCTCACCGACGACGTCCCGGACCTGATGCGGGAGAACTTCCGCACCATCAAGTCGCGCGACGGCTGGGCCTTCATGGGTTCCTCCACCGGTGGCTTCGCGGGCCTCAAGGCCGTGCTGAAGTACCCGGAGAAGTTCAAGGCCGTGATCGCCTCCGGCCCGGACATCGTCCCGGACTCGCTGCTCTGGAAGGGACACGAGCAGGAGAAGGCCGCGAACAACCCCGAACTCCTCGCCAAGGAACTCATCAACAAGAAGGGCCCGGACGTCTACCTGGCCTTCCAGGTGGGTGACAACGAGAGCAACAAGAAGACCTTGCCGGACGTGCAGAAGTTCATCGCGACCTACACCAAGGGTCCGATCCACACGAGCCTGCGCGTCATCCCGGGCGGCCAGCACAACGCCAAGACCTACGTGCCGAACATGGGCGAGGGTCCGATCCAGTTCATCAGCAAGGTCATGGAAGGACCAGTGGAGTAGCGGCCTCCCGCCGCACCTCTCCCGCGTCCCCTTCCGCGCCTTCGCGCTCCGGCCCGCCGAACGTCTTCGGCGGGCCGTTGCCGTCCCAGGGCTCCCAGCCCGGGCTGCCGGTGACCGCGAAGCGCACCCAGGCCGCGTGCATCTCGTCGGCCAGAGCCTGCGGCGCGTCCGGGCCGGCCAACCACGTGCTCTCGGGCACGGCGAGGGTGTCGAAGACGAAGCCCAGCTCCAGCGCGTGGCAGGCGCCGAGCCCCGGCAGGCCGGACGGCCAGGCGAACTCGTACAGGTAGCTGGGCGCCTCCCGGCGGGCCCCGGCCAGCCGCCGCAGCGGATCGCGCAGCAGCTGGTCGGTGAGCAGCCGGCCCACCAGGTCGGCCGGACTCACCCCGGGCAGGTTCTCCCGCAGCTCCCGCACCGCGAGCCGGTCCTTGCCGCTGCGGTGCCGGGCCAGCGCCACCGCCAGCGGACCCAGCTGGTCGAAGAGCCGCATCGCCCCGCTGGGGGCCAGCCACAGGCGGTGCTCCTGCGCGGTCCAGCCCACCAGCAGGGGTATCTCCCGTGCCGCCCGGCCGTCCGCGACGGCGTCGAGCGGGGCCTCGGGCAGCGTGTCGGGGTCGGTGACCAGGAGGAAGGCGGGCCCGCCCAGCAGCGGTCCGGAACGGCGCAGTACGGCTGCCTGGGCGGCGAGCAGGGCGTCCGGCTCCACCGCGGTGAAGGCCTCGGCGGTGGCGGGCACCTTGAGCAGCGAGGCCATCCGGCGGACCATCGGGCGGACCCGGTCACGGGGATGGACCTCGGGGGCGCCGCTCTGCAGCACCGCCCGCGCGAAGAGCCCCTCGGCCCGGGGCGCCGCGAGCAGGGCCCCGACGCTGATCGCCCCCGCCGATTCGCCGAAGACGGTCACCCGGTCCGGGTCCCCGCCGAAGGCCTCGATGTTGTCCCGCACCCATTCCAGGGCGGCGATCTGGTCCAGCAGCCCGCGGTTGGCGGGGGCGTCGGGGAAGAGCCCGTAGCCGAGGACGCCGAGCCGGTAGTTGGCCGAGACCAGGACCACGCCGTCGCGGGCGAAGGCGGAGCCGTCGTAGACGGGCACGGCGGCGGAACCGCGGGGCAGGGCGCCGCCGTGGAACCACACCATGACGGGCAGCCGGTCGCCGGGACCCGCCCCGGGCGTCCAGACGTTGAGGTTCAGGCAGTCGTCGCCGGGGACGTCCGGATCCGCGAGCAGCGCGGCGAACCGCTGCGGGTAGGGGACCTTGGGAGCGGTCGGCCCGTAGGCACCGGCGTCGCGTACGCCGTCCCACGCGTCCGGGGGCGCGGGCGCGGCGAACCGCAGGGCACCGACGGGCGCGGCCGCGAAGGGGACGCCCTTGAAGGCGAAGACGCGGCCCTCGGCCCGTCCTTCGACCACTCCGTGCCTGGTCGTGGCCCTGGGGCGGGCTCCTGCTGCGCTCATCTCGTCCTCCTGTGTCCGCTCCTGGGCGCACCGTCGCACAGCCACCTACGGGTGACAAGGCGTGACCCGGGACGGGTCCGGGCGGGTTGGACCCCGTGCGGTGCAGCCGCACCGGCCGTTTCCAGACGTTCCCCGAGGGGCGAGACCTCCATGCGCATCCACCACACCATCCGGGCGGCCATCGGGCCAGTGCTGCTGCTGGCCGGAGCCGCCGCCGCGGCGGCGGGAGCCGCGGGCACGGCGCAGGCCGCCGGCGCGGACTTCCAGTACATCGGCCAGGACGACAAGCCCCACGCGGTCCCGGCGCGCGCGGGCTGCCACCCGGCGGAGGGCGGCAGTTCGCGGGGCGTGGTCAACCAGACGGGAATGAAGGCCGCGCTGTACCGGGACGAGGGCTGCAAGGGGCAGCCCGTGGCCTACGTCCTGCCCCGGACGAGCGCCCCCGTGACCGCCTACTTCGCGTCCGTACGGCTGTCCGGGTAGGTCCGACCCCACCAGGTGGGCGCACGGGCCGTGACTCCCGGGCGGTCGCTGCGTTGTACGCCATGTCAAACGCCGCAGATTCTGCGGCACCCCATTTCTCAGTAGGAGATCTTGATGTCGCGTATCGCGAAGGCACTCGTCGTCACCGCTGCGGCCGGTAGCGCCCTGGCCGCCGGCGCCGGTCTGGCCGCGGCCGATGCCGGAGCGCACGGTGCGGCGGTCGGCTCCCCCGGTGTCCTCTCGGGCAACCTGCTCCAGGTTCCGGTCCACGTTCCGGTCAACGTCTGCGGCAACACCGTCAACGTGATCGCCCTGCTGAACCCGGCCTTCGGCTCCACCTGCGTCAACGCGTCGGGCGGCGGCCACCACACCGAGGGCGGCTACGGCGGCTGATCACCGGCCACCGCATGACGGCCGTGCCGTGAGGAGGGCCCCCGCCGACCGGCGGGGGCCCTCCTTCGTGTCAGGACGCGTGGCGGCGGGTCAGACCTCGTAGCGGTAGAGGCCGACGTGCCCCAACATCTCGCGCGGCGGGATGCCCCACGGCGGCATCGGCTCGTCCAGGGCGATCACCCGGCCGTGCTGGAGGTCGTACTCCGGCGGCGGGGTCGCGGGCAGGTAGCCGGACCCGGGGTGGCGCTGCTGCCAGCGGTCCCAGACCAGGTCGACGAAGGCGTGGTGCAGCCAGAACACCGGGTCGTTGGGGGCCGTGCCGCCCGTCATGTGCCCGCCGACCCACTGGTGGACCTTGTTGTGGTTGCGCCAGCGCTCGCTCTTGGGCGCGGCCCAGCCCTCCAGCTTGTTGCGGAAACCGCCCGCCCGCGCCGTGGAGTCCCAGGGGTCCGTGTCGTAGACCGGGTCGTCGAGCGCCGTCCGCAGCTCGGCGGCGGTGGGCAGCGCGATGGGGTTCTGCGGTCGGCCGAGGTTGCGGGTGAGGAAGCGGGACTCGGTGACGCCGACGGTGACCGTCCAGTTGCCGCCCGCGTGGGCGAAGGGGCCGGTCATCACCTGGTGGTCGCCGTCCCGGCCGGTGCCGCCGAGGAAGTCCTCGGCCCAGAGGGAGGAGACGGGGCTGGTGTCGGTGGTCCAGTCCCAGTACGGGATGGAGACCCCGGAATCCACCTCCCGCAGTTGCTTCTCGAACTCCAGCAGGTAGCGCCGGTGCCACGGGAAGAACGACGGCGACATGTGACCGACCCGCAGTTTGCGGTCCCGGTCCGGCACGAAGTACTTGTCGTGGGTGCGCACGAACGCGTCGTAGGTCCCGTTGCGCTTGAGCTCCAGCACGGCGGCCGTGAACCGCTTCTTCTGCGCGCTGGTGAGGTTCTTCTGGTTCTGCCGGGTGTACACGCCGGTGTCCTCCCCTTTCCCGTGGTCCCGTCGGGTACGGCCGTCCGGTCCGGCCGCGCCGGGTCTCAGCCGTGGTGCGGGGCGCCGGCCGCGAGCGCCAGTCGGGCGGTGCCCAGCTCGTCGACGGCCGCCCGGGCCAGCTCGATGGGCGTCGCGAAGGACTCGAAGTGGTTGACCCCGCTGAGGTAGCTGCCGTCCGCGCGCCGCATGACGTGCAGCGGGCGCCCGTCGATCCGGATCCCGGTCCGGCCGATCGCGATGTGCCGGCCCCGGTACGTCTCCTCCGCGAACGGGGCGGGGGTCACCGTCTGCACCGGGCGCCGGGCGCGCAGTACGGGCGCCAGTGCGGCCGCGGTGGCGGCGACCACCGCGGCCGTGAAGAGCGTGCGCAGGGCCGCGCGCCGCGTCGGCGGAGCGGTGGGGCCGGTGGCCGCGTGCATGCGTTCTCCCTCGATCGGTGGCTGCGTCACGGGGTCTAACGCCGCGCGGCGGGCGAGGTCACCGCCGCGGGGAGCGGCCCGCCGGAACGGCCGCCCGGATCAGCTGCCGACGCGCTGGAGGCGGGGCAGGTGGAGGTCGCCGAAGACCGCCGCCATGCGCAGGGCGAAGACCAGGCCCGCCGAGACCACGATCGCCACGGTGGCCGAGGCTCCGGTCCAGTGCAGGAGCAGGTAGCAGCCGGCTCCGGCGAGCGCCGCCGTCGCATAGACCTCCTCGCGCAGCAGCAGCGGCGGGAACTCGCCGCACAGCACGTCGCGGACGACCTCGCCGGTGACCCCGGTCAGGACGGCGAGGATGAGCACGGCGACGGGGGTGACGTGGGCGTCGATGGCGGCGCGCGCTCCGATGACGGTGACCACGGCGAGGCCGACGGCGTCGACCACCATCAGCGTCCGCTGGGGCAGTTCCCATCGGCGCAGGTAGAGCATGGTGGCCGCGGCGACCGACGCGATGAGGACGAGGAGCACCCAGTCGTGGGTCCAGTAGAGGGGGTGCCGGTCGAGGATCAGGTCGCGTAGGGTGCCGCCCGAGATGCTGGCGGCGAAGGCGAGTACGAAGCCGCCGAAGGGGTCCATGTTGGCGCGGTGCGCGGCCAGCACGCCGGAGGCCGCGAAGGCGGAGATGCCGAGCAGGTAGAGGGCGTGCAGCACGGCGCCTCCTTCACGGGGCGGGGGCGGGACGGGGTGATCCGTCGAGGATGCCGGAGCTCCGATCCCCCGCGCATCGGCCGTTCGGCCACGCCGCGGCCCGGCTCCCTCGACAGATAGTCTGCGCGCAGACAGTCTGTGCACAGATAAAAAACACGGCACGACGACGTCCGAGGAGACACCCATGTGGGACTACGAGCACAGCCTGGACACCGACGCCCCCGCCGAGGCGATCTGGGCGCTCTGGACCGACGTACCGAACTGGGGAACCTGGAACGGCGAGATAGAGCGCATCGACTTCGAGGGTCCGTTCGCCGTCGGGGCCGGGATCACCATGACCCCGCCCGGGGACTGCCCCGTGGAACTGCGGGTCACCGACCTGGTCGCCGGCGAGTCCTTCACCGACGAGGCACGCGTGGGCGGGCTGGTCCTGCGCACGGCCCACACCCTCGCGCCGCTCCCCGAGGGCCGGACCCGTATCGTCTACCGGATGGAGATCACCGGTACGGGCGCCGACGAGGTCGGCCCGCAGATCGGCCCCGGCATCACCGCCGACTGGCCCGAGACGATGGCCGCGCTCACCGCGCTGGCCGCCCGGGGCTGAGGGCGGTGCAGCCCGGCGAGAGCCCCGGCTTCCTGCTCTGGCACGCCACGCTGCGCTGGCAGCGCGGCATCGCGGCGGCCCTGGCTCCGCTGGGCCTGACGCACGTCCAGTTCGTGCTGCTCGCCTGCACCTGGTGGATGAACGGCCGGGGCGAGCGCCCCAACCAGCAGGCCCTCGCCCGGCAGGCGGGCACCGACGTGAAGATGACCTCGCAGGTGTTGCGGACCCTGGAACAGAAGGACCTGGTCGCCCGCGAGGTCGATCCGGCCGACAGCCGCGCCAAGCGACTGCACGTGACCGACCTCGGCGCCGAGCTGGCGCCGCGCGCGATCGCCGCCGTCGAGGAGGTGGACGCGGGCTTCTTCGGCCCGGTCCCGCTCGACGACGCCCTCACGCTGCTCGGCCGCCTCGCCCACCCGGCCGAGACGGCCTAGTCGCGGCCCGGCCGGTCGGGCGCCGTCGGCCGGACGCGGTCGCTCAGATGCGGTCGGCCGCGATCAGGACGTACTGGAAGGAACCGTCCCGGTAGGAGTTGATGAAGGCCTCCTCGATGCCGGTGACCAGCGAGGAGGTGGCCCTCAGCTCCCAGTACGGCAGGGTGTCGGGCGTCAGGTCGATCACGGCCTGGGGGACGAGGCGGTTGTCGGCCATCGCCTTGAGGTACTCCCGGCGCGAGTGGATGTTGCACTCGAAGTGGGCGTTGATCTGGGAGACCCACTTCGAGGGCTGGCCGTAGCGCGGGTTCCAGCAGCCGGTGATCGTCACGTACCGGCCGCCCACCCGGAGCACGCGGGAGTGCTCGGCGAAGAGGTCGTCCAGGTCGACGTACATGCTCGACTCGTTGTTCCACGAGGCCGCGGCGCTGCCGGTCTCGAAGGGGGTGCGGAGCATGTTGCAGACCCGGGCGCGGACGTGGTCCTGGATGCCGAGTTCGGCGGCGCGCTGGTTGCCGAACTCGGCCTGCTTCGCCGACAGGGTGACGCCCTCGACCTTGCAGCCGAAACGTTGATGCGCCATGACCATCGAGCCGCCGCGGCCGCAGCCGGCGTCCACGAGGGTGTCCTCGGAACCGATGGCGCCGAGGTTGTCCAACAGGACCTCGGCCTGCGCCGACTCCAGCCGGTGCAGCTCGGCGATCAGCCGCTTCTCGTAGGCGCTGTCACCCGTGTCCCCCAGGGCGGCGTGGTCGACGTCGCCGATGCCGTAGTGGTGGTGGTACAGGCCGTCGACGTCACCGAGGCGCAGGTTCACGGGCCTGGCCTCGTGGTCCCAGTAACGGGCGATGTCCCCCTGGTAGGCGGTCGCCGGAGACGGGATGAACACGGAGCCGCTGACGGAGGTCGCGGTCGTGGCGGTGGTGAAATCGGTACCGGTCATGAAGAGTTCCGTCCTTACCAGAAATCGGGCAGGCTGTAGCGGTAGGTGTTGGTCTGGTGCCAGTAGTGGTTGCCGTCGACCCACGCGGCCACGCCGCGCAGGAAGCGCAGCACGCTCGGCGCGGGGCAGCCGGCGGCCAGGGCGGCGGCTTCGGATTCGAAGTCGCGCATGAGGTCGTTGTGCACCTCGACCGCCTTGAGGTACGCGTCCCGCTCGGAGGCGCCCTCGCGGTCGGCGATCACCACGGGCAGGTTCAAGTGCCGCCCGGGGCTGGCGAGTTCCTTGGTGTACGAGTACAGGTCGTTGACGATGGTGGTGGCGTTCCCGGCGAGTGCGATGACCCGCTGCATGGCGGGCTGCGCGTGGAGGTCCGCGGGCAGTTCGTAACCGCCGACGGTGTCCGTGATAGTCGGACAGGGGCGGAAGTTGTTGAACTGCCGCATCGCCAGGTACTCCCACACCTCCGGCACGTGCTCCGTCTGGGCCCAGGCCGCCTCGGCGAGGTAGCCCATGTGCAGCCGGGCCATGTCGTGCCGGAACCGGTCGGCCTGGGACGGCGTGCACTGCCCCAGGAGGTACTGCATGGCGGAGCGGTAGGCGCGCCGCGGCGCGTCCGCCGAGAGGGAGTCCGCCCACTGCGGCTGGTACTCCTTCGTCGTGTGGAGGGGATCGAGCGCGGTGTGGGCCAACAGGAGCCGGCCGCCGAGGCCGATGGGCGAGCCGCCGTGGTCCTCGCAGTAGACGTCGTCGACCGCGTTCTCGGCGACCATCAGCCGCGTGGCGACCATCAGGTGTTCGATGGTGGGGGCATCCGGGTGGCAGGCCACCATGTAGCGCCCGACCAGGAAGCCGTCGAACTGGTCCTCCCATTCGTCCGGGTAGAGATCGACCTCGTCCAGCGCCCACGCCTTGATCCGGCGGCTGACCTCTGCCACGCGCGCCGGATCGGGCTCCGGCACGGGGTGGTAGTAGAGGCCGGGGATCGGCGTGCCGGCGACCGGCTCCGGGTGCGTCGCGACCTCCGGTGTCGGCGCCAGGTACAGGCCCGCCGTACCCAGGCCGCTCGGGCCGCGCAGGAGCCGCTCCAGGGCGGCCGCGACTCCGGCCACGGACCCCGCCGCGGAGATCTCCGGGGTCGGGTCCGGCCGCACGTCCGGGACCAGGTCCGGGGACGGGTCCACCGGGACGGGCACCGCCGCGGGGGCCGGCGCCGGTACGTCCCCTACCTCCCCTACCTCCACGGGAGGGGTCCCCGCGGACAGGCCGGGGACGGACGGCGGACCCGGGAGGGAGGGCTGCGCGGGAGTCGGGACGGCGGGTGCGACGACGGCCGCGTCGGCAGCGGGGGGCTGCGCGGACGCCTGGGCGGTCGCCAGGACGTGGGCGCCGAAGCGCGCCGCCGCACCGGGCAGGCTCGACTGCAGGGGGGAGAGCCCGGGCTCGGGCATCCGTAACTCCTTGGGTGGCGTGGAGGGGCTGCCCGGGATCCGGGCATGCCGGTCCGGCCCGCGGGGGTCCGGGGCAGCTCGGGGATCCCGGGCAGCCGTGACCCTCGGGGGACGTCGGACGGGTGTTTCTGTCGCGCCTAGTCGCGCCTGCGCGCGATCTGCACGTTCTCCAGGACGCCGAGGGCGTCGGGGACCAGGATGGCGGCGGAGAAGTAGGTGGTGACCAGGTAGGAGATGATCGACCGCTCGTCGATGCCCATGAAGCGCACCGACAGGCCCGGCTCGTACTCCTCGGGCAGGCCCGTCTGGTGCAGGCCGATGACGCCCTGATTGTCCTCGCCGGTGCGCATGCAGAGGATCGAGCTGGTGTTCTCCTTGGTGATCGGGATCTTGCCGCAGGGCAGGATCGGCACCCCGCGCCAGGCCGGCACCTGCTGACCGCCGAGGTCGACGTGGTCCGGGTAGAGCCCGCGCGCGTTCCACTCCCGTCCGATGGCGGCGATCGTCCGCGGGTGGGCGAGGAAGAACTTGGAGCCGCGGCGGCGACAGAGCAGGTCGTCGAGGTCGTCCGGGGTGGGAGGACCGGAGTGGGTCTGGATCCGCTGCTTGAAGGCCGCGTTGTGGAGCAGGCCGAACTCCCGGTTGTTGAGCAGCTCGTGCTCCTGGCGTTCCCGCAACGCCTCGATGGTGAGCCGGAGTTGCTCCTTGGTCTGGTTCATCGGCTCGTTGTAGAGGTCGGCGACCCTGCTGTGGACCCGCAGCACGGTCTGCGCGAGGGACAGTTCGTACTCGCGCGGATGGGGCTCGTAGTCGACGTAGGTGCCGGGCAGTTCGGCCTCGCCGGTGTGGCCGGCCGACATCGCGATCTCGGCCTCGCCGTGCTTGTTCTGCCGTTGCAGGGGAAGCGCGCTGAAGTGCCGTACGTGCGCCTGCAGGGCCGGCGCCAATGACAGTACGGCGGCGAAGTCGGCGCGGGAGAGGGTGAGCAGGGTGCCCGCCGTCTCGGCGGTGGCGGTGCAGTCCCACACGGCGTCCGCGTCGAGCAGGGCGTCCTCGCCGAACTGCTCGCCGTCGGCCAGTACCGCGACGGCCACCACGTCCCCGTACTGGCCCACGGAGGTCTGACCGACCCGGCCGTGGGCGATCAGGTGGACCCGCTCCGCGGGGGCGCCGCGCTCGGCCAGCACCTCGCCCGCACGGAAGTCGCGCTGCACGCACCGGTCGGCGATCGCGGTCAGCACGTCCACGTCGTCGAAGCCCCGCAGCAGGGCCAGTTCGCCCAGCTCGCGGGGGATGACCCGGACGTTGCCGCCGTCCTGGACGAACTCGATGCGCCCGTCGCCGACGGTGTAGCTCAGCCGCCGGTTCACCCGGTACGTGCCACCCTTGGTCTCCACCCAGGGGAGCATCCGCAGCAGCCAGCGGGAGGTGATCTCCTGCATCTGCGGCGCGGACTTGGTGGTCGTGGCGAGGTTGCGGGCAGCCGCCGTGCCCAGGCTGGACTGCCGGGGCGGCTCCAACTGGGCTTCGGGGCCGGTGTCAACGGTCATCAGCGAGGCTTCCTTAGCGAGGTAAAGGAATGAATGTCCGGCAATGGGTCCAGAACCGTTCAGAACCGTAACGGCCTGCCGCCGTCCGCTTCGGCGGAGCCGGTCGGATTTACCTCGATGCAGTGATCTTGTGCGATTGGGGGTTTGCCTGAGCCGTTGACGGTATCTGGACACCGACCAGATGGATTCGGCCGAGCGCGGGGTCGGTGGAGCCCGTCAGTACGCCATTTTCATGGCATTTCGGACCTCCGCGAGGGTGGCGTCCGCCTGCGCGCAGGCCCGTTCGTTGCCCTCCCGGAGCACGGCTCGTACGTGCGTGCGATCGCGGGACAGTTCGGCGCGACGGGCCCGCATCGGTGCGAGGTGGTCGTTGACGGCCTCGGTGACGGTCCGCTTCAACGCCGCCGATCCGCCGGCGCCGATCTCCCGCGCGACCTGCTCCGGGGCGCGGTCCTGGCAGAGGGCGGCGAGGAGCAGGAGGCTGGAAACCTCCGGCCGGGCGTCGGGATCGTAGGTGATGTGGCGTTCCGCGTCCGTCTTGGCGCCCTTGATCAGTCGGGCGGTCTCGTCCGCGGTGGCGGCCAGGGCGATGGCGTTGCCGCGGGACTTGCTCATCTTGGTGCCGTCGGTTCCCAGCAGGACCGGCGCGGCCGACAGCAGGGCCGCCGGTTCGGGGAAGACGGTGGCGTAGCGGTCGTTGAAGCGGCGGGCCACGGTCCGGGTGAGTTCCAGGTGCGGGAGCTGGTCACGGCCGACCGGTACCAGGTTGGCCTTGCAGAAGAGGATGTCGGCGGCCTGGTGCACGGGGTAGGTGAACATCAACCCGCTGACCGCGGCCTGCCTCGAATGCGCGATCTCGTCCTTCACGGTGGGGTTGCGGCCCAGTTCGGCGACCGAGACCAGCGAGAGGAAGGGCAGCATCAGCTGGTTGAGGGCCGGGACCGCGCTGTGGGCGAAGATCGTGGAGCGCCGTGGGTCGATCCCCGCCGCGAGGTAGTCCAGGACCAGGTCCTCCACGTGCTCCCGCAGCCGCTCGGCGACGTCCCGGTCGGTGAGGACCTGGTAGTCGGCGACGATCACGTAGGTCTCCACCCCGAGGTCCTGGAGCTCCACCCGTCCTTTGAGCGTCCCGAAGTAGTGCCCCAGGTGCAAGCGGCCCGTCGGCCGGTCGCCCGTCAACACCCGGTACGCGCCGGGGTCGCGGCGGATCTCGCGGATCGCCTCGTGGCGGTCCGGCTGCGTCGTCGTTTCTGTCATGGTCTGCTCCTGCCGCTCGGTTCGGGCGCTCCCCAGGGACCCGGCCGGCTCCGCACACCACGCACCGCGCATGCGAAAAGGGCCGTCCCATGGACGGCCCTTGGATGTGTCCAGTCTGTGGCCGTCCCTACAAGGGACGCCACCAGCACAGACAGGACAACGTAGACATGCCCCCAACATAGCCCGGATCACCCCGGTGATCCAGGGCCACACGTCCCGCGGGAGGGGACTTACGTCACCGGCCGTTCCGGTCTCCGTTCTCGCGACGACTGCGGTTGCGTCGACTGAGGCTCCCCACGAGGGCGATCAAGCCGCCGGTGAGCGCGCCGGACACGAGGATGCGCAGCAGGTCTTCCATCGAGTACTCCCCTTCGGAACCAGGTTCAGGTGGCTTTCGGTCCGCTCCGGCGACGGCCGGTAGCGGATCCCGGGCGCCCCCGCGGGGGCGCCCGTCGGCCACACAGGGGACGCTACTGAGCCACGTACGGCCTGGCTTGGACGAATCCGACCTGGGCCGCCCCTTTCCGATCTTGCTCCGTCACAGCGCGACGGCCCCCTCGGTCACCCGCGCGGCGGCCAGCTGGCCCGGGGTGGTCCCACCCAGGACGCGGAACTCGCGGTTGAGGTGGGCCTGGTCGTAGAAGCCACAGGCGGCGCTGACTTCGGCGGGATGGGCGTGCTCGTGGGTGAGCAGTCGCACGGCCCGGTGGAAGCGCAGCACCCGGCCGGACGTCTTGGGCGTCAGGCCCACCTGCTCGGTGAACCGGCGGGTGAGGTAGCCCTGGCTCCAGCCCACTTCGGCCGCGATCCGGGCCACCGGGATCGCGCCGCCCGCGCGGGACAGCAGGTGCCAGGCGTGGCTCACCTCGGGTGCGGGCAGCGGGCCGCGGGCCAGCCGGGCCGTCAGCGCCAGGTCCAGCAGGTCGAACCGGGCCGCCCAGTCGCCGGTGGCCGCCAGCCGCTCCACCAGCCCCGCGGCCTCGGGTCCCAGGACGTCGCCCAGCTCGACCACCCGGTCGGTCAGCTCGCTCATCGGCAGTGCGAACAGCCGGTACGCGCCCAGGGGGGTCAGCTCCAGTCGGATCGCCTCCTGGCCGCCGGGGTGGTCGCAGACCCGGGGGCCGTTCTCCAGGCCGGCCACCAGCGAGCCGGTCACCTGGTGGTACGGGCTCGCGTGCCCCTGTCGGTCGATCCGGGCGAAGGGCTCCCCCAGGCTGATCACGACGACGGCCCGGCCCGTGGGAACCAGCCTGACCCGGAAGGGCGAGACCGCCCCCTCCCAGTAGCCCGCGTAGCTGTGCACGATCGGGCGCAGGTGGGCCGGCCAGGGCCGGGTCACCCGCCACCGGCCGGCCACGCCGACCCGGGTCACCTCGATCCCCCGACCGGCCGCGCGAAGCCCCGGGCCCGCGCTCGTGAGCACCGTCATGTCCCTCCCCTTCCCGTGCTCCCTCCCGGGCTCCCTCCCGTGGCGACGGGGGCGCGGCTTCGGACCGGCCCCGTCGGGGGGACGGACCCGTCCCCCCAGCACGTCCGGATCGGGGATCAGCATCCCAGACCGTGTCGGGCGGGGTACCGGGCAGTTGGCTTGAACCCGCAGGCCGCGGCCGTGCGGGAGTCGCTGCGCGGCGCCGTCCGGGCCGGGCGGCACGGGCTGCGCGGCGCGCTGGCCGGAACCGGCTGTCCCGGGACCCGGGAGGGGGAGGGTTCCCCGAATCGGCAGCGGGGCGGGGGTCCGGTCGTCAGGATGGGGGCATGGAGCATGGGGATGCGGGACGGGGCGGGGCGCGGCCGATCGTGGTGCGGGTTCCCGTGGAGCCGGTGGAGGCCGCGGTGGAGGCCGATGCGGTCGACGCCGTGGCCAGGGCCGGCGAGGTCGTCGTGCGCGGTCCCCTGTTCGGGGTCGCGGCGCAGGGTCCCGAGGACGGGGCGCGGTGGCGGGTGGTCATCGCGGTGATCAACCCCTGCCCCCAGCTGGCGCGCGACAGCCTGAACTCGAAGCTCTGGTTCCGCGCGAAGGACGAGGCGAAGGACAGGGCCGAGCGGCGCGAACTGCTGGCCGCGGTGGCCCGGTTGGAGAGCGAGCGGGTCGACGATCTGGAGGCGGGCGGGACCCGGTACCGGGTCGTCCGCGCCGAGGAGTACGCGGGCTCGGGGCCGGACGGGATCGAACTGCCGCGCCCGACCGATCCGGAGCCCCTGGTGCCCGACTGGACCCGTGGTGCCCGGGGGCCGGACATCGACGACGCCCTGCTGCTGGACCCGGACGAGCCCGTCCCGCCGACCCGGGCGCTCGAACAGTTGGCCCTGCGCGGCCTGCGCTACAGCGGGGCGCGCTACCCCGAGGACGTGCTCGCCGACTCGCGGCGGGCCCTGGACAGCCACCCGGACGTGCTGCTGCTGCCGCCGACCTTCACCGTCGTGGAGCAGACGGGACCCCGGAACTGGGAGCCGGTCAGCGGCCCGCACGTCAGCGCGCACGAAGCCCGCAAGTCGATGGACTTCACCCTGACGTGGGCGTGGCCCCGGATGCGGGGGCTCATCCCCGTCGACGCCGACATGGGCGCGGACGCGCGGAGCCGGGTCGCCGACGCCGTCGCCGCCGGTGCGCCGGAGGCGGAGCTGGCCGAGTACGCGGGGGCCGCCGACGCCCTGCGCGTCGGGCGCGTGAACCGGTTGGAGTTCCAGGGCACCGCCTACCAGATCGCCCGTACGCGGCGCCTGCTGCGCTGGGGGCCCGACGGGCCGGAGGGCCCGCGGCCCTCCGACTCCAACAGCCAGGAGCCCACCCGCATCCACCTCGCGCTGGACGAGGACGGGCGCGTCGTCCCCGAGGAGCACCCCGAGGATGATCCCGAAGGCCTTCCCGGGGACCTTCCCGGGGACTGACGGGCTACGTCTCTCGCGTCGTCCACGGCCACACGGCCCGTTGGCCGGCCTCGACGAGGCCGATCAAGCGGAACCCGGCGTCCGTGAGGCCCCCGTAGGCGTGCCGGTGGGGCCCCGTCGGACCGTGGGCGGGTCGGTAGCCGGCGAGGTTCCAGGTGTGGACCGGGATCGAGGTCGGGACCGGGTCCCCCGGCGCGCCGGGACGGGGGCGCGCGGCCTGTTCGTCGGTGACGATCAGGACGCGGTCGTGGCCCTGGTAGTGGGTGCGCACCGCCTTCGTGGTCTCGGTGCCGCCGAGGTTGTGGAAGCGCTCCAGCACCTCCAGCACCGGCTCCCCCGCCCGGAAGGGGACCAGCGCACTGGACCAGCCGAACTCGACCAGGTCCGCCTGCTCGGCGCGCATCGCGAGCGCGGTGCCGAACACGGCCGCCGCGTCCGCCCTGGTCAGTCGGGACCGCTCGGAGACGGTGTCGTAGTACATGGAGCCGGACCGGTCGACCATGACCAGCGTCCGGCCGGGCAGCGAGGGCACGTTGGCCAGTGAATGCCCCAGTGCCCGTTCCAGCGGGTCCGCCCAGCGCGCCGACGGGGCGTGCCGGTGGGCGGCGAGGTAGCGCAGGGGGAACTGTCGGGACCGGGCGACCTCGGAGGCGTCCGAGAGCCGTGCGGCGACCCGGGCCGCGACCTCGTCCGAGACACCGGCCTCGTCGAAGTTCCGCAGGTTCCGCAGCAGTGCCATCGGCGCCATCGAGGGGATCACGGCCTCCCAGACGGCGGCGTCCATCGGCCCCTGGAGCCAGCCCGCCAGGGCCTCCCAGGTCAGGCCCGCCGCGGCCAGCCGCTCGGCGCCGCCGGGCCCGGTCACCGCGGCGCGCCGCTCGTCGACCGGCACCGCCAGCAGCGCCCGGTGCGCGCCCAGCATCCGGTCCGAGGCCGGTGGCAGCGCGCCCTCCGGGTGGTGGCGGCGGTCCAGGGCGTGCCGGAACAGCGCGCCCTGCCAGGGCTTCTCGGGGTCCGGGGACGCGTGCACGAGGTTCAGCACGTCGCCGAAGCGGAAGGCGTGGGAGGCGGTGTCGTACTTCAGCAGCGAGCGGGAGGTGTACAGCCTGCGGACGGCGTCGGCGAGGCCGCGCTTCACGGGCTGGGGCACGTTGCGCCCGTAGGCGGAGGTCCAGTGGGCGAGCAGCTCGCCGGGCTCGTCGGCGCGCTGGAGCACCGAATCGATCACGGACCGGTTCGAGGGGCCCGCGGGCCCGGCCGCGGTCGGCCCGGCAGCCAGCCGGGCCCGGACGTACGCGGCCGCGCCCACCAGCGACGCCGTACGCATGTTGCCCTCGCCGCGGAGCCAGCGCAGCAGGCCCGCGGTCCACACCGGATCCTCGACGGCGAGTTGGCCCACGAGGCGGGCGTAGCGTTCGTCGCGCTCCTGGCCGCCCTCGTAGAAGGTGCGTTGGGTCACGAAGTTGCCGACGGCCAGCAGGAAGAGTTCCTCCCGGGGCTCGCGCGCGCGGACCGGGCCGCCCTCGTAGGTGTGGCGGGGCCTGTGGTGGATCCCGGGGTCGGACGGGGTGCGGGCGGCGGTCGAGACGTGCGCGGCCACGAGCATCTCGGACCAGACCTTGGAAACGCGTTGGGTGTGACGAGGCAGTGAATCCCCCCGGATCCGGAGCGAGCGGACGGACCGGCCCGCGCGTCCGTCGCCGATCGGAACGGGACGGGGCGGGGCGGAAGACGACCGCGCTCCCGAGATCAAAGGGGCGGCGGCGTCACTTGGTTGTCAGAAGGAAGTAGCCGCAGCCGGGCGCATCGGGGCGCGGTCGCGGCGTCACCGTATGCGGCTCGGGCGACGGCGCGCCAGCGAATTACGGCGGCGGTCGGTGACCGCTGCTCGGTGGCCGTTGCTCGGTGGCCGCCCGGGCCCGGGCGGGTCACCGCGGTCGGCGCGCCGCGAGCAGCCGGTCGACGAGGGTGTCGACGTACTGCGGTGTCAGGGGTCCGACGCCGAACAGCATCCGCAGGTAGATCGGCGCGAGGACGACGTCGAGCACGTCCAGGACCTCGGGCGGCTCCTCGCCGCGGGCCCGGGCCCGGTCGAGCATGGCCTGGAGCTGTTCGGCGCGGGCGCCGAGGAACCGGTCGCGGGCGGCCTCGCCGGAGGGGCCGGTGGCCAGCACGGTGACCACGGTCCGCAGGAGTGCCAGACCGTCCGGCCCCGAGACGTCCTCGGCGGCCTTGGCCGCGAAGGCGCGCAGGTCGTCGGCGAGGCTGTCGGTGTGGGGCACGGGCGAGCGCTCGGTCAGCCGGCTGACGACCACGTCCATCAGCAGGGCTTCGAGGGTTCCCCAGCGGCGGTAGACGCTGCTGTCGGCCACCCCGGCCCGGGCGGCGACCTCGGCCACCGCGAAGGTGCCGTATCCGCGCTCGGCGATGAGGTCGGTGACGGCCTGGTGGACGGCGGCGCGGACCCGGGCGCTGCGCCCGCCCGGGCGGCGCGCGGCGGGGCGGTCCGGGGACGCCGGCTCGGGGGCGGGCTCGGGGGCGTGGTGGATCGGCACGTCGGGCTGCTCGTTCACGAGGAACATCTTAACGCAGCCACGGATTGCGTTAATGGCGCACCCAGGCGTACGGTTTCCTAAAAGCAGTAATCCACTGCGTTAGGAGCCTCCATGAAGCCGCTCTTCTTCCCCGAGCACCCCTCGTTCTGGTACGAGACCCTGCGGATGCTCGGCCACATCACTTACGGCGGCGCCGACTTCGGGGAGGTCGTCGTGACCGCACAGCGCATCACCCCGGGCGACTACGACAGCTGGCACGACAACTGGCGCGCCACCGCCGAGCGCGTCGACGCCGAGGCCCGCACCTCCTTGGCGGGCGGCCACCCGGTCAGTGCGCGCGACGGGTTCCTCCGCGCCTCGAACTACTACCGCTCCGCCGAGTTCTTCCTGCACGGAAACAGTGCCGATCCCCGCATCCGGCACGCCTACGACGCCTCCGTCCGCTGCTTCCGGCAGGCCGCCGCACTGTTCACTCCTTCCGTCGAGCCGATCGAGATCCCCTACGAGGGCACCACCCTCCCGGGGTACCTCTACCGCCCCGCGGACACCGGGGACGCGGCGCTGCCCACCCTCGTGATGTTCAACGGCTTCGACGGGACCGCCGAGGAGATGCACTTCTTCGGCGCGGCGGCCGCCGTGGAGCGCGGATACGCCGTCGTCACCTTCGACGGCCCCGGACAGCCCGGCACCCTGCACCGCCAGGGGCTCCACTTCAGGCCGGACTGGGAGAACGTCGTCACGCCGGTGCTCGACCACGTCCTGACGCTCCCCGGGGTGGATCCGGAGCGCATCGGCGTGCTCGGAGTCAGCATGGGCGGCTACCTCGCGCCCCGCGCCGCCGCCTTCGACCACCGGATCGCGGCCGTCGTCGCGCTCGACGGCGTCTACGACCTCGGCGACATCAGCACCGCCGCCATCCCGCTGCCCCGCAAGGAGGCGGAGGAGCGGCTGCGCGCCCCGCAGGCTCCCGAGATCGACGCGGCGCTGGAGGCCGCCATGGCCGCCTCCCCCATCGCCAAGTGGGCGATGGAACAAGGCATGTTCACCATGGGCGTCGACACCCCGCGCGCGTTCTGCGCCGCCTACCTCGACTACCACCTGCGTGACGGCATCGCCGAGCGGATCACCTGCCCGGTACTGGTGTGCTCCGCCGAGGACGACGGCTTCTTCAAGGGGCAGCCGGAGGCCCTGTACTCCCACCTGACCTGCGAGAAGACCCTCCTGACCTTCACCGCGGAAGACGGCGCCGAGGCACACTGCCAGGCGGGCGCGCAGCGACTGGCCTTCGCCCGGATCTACGACTGGCTGGACCGCACGCTGAGCGGGCGGGTCGCCGCCTGAGGGGGGCGGCGACCGGCGTCGTGCCGCGCCGACCGCGCGGCACGGCACGGCACGACGCTTCCGCGTCAGAGGCGGGTGGTCAGCAACAGGGGCAGCGGACCCGACCCCCCGGCGCCGCGGGCGGAACCGCTGACCGTCACCTCGCGCCCGGCGGCCGAGACCGTCCAGGGCGCGTACGACCGCTCCGCCGTGCTCGCCGGGAAGCCGAGCGAGGTCACGCGCGAGCCGGAGACCCGCAGGGCGAATCCCCCGTCGGCGCCCAGCAGCCGTCCGACGGCGACGACGCCGCCCGGCGCGGCGGCCACGCCCGTCAGGGACCCCGCCTCGGCGGGCCCGACCACCCGCGTCCACGTCCGTCCGTTCCAGTGCATGATCAGCGCGTGCCCGCGGTCGTTCTCGTCCAGGAGCGTGCGGCCCACCGCCCACACGTCAGCCGGCCCGTTGGCGACGACGCTGTTGAACTCGCCGTACAGACCGCCGTAGGGGGGCGTCGGCAACTGCTTCCAGGAGCGGCCGTCGTAGTGCAGCACGACCGGCCGGTCGTCGTCGCCGTAGCCGCTGCCGACCGCCCAGACGTCGTTCGGGCCGGACGCCGAGATCGCGTTCAGCCCCCAGTTCGCGTACCCCTTGGGCAGCTCCGCGCGCTTCCAGGCGCGCCCGTCCCAGTGCTGGACGAGCCCTTCCATGTGGTCGATGATCTGCGTCGACCCGTCCGGGTCGGGTATCCGCTCGTCGAGGGCCTGGGTCCAGCCCGCCGCCCACACGTCGTTCGGCGCCACCGCGGCGACGCCCAACAGGCCGCCGCCGAGCGAGTTGTCCGGCATCGCCGCCGGCTTCTCCCGCCACGCGCGCCCGTCCCAGTGCTGCGTCATCGCGGGGCTGCCCTCGCCGTCGGCGTCGCCGACCAGCCAGGCGTCCCGGTCCGAGGTCGCCGCGATGGCGTTGACCCGGCCGCTCACCCCGGGGGCGGTCGGCCGTTCCGTCCAGGAACCGCCGCGCCGGTCGTCGTGCGCGTACAGGACGGGCTGGAACGAGACGCCGCCCCCGTCCTCGTTCACCCGGAAACCCGCCGCCCAGGTGGTGTGCGCGTCGGGCTTGACCGAGGCGCTCAGTACGGCGTCGCCGCCCGGCAGCTTGGCAGCACTCCAGCGCGGCGCCCCCGCGTCGGGCGCGGGGGCCGCCATTGCCGTTGCGGGCAGGAGCCCGCCGATCACGAGCGCCGATACCCCGCCCAACACCATCGATCTGGCGCGTGAGCCGACAGCCATGTCGTCTTCTCCAGACTCGGGGCGCGTTGCCCCGTCGCCCGCATGACGCCCCATCAGACCGCCGCGGTTGCAGCGCGCGGCACTCCTGTCCACCCGGCGCCGATCGAAGGGCTCCTCGGGTCTCCGGAAGCCTAACGTCCGTCCTTCAGAAGGGTGTTGAGCCGGGCCGCCTGGCGGGTCAGGTGGTCGCGCTCGGCGAGGTTGGGCGCCGAGCGCGCCGCCTCGGCGTACAGCCGGGCCGCCGCCGCCAGGTCGCCGTCGCGCTCGTGCAGGTACGCCGCCACCGCGGCCCTGCGGGGTACCGGAGCCACCTTCGTCGCGGTGCCCGACGTCGCGGTGCCCGACGTGGCGGCGTCCAGTGCCGCGAGTGCCGCGAGCCCGGCGCGCGGTCCGTCGGCCTCGCCGACGGCCACCACGCGGTTCAGCCGCACGACCGGGCTGTCGGTCAGGCGCACGAGTTCGTCGTACCACTCGACGATCTGCACCCAGTCGGTCTCGCCGGCCGTGGGCGCGTCGGCGTGCAGCGCCGCGATGGCGGCCTGGACCTGGAACTCACCCGGCCGGTCGCGGGCGAGGGCCGCCTGCAGGATCCCGACGCCCTCGGCGATGGCCCCGGTGTCCCACCGGGTCCGGTCCTGCACCGCCAGCGGCACCAGGCTGCCGTCGGGTGCGGTGCGGCTGACGCGCCGGGCGTGGTGCAGCAGCATGAGCGCGAGCAGTCCCGCCACCTCGGGGTGGTCGATCGTCTCCGCGAGCTGCCGGGTGAGCCGGACGGCCTCGGCCGCGAGGTCGACGTCGCCGGAGTAGCCCTCGTTGAAGACCAGGTAGAGGACGCGCAGCACGGTGGCCACGTCGCCGGGCCGGTCGAACCGCACGCCGGAGACGGTCCGCTTGGCCCGGCTGATGCGCTGCGCCATGGTCGCCTCGGGCACCAGGTAGGCCCCGGCGATCTGGCGCGTGGTCAGCCCGCCCACGGCGCGCAGGGTGAGCGCGACCGCGGACGACGGCGTCAGCGAGGGGTGGGCGCACAGGAAGTAGAGCCGGAGCGTGTCGTCCCGCGCGGGTGCGGGACCGGGCGCCGGCTCCTCGTCCACGAGGTCCTCGCGGCGGCGGCGGGCGGTGTCCGACCGGTTCGCGTCGAGGAAGCGGCGCCAGGCCACCGTGACCAGCCAGCCCTTCGGATCCCGCGGCGGCTCGGCCGGCCAGACCCGGACCGCCTCGACGAGCGCGTCCTGGACGGCGTCCTCGGCCGCCGCGAAATCTGCTCCGCGGCGGACGAGGATCCCGAGCACGCCCGGGGTGAGGCTCCGCATCAGGGCCTCGTCGATCGGAGTGCTCATCGGGGGCTCACTCCGTGATGGTGGGCGGCGCGGACAGGAAGGGGCGCAGCTCCAGCCATTCGTGGATCGGCTTGCCGCCCGCCCCGGGGGCGGCCGAGAGCTCGCCGGCCAGCTCGACGGCGCGGTCGTAGCTGTCGACGTCGATCACCATCCAGCCGGCGATGAGGTCCTTGGTCTCCGCGAACGGGCCGTCGGTGACCGGCGGGCGCCCCTCGCCGTCGTACCGGACGAAGGTCCCCTCGGGGGCGAGGGCCTGGCCGTCGACGAACTCCCCCGTCTTCTCCAGCCGGTCCGCGAAGTCCTGCATGTACTGCATGTGGTCCGCGATCTCCTGCGGGGTCCACCGGTCCATGGGGACGTCGTTGACCGCCGCCGGAGCGCCGCGGTAGTGCTTGAGCAGCAGGTACTTGGCCATGGGGTGCCTCCTCGGTGCTGGTGCGACCCATTGTGGTCGCCTTCACCACGGGGACGGAGCCGGGAGGGCGTTCTCGACATCACCGGGAGAAATTCTTTTCCGCCGTTCCCGTCGGCGCCGTCACCGCGGTCGGGACAGCCGCTGCCGCCACTGCCTCCGGTGCCGTCACTGCGGCACGATGCGCTCGATCGCCGCGTCGATGAGCCGTTCCCGTTCGGCCTCGGAGAACACCCCCGGCAGGGTGAGCTGCTCGACGATGAGCCAGTTGAACGCCAGGTAGAGCAGCTTGACGGCGGTCGCGTCCCCGGTCAGGCCGGATTCCCGGTGGTAGGCCACGTTGGCGTCGACGTCGGCGCGGACCCGTTCGGTCAGTACGGCGCGCAGCTCGGGCCGGCGGGTCGCTTCGAGGCGCAGTTCGAGCAGGGCCAGGTAGCCGGCGCGGAAGGCGTTGATCCGGCCGATCAGCTCGTGCATGAGCACCGCGTAGGCCTCCCGGTCCGTCGCACCCTCCCGCAGCCGGGCGACCGCCGCCTCATCGGGCTGGAGCCGCTCGTAGACCCGGGCGCCCGCCTGGGTGAGGAGGTCGTCGCGGTTGGCGAAGTAGTTGGAGGCCGTGCCGTTGGGGACGCCGGCCGCGACGTCCACCGCGCGGAAGGTCAGCCCCCGCGCGCCCTCGGCGGCGAGCACCTCGATCGCGGCGTCGACGAGCGCCGCTCTTCGTTCGTCGTTCCTGCGGGCCATTGATACCACTCCAGCCGTAGTACTACAGTCAAACCACTTCAGTCAGAGTACTACGAATGAGGCCCACTGCATGCGCAAGCTCGTGTACTACGTCGGAGTCACCCTCGACGGATACATGGCCGGCCCCGGCGGCCAGTTCGACTTCTTCCCCTTCGGCGACGAACAGCAGGCCGCCGCCTACATCGAGTGGAGCGTCGCCCACTACCCCGACACGATCCCCACCTTCATGCGCGCGGCCAACGGTCTGGCGGACACCCCCGGTCAGCGGTTCGACACCGTGCTGATGGGCCTCGGCAGCTACCGCCCCGGCCTGGACGCGGGCTTCACCAGCCCCTACGCCCACCTGAAGCAGTACGTCGTCTCCAGCACCCTCGCGCCCGACACCGACCCGGCCGTCACCGTGGTCGCCGAGGACCCGCTCGGCCTGGTCCGCCGCCTCAAGCAGGAGGAGGGCCGGGACATCTGGCTCTGCGGCGGCGGGGTCCTCGCCGGTCAGCTGCTGCCCGAGATCGACGAACTGATCATCAAGAGCTACCCCGTGGTCGCCGGATCCGGGATCTCGGTGTTCAACGGGACGTTCGACCCCACCGTCTTCGCGGTGACCGACCGCACCTCCTTCGACAACGACGTGACGATCACCTCGTTCACCCGCCGCTGACCGACCGGCCCGCCGCACCTCCGCCCCGACCGGATCGCCGGCCCGCTCACGGGACGAGGTGCCACCACTGGTCGGCGTACTGCTCGCCGCAGGACGTCTGCGCCGCGGGTCGGCCCGCCCCGGGGCCCTGCACCATCAGGCACTTGGAGTTGCCGTCCGCGCGCAGCACGAAATGCCCCGAGCGGTCGCCGCTCCCCCACATCAGCTGCCACCGCTGCCCGTCCGCCCGGGGGCCGCAGGTGCGCTGGACGGCGGGGGCGGAGTTCTCGGAGCCCGTCACCGTCAGGCACCGGCCGCCGAGCCCGTCGCGCAGCGTGCGGGTCGCGCCGCCGTCCTGCGCGCGCAGGGTCCAGGTCCCGGCGGCGGCCCCGGTGCAGGAGTCCTGCACCGGTACGAGGTCGTCCCCGGTGCCCGCCGCCCGCAGGCACAGCCCGCTGCCGTCGTTCACCAGCCGCCCGACGAGCACCGACTGATCGGTGCCCGCCGCGCCCTTGTCGGTACCCGTACCCGTACCCGTGCCCGGGATCGCGGTGGGCGGGGCGGCGGAGCCGCCGCCCTCGTCTCCGCCCAGCCGGACGGCTATCACGGCGACCGCGCACACCAGCGCGACCGCACAGGCCGTGAGGATGATGCCCGTACGGTGCTCGTGCAGGTTGACCTGGAAGTTCCCGCTGCCGTGCTGCACCCCGGTCGGGCCGTGGAAGGCGTCCCCGGCGCGCCCGTCGGCCCGGGGGGCGCCGTCGTCCCCGCCGCTTCCCTTCCCGCTCACGGGCGCGCGTCGAACCGGTTCACCTGGACGTTCCCGTCCCCCGACACGATCGCCGCCGGGCCGTGGAACACGTTGTGCGCGACGCCCGCGCCGGCCGCGGGCGCCGCCGGCGCCGCTTCGCCGAGCAGCGTCCGGAGTTCCGCCGCGACCACGGCCCGCTCGGCCGGGTCCAACTGCTCCAACAGCACCTCGACCCGGGTCCGCCAGACCGTGCCGAGCCGGGCCCGTTCCGCGCTCCCGCCGTCCGGCGGCCCACCGTCCCCGACCGCCGCCAGTTCGGCCGCGGTCCGGTCCAGGTGCTCCAGCTGGACGCCCTCGTGGTGCGCGTCGCGCCGACCGAGCACCCGGGCCAACCGGTCGCGCAGCGCCGTCCAGGCGTCCGTCCCCGCGGCCTGTACGACGCCCGATCCCACCGAAGCCGCCAACGCGACCATCGCCTCGTCCAACATGCCGCTCCCCCCTCGACCGCCCCCGCGGTGCCGCAACGGTAACGCCGACCTCCGGGGCCGCGACAGGCGTGCGGGCGCCGGATCCGGTCGAGTTCGGGCCCCGCTTCCGCCGGGGAGCGCGGTGCGGGGCGGCGCCGGCGCGGCGGTATCGTCGCCGACATGGAGCTACGCACGCTGCGCTACTTCGTGGCCGTCGCCGAAGAACTCCACTTCGGCCGCGCCGCCGCGCGGCTCCACATGAGCCAGCCGCCGCTGAGCCGGGCGGTCAAGCAGTTGGAGGGCGATGTCGGTGCGGCCCTGTTCCACCGCTCCGCCACCGGGGTCGCGCTCACCGCGGCCGGGGCGGCGCTGCTGGAGGAGGCCCGCGCCCTGCTGGCCCGGGCGGACCGGGCACGGCTGCGCGTGGCCGCGGCGGCCGGCGCCACCACGCTCACCCTCGGTGTCCTGGGCGGCGGTACCGACCCGGGCGCGACGCGACTGGCCGCCGCGTTCCGTCGGCGCCACCCCGCCGCCGACGTCCGCATCCGTGAGAGCGACCTGACGGATCCGACCTGTGGACTGCGCGCCGGACTGGTCGACGTCGCCCTGACCCGGGGGCCGTTCGAGGGGAGCGGCCTGTCCGTGCAGGCCCTGCGCGCCGACCCGGTGGGCGTGGTGCTGCGCTCGGACGATCCGCTCGCCGGCCGGGACCGCCTCGATCCGGCCGACCTCGCCGAGCGGCGCTGGTTCCGCTTCCCGGCCGGCACCGATCCGCTCTGGCAGGCGTACTGGCACGGCGGCGAGCCCCGCGAGGGGCCGGTGGTGCGCGGCGTCCAGGAGTGCCTGCAGGCCGTGCTCTGGAACGGCACGGTCGGGGTGATGCCGCTCGGCCACCACCTGCCCGAGGGGCTGGTCGTCGTCCCGCTGCCCGACATGGCGCCGAGCCGCGTGGTGGCCGCCTGGACCGGGACCGACCCGGACCCGCTGATCCGGTCGTTCGTCCGGATCGCGACGGCCGCCTACCGCGGCTGACCAGGAGCTGATCGCCGCGGGCCGGGAACCGACCTCGGCGGGCACCATCCGCATGATGAGCCACTACGCCACCGAAGCGGCCACAGCACGAGGCAAATCGCTGTCGTGTGCGAGCGGTGCGGCCGTACGATCACGCGATGACCGCCGATGCCCCGCTCACCCGAGAGTCCTTCCGGCGCCTGCAGCCGATCAGTGCGCCCCGGCCCGTATCCCGGTTGCCGGCACGTGTCTGGACCGACGAGGACTGGGGTCGGATCCGACGCGGCTATCACGCCCGGGACATGGACGAGAAGTGGAACGTCTTCGTCGAGGGCGATGTCCTCGCCGGTCTCGTGGCGTCGACCGCCCGGGCTTCCGGAAGGACCGATCTCCCCGCGGGCGTGGTGCAGCACAGCGTGCTGGGCCTGCGCTCATCGGGAGCGTAGGCTCCGCGGCCCCGCGAGGGTTCCGGCGGGCGGGAGAGCCGCTCGCCCGCCGGTTCCGCGGGGGTCCGGTGGGCGCGCGGCGGTGGCTACGGCGCCGGGAGTTCGGCGAAGTCGGCCACCAGGGCGCGGTGGTGGCCCGCCGTGCCCAGGGCCAGGGAGTCGGCCTTGGCCCGCTTGAGGTAGAGGTGGGCGGGGTGTTCCCAGGTCATGCCGATGCCACCGTGCAGCTGGACGCACTCCTCGGCGGCGCGTACGGCGACCCCCGAGCAGTAGGCCTGCGCGACGGCCACGGCCAGGGGCGCGTCCGGGGCCGAGGTGGCCAGGGCGTCGGCGGCGGCCCGGGCCGCCGCGCGGGCCGAGGCGACGTCGAGCCAGAGCGCCGCGAGCCGGTGCTTGAGGGCCTGGAAGGAGCCGATGGGCCGGTTGAACTGGTGCCGGGTGCGGACGTGGGCCACCGTCTCCTCCAGGCACCACTGCGCCAGCCCGAGCTGCTCCGAGGCCAGCAGCCCCGCGCCGGAGAGCAACGCCCCGGCGAGGGCGGCGCGGGCGGTGGCCGGGTCCGCGAGCCGGGTGCCGCGGGCCCCCTCCAGGGTGACGGACGCCAGCGGCCGGGTCAGGTCCAGCGGCACCTGGGCCCGGATCCGGGCCGCCGCGGCCGGGACGGCGTAGAGCCCGCTCTCGGCGAGCACCAGCAGCACGTCGGCGGCGGCCGCGTCCGCGACTGCGGTGACGGTACCGGTCAGCGTGCCGTCACCGGCGTCCCGCACCAGGACCGCGGGCTGCGCGCCGGGGCCGAGGGTGAGCGGCAGCACGGGCACGCACACGCGCGTCCCGGCGGCCAGCTCGGCGAGCAGCGCGGCGACGGCCGGGTGCTGGCAGTCGCAGTCGAGCAGGATCGCGGTGGCCAGGACGGAGCTGGTGAGGTAGGGGACCGGTGCGACGGCCCGGCCCAGCTCCTCCAGGACGACGGCCACCTCGCGGTGTCCCGCGCCCTGCCCGCCGAGCTTCTCCGGTACCAGGAGTCCGGCCGCGCCGATGCCCGAGGCGAGGGTGCTCCACAGCGCCGGGTCGTAGGGGTCGCCGCTCTCGATGCGCCCGAGGAGGGCTGCGGGGGCGCAGCGGTCGGCGAGCAACGCCCGTACCGCCGCGCGCAGTTCCTCCTCGGTCTCGGAGTAGAGCAGGTCGAGCGAGGAGGTCATCGGGCCAGGTCCTTCCAGGCGAGGTCCTTGTCGTCGCGCGGCTCGGCGGGCAGGCCGAGGACGCGTTCGGCGACGATGTTGAGGAGGACCTCGCTGGTCCCGCCCTCGATGCTGTTGCCCTTGGCGCGCAGGTAGCGGTATCCGGCGTCGCGGCCGGTGAAGTCGACGAGCTCGGGCCGGCGCATGGTCCAGTCCTCGTACAACAGGCCTTCCTCGCCGAGGAGTTCCACTTCCAGGCCACTGATCTCCTGGTTGAGGCGGGCGAAGGCGAGCTTCATGCCCGAGCCCTCCGGGCCGGGCACTCCCGCGGCGAGCTGCTGGCGCAGCCGTTCGCCGGTGAGCCGGGCCACTTCGGCCTCGACCCACAGTGCGAGCAGCCGCTGGTGCAGGGCGTGGGTGCGCAGCTCGGGGCGCTCGCGCCAGGCGGCCGCGACGGGCGCGATCATGCCGCCCTCGCGCGGGATCCGCATGCCGCCGATGGAGACGCGTTCGTTCATGAGGGTGGTGCGGGCGACCTCCCAGCCCTGGCCGACGGCGCCGAGCCGGTGGGCGTCGGGGATCCGCACACCGGTGAGGAAGACCTCGTTGAACTCGGCCTCACCGGTGATCTGGCGCAGCGGCCGGACCTCGACGCCGGGGGCGGTCATGTCGCACAGGAAGTAGGTGATGCCGCGGTGCTTGGGCACGTCCGGGTCGGTGCGCGCGATCAGGATGGCCCAGCGGGCGGTGTGCGCGCTGGAGGTCCACACCTTCTGGCCGTCCACCACCCAGTGGTCGCCGTCGCGCACGGCGCGGGTGCCGAGCGCGGCGAGGTCCGATCCGGCTCCGGGCTCGCTGAACAGCTGGCACCAGACCTCCTCGCCCACCCACAGGGGGCGCAGGAAGCGGCTCTTCTGCTCCTCGGTGCCGTAGGCGAGGATCGTGGGCGCGGCCATGCCGAGCCCGATGCCGATCCGCCGCGGGTCGTTGTCGGGGGCTCCGGCGGCCTCCAGCTCGGCGTCCACGGTCACCTGCAGGGTGCGCGGGGCGCCGAGGCCGCCGAGGCCCTCGGGGTAGTGCACCCAGGCGAGTCCGGCGTCGAAGCGGGCGCGCAGGAAGCCGGTGCGGGAGGTGTCGGCGGGCGGGTGGGCCGCGAGCAGCGCGCGGGTGCGCTCGACCAGTTCCTCGGCGGTGGTCACCGGGCGCCTCCGTCCAGGGCCGGTACGACGACCAGGCGGCCGGTGGTGACCCCGTCGGCGAGGCGCTGGACGGCCCCGGCCGCCCCGGCGAGCGGGACCCGCTCGCTGACCAGGGGCTTGATGGCCCCCTCGGCCGCGAGCCGGGTGAGTTCGGCGTGGCAGGCGAGGACGGCCGCCGGTTCCTTGCTGGCGTACAGGCCCCAGTGGAGGCCGACGATCGCGTAGTTCTTGACCAGGGCGTGGTTCAGGGCGGGGGTGGGGATGGTGCCGCTGGCGAAGCCGACGACCAGGATCCGGCCCTCGAAGGCCACGCACTTGGCGGAGGCGGTGTGGGCGTCGCCGCCGACCGGGTCGTAGACGACGTCGGCGCCGCGGCCGCCGGTGAACTCCTTGACCCGTGCGACCAGGTCCTCGGTGTGCCGGTCGATGACCAGGTCGCAGCCCAGCTCCTCGGCGGCGGCCGCCTTGGCCTTGCCTCCGACGACCCCGATGACGGTGGCCCCGGCGGCCTTGCCGAGCTGGACGGCGGCGCTGCCGACGCCACCCGCGGCGGCGTGCACGAGGAGCGTTTCGCCGGCCTGGAGCCCGGCTCTGCGGTGGAGGCCGAACCAGCCGGTCTGGTACCCGATGTGCAGGGCCGCCGCCTCGGCGTCGTCGAGGCTCTCGGGCGCGGGCAGCAGGGCGCGCGCGTTCGCCGTGACGTACTCGGCGAAGCCGCCGTGCGGCAGGCTCGGGTTGGCGATCACCCGGCGGCCGTCCTCGGTCTCGCCGCAGATCTCGACGCCCGGGGTGAAGGGGAGCGGCGGCCTGATCTGGTACTGGCCGCGGCAGAGCAGCGCGTCGGGGAAGTTGACGTTGGCCGCGAGCACCTTGAGCTTCACCTCGCCCTCGCCGGGCACCGGTTCGGGAATCTCTTCGAGGCGCATGGCCTCACGGGGCTCACCCGGGGTATGTACTCGCCATGCCTGCATCCGGGGCCTCCAGCCGCCGTCGATGAACCACGCTCCGCCCGGCATACTAAGCGGTCGCTTGTCGCGTTGGGAACCAGTTCGTCCGGACCGAACCAAACGGGCGGGGACCGCTAGGGGGTGTCTGACGGATGTGCGTGGGGAAGGAGCGGTGTCCGGTGCGTGCTCTCGGCGCGGCGACCGGAAGTCCGCGTACTGGACGTACTCGGGCTTTCGGTCGGTGCGGCGAGAGTGCGTGCCGGGCGCCGCGACGCCACGGACATCCGTCGGACACCCCCTAGCCGCCGGGCCGGCGGATGCACGCAGTGACCGCCTCCCCCCGTCCCGACATCCGGAAACATCCCCGGAAACGTCCTCGCCGCGCCCGCCCGCCCGCGCCCATGGCGATCTCGGGCCGGGCACGCTATCGATGCCCCCATGGAATCCATGGAGTCCCCCGAGCACGCCCCGCCCGCACCGGGTTCCCCGCCCGCCCCCGGCGGCCTCCCCGGGCCGCCGCCGCCCGGCGCCACCGCCCTCCCGCCCGGTACCTTCGCGGGCCAGGTGGTCCTGGTCACCGGCGGCGGGACCGGGCTGGGCAAGGCCATCGCGACCGAGTTCGCCCGGCTCGGCGCCGACCTGGTGATCGCGGGCCGCCGGGCCGAGCCGTTGCAGGCGGCGCGCGAGGAGCTGGCCGCGGTCCCCGGCGCGGGGCGGGTGACGGCGGCCGTGTGCGACATCCGGGACCCGGAGCGGATCGCGGAGGTCTTCGACGCCGCCGCGGCCGCGCTCGGGCTGCCGGACGTCCTCGTCAACAACGCGGCCGCCAACTTCCCCTGCCCGGCCGAGGACCTCTCCCCCAACGCCTGGCGGGCGGTCGTCGACATCACCCTGACCGGGACCTGGTTCATGACCCGCGAGTTCGGCCGCCGCCACCTCGCCGCCGGCACGCCGGGGTCGATCGTGAACATCGGCGCCTCCTACGCCTGGACGGGCGGTCCGGGCTTCGCGCACAGCGCGGCCGCCAAGGCGGGGGTGAAGAACCTGGTGGAGACCCTCGCCGTCGAGTGGGGCCCGTACGGCATCCAGATCAACGGCCTGGTCCCGGGCCTCTTCCCGCACGGCGACATGAGCGCGGACATCCGCGACGGCCTAGACCGGGCGGGCCCCGACGCCAAGGACGCCCGCCAGCCCGCGCTGCGGGTCGGCCGCCCCCGCGAACTGGGCTGGGCCGCGACCTTCCTGGCCTCGCCCTACGCACGCTTCGTCACGGGGCACACCTTGGTGGTGGACGGCGCGAACTGGCAGCGCCGCTCCCTGGTCAACCCGGAGGTGGTCCCGGTCCGCGCCCAACTGGGCCGCGGCCCCTTCGAGGGGTGAGCGGCCCGGTCCCGGCACCGGATCGTCCCTTTCGGATCGTGTCGGCCCGGCACGATCCGAAAGAGACGTCCTAGCAACCCTCGAAGCGCGGGGGGCGGCGGGCCGCCTTGGCCGCGTAGCCCTCGCGACTGTCCTCGGAGGTCAGCGTCAGGGCCGCCGTCATCGCGACCCGGTCCAGGGCGCTCGGCAGGGCCGCGTCGGCGTAGGCGTCGACCGCCCGCTTGATGCCCTGGACCGCGAGCGGAGCATTCGCCGCGATCTCCATCGCCACCGCCCGCGCCCGCGCGTCCAGTTCCTCGCGCGCGGTCACCAGTTGGACGAGGTTCAACCGCTCGGCCGTGGCCGCGTCGATCCGGCGGCCGGTCAGCGCCAGCAGCTTCGCCCATCCCGCGCCCGCCTCGCGGGCGATGCGCAGGTCGCCGCCCGCGTCCACGGCCACGCCCAGCGCGGCCTCCGGCAGCGCGAAGACGGCGTCGTCCGCCGCGATCCGGATGTCCGCCATCAGCGCCAGCTCGAAGCCGAAGCCGAGGCAGTAGCCCTGGACGGCGGCGACCACCGGCTGCGGAAGGCGGGCGAGGACCGCGAAGCGCTCGTGCACCCACCGGATGCCCTCGTAGTAGTTGCGGGTCCGCTCCGCGGCCGAGGCGCCGGTGATCGCTCCGCCGGGGGCAGTGACGTCGATGCCCGCGCAGAAGGCCCGCCCCTCGGCCCGCAGCAGGACGGCCCGGACGGAGCCGTCGAAGCGGATCCGGTCCGCGAGCAGGCCGAGCTGCCGCGTCGACTCCCAGCTCCAGCCGTTCAGCTTCTCCGGGCGGCACAGGGTGAGGACCGCGAGGCCGTCGGCGACCTCCAGCCCGATGCGTTCCTCACCCTTCCCGATCTCCGTGGACAGAGTGTCGATCACGCCCGGCTCCCTCACATCTGACGATGCGTCAGGATAGGGCGCGGTCCCGGCCCGGCGGAAGGGTCAGCGCGGGAAGACCTCGAAGGCCACCGCGGGGCGGCCGCCGAACCGGGGCGCCGCCCGCTCGACGTTCATCGTCAGGAAGCCGCGGGCGTAGCTCTCGGGGTCCTCGTCCGTCAGTCCCTCGATGTACGCGCGGTGCTCCAACAGGGACGCGACGGACCGCTCGAACCCGGGGCCCGCGTCCACCGCGTGCGTCGGCGTGCTGGTGCCGGCCACCGCCACCCACCGCACCCCGTTCCAGGGCTCCAGCTCCTCCTCGGTGATGAGGTCGGGGAAGATCCAGCGGTTGCCCGCGTCGGCGGCCGCGTCCAGCGCGGCCCGGCCGACCGCCCGGTGGTCGGGGGTGTTCCAGTAACCGCCGCCGCCCTCCCCGCCCCAGGTGTCCCGGTGGTTCAGCGTGACGACGAGTTCGGGGCGGTGGCGGCGGATCGCGGCCGCGATGTCGCGGCGCAGGCCGAGGCCGTACTCGACCACGCCGTCGCGGTGGTCCAGGAACTCCACCGCGTGCACGCCGACGACGGCCGCGCTGGCGCGCTGCTCGGCCTCGCGCAGCGGGGCGCACTCCTCGGGCGCGATGCCGTCGATGCCGGCCTCGCCGCGGGTGGCGAGCAGGTACACGACCTCACGGCCGGCATCGGTCCAGGCCGCGACCGCGGCCGCGCCGCCGTACTCCAGGTCGTCGGGGTGGGCCACCACGGCCAGGGCGCGCTGCCAGTCGGTGGGCATGGGTTCGAGCTGGTTCGGTTCGCGGATCGCGTCGTCGGTCATGATGCGCACGATAGGCGACGGGTCGCCGGACGAACCGTCAACCACGGAGGAACGGGGGCGGCATGGGGGATCACGACGGATCGGCGGCGGCGGCCGGGGCGATGACCGCGGGAGCGGCGGCGCCCGAGCGCTACGGACGGGTGACGGCCCTGCTGGACGCCACCGGCACCTTCTTCGAGTCGGCGCGGGTGGCGTTCCCGGACGCCCGCGCCGCGGACTGGGCGCGCGCCGCCCGGATCGACCCGGGGGCGGTGGGACCCGGCGGCACCTGGCGGCTGGACTTCCGGTGCTTCGCGATCGCCCGACCCGGTGGTCGCTGGGTGCTGGTGGACGCGGGGGTCGGTCCGGCCGACGGACCGGCCGCGGGCTGGGCGCCCGTACCGGGCCGGCTGCCCGAGGCGCTGGCCCGGGCGCGGATCGCCCCCGCCGAGGTGGACACGGTGGTGCTGACGCACCTGCACGAGGACCACGCGGGCTGGTCGGTCGACGCCGCGGGCGAGCCCCTCTTCCCGGCCGCGCGGTACGTCGTCCAGCGCGCCGAGGTCGCCGCCCTGGACCCGGCGGATCCCGTGCGCCGCTGGGCCGTGGATCCGCTGCGGGCCACCGGGCAGCTGCACGAGGTGGAGGGGCGCCACCGGCTGGGCGACGGGCTGACCCTGTTGCCCACCCCGGGGCACACACCGGGCCACCAGTCGGTGCTGGTGGCGGCGGCCGGTGGGCGGGGGCGGGGACAGGGGCGGGACGTGGTCGTCACCGGGGACGTGTGGGTGCACGCCGTCCAACTGGCCGATCCCGCGGTGGCGTACGCCCACGAGCGGGACCCGGCCGCGGCCCGCGCCTCCCGCGTGGACCTGCTGGCACGGGCCGTGGGACGCGGGGCGCTGCTGGCCACGGCCCACCTGACCCGGGCCTTCGTCGAGCCGACGGCCGACGGGTCCGACCGGGCCTGCGGGACGGTGGAGCGGCCGTCAGGCGAGTTCCAGGAGGCCGCCGAAGGTGAAGACGAGCCCTCCGAAGCCGATGAAGGTGGCGAGGTACCGGTAGAACTGCGCTGACGGGACCCGCTCGGGCGGTCCGAGGTCTCCCCGGGCGTGCATGGCGCGCTGCTGGTTGCCGGTGGCCCAGCGCTCCAGCCCGTCGGCGCTCCCCCGGACGTTCAGCGCGACCGTGGCACCGGCCACGAGCGCGACGGGACCGATGGTCAGTAGGACGGTGGCCAGGCTCAAGGAATGCCCCCCAGGCAGTGTGATGATCGACTGGAGGTTACTCGCAGTCGGATACCGGCGCCACGCCCTCCGCCGCGGCCGGAAGGGCCGGGCCCGCCGCCGGGGCCGGCCCGGACGTGGCTCCGCGGGGGCCCGGAGCCGGGCTGTTAGCGTCGGCTCATGACGACCGCACCGCAGCGCTTCGAGGTCCTGCTGGTTCCCGAACACATCCAGGGCGAGGACGCCGGCCCCGCCGCACGGCACGCCGTACGCTCCGCCGTCGTCGGGGCGACCGGGCAGACCGGGGCCTCGGGCTACCCCCGGTACGAGGGGGAGGGCATGGCGGCGGACATCGACCCCGCGACCGGGGCGGTCGAGGCCCTGCTCGTCGACGGCGCCGAACTGGACTACGGGCTGCGGGCGGTGACCTCGCCGGTGGAGTGACCGGTCACCGCGTGCGGGCACCACACGGGGGCACCACACTGGGGCACGCATGGGGAGCACCGCCCGCCGCCGAGCACCCTGGTGTCAGGCCTCGTCCCGGACCAGGGCGAGGAGTCGGTCCAGGACGCGCGGGCCGCCCGCGCGGACGCCGTCGTGCTCGAACTCGTCCGTCACCCAGGTGCGCAGGCCCCGGATCGCGCGGGCGGTGGCCAGGGAGTGGGCGGTGTCCACGTACATGTCGTCGTGGTAGACGGCGGCGGCCACCGGCACCTCGTTCGCCGCGAGGCGCGCCGGGTCGTAGAGGGGCTGCCAACCGGTACGGGCGGCGAGAGCCTCGGCGGTCGCGCGCACCGGGACGAGGGACGGGTCGGTCGTGAAGTGCCAGGGGTGGATGCTCTCGCCGGTGAAGAGCAGCGGCTCGTCCCCGGCCAGGGTCTTGGCCGCATCGAAGCGCGGGTGCCCCGCACGGGCCCGCTCCGCGGCCCAGGCGGTGGGGACCGCCGGGTCCTGTGCGTAGATCGCCTCGTGGAGGAGCGCGTACAAGGGGTGGCCGGCGAAGGACAGCAGGGACCGTGCGCCGTCCAGGAAGGCGTCGGAGAGGCAGGGTCCGGCGGGGGTGGGGACGAAGGCGTCCTCCAGCAGGTAGTGCAGCTGGTGGCTGCCGTCGCCGGTGCCGAGGAGGATGCCCAGCGACTGGAACGCCTCGGGGGTGAACGGGTGCCCGCCGGGGAGTTCGGTGGGGTGCTCGGCGAGGTGGGCGGCGACGGCGCGGGCGCGTTCGACGTCCATCGGGTAACGGGCGTAGTGCGCCGCGTTCTTCCGCTCGATCCGCGGGGCCGCCGCCGCATAGACCTCGTCCGCGCTCGCGTCGAGGGCGGGCAGACCGCCGGTGATCAGCGCGGCGGTGAGTCCCTCGGGCGCGGTGGACAGGTAGTGGGTGACGCAGAAGCCGCCGAAGCTCTGGCCGAGCACGGTCCACGGCGCACCACCGGTCAGCGCCGCACGGATGGTCTCGCAATCGCGGACGATCGCGTCGGAGCGGAAGTGCGCGAGGTACTCGGCCTGCTCGGCGGGGCCGCCGCGCAGCGGGAGGGTCTGCCGGTTCGCCGGGGTGGAGCGGCCGGTGCCGCGCTGGTCCAGGAGGAGCACCCGGAACTCGGTGAGCGCCCGCTCCAGCCAGGCCTGGCGGCCGGTGAAGCGGCGGGCGCCGAAGCCGGGGCCGCCCTCCAGGTAGAGCAGCCAGGGCAGCTGGGCCGGGTCCTTGCCCGTGGCCACGACCTCCCGGGCGTACAGCATGATGCGCTCGCCGTCCGGACGGTCGTGGTCGAGCGGGACCGTGAAGTGGTGGTCGGTCAGGACGACGCCGGGCTGACGGTAGCTGTGGCTGTTGGTCACGGACGGATCCCAAGGTCGGTGCGGGCGCTGGTCGGCCCCCCGTGCTCCGTCACCGGCGCCGCGGCCGCGTCCCGGGCCGCGACGGAAACGGCGGCCGGGCCGAGTCTAAAGGTTGTTGCAGGAGTCGCCGGGCCGCGGGAGCCCGCGGCCCGGCGCGGCGGTTCAGAACAGGACGACCGAGCGCAGCACTTCGCCGCGCTCCATCCGCGCGAAGGCTTCCTCGACGCCGTCGAGCGCGATGGTCTCGGAGACGAAGGCGTCGAGGTCGAGGCGGCCCTGGAGGTAGAGGTCGATCAGCAGCGGGAAGTCCCGCTCCGGCAGGCAGTCCCCGTACCAGGAGGACTTGAGGGAGCCGCCGCGGCCGAAGACGTCGAGCAGCGGGAGTTCGAGCTGCATCTCGGGGGTGGGTACGCCGACCAGCACGACGGTGCCGGCCAGGTCGCGGGCGTAGAAGGCCTGGCGGTAGGTCTCCGGGCGGCCGACGGCGTCGATGACCACGTCCGCGCCGTTGCCGCCGGTCAGGGCCTTGACGGCCTCGACCACGTCCTCGGTGCGACCGTTGACGGTGTGGGTGGCGCCCAGCCCCTTGGCCTGTTCGAGCTTGCGGTCGTCCAGGTCCACGGCGATGATCCGGCCCGCACCGGCGAGCCGGGCGCCGGCGACGGCCGCGTTGCCCACTCCCCCGCAGCCGATGACGGCCACCGAGTCGCCGCGGCCGACGTTGCCCGTGTTGAGGGCCGCGCCGAGGCCCGCCATCACCCCGCAGCCCAGCAGTCCGGCGGCGGCGGCCGAGGCGGCCGGGTCGACCTTGGTGCACTGTCCGGCGGCGACCAGGGTCTTCTCGGCGAAGGCGCCGATGCCCAGGGCCGGGGAGAGCGGGGTGCCGTCCTCCAGGGTCATGGACTGGGTCGCGTTGTGCGTGTCGAAGCAGTACCACGGGCGTCCGCGCTTGCAGGCGCGGCAATTACCGCACACCGCACGCCAGTTGAGGATGACGAAATCGCCGGGTGCGACGTCGGTGACGTCGGGGCCGACGGCCTCGACCACACCCGCCGCCTCGTGGCCGAGGAGGAAGGGGAACTCGTCGTTGATGCCGCCCTCGCGGTAGTGCAGGTCGGTGTGGCAGACCCCGCAGGCCTGGACCTTGACGAGGGCCTCGCCGGGTCCCGGGTCGGGCACGAGGATCGTCGCCATCTCCACCGGTGCGCCCTTGCTCCGTGCGATGACCCCTCGTACGCGATGCGTCACGTCGTACCCCGTTCTCGTGTGATCCGTGCCGTACCGCGAACGTACACGGCGGGGCATGCGCGGGTGGCCCGGTGCGGGAGTTGTGTCACGTTTCCGGCCGCGCCGACGGCGCGAGCTCCGGCGGTACGGCCTCGCGCAGCGCGGCGGCGAAGGCGGCCACGGCCGGGTGCGCCGCGGCCCCGCTCCGGAAGGCGATCTTCGTGCGCCGCTCCATCGGCAGCCGGGTGAGGCGCACCCCGGGCACCCTCGGCGCACCCGCTTCCGCCCCCGCCCCCGGCGCGGCGGATCCGGCCACGCCGAGCTGCGGTACGACGGCCACCCCCTGCCCCGCCGCGACCAGGGCGAGCACGGTCGCGAACTCGTCCACGCGGTGGCGCTCCCGCGGACTGAACCCGGCGGCCTGGCAGGCGCGCACGGTCATGGCGTGGCAGAGGGTTCCCGGGGTCGCGGTGATCCAGGGCGCGTCGCGGTGGGCGCGCAGCGCGACGCCCTGGCCGAGGGCGAGGTCCGGGGCCGCGGAGCCGGGCGGCGGGGTCGGCTCCGCGAGGTACATCGCCTCCCGACACAGCGGCTCGGTCTCCAGGCCCGGTTCGACGGGCGCGGGCACGAAGTCGTACTCGTGGACCAGCGCCACGTCCAGGTCACCGGCCCGCAGGGCGTGCGCGACGGCGGCGGGGTCGGTTTCGGACACCATCGCCTCCAGGGCCGGATGGCGCCGGGCGAGGGTGACGAGGGCGGCGGGGACGATGGCCCGGGTCGCGGTCGGGAAGGCGCCGACCCGCAGGGCTCCCGCCAGCCCGTCGCGGGCCTCGGCGAGGTCCGCCTCGGCCCGTTCCAGGCGCTCCAGCACCGCTTCCGCGTGCCCGACCAGGTGCTGGCCGGCGGGGGTGAGCCGGACCCGGCGGCCGGTGCGCTCCAGGAGCGGCAGGCCCGCCTCGCGTTCGAGGACGGAGAGCTGTTGGGAGACGGCCGAGGGGCTGAAGGCCAGCGCCTCGGCGACGGCGGCGATGGTGCCGCGGCGGGCGAGTTCGCGCAGCAGGCGCAGGCGGCGTACGTCGAGCATCGGCTCAGCTTACGGGTTGGGACGGAAATGCGAACTGGACCCGGGGCTCGGGGGCGGGCCACCCTCGACCCATGGCGCAGAACACCACACAGGACACGGCCCGGAGCGACACCTCCGCGCTCCCCACCCTCCCGACCCTCCCGACTCTCCCCACTCCTCCCCCGCTCCCCGGCCTCCACGGGCTGGAGGGGCTGCACGTCCCGCTCGTCACCCCCTTCGACGCGTCCGGCGCGGTCGCCCTGGACGCCCTGGAGTCGCTCGCCCACGAGGTGCTCGCGGCGGGCGCCACCGGCATCACCGCCCTCGGCACCACCGGCGAGACCGCCTCCCTCGACGCGGCGGAGCGGGACGCGGTGACCGAGGTGTGCGCACGGGTCTGCCGCGAGCGCGGGGCGTTCCTGAGCGTCGGCGCGGGGGGCAGCAGCACGCGGGCGAGCGAGGTCGCGCTGGCGGGGCTGCGGCGGTGGCCCGAGGTGGGGGCCGCGCTGGTGACCGTGCCGTCCTTCGTGCGGCCCTCGGCGGCGGGGGTGCTGGCGCACTTCGAGCGGCTCGCGGAGGTCGCTCCCGTACCGCTGGTCGTCTACCACATCCCCTACCGGACCGGTCAGCCGCTGGACGCCGGGGCGCTGCGGGCCCTCGGGGCGCTGCCCGGGGTCGCGGGGGTCAAGTACGCGGTGGGCGGCATCGACCAGGACACGGTGGAGCTGCTGGGCGAGCTGCCGGACGGGTTCACGGTCCTGGCGGGCGACGACGCCTACGCCTCGCCGCTGCTCGCCCTCGGGGCGGGCGGCGCGATCCTGGCCTCGGCGCATCTGGCCACGGAGCGTTTCGCCGCGCTCGTGCGGGCCTGGCGGACGGGCGACGTGTCCGGCGCGCGGGCACTGGGGCACGCCCTGGCCCGGCTGTCGGCGGCGGTGTTCGCCGAGCCGAATCCGGTGGTCCTGAAGGGGGTGCTGCACGCGCAGGGGCGCATTCCGACCCCCGACGTGCGGCTGCCGCTGCTGCCCGCCGGCGCCGCCTCGGTGCGGGAGACGCTGCGCAGGCTGGAAGAGCTGGCGGAGCTGACGGAGCTGGCGGAAGGGGCGGAACCGGAGCGGCTGGCGGACCGCACCGCGTAGGCGGGCTCGCACCCCCGCAAGAAATCCCCAAGAAGCATGAATGGGCGATTTGCCCTTGAATGCCGTACGGGCCGCTCGCCGGTGACGTCAGTCACGCGGGAGCGGCCTTCGCGGCCACCCCCGCGGGGGTAGCGGAAGGCTGGATTCCGGGCGCCGCAAAGAAATGCGGGATTTCCCGACCCGCCGGGACGAGATCAATTTCCCGGCCGTTTCCGATATGCCGATCACTGCGCGGAATTCAAGCCCTTGTTCCACTCCTCTTCTCTCCTCTACGGTCACCGCAATCCGGGTGGAACGCCGAATCCTGCCGCTACCCGGGAACCCATCCCACTCATGTACGGCAGGAGCGGGGGAACCAGGTAGGCCGCTGGTCCGGACTCAGAGTCCGGCCCGGCTCGGGGTGAAGTCGCACCGCTGACACGCACGTCCTCGTCATGCCTCGGGCATGACCGCGGGCGAGCCGCGTCACGGTGCGGCCGGACAGCTCCCGTCCGAACCCGACAGCTCACCTCGCAGGCGACGGAGAGGAATTCGCCATGTCCGCATCGGGCAAGCACCGCCGTCCCAAGACCAGCCCCCTCGCCCGCCTCCTCGCCGTCGCGGGTACCGGCGGCATGGCACTCGCCCTCCCCCTGATCAGCGCCTCCGGCGCCGATGCCGCACAGCCGGCCGCCGCCCCGGCCGCGGCCCCCGCCGTCGCGGCGCCCGTCGCCGCCACCGCTCCCGCGCTCTCCGTGCGGGCCGCGGCGTCCACCACCTATTCCGTGGTCGCGGGCGACACCCTTTCCACGATCGCCCAATCGCATTCCGTGAGCGGCGGCTGGAAGAAGCTCTACGCGGACAACCGTGCGGCGATCGGCAACGACCCGTCGGTGATCCGGCCGGGGACCGAGCTGACGCTCGGCGGCGCGGCGAAGGCGGTTTCCGCCAAGGCTGGTTCGGCGACGAAGACCGCAACGACCCCGGCGGCCGGGCGCGATGCGGGGGCCACCCCCGCACGGGCCGACCGTTCCGTGCGGGCCACGACCCTGTACGCCAACAACCTCGACGGCTGGATCCGGCAGTCGCTGGACATCATGGCCCAGCACGGAATTCCGGGGACCTACGACGGAATTCGCCGCAACGTCCTGCGCGAGTCCTCGGGCAATCCCCTCGCCATCAACAACTGGGACTCCAACGCCGCGGCGGGCATCCCCTCGAAGGGCCTCCTCCAGGTCATCGACCCCACCTTCCGGGCGTACCACGTGCCCGGTACCGCGACCGACTCCTACGACCCGGTCGCGAACATCACCGCCGCCTGCAACTACGCCGCCGACCGCTACGGATCGATCGACAACGTGAACGGCGCCTACTGAGCGGACCAGGACGCGGCCACCAACGACCGCCGCGCGGCGTGCAGATGGGTGGCCGCGGCCAACCAGGCCCACGCGTAGCGGTCGGCGCCGGGATCGAGGAGACGACCGAAGACGTCCCGGGGCCGCCGGTCGGCCTCGGCGGCCAGCGCGGCGGCCAGCTCCTCGGCCCCCGCGAAGCCGGCCCGACGCAGCGGCCCCCGGCCGCCGTTCGGCGCGAACTCACCGCGGGCCGCCTCCGCCACCGCGCGACGGCCCCCCGCGACCCCGGATTCCAACAGCCGCCGCACCCGCCACAGCGGTGACCCGCCCAGCGCGTCCGCCGCCGGCTCCCGGTCCCCTACGTCGGCCGGTTCGGGTGCGTCGGCCCCGGCCGGGAGGTGGGACCCCTGGAGCAGGTCGTAGCCGAGGTCGGCCCGGCCCAGCCACTGCGGTGGCAGCCGCAGGGTGTACGCCGACCCCGGCACCGGACCGACGGCCAGCGGGCGCAGGGTCGCGCTCCGGTCCGGGTCGGGGCGGCCGAGCACGCGCAGCGCCAGCCCGGGGCGGTCGGCCAGGCGGCGGAGGTTCGCGGTGTGCGCCAGGTCCGGATGCGGGTGGGCGGGGACCAGGGCGATCAGCGGCGCGTCGGGACGTACCGCGCCGTCGGACGACAGCTCCCGGACCAGCAGCCGGTCGCCGGCCGCGGCCACCACCAGCACGTCGCACCCGAGCAGGCCCGGGTCGGCGGCCGGGTCGGCCAGGAGCCGCGCCACGGCCTCGGCCGCCGGGCGGGCGAAGAGCGCGGCGGCCGGTCCCTCGCTCCAGTCGATCCCGCGCAGCGGCGTCGCCCGCACGCCCCGGCCCGACCCGAGACGGCCGTCGGCGGACACGGTCGCCCCGACCACGTGCAGTGCGCCCCGGGCCAGGCCGGCGTGGTCGAGGACGGCGCCGCCGAGGGACACGGAGGCGCTCGCGGCGCCCCGGGCCCGGCCGATCCCGCCGGGGCGGACGTCGGCGAGGGTGAACCGGTCGCCATCGGCGTCGACGAGGTGCGTGACCACCCCCGCGTGTCCGGTGGCCGAGAGGACGGGCTCCCGGCAGAGTCCGTACACGCGCAGGCTGCCGCCGGACCGGTAGGCGCGCCGGGAGCCTCCGGGGGACGGGAGCGCCGCGGTGTGCAACAGCTCGCGGAAGGCCTCCGTCAGCTCGGTCAGCCGCTGGGCGGCGCTGCGGTCACGGGCGGCGCGCAGCCCGCGGACCACCCGGAGGGCGGCCGCCTCGGCGTGCGGCAGGCCCGCCAGGCGCGCGGTGTGCGCGGCCCGCAGCAGCTCGGCCTGTACGACGGCGCCGCCCGCGGGCACTCCCGCCGCCAGCGCGGCGGCGGCAGCCTCCCACAGGGCCGCGGCGGCGACCACCTGCTCAGGGGACGGGGAAGGGGACGGTGGCGGTGGCGCGCCGTCGGTCGCGGGCTCCGGGTCGGATGCCGGCTCGGGCTCCGGGTCGGCGGCCAGGTCGGCCGCCGGGTCGGTCCCCGGTGGCTCCGCGATCGGGGACACCGCGAGGACGGCGGTGCGGTGGAGGCAGCGGGGGCTCAGGAGGCAGCTGCATACGGCCTGTTCGGGGGCGGTGATCGCACCCGAGGGGCCGGGGCGCAGGGTGACCAGGGCGTCCTCGCCGAAGCGGTGGGTGACCTCCCCGTCGGCCGCCACGACGGCCGGTGGATCGCCCGCCGCGCAGGCCTCGATGGTGGCGTCGAGCTTCTTGCGCAGCCGCGCGGAAAGCCCGCCGACGGCCTCGGCCAACAGCTCCGGAGCCACCGGAGGGAGCGCGGGTACACGTACGGGTGCGGTCACGGGAATCACGCGCGCTCTCCACGGAGGCGGTCGCCGACCCAGCGGGCCAGGGCGAGGGGGCTGAGGGCGGCCACCGGCATTCCGGCGGCGACGAGTTGCTGCGCGACCGGGACGCTGTAGCGGGGCGCACCGGTGTCGTCGAGGGCTGCGCAGCCCAGCAGTCGGGCACCCGAGTCGGCCAGTGCGCGGACCTCGCCGAGCAGCCCGCCGAGCGCGTGGCCCTCCTCGAAGTCGCTGACCACGACGACCAGCGTCCGGCTCGGCACCGTGATCAGGGACCGCGCGTGCGCCAGCCCCGCCGCGATGTGCGTACCGCCGCCGACCCGTACTTCGAGCAGGAGGGACAGCGGGTCCTCGACCCGGCCCGTGAGGTCGACCACTTCCGTGGAGAAGGCCAGGAAGTGGGTCGAGAGGGTGGGGACCCCCGCCAGGACCGCGGCGGTCAGGGCGGACCACACGACCGAGGCCTCCATCGAGCCGGAGACGTCGACGACGAGGATCAGCCGCCAGTCGGCCTCGCGGCCGACCCGGGTGCTGAACACCGGTCGTCGCGGCACGACGACCAGGCGGCCGTCGTCCGTCCGGCGGGTGTGCGCGAGGTTGGCCCGCAGGGTCCGGGGCAGGTCGAGCACTCCGCCGGGGCGGCGGGTGGGGCGCGGGGTGGACAGCCCCGAGAGGGCGGGGCGCAGCCGGGTGGCCAGTTCCCGGCGCAGTTCGTCGACCAGCCGCTTGACCAGGGGGCGCAGCCGGGCGAGTTGCTGCTCGGGCAGTCCCCCGGCGAGGGCGAGCACCGAGGCGAGCAGCTCCACGGAGGGGCGTACGGAGGCGGGGTCGAGCTGGGTCAGTACGTCGGTGCGGCCCGCTCCGGCGGCCTCGGCGAGCACTTCTTCCCGTACGTCGGCCCCGAACAGGGCTTCCAGTTCCTCGGCCCACTCGCGGGCCGTGGGGAAGGACGCCTCCCGGCCGCCGCCGGACCCGCCCCCGTCGAGGTCGCCCGCGCCCTCGCCCCGCCCGGCGCCGTACAGCTCGTCCAGGGCGTGCGCGTAGCGGCGGGCCCCCGCGGAAAGCCGGTCCCGGTGGCGCCCCAGGAGCAGCCGCCACCGGTCGTCCGGGGCGATCCGCCGCGGGTCCGCGGTCGCCGACCCGGGGGCCGGGGCGCCGGGCCCGGCCGGTGGGAGCGGTGCGGCGGGTGCTTCGGGGGCCGGGGCCGGGGCCGCGGGACCGGGCGGGAGCGCGGAGGCCGGGGGGAGCGGGAGGGACCGCAGGGCCGCGAGTCCTGCGGCATCCGCCGCCGCCCAGAGGGACAGCAGGGCGGGCGGCGCGTCCAGGGAGAGGTCGATCCGGTCGCCGAGCCGCTGCGCGACGGTGTCCAGCAGCCGGTCCCGGGCCGCCGGGGCGAGGGCGTCGAACCCGCCGCGCAGGGCCGGGAGCCGGTCCAGGAACTCCTGGTCGGTGAGGTGGTCGACGCGGTCCAGGACCGGTGTGAGCGCGTCGGCGCAGGCGTCGAGGAGCGGTCCCGCGGCGGTGAACAGGCCCGCCAGCCGGCGGGTCAGCGTGCGGCGGCCCTCGACGGCGGTGGCGCCGTCGATCCATCCGGCCGCGCGGGCACCGAGGTCGGCGGCGCGGTCCAGGTCGAGCAGGACCCGTACGGCGAAGGCCGCGCCCTGCATCAGTGGGGAGGCCGCGGGGCCGCGACCCGTACCGGTCAGGGCCGCGAGGGAACCCTCCAGCCGCAGCCCCAGCTGCTGGGCGGCGGCCCGGTCCGCGAGGGCCACCAGGGCGGCCGCGTCGGCCGGGTCCTCGCTGCCGGCGAGTCCGGGCAGCGCGCGGACGCAGGCGTCGAGCAAGGTGGCGGCGAGCTCGGTCGTGTCGGGCCGGACCCCGGGGAAGTGTCCGCGCCGCAGGGCTTCCAACAGGTCCAGGGCGCCGAGGAGTTCGGGGAGGGTGGCGGCCGAGGGCAGCACCTGCGCGGCCTGCTCCAGTCGGGCCGCCACGAGGACGGGCAGGTCGCAACGGGCCGCGGCGGACAGGCCGGTGAGCACCTGGGCGCTCGTAGGTCCGCCCTCGGCGACGGCGCGCCGGGCGGTGTCGCGCAAGGTGCCGGCGGCGGCCTGCTCGGCCGTGACCCCGCGCACGCCCGCGAGGTCGAGGCGCGCCGGGACCGAAGGCGTCCAGGAGAGCCGCCACTTGGTGCCGAGGGCCGACCCGTCGCCGGTCGCGGCGACGGCGAGCGGCTCGCCGTACGCCGCCCCGCACACCAGCAGCCGTTGCAGCAGCACCTCGCGGCGGGCGTCCAGCGCGGAGCGCAGCGGGTCGAGGCGGACCTCGCGGGGGGCGGGGTCCTCGGGGGACGGCAGGCGCAGCGCGGCCAGTTCGGCCTCGACGCTGGGGCCGAGGCCGGACCGGGGGGTGTGCGGGGCGATCCGGCCGCGGGCGGTGCCGACGAGCACGACCTCCAGGGCCCGGGCCAGCGCCCGGCCCCGGCCCAGGGGTTCGCCCTGGCCCAGGACGCTCGTGACGGCCTCCAGCAGCTCGCCGCGGCCGGGGGCGGGCAGCGCGCGCAGCCGGGCCAGGTCGCAGGCGACGCGCAGGGTCTCCGCGGCCTCGCCGGTGCCGGCGGTGTGCCCGGCCCGGCGCAGCTCGCGGCAGACGCCGGTCACCGCGGCGGAGGCCGCCGCGCGCAGCCGGGCGGGGTCGCCCGCCGCGGCCAGCACGGCCTGCTGCCACAGCGGGTCCCGGATCCCGGCGGGGTAGCCGGAACGCGAGTCGAGCAGGTCGAAGGAGTACGGCACGAGCGAGGTCACGACGCCGTGGGGGGCGGCCGGGCCGTCACCGGTGCGGGGGGTGGCGGATCCCGTGTCCGGGGTGGCTGACGGGGTGGCCGTCGCGCCGGGCAGGAGGGCCGGGGCGTGGAAGGCGCCGATCACGGCGGCCACGCGGTGGCCTCCGGCGGTGAGGGTCGTGATCACCTGTCGCATGTGGGCCTCGCGGGCCAGGTCCGTGGCGGCGACGGCGGGTGTGTCCTCTCGTAGGGCCCAGCCCACGGCGAGGGCGGCGCGGCGGATCGCCTCGGGGGTGCAGCCGGGGGCGAGCACCTCCACGGAGCGGTCCCAGAGGTCGTCCCCTGCGCGGCCGGTGCCGGTGCGGGTGCCGGTGGCGGTGGCCTGGGCTGCGGTCGCCAGGCCGTCGGCGTAGCCGGGCCGGGGGGCGTCCGACCCGTCCGTCGTCCCCTCCGGGGGCGCCTCAAACGCCGGCGAGGCTGAATCGGGGGCACCAGTCGCCAGCGAGGCTGAATCGGGGGCACCGGTCGGCGGCGGGGCTGAATCGGGGGCCCCGGTCGGCGGCGGGGCGGGAACGGGGGGACCGACCGGCGGCGGGGGAGGAAGTGGAGTCGCAGGGGCTGGAGTGGGCTTCGGTCCGAGGGGGAGGTCGCAGCAGATGAGGTCGATGTTCCGGGCTCGGGCCCAGCGGATCGCGGCCAGTTCCGGGGAGAAGTCCGCGAAGGGGTAGAAGGACAGGCGGCCGTCGCCGCCCGTGGCCGCGAGGGCTACGGGGGCCACGGTCTCCGGGTCGGCCAGGTGCTCCAGCCACGGCTGGAAGTCGGCGGGCAGCTCCACGCACACCACGTCCGCGCCGGAGGCGTCCAGCAGGGCGGGCACGACGGCGGCCAGGGCGGGGCTGTGGTGGCGCACGCCCAGCAGGTACGGCTCCCGGCACGCGGCCAGCGCCGCCACCCGCCCGCGGGGGTCCCCGGGGTCCCGGGGTTCGGGGATCGTCATCGCAGCGAACCCCGCAGGTCCCACAGGCGGCGCCACATCGCCGAGCCGTCCTCGGCCCGGCGGCGGACCGGGCCGTCCCAGTACCCCAACAGGCGCCCGTGATCGGCGGGGTCGTCCTTGCGGACGACGCCCAGGAGGTGACCGGGCAGCAGGTCCAGCACGTCCCCACCGGGCAGGTAGGCGGCGGCCACCCCGAGGGACGCGGCCACCTGGACGGCTTCGGCGGTGGACATGACCGTTCCCGGGCGTTCCACGTCCCAGCCCTCGGCGGAGCGCCCGCACCGCAGGTCGCGGAAGACGGTGACCAGGGCGTCGAGCACCGCGTCGTCGACCTCGAAGGCCGCGCCCGCCCGCTGGACGGCGGCCACCGCCTGGCGGCGGATCAGGGCCGCCTCGGCGTCGGCGTCGGCGATCGGCTCGACCGTCTCGAAGTTGAAGCGGCGCTTGAGGGCCGCGGACATCTCCGAGACGCCCCGGTCGCGCAGGTTGGCGGTGGCGATGACGGTGAAGCCGGGCGCGGCGGCGACCTGCGCGTCCTCGGTGGCGGTGAGTTCCGGCACGCTGATGCGACGGTCGGAGAGCAGCGAGACCAGCGCGTCCTGCACCTCGGGCAGGCAGCGGGTGATCTCCTCGACCCGGACGACCCGTCCGGTCCGCATGGCGGCGAGCACCGGGGAGTCGACCAGGGCCTGCGGGGTGGGCCCCTGGGCCAGCAGGAGGGCGTAGTTCCAGCCGTACCGGAAGGCGTCCTCGGTGGTGCCCGCGGTGCCCTGCACGGTGAGCGCGCTGGTGCCGCTGACCGCGGCGGCCAGCAGTTCCGAGAGCATCGACTTGGCGGTTCCGGGTTCGCCGGTGAGGAGCAGGCCGCGCTCGCCGGCGAGGGTGACCACGCAGCGTTCGACGAGGGCCCGTTCCCCGACGAACTTCGGGGCGATGACCAGCTTGGCGGGCAGGCCGGTCCGGCGCCCGGGCAGGGCGAGCGCGGCCCCGTCGCTGCCGCAGACGAAGGTGACGACGGCGCGCGGGGTCAGGAGCCAGCCGGGCGGGCGCGGGCCGGTGTCCTGGGCGGCGAGGAAGGCGAGTTCGGCGGCGTGGCGCTCCTCGGCCGGGAGGGTCCGGCGGGCGCCGCCCTCAGTGGGTTCGGTGGCGGTGGGGTCGGCGGTGACGGTCATCGTGCTTCTTTCGCGAAGGGGTTCGGTGGTCAACGGCGGCGGCTGCGCTTGACCTTGAGGGTGTCGAAGCGCGGCGCGTCGCCCGCGCGCACCCGCTGCCAGGCGCGCCGGTAGAGGTCGGCGGCCGGTTCGGAGGGCACCAGGGCGCCCAGGCCCGGCTGCCCGTCGACGAGCGGCTCGTACAGCGGGAGCTTCCACTCCTCCAGCGGCAGGGCGGGGGCGGCGGGCTCGGTCCAGCCGCCGGGGAGGAAGAGGGTGCGCCCGGCGCGGGCCCGGGTGGCGCTCACCACGAGCTCGGTCGCGGCCAGTTCGGCCCGGGCGGCCTTCAGCCGGGCGGGCTTCCACCCGGTCCAGCGGGCGGTGTTGCGGTCGGTGGGGTCGGGCATGGCCAGCAGTGCGAGGTAGAGGGTGCTCGCGTCGGCGCCCAGCCCGAGATCGGCGGCGGCCTCGGCGACCAGGTCCGGCACCGAGCGGCTCGGGTCCTGCGGCCACCAGGTGCCGTCCGCCGCGGCGGAGCCCGCCGCCGGGGCTCCCGGGTCGGCGAGCAGCGCGGCGAAGTCCGGTCCCTGCACCACCCGCAGGGCGGTCTCCACCCGGGTGGGCTGTTGTCGGACGCCGCGCAGCAGCGGCAGGTAGGGGTCGGTGCCGGCCGAGTCGAGGAGGGCGGGGCGCAGCGCGGCCGCGGCCTGGGTGTGGACGGTGGGCAGTACGACCGCGCCGTAGCGTTCGTGGTCCTCGGCGGTCTCGGTCGGCGTACCGGCCGCGGCGCGGAACTCCTCGCGCCCGCAGTACCCGACGGACAGCAGGAGTTCGGGGGCGGCGAGCCGCTGGCGCAGGGCGGTGAGCGCGGGCGGCAGCGCGGCCCGCACGGGGTCGCCCGCCGGGAGTCGGTGGGCGAGCCACGCGGCGAGCGCCAGGGACCCGGTCAGGACGCCCGTGGTGAAGGGGCGGGCGGCCGGCTCACGGGGTTCGGGCTGGTTCCCGTTGATGGTCCAGGGCACGTCGGTGGAGAGTTCCGGCGCGCTCGCGGGGTCGAGGAGCGCGGGCAGTGCGTGGTGCACCGCCCATCCGGCGCGCACCTCCCGTACGGCGTCGGTGAGCAGTTGCTCGGGGACGGGCGTACGTCGGCCCACGCGCCGGTTCCACACCTCGGCGGCCGCGGCCGCGTCCGGGCCGGTGGTCCACAGCGCGGCGGGGTCGCTGGGCAGCAGCGCACCGGTCAGGGCGCGGCGCAGCTCGGGGGCGAGGCCGCGCAGTTCGGTGCGGGCGACGGCGGCTTCGGCGACCTTGACGTCGAGCAGGGTGCGCAGCGCCGTGGGCAGGAAGTTGTTCTCGTAGGCGTCGATGTGGGGCAGTCCGGCGACGACCAGCTTGGCGAGTGCGGCCGGTACGCCGGTGAGCCGGGCGAATTCACCGGCGGCCTCGGGGAACCAGGGCGCCGCGCCGCGGGCTTCGGCTTCGGTGCGCAGCCGCGCGGCCCAGTCGGCGTCGCGGTCCCGGTCGCGGTCGCGTCCGGCGAGGGGGGCCGCGGTGCGCAGGGTGTAGGGCGCGGGCACGGCGAAGCGGCCGGTGGGGTCGTGCAGGAGGGCGTCGAACTCGTGGCCGTCGGGGACGGCGCGGTCGGCGCCGGTGAGGGCCAGGACGGCGCCGCCGCCCAGCGGCAGGACGGTGCGGTCCTGGAAGTGGCGTCGCGGGCCGGCGCCGGCGCCGCGGATCCGGTCCGCCGCGAGGTGGACCACGACCCGGCGCCAGTGGGCCGCGGATCCTTCGGCCGCGGCGAGGCCCAGGCCCTCGATCGCGGCGAGCAGGGCGAGCAGCGCCTCGCGCTGGGGTGCGGTGGTGCCCGGCGCGACGGCGCGGAGGGCGAGGGCGGCGGGCCGGTCGAGGAGTCCGCTCCAGGGCAGGCCGGAGTGGGCCGGCGCGGGCAGGTCGAGGTGGACCCGGCCGGGTACGGCCGGGGCGGTGGTGTCGGCGCGGGCCGCCGCGAGCGCGTGCAGGTAGTGGTGGAGCAGGTCCTGTTCGCCGTTCCAGCGGTGGTAGCCGGATCCCAGGAGCCCGCCGAGCGCCTCGTGGAACAGCTCGTCGGTGGGGCCGGGGGCGCAGGTGCGGTCGGTGGCGGCGGGTTCGAGCCGGGCGGCGGCGCGGTCCAGGACGTCCTGCTGGGCGAGGGCGAGGGTGAGGGCCTCGACGACGCCGCCGATCATCTTCGGCTCGGTGACGGTGGGCAGGGCCGCCGCGACCAGGGCGGGCAGGTCGGCGTTGCGGCCGGCCGCGGCGGCCGCCTTCAGGAGCGCTCCGATGCCTTCGCGGTCGGCGGTGCGCAGCGCGGCCGAGGACTCGGGGTCGCGCGGGCGCAGGGCGTACCAGTGGGCGAGGGGCGGCAGTTCGACGCTGCCGGTGGAGAGGGAGGTGTGGTATCCGCCGCGGGATTCGACGGTGACGACGCCGTCGGGGTCGGTGAGGCTGAGCTGGCGCCAGTGGTGGGTGAGGACGCGGGGGCGGTCGTCGCCGGGGAAGACGAGGGCGGCGACGGGCATCTCCCGGCCTTCGGGGGCCGTGACGTGGCGGCCGGCCGTGTCGCGGGCGCTCCAGCCGTGGCCGGGGGTCCGGACGGCGCACCAGCCGAGCAGGCCGTCCGCGGGGGCGCCGAGGACGGAGCCCGCGACGGTGGGCGCGGGGCGCAGCCAGTTGCCCTGGCAGGAGCAGTTCCCGCTGCACGGGCCGGCGGGGACGCCGTCGGCGCTCTGGTCGCGCAGGGCGTCGGTGAAGAAGGCGGGCAGGGAGCGCCGTCCGTGGGCGCCGCTCGCGGGGTCGTATTCGCACCAGCCGCCGTGGTCCTCGCCCTGGGCGCCCTCGGTGTGCTGCCACACCCAGTAGGAGGAGCCGTCGTGGAGGACCGGGCGTTCGGTGGGCAGCCGGGTGTCGCCCCGGTGCAGGACTCCGCCGCCGAGGGCGCGGCCGCCGCCGGACAGGGGCAGCGAGACGTGTTCGGAGCGCATGTTCCAGTAGCCGCGGTCGTTGCCGTCCTTGTCGAAGGCGACGGTGAAGACCCGGTCGGGGGCGGAGTGCCAGTAGCCCTCGGTGGCGCCGCCGTACGTGCCCCAGAGCACCAGGAGTTCGCCGTCGACGTAGTGGAAGCCGTACCGGCGGTGGCCGCCCTTCGGTGCGCGCAGGTCGTGGACGAGGACGGTGGACTCGGCGTCGATGACGCGCACCTGGGAGGTGCTCGCCACGATCAGGTGGGGCCAGGCGTCGACGACGGTCAGGCCGTCCTGGCTCCCGCCGGCGGACAGGGCGGCGAGGGCCTCCTCCCAGGCGGGCCAGTGCAGTTCCTCGAAGAGTCCGCCGCGCAGGGTACGGGCGAGGGTCTCGCCGAGGTCGGCGGCCACTGCGGCGGCGACCTCGGCCGGAGCGAGCTCCAGGGCCTCGGTGGGCAGCCAGCCCAGCCGTGCGGTGGCCGCGGGCAGACCGGGCAGGCCGGCGGCGCAGGACTGCGCGGCGACGCCGCGCATCCACTCGGCCAGCATGGTCCGGCCGCCGGGGGCGGCGGCGAGGCTGCGGATGACCTGCGGGCCGGGGGCGCCGTCGCCGAGCGCGTTGACGGCGCGTTCGAAGGCGGGCCGGAACCGCTGGTCGGCGGCGAGGGCGAGGAGGTCGCGCCGCTGCTCGTACTGGGCCCAGTCGCGCAGGCCCAGTTGGGCGTTCGCGTCGTGGCGCGGGTCCGGGTCGGCGACGGGGAGGTCGAGCGAGAGCAGCAGGTCGAGCAGGTCCGCGTCCTGCACGCCGAGAACGAGGCCTCCCGCCCGGTCCGGGTGGGCGAGTTCGGCGCGCAGTCGGTCGGCGGCGCGGGTGACGAGGTCGAGCAGCAGCGGCGCGGTGGGGCGCGATCCCCAGCCGCCGTGCCGGGCCGCGTGGAAGCGCTCCAGCCAGCCCGCGGCGCCGTCGGGCGCGCGCTCCTCGGCGGGCAGGTCCGCGGAGCACAGCCCGGCGGTGGCGCCGGATTCCTCCAGGACCTCCAGCCACAGGGTGGTGAAGGCGGCGCCCTGGTCGGAGGTGACCGGCGGGGTCAGGCCGAGCAGCGCTCCGCGCACGGCCGGGACCCGGCGGGCGAGCGCGACGAGTGCGCCGCGGTGCGCCTTCCACCAGCCGTGGGCGGCGCGCAGGGTGGCCGGTAGGGGCAGGAGTTCGGCGAGGTGGTCCTGTTCGGCTTCGGTCCCGGTGTGTCCGGCGGCCTTGGCGAGGCGGCGCAGTTCGGTGGCGGCCTGTGCGGAGGGGGCCAGTCCACCGGCGGTGCGCCGCAGGCACAGGCGGCGGAAGCGTTCGTACGCCTCGACGGGGCTCACCCGGGCGGCCAGTTCGCGGCCGTAGCCGGTGAGGACCTTCACGGGGAGGGCGCCGGCCAGGGCGAATTCGAGGAAGACGGCGTCGAGACGGTCCTCGTCGACGGTGAGGCCGTGCTGGGCCTCGCTGGTGCGGGCCCGGCCGAACAGCTGCGAGGCGTAGGTGGTGTTGTCGACCGCGAGGAAGATCCGGGCGGCCTGTTCGTAGAAGACGGGCAGGAAGTGCGGGACGGACGAGGCCAGTCGGCCGGCCAGGGCGAGGCACCCGTCGAGGGTCGCCTTGGGCCGGTTCGTCGCCTGGCGGGCCAGCCGGTCCAGTTCGGGGACGACGGCGAGCGCGTGGTGGCCGTCCTCGGGGTGGTGGACGAGCACCCAGGCGGGGAAGCCGAGGGCCTGGCGGCGGCCGATGCCGACCACGGCCGGTTCGGCGTCGGGGACCAGTCCGAGGAATCCGGCGGCGAGGTCCTCGGCCGCGCCGAGTTCGGCGGCGGCGAGCCGCACCACGACGCGGTCGCCGCCGAGGGCGGGGTGGCGGTAGGTGCGGGCGGTCAGGTCGACCGCGCCGGGCCCGGCGCCTGGGGTGCCGCAGGGCAGCACCGCGCCCGCTCCCAGCAGCAGTTCGGCCTCCCCGACGGCCCCTCCCCCCGCGGCGCCGTCCGTCCCCGTACCCGGGCCTTCGCTGTCGATGCCCTGCACGTCAGTGTCGATGTCCCGCACGTCGCCCCCGCTCATGTCCTGGTGTTCCCGCCCGCTCGTCGTCCCGGCCGTGGTGTTCACGCGTTCCCGCCCTCGTCGATCCTGCGCCCCGCGTACAGCGCGGCGGCCATCCGCATGCCCTCGGACCAGGCCACCGGCCCGACCTGCGCCAGGCGAACCCCCTGACCGTCCACGTCGCTCCAGGTCAGCGCGCCGGTGCTCTGCTCGGACTCCCAGTACGGTTCGCCGACCCATACGGCGGCGGAGGTGGCGCGGCCGGCGTCGCGGACGGCGCAGGTCGCGTAGCCCCCGGAGACCCGGTAGCCGAGGGCGGTCGCCCGGGCGGTGAGGCTGAAGCGGCTCGGGAACACCCCGCCCGCGAAGTCCCGGACCTCGAAGCCGTCGCCCTGCTGGGCGCCGGAGCCGGTCGCGCCGGGGGCGCCCGCCGCGGGGACACCGGCGCGCTGCCAGGTGGCGCGGTGGATCTGCTCGATCCGCTGCTCGATGCCGAGTTCGGCCGCGAAGTCCCGTACGTCGTCCAGGTCCGGCAGCAGCACCGGGTGCGGCAGGGTCACCGTGCGCGGGGCCAGTCGTACGGTCTCGCCGTCGAGGTTGACCACGCGCAGTGCGCCGGAGTCGGTGACGTCGCGCAGGAAGCCCGGCTCGTCCGGGTCCTCGCCGATCACCACGAGGTCGCGCAGGGCGCTGCGCCAGGCCTCGTCCGGCCAGACCCGGGCGATCAGAGCGGTCGGCACGGGCAGCGAGGACACCATCCAGCCGTCCACCTGCGCCAGGCACGCGGCCGCGTGCCGGTCGAGCCATTCGGAGAACTGCCGCAGCCGCTCCACCTCGGGGTGCTCCCGCAGTGCCTTGGGCAGGGTCTTCAACTGCCGTCCCGCCGAGCGGCCGGCCGTCGGCCGCGCCGCCACCCGCCCTTCCACCAGGGCGATTTCATACCCTTCGCCCGCTGCCAGCCATGCCATCAGCCCGTACCCCTCCGCCTGTCCGATCAGGATGCGCGCAGCCTGGACAGGAGGGGTTGGAGCCCCCCTGAGCTGCGGCATGTCGGGAACAGTAGGGGCGGCCACTGACAACGCCGCCGGCAGGGTGGGCGCGGCCGGCGCAGGCGGTCAGCGCAGCCGGTCAGCGCAGCCGGTCGGCCAGGTCGGTGAACTGACTCCACGTCGGCTGCGGCGGGCGCGGGTCCCAGACCTTCTGCGCGAGGGCGGCGAGCGGCAGCCGGATCCCGGCGGCGACCTGGTCCTGGGTCTGCGAGGCGGCCAGGTCGCACCAGACGGCGAGGCGGGCGCCCAGGATCTGCCCGGCGTAACGGGCGGGCACGGCTTCGGTTCCGCGCAGGACGAGCGGGGTCCACTGTTCGTAGATGCGCCGCCCGGTCGGGTAGGTGAAGTCGTTGGGTTCGCCGAGGACGTAGTACAGGTACTCGTCGTTGAGGTTGACCACGGGGCGGCCCTCGCGCAGGTACTCCAGGGGCGGGCGGGCCCCGATCTCCTTGCCCGTCCAGTACTCGACCTCGATGTCCCGCGCGGCGGTGGCGGCGCCCCCGGCGAAGAAGCCGTCGTTCCACGCCTTGGGCGTCCGTCCGGCGCCGCGGACGACCGCGGCCCGGTCGTTCAGCCAGCCGGTGGCCAGGTCCGACACGCGCGCCCCGGCGCCGTAGCGCTGTCGGGCGGCGGCCGCGAGCTGGGGGAAGGAGGCCTGCGGGTCCTTGACCACGAGGGCCTGGTACTCGTCGGCGCCGACGTGCCAGTGCGCACCGGGGAAGAGCGGCAGGTACTCGCGCAGCAGCTCGTCGACGAGCCGGGCGGCCGCCGGGTCGGATATGTCCACGGCGCCCTTCACGGCCCGGCCGGCCGCGTCGCGCAGTTGGAGGGCGGGGTGGGCGCGCAGGACGGCGCCGAGGTGTCCCGGCGAGTCGATCTCGGGGACCACTTCGATGTGCAGGCTGCGGGCGAGGGCCACGATCCGGCGCACCTCGGCCTGGGTGAGGTGCGGGTCGGAGACGATCTCGGGGTGGCTGACGGAGGCGATGCGGAAGGCCTGGTCGTCCGAGAAGTGCAGGCCGAGCTGGTTGAGTTTGAGGTCGGCCATCTCGCGCAGCCGGTCCTCGATCCAGGGCGCGGTGAAGTTCTTGCGGGCGATGTCGAGGTTCAGCCCGCGCTGGGGGCGGTCCGGCGCGTCCTTGACCGCGCCCTCGCCGATGGATCCGGCGGCGCGGACGGCCTGTTCGAGGGTGCGGGTGCCGTAGAAGACCCCGGCGTCGTCGGGGCCCGTGATGCGGACGCCGCCGTCGCGGACGGTGAGGGTGTACGACTCGGGGACGGCCTTGGCCGCGCCGCCGGGGGCGTCGAGGGCGAGTTCCACGTCACCGGGTCGGACCGCCGCGCCGTCCTCGGCGTAGCCGAGCTTCAGGTCGCGGGCGAGCGCCCTGCCCTCGTCGGCGAGGGCGGCCCGGTGGGCGGGGGCGACGACGACCCGGGCCTGCGGGGCGGGTTTCCAGCCGGGGCCGCGGGCGGGTTCGAAGGTGCGCACGGCCGGGATGGTCCGGGGCGCGGTGGAGAGCGGGAAGCTGCGGCTCGGCGAAGGGGCGCTGGTGCTCGGGGGCGCCGGATCCGGGCTGCCCGGGGCCGCCGGCGAGCTGGCGGCGCCGGAGTCCGCGCGGCCGCTCGCGGGGGCCGACGTACAGCCCGGCAGTGCGAGCGCGGCCACCGCGACGGCCACGGCCGTCGCGGTGGTCCGTATGCTCCCGGTTCGCCCGGTTCCGGTTCGACTGTTCCCGGTTCGCCCCATGGTCACCAACCTCCCACCGGGCGGCGCGCTACGCGACCCGAACCGGCGCCCGCTCCCCTTCGGGGACCCCCGTACCCGATGCGACCACCCGTGCGGTGCGTGCGGTGCGCCGCTCCAGTGCTCCGGAGATCAGGGCGAGGACCAGCGCGGATGCGGCGAGGGCGGCGCCGACCCAGTTGGGCGCGGTCCAGCCCATGCCGCCCGCGATGACCAGTCCGCCGAGCCAGGCGGCGAGGGCGTTGCCGAGGTTGAAGGCGCCGATGTTCACGGCGGAGGCCAGTGTGGGGGCGCCGTCGGCCTGGTCGAGGACCCGCTTCTGGAGCGGGGGCACGGTGGCGAAGCCGAGAGCGCCGATCAGGGTGACGGTGATCGCGGCGGCGGCCTTGTGGTGCGCGGTCACGGTGAACAGGGCCAGTACGAGCGCCAGCGCGCCCAGGGTCCCGTACAGCATCGGCATCAGGCGACGGTCGGCGAAGCGGCCGCCGAGCAGGTTTCCGCCGACCATGCCGAGGCCGAAGAGGACGAGCAGCCAGGTGACGGAGGTGTCGGCGAAGCCCGCCACGTCGGTCATCATCGGCGTGATGTAGGTGATCGCGGCGAAGACCCCGCCGAAGCCGAGCACGGTCATCGCCATGGCGAGCAGGACCTGGACGTTGCGGAAGGCGGCCAGTTCGTGGCGGATCCGTACGCCCTCGGGACGCGGCAGGTCGGGGACGAGCCGGGCGATGCCGAGCAGGCCGAGGACGCCGAGCCCGGCGACGATGACGAAGGTGACGCGCCAGCCGAGGTGCTGGCCGACGAGGGTGCCGAGCGGGACGCCGACGACGTTGGTCGACGGTGAGGCCGGTGAACATCATGGCGATCGCGCCCGCCTTCTTCTCGGGGGCGACGAGCTCGGCGGCCACGACGGCGCCGATGCCGAAGAAGGCGCCGTGGGCGAGGGAGGCGAGCACCCGGCCGGCGAGCATCACGCCGAAGGTGGGGGCCAGCGCGGAGAGCAGGTTGCCGGCGATGAACAGGCCCATGAGCAGCATCAGCATGCGCTTGCGGGGGATCCGGGTGCCGAGGACGGTCATCAGCGGCGCGCCGAGCACGACGCCGAGGGCGTAGCCGGTGACCAGGAAGCCGGCGGTGGGGATCGTGACGCCGTAGCCGGCGGCGACCTCGGGCAGCAGGCCCATGATCACGAACTCGGTGGTGCCGATCCCGAAGGCCCCGATGGCGAGGGCGAGCAGTGCGAGTGGCATGGGGGGAGGCCCTTCAGGGGGTGCGCTGTCCGTACGTGTGGGGGGCGCCGCGGCGCCCCGGGAAGAACCCGGCGCCGATGGTTGTGCCAACGCCTTACGAGCGTCCACATTAATTGCAGACGCGGGATATTTGCAAGCGCGGGCTATTGCAGACGTGTCCTATCCTGAGGAGGTACGCGTGCCCCGCGCGTCCCGCGAGGAGGACTCCATGACCGCCACGGACGGCGCGCTGACCGCCCTCTCCCAGGGCTGGTGCGCCCTGTCCCTGCTGCACGGCAGGATCGAGACCCACATCGAAAGGGCGCTCCAGGCGGGCCACGGGCTCAGCGTCCGGGAGTACTCGCTCCTCGACGTCCTCAGCCGGCAGCACGACGGGCCCGGCGGGCACCTGCGCATGCACCAGGTCGCCGAATCGGTGGTGCTCAGCCAGAGCGCGACGACCCGCCTGGTCACCCGCCTCGAAGACCGCGGGCTGCTCAGCCGCTACCTCTGCGACACCGACCGCCGGGGCATCTACACCGACGTCAGCGGGGCCGGGCTGGCGCTGCTGGAGGCCGCCCGGCCCACGAACGACCGCGCGCTGCGCGAGGCCCTGGACGCGGCTGCCGCGAACCCGGACCTCGCGCCGCTGGTCGCGGCCGTCACCGGCCCGGCGGGGCGCTGACCTGCGAGCTCATCGACGGGGAGCTCCGCGGCGACGGTGAGCCGCTGGCGGAGGCCCCGGAGCTCGGCACACCGCCCGTGGCCGGCGGACGCGACGACTGCGTGCCCTGCGTGCCGCGCGAGGGCGTGGGGCTCGGGGGCAGCGGCGAGGACGGACCGGTGGACGGGACCGCCGAGGGGGAGACCGAGGGCTGCGGGGGCGACTGCGAGCCCCCGGGCGAGGGGGTCGGCGACGGCGCGGGCAGCGAGGGCGGGGACGCGGGCGGCACCGGACGCGGGGCCTGATCGGGCGCGAGCGCGACGTATCCGACCGCGATCGCGGCGGCCGCCGCCAGCCCGGCCAGCGGCAGGGCGAACCGGCGCGGCGGGAGGACCGACAGCCGTCGCAGGTGCCGGCCGGGGGGATCCGCGGGCCGCAGCTCGCGCACGGTGACCTGCTCGGCCCGCGCGGACAGCGCCGCGCGCAGCCGTCGTTCGACGGGCCGCTCCCCGTCACCACCGCCGGCGCCACCGTCACCACCGCCGTCACCACCATCGGCGCCGCCGCCGGATCCGCCGTCCCCGCCGAAACCGGGCAGCACGGCGAAGGGCCCGGCCGGCCGGCCGTCGGGGCCGGCGGCGCGCGGGCCGTGCGCGCCCTGGGCGTGACCCGGCCGGTCGGCGCCGCCGGCGCCCCGGTCGAAGGCCCGGCCGACGTGCGCGCCGGAACCGCCGCCCCGCGGGGCCCGGGAGGCCCGGGAGGCGGGGAAGCGCGCGGCGGTGCCTTCGGTCGCGACGGGGGGCGGGGTGGGCGTGGTCATATCCGGCCTTCCAGGATGCGCTCCAGCGCGTCCAGGGCGCGGCTCGCGTTCGACTTCACCGCGCCCCGGCTGATCCCGAGGGTGGCGGCTATCTCCGCCTCGCTCAGGTCGGCCCAGTAGCGCAGGACGAGCACCTCGCGGCGGCGCGGGGTCAGGCGGCCGAGGGCGGCCAGTACTTCGCGGTGTTCCTCGTCGAGGACGACGTACTCCTCCGCGGAGGGTACGTCGGCCTCGGCGGGCGGGGTCCAGGAACGGACCGTGCGCCGGCGGCGCAGCACGGAGCGGGCGGTGTTGACCACCGCCGTCCGGAGGTAGCCGAGCGCGTTGTCGATCTCGGTGATGTGCTCGCCGTGGCGCCGGTACAGGGCCGTGAAGGCGTCCTGGACCACGTCCTCGGCGGTGGCCGGGTCGTCGACGAGGAGCACCGCCAGCCGCACCATCCGCAGCCGGTGCGCGTGGTAGAGCTCGGTGACCGTGGGCGGGCGGTCGAAGGCATCGCCGTCCGCGCCGGCGTGCGCCCCCGTGTACGCCCCTGGGGAGGCGGAGGCCACCCTGGGGGCACCCTGCCCGTCGCGCAGCAGGAGCCGTTCGCGCACCAGCGGCCCGCGCCACCCGCGCAGGGTGCGCAGGACGCGCAGGACGCGGGCGCCCCGCCCCGCCCGGCCGGAGCCGGGCAGGACGAGGCGTACGTGTGGTGCGGGCCGCAGCGCGGCGGGGTACGACATGAGCAGGGTGTCCCTCGGGTGGAGCACGTCAGCCGTTCGCGCGGCGGCGTACGGCGTACAGGGTGCCGGCACCCGCGACGACGAGCACCGCCGCGCCCGCACCGATCGCCATGGTGGCGGGGCTGCCGCCAGTATGCGCGAGCTCCGGACCCGCGGGTGAGGAGGGTTCGGCGGACGGCTTCGGGCTGGAGCCGGGGACCGGGGCCGAGGGGCTGGAACCGGGAGTCACGACCGACGGGGACGCGCTGGGCACCGCGGTCGGGCGCGGCGGGTTCGAGGTGGAGCTGCTGGGCCGGGGGGACACGCTCGGGGCGCCCGAGGAGCTCGGGACCGCGCTGGGCGAGGCGCTGGGCACGGCACTGGCCGAGGGGGCCGGCGCGGCCGCACCGGCGGCGTGGGCGGGGGCGGCAAGGGCGGCGAGCGCCCCCGCGGCGGCGACGGCGAGGGCCGCGCGGCGGACGGCCGGGGCGACGGGACGGGCGGCGGCGGAGCGGGAAGCGCGCTTGACGATCTTCAAGGTGGTTCTCCACGGTCGGGTGAGGGACGCCGGATTGCGCCCTTCACCCCCGCACGACGCGCGACCCCGCCGGAGGTTGCCGCGGTTCCCGAAAAACTTTTCGCCTCGATCGCCGGCGGGGCTCAAGAGGTCGGCGCGACCCCGGCCCCGCGGCGCCGGACTGCCCGAAGGGGGCGATTCCAGCCCGCCCGGCGTTTGAGGGCCCGCCGGAGGCAGCACCCGCCGGCGAGGCCCAGCGGCGCTCAGGAGGTCGGTGCTTGCCGCCGGTTCATCGGATGAGGTGTCGTCGTAGGAAGTTGTCGACGAGCAGGTCGGTGAAGGCCCGGTCGACGGGGTCCCCGGTGACCAGGACGCGGTGGTAGATCGGCCCCACGAGCTGGTCGACCTCGGCCACCGTGTCGATGTCCACCGGGAGTTCGCCGCGCCGCACCGCGTTCTCCAGGGGGAGCCGGTCACGGCGGCGCTGCTCGTCGAGGTACCGGGTACGCAGGACGGTGGCGAACGCGGGGTCGTGCTGCGCGTGGCCGAGCAGCGCGGTGAAGACGGCGCCCGCGTCGGACCGCGTGAGGAACTGGGCCAGCTGGTGGAGGTGGGCGCCCAGATCCGCGGCCAGGTCCCCGCGGTCGGGCGGGGTGAGGGCCTCCGCCGCGTCCAGGAGGAAGGCGTCCAGGAGGATGTCGGTCTTGGTCTTCCACCAGCGGTAGATGGTCTGTTTGGCGACCCCGGCGCTGGTGGCGATGCCCTCGATGGTGACGCCGGAGAAGCCCTTCTCCACCAAGAGGCCGTCAGCGGCCTCCAGTACGGCTTGGCGCGCCTGCTCGCTCCGCCCGTGCCGGTTGCCGTGGTGCTGCCGCGCCGACCGGCCGGTGCCGCCGTCAGCGCCCGCGCCCGCGCCGTCGGCAACCGTGTTCCCTCGATCCGTTTCTGCCTTCACGGGCCAAGGGTAGGTCACCGACTTCTAGACTCAACGCAACGGTGCGTCTAGTCTAGCTTTCATGACACAGACCAGCACGCTCCATGACCCCCGCGTAGCGTCCGCCCTCGACGCGATGTTCTCCCGGGCCGCGCAGGACGAAGCAACCAGCGAACGGATCAGCGCCGCGCGACCCGACGGTTCCACCTGGGTGACCCCGCAGGAGATGGCGGACGCCAACTCGGAGGTGTACATGCCGATCTCGGCCGAGGGCGGGAAGCTCCTCTACAACCTGGTCCGGGCCGCCCGGCCGGCAACCGTCGTCGAGTTCGGCACGTCCTTCGGGATCTCCACGCTCCACCTGGCCGCAGCGGTACGCGACAACGGCAGGGGCCGGGTGATCAGTTCGGAGCTGAGCGCGCACAAGGTCGCCGCCGCGCGCCGCACCTTCGCCGATACCGGTCTGGACGACCTGATCGCCGTCCTCGAAGGCGACGCCCGCGACACCCTCGCCGGAGTGGCCGGCCCCGTGGACTTCCTGCTGCTCGACGGCTGGAAGGACCTGTGCCTGCCCGTGCTCCGCCTGCTCGAACCGCGCCTCGCGCCGGGCACCCTCGTCGTGACCGACGATGTGGACCTGCCGTCCCTCGCCCCGTGTCTCGCCTACCTGCGCGACCCGCGGAACGGGTACCAGAGCGTCACCTTCCCGGTCGAGGACGGGATGGAGATCAGCTGCCGCCTCTAGTGCTGTGACCGGACAGGTTGGTGGCGCGGCGCAGGGCGGTGCCCAGGACCGCGATGCCCTCCTCGATCTCGCTCGCGGGTCCGGCCGCATAGCCCAGGACCAGGCCGGGCGGCCCCGGGCGCACCCGGTGCCAGGACAGCGGATGCGCCTTGACCCCCATGTCCAGCGCCGCGCCGGCGAGTTCGGTGTCCCGCAGCCGGAGCCCGTCGAAGGTGACCGTCAGGTGCAGTCCGGCGGCCGCCCCGTGCACCCGCGCCCCGGGCAGGTGCACCCCGACGGCGCGCAACATCGCGTCCCGGCGCGCGCGGTGGCGCCTGCGGACGAAGCGCAGGTGGCGTTCCAGCTCCCCCGACGCCATGAGGTGGGCCAGCACGAGTTGCGGCAGGATCGCGTTCCCCAGGTCGGCGTTGCGCTTGGCCGTGACCACGGCCTCGTGGAGGCGCGGCGGGACGAGGAGCCAGCCCACCCGGAGCGCCGGGGCGAGGAGCTTGGAGACGCTGCCGGCGTAACAGACCCGCTCGGCCAACAACGAGCGGAGCGCCGGGACCGGGGTGCGGTCGTAGCGGTGCTCGGCGTCGTAGTCGTCCTCGATGACCACCCCGTCCTCCTCGGCCGCCCAGCGCAGCAGGGCGCGGCGGCGCTCCCCGTCGAGCACCACGCCGGTCGGGAACTGGTGCGCGGGCGTGAGCAGGACCGCCTTCGCACCGCAGGCCCCGAGCGCGTCCACCCGCAGGCCGCCCTCGTCCACCGGTACGGGGACCGTCGTGATCCCCCCGTACTCCAGCTGTTGGCGGGCTCCGAGCGAGCCCGGGTCCTCCACCGCGATCCGGTCCAGCCCTCGTGCCCGCAGCACGGCCCCGAGCAGTCCCAACGCCTGGGCCACGCCCGCCACGACGATCACCTCGCCGGGGTCGGCCCTGATCCCCCGGCTCCGGGCCAGCCACCGCGCGACCTCCGTCCGCAGGGCCGCTGCGCCCTGCGCGTCCCCGTAACCGAAGCCGGACGGCGCCAAGCCGCCCAGGACGGCGCGCTCGGCCCGCAGCCAGGCGGTGCGCGGGAAGGCCGCGAGGTCGGGGACCCCGGGCGAGAGGTCGATCCGGCAGGCGGTGGCCCGCAGCGCGTCGAGCGCCCCGTCCCGCGCCCCGGCGCCGAACAGCGCGCCGGACGTCGGACCCGCTCCCTCCCCCGCGCCCTCCCCCACAGCCGTCGCCGCAGCCGTCACCGCGGCGGTCCCGGGCGGCGGCGGGGCCGCGACCACCGTGGTGCCGAGGCGGCCCCGACCCGCCACCTGACCGGCTTCGGCGAGCCGCTGGTAGGCCTCGGTGACCACCCCGCGCGCGACGCGCAGCTCCTCCGCGAGCACCCGGCTCGCCGGGAGTCGACTGCCCACCGGCAGCCGACCGTCCGCGATCGCTTCGCGGAGGCGGTCGGCCAGCCATTCGGTGCGGCAGCCCGGCGGTGCCTGGCCGATGTCGAGCTGGAGGAAGTCGGAGCCGCGGGGCGCCGGGGCGGGGACCGCTTCTTTGGACTCCTGGGCTGCGGCATCTTTGGACCTGCTCATGGGTCCATTCTGCCCACACAGTGGAGTCATGGACACCATGCGATCCCTCGGCCCCGGCGCGCTCGGCATGGCGCTGGTCGGCACCAGCGTCAGCGTCTCCCACACGCTCACGGACGCGCCCCTCTTCACCGCCCAGGCCGTCCGGTACGCCGCGGCCTCGCTCCTCCTGCTGGCGCTGGCCCGGGCCGCCGGGGCGCGGCTGGTGTGGCCGCGCGGGCGGGAGTGGCTGTGGCTGGCCGGGCTCGCGGCCAGCGGACTGGTCCTGTTCAACATCGCGGTCGTGCGCGGGGTCGCGCACGCCGAGCCCGCCGTCATCGCCGTCGCGGTGGCCTGCGTACCCGTACTGCTCGGGGTGATCGGTCCGTTGCTGGAGCGGCAGCGGCCGAGCCGTCAGGTCATGCTGGCCGCACCGGTCGTCGTGGCGGGCGCCGTCCTGGTGCAGGGGACCGGGCGCACCGATGCGACCGGGGTGGCCTGGGCGACCCTGGCGCTGGCCTGCGAGGCGGGGTTCACGCTGCTGGCCGTGCCGGTGCTGCGGCGGCACGGCGCCTGGGGGGTCTCCGTCCACTGCGTGTGGCTGGGCTCGCTCATGTTCGCCGTCCTCGCGGCGCTCACCGAGCCGTCGTCCTCCCTCGCGGCCCTGGGGTCCCGGCAGTGGCTGGCCGTCGGGTACCTGGCCGTCCTGGTCACCGCCGCGGCCTTCGTGCTCTGGTACTCGACGGTCGCCGCCGTCGGGGCCGGGCGGGCCGGCCTGCTGACCGGCGTGGCCCCGCTCTCGGCCGCGGCGGGCGGTGCGTTCACGGGCGGCGGCGTCCCGGGAGCGGCCGTGTGGGCGGGGCTGGCCGTCGTGGTCGGCGGACTGGTCCTGGGCCTGCGCCCGCGCCGCACGCCCGGACCGGACACCACGACGAACACCATGGCGGACAGCACGGCGGACACCACGGCGAACACCGCGCCCGGGACCGCGCCGGACACGGCACCGGGCACCGCTCCCGACACCGTACGGAAGAACGCTCCGGAACCCGCTCCGGAACCCGCCCGGGAGTCGGCACAATGGGCCGGATCGGGCGGCTGACCCATCCGGGTGCACGGTGAACGCCCGCACGGCGGAGGGCAGCACGGTGGACGACGACGCGGTGGACGGCGGCGACGTGGTGGACGAGGACGGCACGATGGACCGGGGCGGCGGCGCGGTGGACCGTGACGCCGAAGTGCGCATCGAGCGCGACGGGCCCGTCTTCACCGTGATCCTCGCCCGCGCCGCGTCCCGCAACGCCGTGGACGGGCCCACCGCCGACCGGCTGGCCGCCGCCTTCCGCGCCTTCGAGGCGGACCCCGACGCCTCGGTCGCGGTGCTGTGGGGCGAGGGCGGCACCTTCTGCGCGGGCGCCGATCTCAAGGCCATCGGCACCGGGCGCGGCAACCGCGTCGAGGCCGGGGGCGACGGGCCGATGGGGCCCACCCGGATGCGGCTGAGCAAACCGGTGATCGCGGCGATCGCCGGGCACGCGGTCGCGGGCGGGCTGGAGTTGGCCCTCTGGGCCGACCTCCGGGTCGCCGAGGAGGACGCCGTCCTCGGGGTGTTCTGCCGCCGCTGGGGCGTACCACTGATCGACGGCGGTACGGTGCGCCTCCCCCGGCTGATCGGCGAGAGCCGCGCCATGGACCTGATCCTCACGGGGCGCGCGGTCCCGGCCGCCGAGGCGCACGCCATCGGGCTCGTCAACCGCCTGGTCCCCACGGGGCGTTCGCGCGAGGCGGCGCAGGAGCTCGCGCGGGAGATCGCCGGGTTCCCGCAGCTGTGCCTGCGCCACGACCGGCTGTCGGTCCTGGAACAGCACGGCGCGGACGAACAGGAGGCCCTCGCCGGCGAGTTCCGGCACGGGCTGGTCCCGTTGTCGGCCGGGGAGACGGTGTCCGGAGCGGCCCGCTTCGCCTCGGGCGCGGGCCGCCACGGTTCGTTCGCCGACTGACCGCGCCGCGGCGGACCCGCGGGGGAACGGGCCGCGGGGGAACGGGCCGCAGCGGATCGGGCACGCCCGGCTCGAACCATGCACAGGGCATGAAGAACATGTGACAGGGCCCGGTCCGCTGTTCTCCCGCGGCCCCGGCGGGGTGACAGTGAGGTGGTCGGCAGGACCGCGACCAGGAAGGCCACCCCGCCATGCCCCCACCCTCCGGAGCACCCGTCCCCGGCGGCCCGCCCGCCGGAGCGTTCCACCTCGCCGTCGCACTCGAAGGCGCCGGCGCCCATCCGGCGGCCTGGCGCGAACCCGGCTCTCCCGCAAGGGAGTTGGTGACCGCCGGCTATTGGGCCGCACTGGTCGCGGAGGCCGAGCGGGGCCTGCTGGACTTCGTCACCTTCGAGGACGGACCGGACCCGCGCAGCTCCTCCCCCACCGGCCCGGAAGGCCGCACCGACCGGGTGCGCGGGCGGCTCGACGCGGTGCTGACGGCCGCCCGGGTGGCGCCGCTGTCCCGGCACGTGGGACTCGTGCCGACGGTGGTCGCCACCCACACCGAGCCGTTCCACGTCTCGAAGGCGATCGCGACCCTGGACTACGTCAGCGGTGGCCGGGCGGGTCTGTTGGTCACGGTCTCGGGACGCCCGGACGAGGCCCGCCACTTCGGCCGCCGCAGCTTTCCGCCGGGCCCGGCCGACACCCCCGACGGCCTGGGTTCGGCGCTGCGCGCCGAGCTGTGGGACGAGGCGGCCGACCACGTCGAGGTGGTCCGGCGGCTGTGGGACAGCTGGGAGGACGACGCGGAGATCCGCGACGTGGCGAGCGGCCGGTTCGTGGACCGCGACAAGCTCCACCACATCGGCTTCGAGGGCAGGCACTTCAACGTCAAGGGGCCCTCCATCACCCCGCGGCCGCCGCAGGGGCAACCGCCCGTCGGCGCGGCGGACCCGGTGACCGCGCCGGACGCCGGGGCCCGCCTGTCGGCCGGGGCCGCCGACCTCGCCTTCGTCGCCCCGCGCGACGCGGACGAGGCCCGTACGCTCGCCGACGCGGTCCGCACCGCCCGCTCGGCCGCGGGGCGCGCGGAGGACACCGGGCGGGTCTTCGCCGACCTCGTGGTCTTCCTCGACGAGAGCGCGCCGGCCGCCCGGGCCCGGCTCCGCCGCCTCGACGCGCTGGCGTTGCAACCGTACGCACCCGGCGCCCACGTCTTCGCCGGGACGCCCGCCCAACTCGCCACCCTCCTGGTCCAGTGGCACCGGCAGGGCCCGTCCGGCTTCCGACTGCGGCCCGGCGTGCTCGCCCACGACCTCCCCGCGATCACCCGCGGCCTGGTCCCCGAACTCCAGCGGCGCGGCGCCTTCCGGACCCGCTACGCGGGCGCCACCCTCCGCGACCTGCTGGGACTCGCCCGCCCGGCCAACCGCTACGCCACCACCTGACCCGGAAGGGCGACAGCCACCGTGAGCACACCGAAGAGTCCGAACGCGCAGCACGGGTCGAGTGGTTCGAGCGGGCCGGGGCGTTCGAGCGGGCCCCGCAAGCAGATCCACCTCGCCGCGCACTTCCCGGGCGTCAACAACACCACCGTCTGGAGCGATCCGGCCGCGGGCAGCCACATCGAGTTCGCCTCGTTCGCGCACTTCGCGCGCACCGCCGAGCGCGCCAAGTTCGACTTCCTCTTCCTCGCCGAGGGCCTGCGCCTGCGCGAACAGGGCGGCCGGATCTACGACGCGGACGTGGTCGGGCGGCCCGACACCTTCACGGTGCTGGCCGCGCTGGCCGCCGTGACCGAGCGGATCGGCCTGACCGGGACCATCAACTCCACCTTCAACGAGCCCTACGAGGTGGCCCGCCAGTTCGCCTCCCTCGACCACCTCTCGGACGGCCGGGCCGCCTGGAACGTGGTCACCTCCTGGGACGCCTTCACCGGCGAGAACTTCCGCCGCGGCGGCTTCCTCGCCCGCGAGGACCGCTACTCCCGGGCCCGCGAGTTCCTGGCGGCCGCGCACACCCTCTTCGACTCCTGGAGCGGTGCGGAGATCGTCGCCGACCGGGAGACGGGGGCCTTCCTGCGGGACGCGGGCGCGGGGGCCTTCGCGCACCGGGGGCGGCACTTCGACATCGCCGGGCACTTCGACGTGCCGCGCAGCCCGCAGGGCCGGCCGGTGATCTTCCAGGCCGGGGACTCGGAGGAGGGCCGCGAGTTCGCGGCCTCCGACGCCGACGCCATCTTCAGCCGGCACGGCACGCTGGGCGCGGGCCGGGAGTTCTACGCCGACGTCAAGGGCCGCCTGGCCCGGTACGGCCGCACCCCCGACCAGCTGCTGATCCTGCCGGCCGCGACCTTCGTCCTCGGCGACACCGACGCCGAGGCCCGGGAGCTGGCGCACGAGGTGCGCCTCGCCCAGGTCAGCGGAGCGACCGCGATCGCCTACCTGGAGCACGTGTGGAACCGCGACCTGTCCGGCTACGACCCGGACGGGCCGCTGCCCGAGGTCGACCCGGAGCCCGGTGAGAACACCGTCGCGCTCGGGCGGGCCAGCGTGCGGATGCACCGCGACCCGCTCGCGGTCGCCAAGGAGTGGCGGGAGCTCGCCGCCGCGCGGAAGCTGTCGATCCGGGAGCTGGTCATCGAGACCACCGGCCGCCAGACCTTCGTGGGCTCGGCCGCGACGGTCGCCGACGCGATCGACTCCCTGGTGCAGCAGGACGCCGCGGACGGCTTCATCCTCGTCCCGCACCTGACGCCGACCGGGCTCGACGTCTTCGCCGACACCGTCGTGCCGCTGCTCCAGGAGCGCGGCGCCTTCCGGACCGAGTACTCGGGCAGCACCCTGCGCGACCACCTCGGCCTGGCCACCCCGCCGCCCGCGGCGGGCCGGTCCCGCGCCGCCGCCCCCGTTCCCGCCGCCACTGCCGCCGCCACCGTCAGCTAGTCGATCCGAGGAGGGCACGACCATGCCCGGCATTCCGCTCGGGGTCCTGGACCTCGTACCGATCCCGTCCGGCTCCACGGCCGCCGCGGCGCTGCGCGCCAGCATCGACCTCGCGCAGGAGGCCGAGCGGTTCGGCTACGCCCGCTACTGGTTCGCCGAACACCACCTGAATCCCGGGGTGGCCGGGACCTCGCCCGCCGTCGTGCTGGCGCTGACCGCGTCGGCGACCACCACCATCCGGCTCGGCTCCGGCGCGGTGCAGCTCGGGCACCGCACGGCCCTGTCCACGGTCGAGGAGTTCGGCCTGGTCGACGCCCTGCACCCGGGACGCCTCGACCTGGGCCTGGGCCGCTCGGGCGGCCGCCCGCCCGGTCCGCCGTCCGGTCCGCCGTCCGGCGCGGCGGCCGGGGGCGGGCCGGAATCCGCACCCGCGCCGGCGACCGCGCCCGGTCACCGCACCGGGAACGGGCTGTTGATCCCGCCGGGCTTCTCCTTCGCCTCGCTGGCCGGGCACCCCCGCGTCGCCCTCGCGCAGAAGCTGCTGCTCCTGCCCGGCGCGCGGCCGCAGGACTACGCCGAACAGGTCGGCGACGTCCTGGCCCTGCTGCGCGGCGAGTACCGCGACGCCGACGGCACCGAGGCGCACGCGGTTCCGGGCGAGGGGGCCGACGTACAGGTGTGGATCCTCGGCAGCAGCGGCGGGCAGAGCGCGGAGACGGCGGGCGGCAACGGGCTGCGCTTCACCGCGAACTACCACGTCGCTCCCGCGGGGGTGCTGGAGGCGGCGCAGGCCTACCGGGCCGCCTTCAAGCCGTCGGACGACCTGGACCGCCCGTACGTCAGCGTCTCCGCGGACGTCGTCGTCGCCGAGGACGACGCGAGCGCCCGCGAGCTGGCCGTCGGGTACGCGCCCTGGGTGCACGGCATCCGGACCGCCGCGGGCGCCGTCCCCTACCCCACGCCCGCCGAGGCCCGCGCGCTCACCGCCGACTGGAGCGCGGCCGATCACGCCCTGGTGGCCGACCGGCTCGACACCCGGTTCGTCGGATCGCCGGGGACCGTCGCCGATCACCTCGAACGGCTCCAGGAGGCCACCGGCGCCGACGAACTGCTGATCACCACCATCACCCACGGCCACGCCGACCGGGTGCGCTCCTACCGGCTGCTCGCCGAGGAGTGGCACCGCCGGTCGCCCGCGGGCTCCGCGACACGGACGGGAACCACCGCATGAGCACCACCGGCTCCACCACCGCCACCGGTTCGCTTGACGTCCACGAGGCGCAGCGCCGGCTGGCCGAGCTGACCGTCGTCGACGTCCGCACGCCGGGCGAGTACGCCGCCGGGCACCTGCCCGGGGCGCACAGTGTCCCCCTCGACCAGCTGGCCCGGGCCCTGCCCGCACTGTCCGCGGCGGCGGGGCGGCGCGAGCTGCTGGTGGTGTGCGCGAGCGGGGTCCGCTCGGCGGGGGCGGTCGCCACCCTCGCCGGACACGGGATCCCGGCCGCCACGCTCACCGGCGGCACGGCCGCCTGGTCGCGGCTCGGGCACGCCCTGGAGCGGGAGGCGGGGGCCCGTACCGTCTGGGCGATGGAACGTCAGGTGCGCCTCGCCGCCGGAACACTGGTGCTGGCCGGGCTCGTGGCGGGACGGTCGCGCCCGGCCGCACGGCTGCTGTCCGCGGGCGTCGCGGGCGGGCTGGTCCTCTCGGCGGTCACGGACACCTGCGGGATGGCGCGGGCGCTGGCGCTCCTCCCGCACAACCGCGGCCGGTCGGACGCCGTGGACGCCCTGGACGCGACGCTGGAGACCCTGGCCCGGCACGCGGGCTGAGCCCGGGGGTACCGGTCACAACCAGCCCTGGCGGCGGGCGGCGCGCACGGCCTCCATCCGGTTGCGGGTAGCTGTCTTGCCGATGGCCGCGGACAGGTAGTTGCGCACGGTCGATTCCGACAGGTGCAGCTTGGCCGCGATGTCGTGGACGGTCGCGCCGTCGACGGCGGCGCCCAGCACGTCCCGCTCGCGGGCGGTCAGCGGGTTCGGGCCCGCGCTCAGCGCGGCCGCGGCGAGCGCGGGGTCGATGACCGTCTCCCCCGCCAGCACCCGGCGGATCGCGGCCGCCAGCTCCTCCACCGGACCGTCCTTGACGAGGAAACCGCCCGCCCCGGCCTCCATGGCCCGGCGCAGGTAGCCGGGGCGGCCGAAGGTGGTGAGGATCAGGACCCGGGTGTCGGGGCAGCGGGCGCGCAGCTCGGCGGCGGCGTCGAGGCCGCTGAGCCCGGGCAGTTCGATGTCGAGGAGGGCCACGTCGGGTCGTGCGGCGAGGGCGGCGGGCAGGATCTCGTCCCCGGCGCCGACCTGGGCGACGACCTCGATGTCCGCCTCCAGGTCGAGCAGCAGGGCCAGCGCGCCGCGCATCATCCGCTGGTCCTCGGCCAGCAAGACCTTGATCATCGTCTGCTCCTCAACCCGTGCTCTCGTCGGCCGGGAGTTCGGCGACGACCCGGAAGCCCCGGCGCGGGGCCGGCCCGCCCCGCAGGGTCCCGCCCGCCGCGGCCAGCCGCTCGGTGAGTCCGGTCAGCCCGCTGCCGGGCGCCGCCGAGCCTACGCCGGCGCCGTCGTCCGTGATGACCAGGCGGATCCGTTCGTCGGCGGCGGACACCTGGATCGAGCAGTGCGCGGCGCCGCTGTGCCGGATGGCGTTGGTGACCGACTCCCGGACCACCCAGCCCAGCAGCGCCTCGGTCCGCGGGCTCAGCGGCGGTCCCGAGCGGCTCACCGAGGGCTCGATCCCGGCGGCGGTGAGCGCGGCGCGGGCCCGGTCCAGCTCGTCCACCAGGCTCGACTCGCGGTAGCCGGTGACGGCCTCGCGGATCTCCACGAGCGCCTGGCGCCCGATGGACTCGATGTCCACGATCTGCGCCACGGCCGCGTCCATGTCGCGCGGGGCGATCCGGCGGGCCGCCTCCGACTTCACCACGATCACCGACAGGGTGTGCCCGAGCAGGTCGTGCAGGTCGCGGGAGAAGCGCAACCGCTCCTGCTCCACCGCGCCGCGGGCCAGCTCCTGCCGGGTCTCGCGCAGTTCGGCCACGGTCTCGGCCAGGGCGAGGATCGCCGCGGTCACCATCCCGGAGAGGAAGGTGCCGTAGAGGATGCCGCTGATCCCGCCCCAGCCCTCGTGCCTCCACGCGACCGCGCCGGCCACCAGGGCGAGAGCGAGCATCACCGGTCCGAGCCAGCGCCCCCGGACCACCGCGCCGGTGGCCAGGCCCAGCAGCGGGAAGAAGAGCAGCCAGCTGCCGCCGTAGGCGAGCGCCAGGGCGAGGGTCACGACGGCCAGCGCGCCCAGGCTGATCCGGGTGCTCGTGGCGTCCCGTGTGGCGGGGACGAAGGCCCGGAAGACGACGCTGATGTAGAGCGAGTTGAACACCAGCAGTCCCAGGCCGCCGATCCACGGCTGGGGCGTCTGCCCCTGGAAGATGTTGGACACCGCGCCCATGCCCATGAGCAGCCAGGGCAGCAGGGTGAAGCCGTTGGGGGCGCCCAGCGGACCGCGCGGGCGGTCGGTGGCGGGTGCGGGTGTCTTCGTCATGTCCCTACGGTAGGGACCGGGTCCGCCCCGGCGGCAGAGCCGCCCGTACGGACCCGGCCGGTACGAATGTCACGACCGGGGCGCGCCGTGGCGGGTCAGCAGCGGCGCAGGTCCTGCGTGAGGGTCCCTTGCGCGCTGGCCACCGTACGGTCGTAGCAGCCGTCGGAGCCGGTGAGCCGGTAGCGCTCGGTGCTGGTCCCGACCGCGTGCCGCTGTTCGCGCGGGACGCCCGTCGCGTAGGAGGCGTCGCCGGTGTAGCGGTCGTCCAGCCGGGACCAGGAGGGCCGGCTGCCGTCGTCGCGCACGGAGACGGTGTCGGCCCGGTCCCCGAGGGAGATGACCGTGCGCAGCCGGTTGTCGGCGCCCAGGGTGGTCTCGCCGTTCATGCTGTACGCGCGCCGGGTGCTGGTGGTCGTCCCTCCGCTGGTGACGCTCTCGTCGTCGGTCCAGTCCGCGACGAGGGCGTCCTGGTTCTCCCCGTCGGTCCAGCGGTGGACGGAGCTGTTGGCCAGGGTCCGGGTGACGGTGGTGGTGACGCGGCCGTGGGAGGTGTTGAGGTATCCGGCGACGGTGAGCCGGTGGCCGCCCTCGGTGTCCACCCGGTGCTGCGCGCCGGGTGTGTGGACGGAGGAGTTGGCCGGTTCGCTCGCTTCGGCGCGGGTCAGCGCTCCGGTCACCACGGCGCGGCCCGGGTCCTGCCACAGCAGCACGTTGGCCGGGGTGCTCCAGCCGCTCTGCCCGGCGGGCACGCCCGCGACGGAGACCTCGACGCGGTGCGGGCGGCCGTCGTTGAGGAGCGCGGCGAAGGGGGTGAGGTCGTAGACGACCGGCTGCACGTCGAAGGCGCGCGGCGCCGGGGTGACGTACCAGAGGAAGGGGTTCGACCAGCCGCCGGTCCACACGGTGGGGAACGGGGCCGCGATGCCCGCGAGTCGACCGTCGACCGCGATGCGCACCTCGCGGTAGGGGCCGTCGGCCGCCTTGCAGGAGTACGGGGCGGCGTCCGGGGTGCTCAGGTACCAGAACTCCTCGCAGCCGCCGCCGGAGCCGGTCGCGTAGACCTCGGCGAGGATCCGCTCGGAGTTGCGCGGGGTGGTCAGGGTGGGCGAGGTGAGCGGCAGGACCTGATCGGGGACCGCGGCCGGGCGGGGCCGCCCGCGCTCGGCGGCGTAGAAGGTCAGGGTCACCTTGACGTCGATGACCCCGGTGTAGGTGTCGTCGACCACGTTCCCGATGAGCATCTCGACCGGCTGCGCGGTGCGCAGGGTGGGGCTGTAGCGGGTGACGTCCTTCTCGACGGACCAGGTGATGCCGTCGGGCGAGGGTTCGGGGGTGGAGGTGCGCAGGACCTCCACGCCGCCGACGGAGAGGTGGCCGAGCCGGTCGTACTGGCGCCCCTTGACCTTGCCGTCGAGGCGGAGCACCACCTTGCTCCAGGTCGTGCCGCATCCGGCGGGGGGTTCGTAACTCCCGCGGTACGGCGTGAAGTCGTGGAACTGGGCTTCGGCGAGGGTGACTTCGCAGGAGCGGGTGGAGGGCTTCGCGACGGGCGGCGCGGCGGTGAGCGGGTCGTGCCAGTCGGTGCCGAACTCGGCGGGCGGGGTCGCCGCGGCCCGCGTGGCCGGGGTCGGGGCGGTCGGCGCGGCCGCGGCCGCGCCGGCGCCGGTCAGGGCGGCCGCCGCGAGCACGAGGGCGCCGAACGCACCCGTGATCCTGTGTCGTCTCATGGGCGCGAAGTCAAACGCGGGCCGGGGCGACCGCGCCAGGGCCGCGACGTCCCCCTGGCGCGTTCCCGCCGGTCCGGGTCCGCGCGACCGTAACCCTTGTCTAGTGCTGTGACCGGAAAGGTTCACCGTGTCGCGGCGCCCGGCACGGCACTAGGACGCCCGTACGACGACCACGCCGTCGTCGTCGCAGTGGACGGTGTCGCCGGGGCGGAAGGTGGCGTCGCCGAAGGTGAGGGGCTCGTCCACGGTGCCCGCGCCGGTCTTGCCGCTCTTGCGCGGGATCGTGCCCAGGGCCTTGACGCCGAGGTCGAGTCCGCCGAGGGCCACGCTGTCGCGGATCGCACCCCGGATCACCAGCCCGGCCCAGCCGTTGCGCGCGGCCGCGCCCGCGATCAGGTCGCCGACCAGGGCGGTGCGCAGCGACGCCGCGCCGTCGACGACGAGTACGGCGCCGTCGCCGGGGCCGTTCACGAGCTCGCGCAGCAGGGCGTTGTCCTCGTGGCAGGAGAGGGTCCGCACCGGTCCGGCGAAGGCGCGGCGCCCGCCGAACTGGCGGAAGGGGGTGCCGCAGATCTCCAGCTCCTCGCCGTGCTCGTCGTAGAGGTCGGCGGTGGGGACGGGCGTGACGGTCATGGGCGGTTCACTGCTCCTCGGTGGTGCGCGTCGGTCGGGCCGGGCGCCGGCCCGGTCCGCGGTCCGACGCCCCCGCCGGTCAGGGTAGGCGGTACGGGTCGGGGAGGGCGGGCGCGGGGGCCACGGGCGGACTCCGAGGCCGGATTGCGGCGCGCTACGGGTAGCGCGCCTGCGCCCGCCCCGACTCCACCGAGAGGTCCAGGTGGCCCGGCGCGGCCGGATCCCGCATCCCCCGGGCCACCTCCAGGCTCCCGCTGCCCACGCGGCTCGCCACCTGGAAGCGGGTGCCCACGGGCACGGTGACCTGGACCGCCCCGGAGTCGGCCCGCGCGGTGAGCCGGACCGGCGGGGTGAGGAAACGGGCGACGGCGGAGCCCGTGCCGGTCCGGATGTCGGCTTCCGGGGAGGTCAGCGCGCCGGCCTCCAGGGAGCCCGAGCGGACGACGGCCCGCAGCGGGCCGCGCAGCGCGGTGAGCCGCAGGGCGCCCGAGCCGATCTCGGCGTCGACGGCGCCGCCGAGGCCGCTGATGTCGACCTTGCCGGAATCGCCGGTCACCCTGACGGGGATGTCCGCGGGGACGCTCACGCCCAGGTCGACCGTGCAGCCCGGGCCCGTGCGGGGCAGACCGTCCACGCCCGGACAGCGCGGCTTCAGCCGCAGCGTGCCGCCGAGCCAGCTCTCCTCGATCTCGGGCCGGCCGAGGGACCAGAGGACGTCGGCGCGGTAGGCCACCTGCTGGTCGGCGCGGGGGCTGACGGTCACGGACGCCGTTCCGGCGTCGATCTCCAGCGCGGTGACCGTCCGTTCGCCGCTGCCGCCGTGCAACACCCCCCTCTCGCCGGCCCGCTGGTTCCAGAGCGTCCAGGCCCCCGGGGCCACGATGAACACGGCGCTCAGCGCCGCGGCCACGGTCCACGCGGTCCGGTGCCGGGGACGCGGGTGCGCTCCCGCGGCGACCCGGTCTCCGCCGTCGCCCCCGTCGTCGCCCCCGCCGTCGTCCCCGCGCACCGGACTCACGAGGATCCGTCCAGGAAGCGGAGCACGGCGAGGACCCGGCGGTGGTCGCCGTCGGCCTGCGGCAGGTCGAGCTTGGCCAGGATGTTGTTGATGTGCTTGGCCACCGCGCTCTCGCTGATGACCAGTTCGGCGGCGATGCCCGCGTTGGAGCGGCCCTCGGCCATCAGCGCGAGCACGTCGCGCTCGCGCGGGGTCAGCCGGTCCAGCGGGTCCAGCCCGCCGCCGCGGCGCAGCAGCAGCTGGGCCACGACCTGCGGGTCGAGGGCGGTGCCGCCGGCCGCGACGCGCTTGAGGGCGTCGATGAACTCCTCGACGTCGGCGACCCGTTGCTTGAGGAGGTAGCCGATGCCACCGGTCTGACTGGCCAGCAGATCGGCCGCGTAGCGTTCTTCGACGTACTGCGAGAGCAGCAGCACCGAGGTCCCCGGCCACTGGCGGCGGATCATCAGGGCGGCCCGGACGCCCTCGTCGGTGAATCCGGGCGGCATCCGGACGTCGACCAGGGCGAGGTCGGGGGCGTGCTCCTCGACGGCGGCGAGCAGCCCCTCGGCGTCCTCCGTCTCGGCGGCCACCTCGAAGCCCGCCATTTCAAGGACTTTGACCAGCCCTATTCGCAGCAGCACCGAGTCTTCGGCGATCACAGCGCGCACGGCAACTCCACAATCACGGCGGTCGGGCCCCCGAGGGGGCTGTTGATCACGATGGTTCCGTCGACGGACCCTACGCGTTTGCGCAGGCCCACCAGCCCGGTGCCGCCCGCGGGGTCGGCGCCGCCCACCCCGTCGTCGGTGACGGTGATGCGGAGCAGGTCCCCGCGGCGCCGGGCGACCACCTGGCAGCGGTGCGCCCGGGCGTGCTTGGCGACGTTGGCGAGCGCTTCGGAGACGACGAAGTAGGCGACGGCCTCGACGGTGGGCCCGGGCCGCTCGGCGAGGTCCACCGTCAGCTCGACGGGCAGCGGTGCGCGGGCGGCGATGCCGGAGAGGGCCGCGTCGAGACCGCGGTCCTCCAGGACGGCCGGGTGCAGGCCGCGCACCAGGCTGTTGAGTTCCTCGATGGCTTCCTTCGCCTCGCGGCGGGCCTCGTCGATGACGGCCTTCGCCTCGGGCGGCAGGTCGGGGAGGGTGGCCCGGGCGATGCCGAGGTTCATGGCGAGGGAGACCAGTCGCTGCTGGGCCCCGTCGTGCAGGTCCCGCTCGATGCGGCGGCGTTCGAGGTCGGCCGCGTCCAGGACCCCGGCCCGGCTCTCGGCGAGGTCCTCGACCCGGCGCTCCAACTCCCGGGCCCGGTTGGGCCCCAGCAGGGTGCGCGCGAGAGCGGTGTCCAGGCGGGCGAGGCCCGCGGCCAGCCAGGGCGTGAGCAGCACCAGCAGCGCACCGGCCACGGTGAGCAGGACCTGGTCGTCCGTCCAGCCCGCCCCCCGCTCGTCGACCGGGCGCATCCACGACCAGGCGAACACGCTGGCCCCCGCGAGCCCGCCCGCCCAGCCCAGCACGACCAGCCCGCCGCCGAGACCGGCGAGCGGGCTGACCAGGAGGTGGTAGCCGTACTGCCGCCAGGTCGATTCGGCCCGCAGCCGCTCCAGCCAGCCGCGCGGCGACCACCAGGGCCGCTCGCGGCGGACCTCGGGCACGTCGACGGCCGACAGGGACCACAGGCGGCTGCGTTGGAGCCGGGTGAGCAGGGGCTGGAGGAGCAGCAGGATCAGCAGTCCGGTCGGTGCGCGGCCCGGAGTCACGAAGAAGGCGGTGAGCGCCGCCGTCGCGGGCAGGGCCGGCGGGAGCGCGGCGACCGTGAAGACGGTGTTGCGCCGGGCCCAGGCCGACCACGGCGTGTGCCCGGCGATCCAGGTGAACGTACGCCGCAGCGCGCCGGAAGGTGCCATGCGCATACGGTAATCGCACAGGTCGGGGGCCCTCCACCACCCTGGTGCCCGCTCGGGGGTGTAGCCAGTGCCACCCCCTTTCCGGACGGCTCCACTACTGACCGCGAGCATGCTGACCAGCAGAGTTGTCACCGTGCTCGGGGGAAGGACCGCCGGGCCGGAGGGAGTTGTGCCGCCATGACGCTCGTCGCACCGCAGCCGCGGACCCGCCGCGTCCCCGGGCCGTTCGCCGCCCCCGCCTTCGGCGGGCCGGCCGCTCGGCGCGCCCCCCGGGCGGCCACGGTGCTGACGGCCGCCGGGATGGCGCTGGTGCCGTGGATCGCCGTGCTGGCGAAGACCCTGCCGCACACCGTCGAGGTCTCCCACTGGTCCACCGCGTGGATCGGTCTGGACGTCATGCTGGCCGCCGGACTGGCCGGTACGGGACTGCTCGTCAAGCGGGACGATCCGCGGGCCGGGGCGCTGGCCGCGGCGACGGCGGCCGCACTGGTGCTGGACGCCTGGTTCGACGTCACGACGGCGGCGGCGGGCGGCGCGCGGCTGACGGCCGTGGCCCTCGCGCTCTGCGCGGAACTCCCCCTGGCCGCACTGTGCACCTCGCTCGCGGTCCGCCGCCCACGGCCCGCAACCGCCACCACCACCCCCTAGGCAGGGAGCGGGTGGCCGTCCTGGTCGGTCGCGTCCGCCTGCGTGGAGAACCGGGACAGGAACGCGTCGTACCGGCCGTCCGGGCGGCGGACGAGCGTGGCGCCGTCCTGCCAGATGCCGTTGTCGTCCCACCACTGGCTGTCGCGGGGGTCGCCCTGGTTCTGGTGGACGTTGTGCACGCCGAGCCCCTCGTCGAAGGGCTCGCCGAAGACGAGCACCTGCCGCCCGGGCACGAGCAGCGGCTCCAGCGCCTGCGAGGCCTCCAGGTAGCTGCCGGAGATCCACGGCCGCGGCGGGCTCACCCGGTCGATCAGCCCCTGGAGCCAGCCCGGCGGGCGGCGGACGAAGAGGCAGCCCGCCCGGTCCGCCAGCGCCGGGTGCCTGAGGTAGTCCAGTGCGCCCGATCCGGAAGCGCGGGACAGGTCGTGGAAGCCCGTGGCCGCGGGGTCCACCGGTTCGAGCACCGAGGGGTAGAGGGTGAGGACCTTCCACTGCACGCCGGTGCTGGAGTGCTTGCTGTCCACGTCGATCGCGCAGGCGTAGCGGCCCGCCGGGGTGTCGACCTCCAGGTGGACGTGGAACCAGCGGCCCTGGTCGTCGGGATCGTCGCGGAAGTGTCGGTGGAGGGTTCCGGACAGTACTCCGTAGTTCTCGAGCGGCATGGTCCCAGTCAACCACCGCCCGCCGCGAGAACCCGCGGAAAAGAATTCTCCGGCGTGTGTCGATCCCGCCGCCCGCCGTTCGACGTATGAGTGAGGGGCGGGGAAGGAACCCCGCCTCCGTACACCCCCCCGTACGGCCCCCGTACGGAACGGCACGAGGAGCACGTCATGCCCCGCTACCTTTCGATGATCCGCCTCGACGAGGCCAACGCCCCGGTCGAGGGCCCCAGCGACGCGCTGATGGAGCGGATGGGCCTGCTGATCGAGGAGATGACGAAGGCCGGGGTGCTGCTGGACACCGCCGGTCTCACCCCCACCGCGCAAGGGGCCCGGGTGACCTGGGACGGCGGCCGGACCTCGGTCGTGGACGGCCCGTTCACCGAGGCCAAGGAGGTCATCGGCGGCTACGCGATGCTCCAGTGCAAGGACCTGCCGGAGGCGGTCGAGTGGACGAAGCGGTTCCTCGCGGTCCACGAGGACTACTGGACGATCACCTGTGAGGTCCGCGAGGTCGCCGAAGGCTGAGCCGCCCGCGCCGCACCGCTCCACCGCCCGGCCCGGCCTCGTTGCCGGGCCGGGCGGTGGGGTGCTCTGATGGGTGGCCGTGAGGACAGACAGCACGGTGGAGACCGTTTTCCGGATCGAGTCCGCTCGGATCATCGCTTCGGCCGCGCGGATCGTCCGGGACGTCGGGCTCGCCGAGGAGATCGCCCAGGACGCCCTCGTCGAAGCCCTGGAGCAGTGGCCGCGCACGGGGGTGCCGGACCATCCGGCGGCCTGGCTGACGACCACCGCCCGCCGCCGGGCGGTCGACCTGGTGCGCCGCCGCGAGACCTACGCCCGCAAGCTCGCGGAGCTGGGCCGGGACCTGGACGAGGCGGCGTACGATCCCGAACCGGCCGGCCCGGACGACATCGACGACGACGTGCTCCGGTTGATCTTCACCGCCTGCCACCCGGTGCTCCCGCCGGACGCCCGGATCGCGCTCACCCTGCGGCTGCTGGGCGGGCTGACCACGGACGAGATCGCCCGGGCCTTCCTCGCACCGGAGGCGACCGTCGCCCAGCGCATCGTGCGGGCGAAGCGGTCGCTGGCGAAGGCGCGGGTGCCCTTCGAGGTGCCGTACGGGCCCGAGCGCACCCAGCGGCTCGCGGGGGTGCTGGAGGTGATCTACCTGATCTTCAACGAGGGCTACTCGGCCACCGTCGGCGACGATCTGATCCGCCCGGCGCTCTGCGAGGACGCGCTGCGGCTCGCCCGGCAGCTGGCCGCGCTGATGCCCGCGGAGGCGGAGGCGCACGCGCTGGCGGCGCTGCTGGAGATCCAGGCCTCGCGGACGGCGGCCCGTACCGACCCCGAGGGCCGGCCGGTCCTCCTCGCCGACCAGCGGCGGAGCCGCTGGGACCGACTGCTGATCCGGCGCGGTTTCGCGGCGCTGGCGACGGCGGGCGATCTGGGCGGCCCGCCCGGGCCGTACGCCCTCCAGGCCGCCATCGCGGCCTGCCACGCCCGGGCCCGCAGCTACGAGGAGACCGACTGGACGGCGATCGCCGCGCTGTACGGGCGGCTCGCGGCGCTCGCGCCCTCGCCCGTGGTCGAACTGAACCGGGCGGTCGCCGTCTCGATGGCCGAGGGGCCCGAGGCCGGCCTGGCCGTGGTGGACGCCGTGGCGGGGGCGCCCGTGCTGAAGAGCTACCACCTGCTGCCCAGCGTCCGGGGCGAGCTGCTGGCCCGGCTCGGCCGCAGCGCCGAGGCCCGGGCGGAGTTCACCCGCGCCGCGCGGCTGACCCGCAACGCGCGGGAGCGGACCCTGCTGCTGCTCCGGGCCGACGCGGTCGCGGCGCCGGAGCCCGGGCCGGAGCCGGCGGGCCGGGGCTGACGCGGCCGGACCGGGTCAGAAGGCCGCTTCCAGGAACTCCGCGAGCTCCGCCCGGTCCAGCGGCCCCTGCCGGGTGGCCACGACCTCGCCCGCGGTGACGAGCACGAACCAGGGCGCGCTGGTGACCCCGTAGCGGGCGGTCGGTCCCGGGCAGCGGGTCATGTCGGCCTTGACGGCGGTCAGCCGCCCGGCGTGGGCGGCGGCCGCCTCCCGGACCAGGGCGTCGGCCTCCTTGCACACGGCGGCGGCCTTGGGCCAGGTCCCGGTGAAGTAGGCGAGGACCGGCCCGGGGGCGTGCCCGAGGATGAAGTCGAACTCCGCGTTCTCCAGCGGCTGGTGGACCGGGCTCGCCATCGGGGCTCCTGAGGTGGTGATCGGTGCGGCACCACCATCATGCGAGGACGGGCCCCACTGCCGCCAACCGGCCCCCCGGTGCCCCGCGCCGCCGGGTGGCACGGGGCACCGGGGGGGCCGGGGCGGCCGCCCTCAGACGGGCCGTACGGCGATGGCTCCCACCGGGCAGGCCCGGGCCGCTTCGCGGACCAGCGCGCTGCCGTCGCCGTCCTCCTTTCCGGGCAGCAGTTCGCTGAGCCCGTCGTCGTCCTGCGTGAAGACGCCCGGTGCGGTCAGGGCGCACTGTCCGGCGCCGATGCAGACGTCCTTGTCGATGTCGATGCGGTGGGCCACGGCGCGGCTCACCAGGTCACGGGGAGTTCGAGCATCCCCTGGATGGTGTTCGCCGGCTTGAAGGGGATCTGCTCGGCGGGCGCGGCGAGGCGCAGTCCCGGCAGGCGTTCGAAGAGGGCCTGGAGGGCGATCTCCACCTCGGCCCGGGCCAGGTTCTGCCCGAGGCACTGGTGGATGCCGAAGCCGAAGGCGACGTGGTGACGGGCGGACCGGTGCCAGTCCAGGGCATCCGGCCCCGGGTAGGCCGACTCGTCGCGGTTGATGACCGAGGTGGAGAAGACCACCCCCTCGTCCTTGCGGATGGTCACCCCCGCGACGTCGACGTCGACGGTGGCGACGCGGAGCATGCCGTCCGCGATCGAGAGGAACCGCAGCAGTTCCTCCACGGCCGCGGGCATCAACTCCGGCTCGGCCCGCAGTTCGGCCAGCTGCTCGGGATGGCGGAGCAGGGTGAAGGTGCCGAGCGAGATCATGTTCGCGGTCGTCTCGTGTCCGGCGACCAGGAGGATCGTGGCCAGGTCGACGAGTTCCGCACGGTCCACCTCGCCCGTGAGCAGGCGCTGCGCGATCAGCTCGTCGAGCAGCCCGTCGCCGGGTTCGGTGCGCTTGCGGTCGATCAGTTCGCCCAGGTAGCGGTTCAGTTCGTCGCGGGCGTCCCCGACCTCGTCGGCGTCCTTCCCGCGCAGCAGCCGGCGCGACTGCGCCTCGAAGAAGTCGTGGTCGGCGTACGGCACCCCGAGCAGGGCGCAGATCACCATCGACGGCAGGGGCAGGGCGAAGGCGTCGACGAGTTCCGCGGTCGGCCCGTTCGCGATCATCTCGTCGATGAGCCGGTCCGCGGTCTCGCGGATCTGCGGCCGCAGGGACGCCGTCCGCTTGAGGGTGAAGCTGGGGATCAGCATCCGGCGCTGGACGTTGTGCTCGGGGTCGTCCACCCCGAGCAGGGCGACCCGGCGGTTCTGCAGGCCCTTCAGGCGGGCCGCGGGGTTGGGGAACGCCTCGTTCTGGCGGTTGGAGGAGAGCCGGGAATCGGTCAACAGGGCCCGCGCCTCGGCGTGGCCGGTGACCACCCACACGGAGCGGCCGTCGTAAAGGGTGACCCGGGAGAGGGGCCTCGCCTCGCGCAGCGGCTGGTAGGCGGCCGGCGGGTGGTAGGGGCAGGTGCGGTCCTGGGGAAAGGCAACAGCGGGTTCCGTCATGAGTTGACCTCACAAGCGATCGATCGGTCGTGTGACCCCTCCATTAGATGCCTCAGGCATCTATAGGTGCTATGTGAAGTTCGGCCAAATCACCCGCACGGACGCACCACCGGAGCGGGCACCCGCCCCGGGCCGGACGGTCCCCGGCCGATCAGTCCCCGGCCGATCGGTCCCCCGCCGTGCCGGATCCGCGCCGCCCCTCCCGGTCCGGCGGTGGCCACGCCTCGACCGGCCGCCCCGGTACCAGGCGCTCCACCAGCTCGGCCATGTCCAGGCACGCCTGCTCGATCTTCTCCCGGACGTTCTGCTGCTCGGTGACCAGGGCCGACAGCAGCAGCCCGGTCAGCGCCACGGAGCCGTTGAGCGCCTGGAGGTTCACCATGACCTCCAGGAGCGACTGGCCGGCGAAGGGCCCGACCCGGTCGTTCGCCGCCGAGATCGCCAGTACGGACACCAGGAGCACGCACGGCGCGGCCCCCGGCAGACGGAACCGCAGCGCGGCCCAGATCAGCAGCGGGAAGACGAGGAAGAGCAGGGCGATCGAGCTGCGGGTGACGAAGAGCGAGACGCACACGACACCGACGGCCAGCGCCACCGCCTCCGCCCATCGCAGGGGGTCCCGGGACAACCCGTACGGCCGCCGCAGGACGAGCAGCAGCGGGGTCAGGACGAGCACCCCCATGGCGTCCCCGGCCCACCAGGCCGCCCAGAAGGACCAGAACCCGTTCGGCGGGAGGCTGCCGCTGAGCACCACCGCCACGGACCCCACGGTGGCGCTGATCAGCATCGGGACCATGCCGCCGAGGAAGACCAGCGCCACGCCGTCCCCCAGCCGGTCCAGCGCGGGGCGGAAGCCCACCTTGCGGAGCAGCAGGGCCGCGCACACCGGCGCGAGGGTGTTCCCCGCGAGGATCGCCAGACCCGAGGGCTGGAACCCGTTGATCGTCTCGATCACGAGGTAGCTGCCGAGGGCGATTCCCGGCCAGACCCCCAGCCCCAGCCGCAGCAGGCAGCTCAGCGCGATGCCCGTCGGCAGGAACAGGGGCGTGACGACGGCGCCGTCGATCGCGACCCGCTGGAGCAGGCCGATCCGCCCGGTCAGGTAGTAGGCGACGGCCACGGCCAGGATCCGCAGGACCGCAGCGCCCCACCGTCGCCACCGCTCGTTGCGCACCGCACCATCAGAACACCGTCCCCGCGTCCCGGCAGGACGTGACACGCGCCCCGGCAGGTCCCCGGGCTCACCCGCACGGGCCCGCGGGGGCCTCCTGCGGCGGGCCGCCCGTCGCGTCGTGGCACAGGACGAGCACCGCGGCGTCGTCCGCGTGCCCGGTGGAGTCCGCCACCTCCATCACCGCGGCCGCCAGCTCGCCCGGATCGGCGCCCGCGCCCTCCCTCACCACGCGGGCGACCCGGTCCAGCCCCTCGTCGATCGGGAACGTCGGCCCTTCGACCACCCCGTCGGTGAGCAGGACGAACGCCCCCGCCTTGGTCAGCCTGCGCCGGGTCACCGGGTAGACGGCGCCCGCCAGCATCCCCAGGGGCACGCCCCCGGCGTCCAGGGATATGCCGTACTCCCCGTCGACGGTCGCCCAGACGGCCGGCACGTGGCCCGCGCGGGCGCTCTCCAGGGCCCAGCTCCCCGGATCGAAGCGCAGGAAGCTACAGGTCGCGAAGAGGTCGCAGTCCACGGACAGCAGCAGGTCATTGGCCCGGCTCAGCACCTCGCCCGGGTCCGCCGCGGAGGCCGCCACCGCACGCAGCCCGATCCGCACCTGGCCCATGAATGCGGCCGCCTCGACGTCGTGGCCCTGGACGTCACCGAGGGAGAAGCCCAGTGCGCCGCCCGGCAGCGGGAAGCCGTCGTACCAGTCGCCGCCTATGTCCAGGCCGTGCCGGGCGGGCGCGTAGCGCGCCGCGGTCCGCAGCCCGGGCACGTTCGGCAGGGCGGCCGGGAGCATCCGGCGCTGGAGGGCCTCCGCCAGTTCGACCCGGGCCTGCTGGAACTCCGCCCGCTCGCGGGCCTGCGCGGTCAGCAGTCCGAGCCGGTTGAGCAGGTCGTCGGCGCTCGTCGGCCGCGGAGCACGTGGCGGGGCCATGGACCGCTCCCAGGTGTGACGGACTGGCGCGCACATCATATTTCGGGGCGGCCCGCGGCGCCCGTCGGGAGCCCCGGGGCCGCCCGCGGCTCAGCGGACGCGGCCCCGGGGCTTGAGGGGCACCGGCGGGAGCTCGGGGGCCGGGATCGGCGCGCCGTCGTACCCCTTCACCTCGCCGTAGCGGGTGCCGTCCATCCACTCCGCACGGGCCTGGTGGATCTCCTCGTCGGTGCGGGCCACGAAGTTCCACCACATGAGGATCTCCTCCTCGAACGGCTCGCCGCCCAGCAGCATCAGGCTCGCGTCCGAGGAGGCCCGCAGCGGCAGCTCCGTGCGCCCGCAGCCCAGGTAGAGCATCGATCCGGGCAGCACCGCGACGCCGTCCACCACCGCCTCGCCCGCCATCGACAGGACCGCGTACTCGAAGTCCGGCTCCAGCGGCAGCCTGGCCTCGGCCCCGGCGGCCAGGGTGATGTCGGCGCCGACGAGGGGGCTGTACGTGGTCCCGGGCGAGGTCGCGGTGTCGAGCGTGCCCATGATCACCGTGGCGGACAGGCCCGGAGCGGTGACGTGCGGCAGCTCGCCGTGGTGCTCGAAGTGCGGGGCCACCTGGCGGTGCGCGTCCGGGAGCGCCACCCACAGCTGGGCGCCGTGCAGGAAGCGGGCGTGCCGGCGGGGGCTCTCCTCGGAGTGGCTGATGCCGCTGCCCGAGGTCATCAGGCCCAGCTCGCGGACCCCTACGGTCTGCAGGCTGCCCACGCTGTCACGGTGCAGGACCTCGCCCTGGTGCAGCCAACTGACCGTCTGCAACCCCTGGTGGGGGTGCGGGGCCACCTGCATGCCGGGCTCGTCGGCGATGTCGTCGGGACCGTAGTGGTCGACGAAGCACCAGGCGCCGACCATGCGGCGGCCCAGGTTCGGCAGCAGCCGGCGCACTTCGGTGCCCGCGCCGAGGGTGACCCGGCGGGGGCTGAGGAGTTCACGGACCGGTTCGGCGACGACGAAGCCGCGCCCGCCGCAGGCGGACAGGGCGGGCTGGCGTTCGAGATTGCTCATGGGCCCAACCTAGTGCTGTGACCGGGAAGGTTCACCGCGTCACGGCCCCGGCGCGACACGGCCGCGCGGAATGTCCGGCGCCGGGCACGCGTTGCAGCCACCGCACAGCCCGACAACCGCACAGCCCGAGCAGGCCGGACGGACCGAACGGTCCGCCGCGGCCGGGAGGAAGCGATGAACACGCCGATGGACCCGACGCCGACCCCGAAGGCCCAGGCCCAGTCCCAGGCATCGGCCCAGGCACCGGCCCCCGCCGCGTACTACGAGCAGGGCACGGCGGCCGAGCGCTGGACCCGCGCCGGGCTGTTCTTCGACGCCAAGGAGTACGTCCCGGCCGCCCGTGTGCTGGAGACCCTGACCGCCGAGGCCCCCGAGCAGCTGGCTCCCCGGCTGCTGCTGGCCCGCACCTACTACCACTCCGCCCGGCTCTCGCTCGCCGAGCGCGAGCTGCGCGCCCTGCTGGAGCGATGGCCGGTGGAGGACTACGCCCAGCTGCTGCTCGGGCGCACCCTGGAGCGCCAGGGGCGGGCGGCCGAGGCGGCCCCGCACCTGCGCATCGCCGCCGCGATGGCCGGCGAGTTCCCCGAGGCGCGGGAGGCGGACCCGGCCGGGGAGGCCCGTACGGACGCCCCGGCGCCGCCGGGTGCGGGCGCGGGCCGCGCACTCGGCTAGCCTGGGTCTCATATGAACCGCCTCACCACGCCTTTCGGCTCCCACCAGCTCACCCGGTTCCCCGAGGACCCCCGCGACCGGCTCCGCGCCTGGGACGCCGCCGACGAGTACCTGCTGCGGCACCTCGCCGCCGGTACCGGCGAGCGCCCGCCGGTGGAGCTGGACGGGCAGATCACCGTCCTCGGGGACCGCTGGGGGACCTTGGTGACGGCGCTGGCCGCGCACCGGCCGGTCCAGATCACGGACTCCTCCCTCGCCCACGAGGCGACCCGCCTCAATCTGGCGCGCGCCGGGGTGCCCGAGGCCGACGTCCGCCTGCTGACCACTCAGGACGCCCCGCCGGAGCGGATCGACGTGCTGCTCGTCCGCGTGCCCAAGAGCCTGGCGCTGCTGGAGGACCAGCTGCACCGACTGGCCCCGCACCTGCACGCGGACACCGTGGTCGTCGGCACCGGCATGGTCAAGGACATCCACACCTCCACGCTGCGGCTCTTCGAGCGCATCGTCGGCCCGACCCGGACCTCGCTCGCGGAGAAGAAGGCCCGGCTGATCTTCGCCACGCCCGGACCGCAGGCCGCCCGCGAGGCCGCCGCGCCCGGGCCCTGGCCGCTGACCTACACCCTGGACGAGGACTCGGGCGTGGCCTCCGGGCTCACCGCGGTCAACGAGGCCGGGGTCTTCTGCGCGGACCGGCTCGACATCGGCACCCGGTTCCTGCTCCAGCACTTCCCCCAGCGCACCGGAGCCGCCCGGATCGTGGACCTGGGGTGCGGCAACGGCGTGGTCGGCACGGCCGCCGCGCTCGCCGAGCCCGGCGCCGAAGTGATCTTCACCGACGAGTCGTACCAGGCGGTGGCCTCGGCGCAGGCGACGTACCGGGCGAACGTCCCGGAGGGCGACCGCAAGGCCGAGTTCCTGGTCGGCGACGGGCTCGCCGGGGTACCGGACGGCTCGGTGGACCTGGTGCTGAACAACCCGCCGTTCCACTCGCACCAGGCGACGACCGAGGCCACCGCGATGCGGATGTTCGCCCAGGCCCGCCAGGCCCTGCGGCCCGGCGGCGAGCTGTGGGTGGTCGGCAACCGCCACCTCGGCTACCACGTCCGACTGCGCCGGCTCTTCGGGAACAGCCAACTCGTCGCGAGCGACCCGAAGTTCGTGGTCCTGCGCGCGGTCAAGCAGGCCCCCGCGCCCAAGGACCGACCCGCCGGAGAGTAAGCGCCCACTACCGGTCATCGACCCGGTCGGCGACCGGTGGATACCCGCCGGTACCGGCCAGGAGCATCCGGATCACCTCCTACACTCGGCCCGTGAGCAGCAGCCGGGTCGGGCCGACCCCATCGGCGGGTGAGCGCGCGGCGCACCGCGACGACGGGCCCGCGGCCCGCTACCGCCGGGAGGAAGTCGCCCTCGCGGCGGGCGTGAAGGTGCGCAACCTGCGCTACTACCAGGAGCGCGGCCTGCTCCCGCCGCCGCTGCGCGAGGGCCGGATCGCCTGGTACTCCGACGACCATCTCGCCCGGCTGCGGCTGATCAACGACCTCCTGGGCCGGGGCTACACCGTCAACGGCATCGCGGAGCTGCTGCGCGCCTGGGAGGAGGGCGGCGGGATCGGCCGACTCCTGGGCCTGGAGCGGGAGATGACCCGGGGCTGGGTGCACGAGGACCCGGTCACGATGACCCTGGCCGAGCTGCGCGCACTCTTCGGCGCGGCGGCCACCGCGCAGCACACCCGGCGCGCGGCGGCCCTGCGGTACGTCACGATCGAGGGCGACACGGTGACCTTCCCGAGCCGCGGGCTGCTGGAGGCGACCGTGGCGCTGGTGCGGCAGGGGGTGCCGCTCACCGAGATCCTGGACGCGGGGGACTTCGTACAGACCCAAGCGGCAGCGCTCGCGGACCGGTTCGTGGGACTCTTCCGATCGCATGTGATCGGCCCGGCCGGACTGGAGCACCTTTCGGCCACCCAGGTTCAGCACATCACGGATGCGGTGGCCGCCCTGCGTCCGGTGGCGGGCGAGGTCGTGGCCGCCGAGTTCGCCCGTGCGATGGCCCGGCGGGTGGAGGCCGAGGTCGCCGAACTGCTGCGTACGGAGCAGTAGGAGTCGGCCGAAACCGGGCGTTCCCGCAACCTTGCCAACCACCATTGGCACTCTTACATTCAACTCGTCGGTAACAACGGTGCACAGCCGATATATAGGGGCATCCGGTGGAAGATTCCCAGAATTTACCTGACAACGCTGTCAACAGCGCTGACGGCCGGGTCAGATGGCGGCGCTTCGCCGTCCTGACCCTCCCGGCGGTCGCGGTCACGGCGGGCCTCGGGATAGCCCTGGCGCAGGGCGCGCTCGCCGCCTCCTTCGCCGTGTCGGGGCAGCAGTTCAAGGTCTCGGCGCAGAGCCTGGAGGGCGAGGGCTTCGCCCAGTACGGCAGCGTCGACGTCAACGCCCGCAACGAGCTCATCCCGGTGGCGGTCACCGCCATCAAGGAGGCCAAGCTCCACAGCCTCTGCCAGTCGGTGGTCACCACGCTCCCGCTGATCGGCGACATCTCGCTCAACCTCACGGCGGGCCAGAAGAATCCGGTCGAGGCCAGCAACCTCTTCGTGGACGCGACCCAGCTCTCCGGCGACGCGGTCTTCAGCAACATCGAGATCGGCCGGGACGCCTCCACCCTGGACAAGGGTCCGACGGAGGCCGTGGGCATGCAGGACCTCTTCGCCCAGCAGGCCGACAGCGTCACCATCAGCGACCTGCACCAGACGGCGTGGGCGACCAACGCCGGCACCTTCAAGCTCTCCGGCCTCAACATGAGCATCAGCAAGGGCAAGAAGGAATGCTTCTGACCCGGGGCGGCGCCCGGGACGGCACCGGCCCGCGGACCGGCACCCCGTCCGGCGGCGGCCGGCGGCCCGGGAGGTTCCGTCGCTGGAGGCGGAGCAGACCCTTCTGGGGCGGCTTCTTCGCCCTCCTCGCCGGGGCCGAGATCTGCGCGCTGCCGCTGGCACCGCTGAAGATCATGCTCCAGCAGGGCGTGGCGGGCATCCCGTCCGTCCTGATGGGGATCGTCATGATCGTGATGGGGCTCTCCGCCTGGTTCTCCCCTCAGCACCGCACCCTGGCGGGGATCCTCACGACGCTCATCGCCACGGCCGCGCTGGTCCTGTCGAATCTGGGCGGGTTCCTCATCGGCACCCTGCTCGGCATCCTCGGCGGCGGTCTGATGTTCGCCTGGCAGCCTTCCGCCGCGCCCCGCCGCCCGTCCGCCACTCCCCCCACGGACACCACTCCTCCCCCCTCTCCTGCGCCCCCCACGCAGGACACCGATCCCCAAGGAGCGCCGTCATGACCCGTACGCACACCCGCACCGCACTCGCCCTGGCCGCCGCTCTCGCGGCCGCCGGGGCCCTGACCCTGTGCTCCGTCCCCGCGACGGCGAGCCCCTTACCCCTGGCGGGCTCGACCACCGTCTCGCCCGCCGGACACGCCTTCAAGGCCACGCTCAGCGGCAAGGCCACCCTCAAGGCCGGTTCGGTCACCGTGACCTGCTCGGTCTCCGTCTCGACGGGTTCGGTCCCGGCCGCTCCCGGCAACCACAACGCGGCCGGGGCCGTCTCCTCGCCCATCTCGCCGCCGACGTACAGCTCGTGCACCTCCAGCATCCCCGGGGTCACGCCGACGGTCACCACGAGCGGCGCGTGGTCCGTCTCGATGCAGAACGGCTCGCCGATCACGGCCACGATGACCGTGCCCACCGGCGGTCTGGTCGTGCACACGACCGGCCTCGCGACCTGCACCGTGACCACCGCCCCCAGCGGTCCGGCCGCGGTCGCGGGCACCTGGACCAACGGCGCCCCCTCCAGCCTGACCTTCACGAACGCCACCGTGCCGGTCACGGTCACCGGCGGCTTCGGCTGTCCGACGAGCGCGACCAGCTCGACCTTCAACGCCGTGTACAAGGTGACGGACACCACCGACCCGGCCCAGCAGATCACCGTCGCTCCCTGACCCCCGCACGGTGAACGCCGCCCCGCCGCCCCCGGTTCGCACCGGGGACGGCGGGGCTTCGCGCGGGGTCGGGCCGGTTCAGCGGTGCGCCGCTTCAGCGGTGCGCCGGGAACTCCACCACCTGCTGGTAGGTCGGCCGGTTCTGCCAGGTGGTCATCGGGTGGGCGAGCCCGCCCACCGGACGCTGGACGATGCCGTCCGCGCACCACTGCTTGCCGGCGGCGCAGGTGCCGTCGGCCGGGTAGACCGCGGCCGGGGTCGCGGCCGCCGCCTGCCTCAGGGTGGCGAGCAGGACGTCGCGGCAGCCGCTCAGCGAACCGCCCCCGCAGTAGACCCGGGACGGCGGATCGGCCACCGGCCGCCCGAGGACCATCCGCAGGTCCTCGTCCGCGTAGCTCCACCACCCGTACTGGAACGCGGAGCCGGCGTGCGAACCGGTGGGCCCGTGGCCCGCGTTGGGTGCTTCGTCGATGGTCAGCGAGGCCCGCAGGGCGTCGTACAGGGGGGCGCCGAGACCGGGCTTGAACTCGGCTTCGATCAGCAGCGGCCACCACGCGTCCATGATGCGGATCGCGTCGGCGTTCGCGTAGGTCTGCGAACCCGGGGCGGTCTCCTTCCGTTCGCTGCCGGCGTCGCGCCAGGCGGTCAGCTTCTGCACGGCCGCGGCCGCCGCCGGATCGGTGACGGGCGAGCCGGCGAGGACGTCGATCAGCTCGGGCAGCAGGTTCTCCCCGCGCAGGTCGGTGACCGCCGCGTCCTCCATGGCCCGGGTGAGGGAGGCCCGGGTGACCCCGCCCGCGGCGACGAGCGGTTTGACCCGGTCGTCGAGGAGGCCGGCGCGGTGCACCGCGCCCATCCCGAAGCCGGCCGCCCCGTACCCCTTGGCCTGCTTGTTGTTCCAACTGACGTAGTAGTCCTGCCCGATGGACTGCGGGTGTTCGGCGGGCGGTGTGTAGGCGGCCGTGTTCACGGTCGGGTCGAAGTCCCGCCACTCGTAGGCGGCCCGGCCGAGCACCGGCAGCGCGGGGTCGACCCCGGCGGCCCGGACCGGGTTCGACCCGCTGTTGTAGTAGGCGGCTTCGCGGGAGTCGGCGTAGAACCAGTTGAAGGCGTAGCCGATGTGCTGGGCGGCCTGCTGGAAGGTGCGGGCGTCCGTCACGTACGCCGGGTCGTTGAGCATCTGGAAGCCGATCATCGAGTCGGCCTCGTGGCGGTAGGTCGAGCGCAGTGCGGTGTAGGCGACCGGCTTGCCCGCGATGCTCGCGCGGTGCGTGACGATGCCGTAGGCGGTGCGCCACACCTGCATCCGGTAGGAGCCCGCCGCGGTGCCGTCGGCGACGGTGGGCTTCCAGGAATTGCTGTGCTCCAGCTTCTCCATGGGCGTGCAGGTCCCGCGGAACAGGTAGGAGGCGGAGGCGGTGGTCGGCGCGGAGCCGCCCGGTTCGCACAGCTCGACGGCGAAGGTGTCGGTGATGTCCTGCCCGGCGGAGGTCGCGCTCCAGGCGTAGTCCTGGCCGCGCCCGAGCTGTACGTACATGCTCACGCCCGCGAAGGAGGCCCCGCGCGCGCTCAGGCCCGGACCCTGGAGCTCCTGGAGCATGAGCAACTGGGGTGCCAGATAGCCTGTTTGCGGACCGAAGACGGCGACGGGGTGGCCGCTCGCGGTCTTCGCGCCGGAGACGAGCAGCGCGTTGGACATGCTCTGCTTGATCGGTTTGGGCGGCACGGCCGCGGCCGCGGTGGCCGCCGCGCCCTTACGGTCGTACACCAGCGGTTCGGCGACGACCGAGCCTGCGTCCGGGAGCGCGGTGCCCTGGGGGTTCGCGGGCTTCTGCGCGTAGGGGAAGCTCGTCCCGTCATGGACCGTCAACACGGCCTCGGGGTCCTCGCGTTGGCGGAAGGACTCCCAGACCCGGGTGCCCTCCTCCAGGCCGAACTTCTGCTGCGCGGCCAGGAGCGAGACCGCGGCCTGCACCTCGCCACCGCCACCGCCGCCGAAGAGCCCGCCGACGACGGAGGCGAGGGCGATCAGGTCGGTGAGCTTGAAGGGCTGGATCTCCCCCGCGTTGGTGATCGAGTCGATGTGGCCGGTGAGGACGTACTCGCCGGGGAAGTAGCGGCCGTTCTTCGACTGCGTCCGGTAGTCGTTGATGCCGTCGACGTACGCCTGCGCGTCCGCCATCGCCTGGCGACCGCGCTCGCCCTCGGTGGTGCGGATCCGGTCCACCTGGGCCTGCAGGTCGGCTTCGGTGTAGGGGGCCTGGGGCCAGAACTCCTGCTCCAGGCCCTGGTTGGCGAGGGCGCCGCCCGCGAAGGGGGTCAGGTCCCCGCGCCCGACGTGCCGGAAGAGGTCCATCTGCCACAGCCGGTCCTGGGCGGCGGCGTAGCCCGCGCCGTACTCGGTGCCGTAGCGGGTGGTGCCCTTGATGTGGGGCACGCCGGACTTCTTGTCCCGGGTGATGGTGACGTCGGCGCGCGGGCTGATGGTGGAGGCCACCTGGGCGGAGGGGACGCCGAAGGAGGCGTCGTTGAAGAAGTCGTTGATCTTCGCATCGGTGAGGCCCGGGTACCCGCCCGCCAGCGAGGCGTAGCGCGCCAGTTGGTCGGAGGTGTGCTCGGGCAGGGTGCCGAAGGCCTTGTGGAGCAGGATCTGGGCGAGGGTGGCGTTGCCGCTCTGGCCGGGCGGCAGGATGTCGGAGCACTGGCCGCCGCAGTAGTCCGCGATGGGGAGCGGGACGGGGTCGGCGGCGGACCGGGCCGCCGAGGCGGTCGCGAGGGGGGAGAACAGGGCGGCGCCCAGGGCGATGAGCCCGCCGACGACGGCGGTGCGCAGGCGGGCGGTGGGGCGTTTCATGGGTGCTCCTCCGAGAGGCGGGGAACGGTTCCCGGAGGGTACTGGCGGGGACTACCACTCAGTAAGATGAAGGAGCGTCACTTTTTGGTGTGCGGGGAGAAGGCATGTGCGGGGAGAAGGCAAGTGCGGGGCGAACCGCGTGCGGGGCGGACCACGTGCGGGAAAACCGGTTGCCCGGGGCCCGGCCGCCGGGCCAGGCTGCCGCTCATGTCCGAGAACGCAACGCAGCACCCGCCCCGTCCGTCCGCCCGCGCCGAACGGAACCCCGTGGCCGACCTGTTCTCCGCCACGGGCCGGCTCAAGGCGGTCCCGCGCAAGCCGGCCCGCCGCGACCAGCTCCTGCGGCACCTGGCCGAGACCCTGTTCGAGCCGGACCGCGACTACACCGAGCCCGAGGTCAACGGGGCGCTGCTCTCCGTGCACGACGACAGCGCCGCGCTGCGGCGCTACCTGGTCATCGCGGGCCTGCTGACGCGGACCCGCGACGGCGGCAGCTACCGGCGCGCGACGCTCCCGGCATAGCCGGCGGGGCGGGGCGCCGACGGGCCTCAGGCGCCCGGCGGGCCCGGAGCGTCCGGCGTGCGGCGACCCCTGCGGGCGAGCAGCCAGCCGCCACCGGCCAGGAGCGCCGACGCGGCGGCGGCCAGGGCGGTGACAGCGACACCGGTGGACGCGAGCGCGCCACCCGCGGCGCTGGAACCACCGCCGCCGACCGTGGAACCGGAAGCCGGACCCGACACCGCCGTGCCGGTCGCCGGAGCACCCCCCGACCCGCCTCCCGCGGTGCCCGGGCCCGCGGCGTCGCCGGTCGTGATGACCGGCACCTGACCGCCGGCGGACGCGGACGGGACGGGCGACGCACCCGACGGCGCGGGTGACGGCCCCTGCGGGCCCGTGGGGCCGGGCGTGGACGTCGGCGAGGGCCCCGGACCCGAGGTGGCCGGCGGCGAACTCCCCTCCGTGGGACCTGGGGTGACCGGTGGGGTCGGCTCGAACCGCTCCAGCCGGGTGATCCGGGCCCCGGCCGGGTCGGACACGAACACCACCCCGGCGCCAGGGGCCACCACGACGGCGGCCCCGCCCAACTGCGCCTGGTTTCCCGGCAGTACGACGGGCGGCGCGGCCTCCTTCAGGTCCGCCGAGCGCAGTACGGTGAGCGTGCCGTCGCCGTCGCTGCCGGCCCGGCCCGGATCCCCCGCGTCCTGCCAGACCACGAAGACCTGGTGGGTGGCGCGGTCGAAGGCGGCCGCCCGGGGCAGGTCGACTCCGGTGACCGCGCCGAGGGCGGCGCCCGTACGGTCGTACGCGAGCACGGAGTTGTCGAGCCCGACCCACACCGCGCCGGTCTCCGGGTCCACCTCGACGAATCCCCCGAAGCCCTCCCCGGCGGGGAGCCGGACCGTGGCGGCGACCGTGAACGACGCGAGGTCGACCCGGTACAACGCCCGGCCGGCGTAGTCGGCGAACCAGGCCGCGCCGCGCGCCGCGTCGACGGCGAACTCCGTTCCGCCGTCGAGCGCGAGGGAGCGCCGGACCGTCACCTCGGCGGTGTCGACCTCCTCCAGCACGGAGCCCTGCGCGACGAGGAGCGTGCCCGGGGTGGTGCCCGGGCCGGCGTCGGTGACCGTCGCCCCCGCGAGCCAGCCGCCCGTCACGGCCGGGTCCCCGTCCTTGGCCGCGCCGATGCCGCGCAGCGGATAGACGAAGGCGGCGCCGTCGCCGGGCAGCGGGGCCGCGAACCGGCCGACCGCGCGCGGGCCGAGCACGCCGGTGGGTCCGGGCGCCTGGGTGACCGTACTGCGCACCGTGCCGTCGGCCGGGTCCAGTACGTACAGCCCGTTCTCGTTGGCTCCGGCGGTGTCCGGCAGATCGGCCGAACCGACGTACAGCTTCCCGGAGTCGGGGTGCAGGAGCAGGTCGCGGGGCCGCCCCGTGGTGGTGAACTGCGCCACCGCCCGGTAGCTCGCGGTGGTGGCGGGCGCACCGGGCGCACCGCTCGCGGCGGACACCGCGGTGCCCGCCGCGAGCGCGCCGAGGACGACGGCGACCGAGGTGACCGAGGTGACCGCGACGGTGACGCCGACGGCGCTCTGATGGCGGAGTGTCATGAGGATCGACCGGTCGACCGGGGCGCCTAGTTGAAGGTCACCGGGGCGTGCACGTCGTACGCGCGGTTCCCGGAGTTGAAGTGGTCGGCGCGGGTGACGACCGCGCATTCCACGGTCTCCCCGCAGACCTGGCCGTTGCCGAGGTCGGCCTTGACGTGGATGGTGACGCTGAAGCTGCCGCCGGGCCCGAAGACGGAGGTGTTGGGGAGGGTGCCGCCGCCGACGTTGGAGACCCAGTGGGACGCTCCGGTGGTGCCGGCCTGGTCCGAACCGCCCAGGCACGGCGTGGGCTTGGCGGCGCCCTGGGCGCCGTTGACCGCACAGAGGCCGACGTAGACGCCCTTGGCGGTGTTGTAGCCGCTGCCGGTGACGGTGATGTTCTGGCCCGTCGCGGCGGCGGCGCCGGGCGCGGTGAGCGAGAGGCGGTAGGTCGCTCCGCCGTCGGTGACCGTGCGCGTCGACGTGGCGGCCGAGGCGGAGGTGGCCATGCCGAGGGCCACGGCGATGGTGGCAGTGGCGGCGACGGCCGTACGGACGACGATGCGGGCGGCATTGCGGGGCAGGCGGGCGGCACTCATCGGGGAACACCTTTCGGGCGCGGGAAGAGGGGCGGGAAGGCCTGAGGATGGCGCGGAGCACGCCCCGACCATCTCGACTTAGGTAAGGCTAACCTAATGTCGATCACGATGGGAAGGGCGGTTCCGGCCGTCCGGATCCAGGGGGTGTCGAGAACTCCGGCCACCGCGCGCCCGGTTCGCCGTCGACCACCCGCGCGGACGGCGCACCCCAGGGCCCGCGGCCCTACCGCGGGTACGGCGGGTAGTACCGGGCGACGGTCTCCCGCACCTCCTCGAAGAGGGCGGGACCCACCTGCGGCACGGGCGGTCGCCCGCTGCCCGCCCTGATGCCCGCCAACTGCTCACCGGACAGCGCGAACACCACCCGTCGCAGCCCCGCCTGCCGGATGACCGCCGCGCACATCCCGCACGGCTCGCAGCTGGTGTACAGCGTGGTGCCCGCCGCCGTGACCGCGTCCAGCTCCCGCGCGGCCCAGCGCGCCAGCTTCAGTTCCGGATGCGCGGTGATGTCCGCGTCGCTGCGGGTCGTGTTGCGCTCCTGCGCCAGCACCGCACCGTCCGGCCCGGCCAGCAGCGATCCGAAGGGCGGATCGCCGCGCTCGCCCGCCTCTCCCGCGAGCGCGATCGCCCGCCGCAGGAGGGCCCGTTCCTCGGCTGTGGTCATGACTGCTGCTCCGTTCCGGTGTGGTGCGGTGCGCGGTGTGCGGGGCGCAGGTGCGCGGCCACCGTCGCCAGCGCCTGCCAGGCCGCTTCCGGGTGGCACGTCTGGCGGGGATCGCCGCCGTAGGGGTCGAGGATCACGGATTCGGCGCCCAACAGCCGTATGGCGTCTAGGTCTTCGACGACCTGCCCGATCGTTCCCCGCCCGGCGAGCCGGTCCGGCCCGAGGACCGGCTCCGCCGTGAGCCCGAGGGCGATCCGGGGCGCGAGGGCGGGTGCGGGCCGCCGCAGGTCGCCCGCGTGCGCCGCGAGCCGCACCGCGGCCTCGCGCAGCCACGCCACGGTGGGGCGCAGCGGATGCCACGCGTCCCCGAAGCGCACGGCCCGGCGCTGCCCCGCGTCGCTGTTGCCGCCGACCCACACCGGGATCCGGCGGTTCCCGTATCCGGCGGTGTCCGCCCAGGCCTCCCGGAGGCCGCGCAGGTGGTCGTCGGTCAGCCGGCCCCGCTGCGCGAAGGGGATTCCCAGGGCGGCGAACTCCTGCCGCGCCCAGCCCGCTCCGACGCCCAGGACCAACCGGCCGCCGCTCAGTTCGTTGGCGTTGGCCGCCATCCGGGCCGTGAGGAGCGGGTGCCGGTAGGGAGCGACGAGGACCGTCGTGCCGAGCCGGACCCGGGTGGTCAGGCCGGCCAGCCAGGACAGGGTGGTGAACGGCTCGTAGAAGGGCGCGGGATAGCGGGCGGCGACGTCGGGCGTGACGGCCACGTGGTCCGAGACCATCAGCAGGTCGTAGCCCAGGTCCTCCACGGTCCGGGCCCAGCCGCGCAGGACTCCCGGATCGGTGCCGGGGCCGAAATTGGGGACGTTCACTCCGATCTTCACACCGCCGAGCCTAGCCAGGCGGCGGGACCCCCAGAAGTGATTCCCGCCTGCGCGAGGGCAGTTCGGCCGTGGATCCGCCGGTATTCTGGCCCGATGACCGAGACTCTCGATTCAACGGACTGGGCGATCCTGAGGGAGCTCCAGCGTGAGGGCCGGATCGCCTTCACGGAGCTGGCCCGACGGGTGAACCTGAGCGCCTCCGCGACGAAGGAGCGGGTGCGGCGGCTGGAGGAGGCCGGGGTGATCACGGGGTACCGGGCGGACGTGGACCTGGAGCGGACCGGGTACGGCGTACTGGCGGTGGTCCGGCTCAAATACCCGGGCCCGGGCACCCGGCACGAGCCCCTGCGCCGCCTGCTGGAGGCGCGCCCGGAGATCCTCGAATGCCTGCGCACCACCGGGGACGACTGCTACGTCCTCAAGGTGGCGACCACCTCGATGGGCCACCTGGAGGAGGTGGTCGACGAGCTGGCCGCCTTCGGCAGCACCACCACCAACCTCGTCCTCAGCCGCCCCCTCCCCCTCCGCGGCCCGCGACCCCCTGAACCCGCCTAGGAAGCGCCGTCGGCGTCCCGGTAGGTCTCCAGCAGCCGCAGCCAGATCTCGCTCATCGTCGGGAACGCGGGAACCGCGTGCCACAGCCGGGCGATCGGCACCTCCCCGACCACCGCGACGGTGGCCGCGTGCACCAACTCGGCGGTGCCCGGGCCCACGAAGGTGGCGCCCAGGAGGACTTCGCGGTCGAGGTCCACGACCATCCGCGCCCGGCCCGCGTACCCGTCGGCGTACAGCCCCGCCCCGGACACCCGCGCGAGGTCGTAGTCGACGGCGCGCACCCGGTGACCCGCCCGTTCGGCCTCCGCGGCGGTCAGCCCGACCGCCGCGGCCTCCGGGTCGGTGAAGACCACCTGCGGTACGGCGGCGGTGTCCGCGGTGGCCGCGTACGGGCCCCAGCGCCCCTCGTCCGCCCCGGTGGCGGCGCCTGCCGCACGGGCGGCGATGGCGGCCCCCGCGATCCGCGCCTGGTACTTGCCCTGATGGGTGAGCAGCGCCCGGTGGTTGACGTCCCCGACCGCGTACAGCCAATCGGTTCCGGACACCCGGCAGCTCTCGTCGACCGCGATCCAACCGCCGGGCTCCAGCCCCACGGTGTCGAGGCCGATGTCCTCGGTGCGCGGGACCCGACCGGTCGCCATCAGCAGCTCGTCGCCCTCCAGGGTCTCCCCGCCGGTGAGCACGACCGTGACGGGCCCGGTCGCCCCGTCGCGCACGACGGCCTCCACGTCCACGCCCGTACGGACCACCGCGCCCGCTTCCCGCAGCGCCTCGGCGACCAGTTCCCCGGCGAAGGGCTCCATCCGGGGCAGCAGCCGCGCGCCGCGCACCAGCAGCGTCACCCGCGAGCCGAGGGCCTGCCACGCGGTGGCCATCTCGACCGCCACCACCGAACCCCCGACGATCAGCAGCCGCTCCGGGGCCTGCCCGGCCGAGGTCGCCTCACGACTGGTCCACGGGCGGGCCCCGGCCAGCCCCGGCAGGTCGGGCAGCAGGGCCCGGGTGCCGGTCGCCACGACGACGGCCTGCCGGGCGGAGAGCACCGTGTGCTCCCCCTCGGGGCTGGTGACGGCGATCTTCCGGATCCCGTAGAGGCGGCCGTGCCCCCGGTAGAGGTCCACGCCGATGGACGCGAGCCAGTCGCGTCCGCCGTCGTCCTTCCAGTTGCTCGTCCAGTAGTCCCGGTGGGCCAGCACGGCCGCCGCGTCCAGCGGCCCGCGGACGGCGTCGGCCAGCCCCGGCACCTTGCGCGCGTCCGCGCGCGCGAGCGCCGGGCGCAACAACGCCTTGCTGGGCACGCAGGCCCAGTACGAGCACTCCCCACCGACGAGTTCGCTCTCCACCAGCGCCGCGCTCAGCCCGGCCGCCCGGACCCGGTCGACGACGTTCTCCCCCGCAGGCCCCCCGCCGAGCACCAGGACGTCGTACTCCACCGCTTCCGACATAGACACCTTCCAAGGGTTCCAGAGGGTCCACCAGGACCCGCAGGAATCCCGGTCAGGGGCTCATATCCCGTCACTGTACGTGTGGTCTGTGAGACATACGTGAGATGACGGGCGGCCTCGGCGTGGTGCAGCAACACCCCGCCGAGGCCTTGATCCAGACCTTTCTGATCAAGGAGTCCGAACCCAATGTCAGAACGTACACGCCTGCCCGACGCGGACACCCGCGCTCTGCTCCAGCAGATGGCCGTGCGCCTCCTCGCTGAGCGCCCCCAGCACCCCATGCGCGCCAGCGTCCGCGAGGCCCTCGCCCTGACCTTCGCCGCGCGCCGACACGGATACGGCACCGACCGGGCCGCGCGCGCCGAGGAGCAGATCCTCGCCCACGCGCCGGTCGTCGAGCCGGGCCTCACCCGCGTCCAGGACGCCGCCGTACTGCACCGCGTCACGGGCGGTGCCCGATGACGACGAGCACGTACAGCCCCCTGCACGAGCCGGAGCGCGACGGCGCCCGGTGGGTCCCCCCGCTGGACTTCGCCCTTGAGATCGCCCGGGATGCCCTGGCGAAGCAGGGCGAGGCCAACATCTACGACGACCGTGCCGTGCTCACCGCGGCTGTCGTCCTCGACCACGCCCTCCGTGGTCTCGTCGCCGCGCTGGACGCGGAGACAGGCCGGTGACCGGGGCCCGCACCGTTACGGTGCCCACCCTCGATGCCGGGCCGGTCACGGTCACCTGTCCGCCCTGGTGCGCCGGCCACCCCGAGGGCCCGGCCGAGTACCTGGTGGACGTCCACCACGCGGCGCCCGTGCCCGTACCGGCCGGGCTGGTCAAGCTGGATGTCCAGCTCGTCGAGTACCCGTACGGCGCCACGCCCATCCCGGTGAGCCTGCACGCGACGGCGGGCACGCGGTCGTCATCATCGCGACCGTGGTCCTGATCGCGGTGTGGACCAAGCGGCGCGGCTTCAACGGGATGATCCTGCGCGCGATCCTGTCCGGGATCAGCCTCGGACTGGCCTCGGGTGTCGCCGGGGTCGCCGGGTACGTTCTCTCGCCGGTCGTCTCGACCGCGGGTGACGCCATCGTGGGTCTGTTGTGACCGGGCCGCGGGCGTCCTGGGTGGCCGTGCTCGGGCGGCGTCTGGCGCACGGGAACGGGCTGCTGCTGGAGTCGCCTGCCCGCTGGTTCGACGTGACCACCCTCGGCGCGCTGGTAGTGCGCCTCGCTGTTCCCGTTGTGGCGCTCGTCTTCTACGGGCTGCTCCTGGCCAGGGCCCCGCAGTTCATCTACGTCGTGCCCTTCGCGTGGTTGGGGGCGGTCTAGTGGTTGTCCGATTCGTCCGCCACTCCCCCACCGCTTCCGTCGGTCCCTCTCGGGGACGTTTTCGCTGATGAGCTGGCCGAGGGAGCGACCGTGTTCCGGTCACCGGAAGGGGTTGTGTTCATCATCCACCCATCCCGCCGCGAGATTCCCGAGGAGGTGAACGGGGGATGATCCGCTACCTGTTGGCGCGCATCGACGCCGAGTACTGCGAGGCTTGCAGCCGGTGGACCAAGCCGTTCTGCGGGCACTGACCCCCGCCCTGAAACCAGTTGCACAAAGGGCCCCCGACGCGTGCGGATCGCGTCGGGGGCCCGGTGCTGCCCGGAGTGCCGGACAGGTCTATACGGGGGGCCGTCCAGGGGTCGGGGTGGGCGGGGGCGAGGGGAGAGCCGGTCCGGGGTCCGGCGGCAGCTGCGGCGGCCCGCCCGCGTGCTTGCCCATGCTCACCTTCGCCGCGGTGAGCCCGTACACGCCGAGCGGCGGGAACAGGTCGACCCGCGCGGGGTGGCTGGCCTCGGCGCAGTCCAGGCACAGAAGGGTGCGTGGCCCTTGGCCGACGCGGGCGGCCTCGACCGGCGCCCGCCAACAGGCTTCGCAGGTGGTGACGTCGGTCCCGGTCGCTACGAACTCGGTAGTGATCACACGATCTCCGATCAAGGGGGACCCGCTCCGGTCGCGGTCCTGGACAGATGGCGGCCGGAGCGGGGGTCAGTAGGTGCCGATCACGATCACGGCGAGGATGCCGAGGACGATCAGCACGTAAAGGGCCTGGCGCGGCCACTCGGTCACCGGGCCTGCTCCTGCCGTGCGCGGCGCCGAGCCTGATGCGCCTCCTCCTCGGCGAGCAGGAGGCGGAGCGCCCGGGCGAGGGCGACGGCCTTCGGCCACGGGGCCGCCGGGTCGAGGTCGCGCGCGGCAGCCCACGCGGCGAGCCCCTCCTCGGCGGCCGGCGTCCGGCGGCCCTCGGCCTGGAAGTGGAAGCAGAGGACCCCGTGCTTGGTGAGCCCGCCCTCGTCGAGGAGGTACGTCACCCAGTCCGCGGGGACCGCGTCGGCTGGCTGCTCCTCCGGGTGGGCGAGGACGTAGTCGATGGCCGCAGCGAGCCGAGCCTCCCGGGTCACTGCGCGTCCGCCCGGACCTGGCGGCACGAGGAGTCGCGGATGTCGTGCTCCCAGCGCGGGCCGGACGCGGGGTCCTGGATGGTCTCGTGGCCCCCCGCGCGGATCACGCCGTGGCAGCGGTGGCAGACCCGGCCGACCGCTGGCGCCTGCGTGCTCACGCCCGCTCCAGGGTGTCCGGGGCCGCGGTGAACTCCAGGCCGTCCGCGCCGCGCACGTACGCGGTGCGGGTGTGGACCTGCCGCCCGGCCGCCGTGCCGACGAACTCCCGGAGCACGGCCATCAACACGCCCTCGCGGCCGGTGCCAGGGTCGCGGACCTGCTGGTGCAGAAGCAGATGTTCGGTGTGGCCGAACGCTTCGTCTGGTCTGTGCTCGCGGACCTCCATGTCCGTGCTCCCTACCGTCGGCAGTGGGTGGTCCTCAGAGCGTGACGAGGGCGGCACCACGGCCGCCAGCAATGTGCAGATCTGTGCACCAGGCCAACCCATCAGGGGAGTTGGCCACATCGGGCCCTTGACCCGGCCCGCGCTGCCCGCAACGCTGCTGCACAGAAGTGCACAAGCCGATACAGGAGGCTGGCATGCCGCTTATGTTCGTCGGGATCGACCCCAACACCGGAGATAAGCAAAGTCCGACCGTGTGGGCTGACCTGGAGCAGCAGGAGCTCGTCCTCCAAGGATGGCTGCCGGGGCCGGAGCTGGAGGCGGAGTGCGCGGCCACCGAGGTACCGGGCCACGCCGTGGGAATCCCGGAAGGAGAAGGCGTGGTCCGGATCCCGGCCCGCATGCTGCACATGATCAGGGAGGCGTGCGATGCCCTCGAAGCCCACGTTCGATGAGCTGATGGAGCGCTGCACCACGGCGTACCACCTGGAGATGCGCGACTCCTACGCCGTCGACTACGAGGTCGGCCCCTTCGCCGATTGGCGAGGCGGCTACCGACACGATCCGGCCAACAGGGCGGCCTGGTGGCGCCCGTGGCTCGACCTCGTGGCGGAGGCGGTAGGCCGTGGCGTGGAGATCCGGCGGGCGCGTATCGTGTCGGAGCCGGTCAGCGAGTACACGCGCTTCCTCTACGACGGGACGTTCACGAACGTGGCGGCCGGCGAGGACGTGCGGTGGCTTCCGCGCCGGCGAGCCTCGGACATCGCGCTGCCGGGCAACGACTTCTGGCTGTTCGACGGCGAGTGGGTCCACTGGAATCACTTTGCGGGCGACGGGTCGTCGCTCGGCGAGGAGATCACCAACGATTCGGTCTCAGCGAAGCTCTGCGCTGAAGCCTTCGGGGCGGTCTGGTCAAGGGCCACGCCGCACGCCGAGTACAAGATCTGACAGGACGGTCCGACGCTCCATGCCCGCCTCCCCGTCGTCCTCTGCACAGGCCGCACGCGCAGCCGTAGCCGCACGGCTGCGCGACCTGCGTAGAGGCGCGGGACTGACCGTCGCCGAGTTGGCCGGCCTCTGTGGCTGGCACCACTCGAAGACGTCCCGTATCGAGAACGCGCGCACGGCACCCTCGGCGCGGGACATACAGCACTGGTGCCGGGCCTGCGGCCGTCCGGATGAGGCGCCGGATCTCGTCGTGCGGTCCATGAACGCCGAGTCGATGTACAGCGAGTGGCGCCACCAGGTGCAAGAGCTTGAGAAACTCCAGAACTCGTGGCCGCGGGTGTTCGCGGAGACCCGTTTGTTCCGGATCTACTCGTCGACGCTCGTGCCGGGCCTGCTCCAGACGGAGGGGTACGCCGGCGGTCTACTCGGGACGATCGCACGGTTTCGCGGGTACCCGGAGGAGGGCGCCGAGGCTGCACGCGCGCGGGTGGACCGGTCCCGGATCATTCACGACGCGGGCCGGCGGGCCGTCCTCGTGGTCGAGGAGACGGCGCTCTACTACCGGATGGGTGACCCGGACGCGATGGCTGCCCAGCTCGGGTATCTACTGACTGCTGGGGCTCTGCCTGCGGTGTCCCTGGGGGTGATCCCGCGCACGGTGGAGCCGCGCACGGTCTGGCCGCTGGAGACGTTCCACGTGTACGACGACGCGTTCGTGTCCGTGGAGCTGCTCTCGGCGGAGGTGAACATCACCCAGCCCTCCGAGGTCGGGCTCTACTTGCGGGCGTTCGAGGAGCTGCGCCGTATGGCCGTGTACGGGGCGGATGCCCGCGCTCTGGTCATGGACGCCATTGCCGCGCTGCCGTAGGCGCACGCTGCTGCGCCCCGTGCGGCCCATCATGCAGTCGGGGCCAGACGGGGCGCGGATCGGCGGGTCAGCGCTCCTCGCGGGTCGTGCGCAAGGCGCCGGCCAGGCCAAGGACGTCCGCGTTCAGCCGCTCGATGACGTGCTCGAACGGGGCGTTGAAGACTTGGCGGGCCTCGCCGGTCAGGGAGCGGTCACCGTCCAGGGCCATCGCGAGGACGGCGGCAGCCATGCGGCCGGGCCGGATGGCGTCGGCGGTTCCCTCGCCCATGACCGCGACGTGGGCGGGGAACGTCTGGGCTCGGAAGCCGTAGTTGGACGAGGGCCAAGGGCCGGCGGCCGGGTCGGAGCGCTTGAGCTCCTCGTTCACCTTGACGGCCTGCTCGGCGACCTCGTGGATCCGCGCGGTGCGGCTGGCGGTGACGGCGAGCAGGTGCTCCAGGGCGGCCACAGCGGCCTGTACGGCGTCGAGGACGGGCCGCGTGTCGTCCGTTGAGATCAGCGTGCGAGCATCGGCGGCGATGGCCTGCGCGCGGGCGTCCCGATCGGCAGCCTCGGCGGCGGTCAGCTTGCGCTCGGCGGCGGTGACGCGAAGCCCGGCGAGTTCGGCGAGCTGGCGTTGACCGGCGATGTGCTCGGCGGTGACCTGCTCGTCGCCCTCGCGCACGCGCTCGGTGAGGGCTTCGACGACCTCGTGTGCCTGATCGGCTTCGGCGCGGGCGGTGTCGAGGGCGGTCCGGGCTTCGGTGGGAGTCATGCGGCGTCGTCTCCCTTGGCGCTGGCCTTGCGAGCCACGTACTGGGCCGCACGGTGCTTGCGGAGGTCGGTGAGCGCATCCCACGCGGGGGTGCCGTACAGGGCGGCGTCGGCCTTCGCCTGCTTCTCTGCGCGTCGCGTTCCGGGGCGGCCTACCTCGGGCACAAGCGGCTCCAGGAGCTGACCGAGGACGACATCGAGTCGATGGTGGCGTGGCTCCTCGTGAGCGCGCGACGGCGCGGCGGGAAGCCGGGCACGGGCCTGAGATTTTGTGAGATTTCCGCTACCCAGCGGAGCCAGAAACAGCCTCTGATCTGCGAAGCAGTCGGATCCGGTAGAACACCGCTTCGGTCATAGCCACCTTCCAGGGTTCCCACCGCGTCCACCCGGACCTGACGGAATCCCGGCCAGGCCGCTCATAGCCCGTCACCTTACGCGGGGCGGACGGGACATCGACCGGACGGCGCCGGCCCGGGCGTGGTGCCCCGCCGCCGGATGGCGGGGGACCGTGCCGGGGCCCGGCCGTCGGGGTGCGGCTATGCCTCCGTGGGGGGCTGGGTGGGGTCGGGGGCCTCGGTCCGCGCCTTCTCGGCGGCGATCTTCGTGCGGACCTCGTCCATGTCCAGCGCGCGGGCCTGGCCGATGACGTCCTCCAGCATGGCCTCGGGCAGCGCCCCCGGCTGCGCGAAGATGGCCACCTGGTCCCGGATGATCATCAGCGTCGGGATCGACCGGATGTCGAAGGCGGCGGCCAGCTCCTGCTGCGCCTCCGTGTCCACCTTCGCGAAGACCAGGTCGGAGTGGGTCTGCGACGCCCTCTCGTAGACCGGGGCGAACTGCCGGCAGGGACCGCACCACGACGCCCAGAAGTCGATCAGCACGAACTCGTTCTCGCTGACCGTCCGGTCGAAGTTCTCCTTGGTGAGTTCGACTGTAGCCACGGTTTCCAGACCTCCGTATATCGCGCTTCCTGTTCCCTGGAACGAACGGAGGCCCGCCGACATTCCGCAACCCCGCGACCGGCCGCGGGGGCGGGCCGGCCGGACCGGCCGCGCCCCCGGGGCCGGTCAGAACGGGTGGCCGGCCGGGGTGCGGCGGACCGTGGTCCAGCGCAGCTCCGTGAAGGCGTCGAGGTTGGCCTCGCCGCCGAACCGGGCCCCGTTGCCGGAGGCACCCACACCGCCGAAGGGGGCGACCGCCTCGTCGTTCACCGTCTGGTCGTTCACGTGCACGATGCCGGTGGGGATCCGATCGGCCAGCTCCAGCCCCCGCGCCGCGTCACGGGTGACCACGCCCAGGGAGAGGCCGTACGGGCCCGCCGAGGCGAGGTCGATGGCCTCCTCCTCCGAGGCGAAGGAGCGTACGGGCGCCACCGGTCCGAAGACCTCCTGCGCGTAGGCGGGGGTGTCATCGGAGACGCCCGCGAGCACCGTCGGCCGGTAGAAGAGGTCCTGGTGGGCGCCGCCGGCGAGCAGCTTCGCGCCCCGCTCGGTGCTCGCCTCGACCAGCGCGTGGACCCGCTCCAGCTGGGCGCGGTCGATCAGCGGCCCCAGGTGCACCTGTTCCCGGTACGGGTCCCCCACCACCAGCGCCTCGGCCCGGGCGGCGAGCCGCTCGACGTACTCGTCGTAGAGCGACGCGTGCACGAGGTGGCGGCCCGCGGTCATGCAGATCTGGCCCTGGTGGAAGAAGGACCCCCAGGACGCCTGGGCCACGGCGGCCTCGACGTCGGCGTCGGCGAGCACGATCAGCGCCGAGTTGCCGCCCAACTCCAGGTGCGCGCGCTTGAGGTGACGGCCGGCCGACTCCCCGACGGTCCGGCCGCTCGCGGTGGAGCCGGTGAACGAGACGACGCGCACCAGGGGGTCGGCGACCACCGCCGCCCCGGTCCTCGCGTCCCCGGGCAGGACGTGCAGCAACCCGGCCGGCAGCCCGGCGGCGGCGAGGACCGCGGCGAGCGCGAGCCCCCCGCACACGGCGGTGCGCCGGTCCGGCTTGAGCAGCACGGCGTTGCCGAGGGCGAGCGCGGGCGCGACCGATCGGATGGCGAGGATCAGCGGGGCGTTGAAGGGCGCGATCACCCCGACGACCCCGGCCGGGGTGCGCCGGGTGTACGAGAGCCGGGGCGCCTCGGTCGCCAGCACCTGCCCGGTCGGGCGCGAGGCGAGCGCCGCGGCCTCGTAGCACTCCTGGGCCGCGACGTGCAGTTCGAAGTCCGCCTTGCCGGGGATCGAGCCGGATTCGCGGATCAGCCACCCGCGCAGTTCGTCGGCGTGGGCGGTGAAGAGGTCCCCCGCCCGGCGGAGCACCGCGGCGCGCTCCAGGTGGGTGGCGCGCGCCCAGTCCCGCTGCGCGGCCAGGGCCCGTACGGCGGCCTCGGCGACGTCGGGGGCCGAGGCCAGGTCGAGGGTGGCGAGGGTGCGGCCGGTCGCCGGTTCGACGACCGGTGACGTACCCCCGGCCAGGGTCGGTCCGTCCTGCCAGAGCTGCGGGTCGAGGAGCGGCATGGCGCGGGGCCTCCGATGGGTGGGGCGGAGCTGCTGGGGTGGGGGGCGGCACGCGTCATCGTGCCAGAACGGAGTTCCCAATTCTGTTCACTTATTGGGCAGTTGCCGGCGGCACGTGTCCGGAATCGATCGAGCGTCCGTACGGCCCACCGGCCGACCGGCCCCCTGCCCCGACGGCCCCCGTGCCCCCTGCCCCCGGCCCGTCAGCGCTCCAGCACGAGGGCGATGCCCTGGCCCACCCCGATGCAGAGCGCGGCCATCCCCGTCCCCGAACCGGCCGCCGCCAGCTGGTGGGCGACCGAGCCCGCGAGCCGGGCTCCGGAGGCGCCCAGCGGGTGACCCAGGGCGATGGCCCCGCCGCGCGGGTTGACCACGCTCCGGTCCAGCTCGGGCCAGGCCTGCAGACAACCCAACGCCTGTGCGGCGAAGGCCTCGTTGAGCTCCAGGGTGGTCAGGTCCGCGAAACCGCGGCCCGCCTTCTCCAGAGCCCGCCGGACGGCCTCGACCGGCCCCAGCCCGAAGAGCTGCGGCTCGATCCCGGTGACCGCGGAGGCCCGGATCCGGGCGAGCGGCTCGCGCCCGGTCGCCGCGAGCCCCGCCTCGTCGGTGAGCAGCAGAGCCGCGGCCCCGTCGTTGAGCGGGGAGGCGTTGCCGGCGGTGACCGTGCCCCGGCCGTCGGTGCGGAAGGCCGGCTTCAGCCGGCCGAGGGCCTCCATGGTCGAGCCCTCCCGGATGCACTCGTCGCGCAGCAGGTCGACGCCGGGGTACGGGACCACCTCGGCCGCGTACTCCCCCGCCGCCCAGGCGGCGGCGGCCTTGCGGTGGCTCTCCAGGGCGAAGGCGTCCTGGGCCTCGCGGGTGAGGGCGTACTTGTCCGCGACCAGTTCCGCGCCCTCGCCCAGCGAACCGGTCCACTCCTGCGGCATCCGGGGGTTCGTCATCCGCCAGCCCAAGGTGGTGGACCACATCTGCTGGTGGGTCGCGGGGAAGGCCCGCTCCGGCTTCTGCACCACCCAGGGGGCGCGGGTCATGGACTCCACCCCGCCCGCGATCGCCACGGAGGCGTCACCGAGCGCGATGGCACGGGCGGCCTGGATCACGGCCTCCAGACCCGATCCGCAGAGCCGGTTGACGGTGACCCCGGGGACCGTGACCGGCAGGCCGGCCAGCAGCACCGCCATGCGGGCGACGTCCCGGTTGTCCTCGCCGGCGCCGTTGGCGTCGCCGAAGACCACGTCGTCGATCCGCGCGGGGTCGAGCGCGGGCGTACGGTCCACCAGGGCGCGGACCACGTGCGCGGCCAGGTCGTCCGGGCGGACCCCGGCGTAGGCACCGCCGAACTTGCCGATCGGGGTACGGACGGCGTCGACGATGTAGACGTCGCGGATGCGCATGCGGGGTCTCCTGGGCAGATCCGTGCGGGCGCGCCGGTGGGCGCGCCCGCAGTCTCCGTCCCCGGCTCGCGGCCTGTCAACGCCCCCCGGCGGCGCCCTGACCTGGCCGACCCGGCGGTCCGGGAAGCGTCGGAGGTCCCGGCCCGGCCCGTCGGCCGGCTCCGGAGCGCTCAGGTGGACTCGCGGGGGACGGCGCGCGCGGCCAGCAGGTCGCGGCGGGCCGGGACCTCCGTGGGTTCCCGGACCGCCCGGTCCACCAGGGACGCCAGGTGATCGCCCGTGGGCATCTCGATCTGCACCGTGCTCAGGCGCGGCCGCAGCAGGCGGCCGATCAGCAGGTCGTCGGCGCCCATCACGGCCACGTCCTCGGGCACCCGCACCCCCGCGTCCTGGAGGGCGCGCATGAGGAGCATCGCGTACTCGTCGTTGTAGGCGAAGACGGCATCAGGGCCGCTTTCCGGCCACCTGGCCGCCAGGGCCTGCGCGGACTCCTCCGTGTAGGCCATCGGCAGCGGCTCGATCGCGGCCGCGCCGGCGGCCGCCGCCCGGGCGCCGGCCAGGCGCGGGGCGGAGAAGAGTTCCAGGCCCGCCTCCTCGGGGACGATCACACCGATCCGGCGGTGGCCGCGCTCGACGAGGTGGGCCGCGGCCCGGGCACCGACCTCGGCCTGGTCCATGACGAGCGCGTGCGCCCCGGCGACGCTGGCCGGCCCGAGCGTGATCACGGCGCGGGCACCGGCCCGCTTGAGGGTCTCGACGTTGTGGGCGCTCAGGACGATCTCGCCGAGGGAGATCACCGCCACGGGCCGCAGCTCGGCCCAGGCGCGGGCCGCCTGGTCCCCGGTGAGGCCGAGGCTGCCGTACTGGACGACGGTGTAGTCGAGCCGGCGCAGCGCCCACTGGAGCTCGTTGAAGAAAGCACTGTACAGCGGCCCGGCCGGGACGTGCGAGGTGGGCAGCAGCACGATCCGGGTGTGCCCGGCCCGCAGGCTGCGGGCGGCGGCGTGCGGGACGTAGCCCAACTCCTCCGCGGCCTCGCGCACCTTGCGCCGGGTCGGCTCGCTGATGCGCACGGCTTCGGCGTTGTTCAGGACGTACGAGACCGTGGCGCGCGAGACGCCGGCGAGCCGGGCCACGTCGGCACTGGTCGGCGCGGCGGGGAGCGCGGGGGCGGCAGCCACGGGCGCGGGGGCGACGGGCAGTCCGGGCGCGGCGGTCTCCACGGCCTCGACGGCGGCCGCGGCGGGGCCCGCCGTAGGCCCCGGGGCGGGCGGCGGGGGCGGCGCCGATCGGGCGGACGACTTCGGCGACGGTCGCTTCGGGGACGACTTCGGTGAGGGAGGCATTGCCGTGGCATCTTTCCAGACCGGTGGGGCTCGGGGGCTAGCGGATGGCCGGAATCGGATGCTACACAGTGGTTACACGATTCATTGACACGTGTAACCCGGTCGTCACAACCCCTGCACCGACCGTGCCGCAACCCGTGTCGCACCGTGCCGCCGCCCCGTCGTGTTCCGACGCACCCCCGCCGTCACGACGGGGCGGCGCGCACCCCCTCACCCGCCCGACATCCCTGCCCAGGAGGGCACCGTGGCCGTCTCCTCCCCCGGCACCGGCACCGCCGACGCCTCCCCCGCCGCATCCGCCGCCGCGCCCTCGACGCCCGCGCCCGGACGCGGTCTGCTCCCGCTGCTCCTCATCGGCAACACCGCGATGTACGCGCTCTACATCGGAGTCGCCGGAATCCTGCTCGCGCTCCAGGTCGAACACATCGACCCGGCGAACAAGGTCTCCAACTTCGGCCTGATCGCGGGGGTCTCCGCGGTCTTCGCCACGGTCTTCAACCCGGTCGCGGGCGCCCTCTCGGACCGCAGCGGCCGCCGCAACCCCTGGATCCTGGGCGGCGGCCTGGCGGCGGTCCCCGCGATGTTCCTCCTCGGGCTCGCCGACACGATCCTGCTGATCACCATCGCCTGGTGCCTCGGCCAGGCCGTGATGAACGTCTACCAGGCCGCGATCACCTCCGTGGTCCCCGACCGGATCCCGGTCAGCGCCCGCGGCAAGGCCTCGGCGGCGGTCGGACTCGGCCTGCCCTTCGGCTCGACCCTGGGCGCCCTGCTGGGCGCGGCCTTCTCCGACGACTACCGCACCGGCTACCTGGTCTTCGGCGCGGTCGTGGCGGGCGCGGCCCTGCTCTTCACGGCGAGCAGCCGCGAGCAGCGCCTCCCGGTCCGCGCCCAGCTGCCCGTCCGTGCCCAACTGGCGGCCTTCAGCGGGGCGTTGCGGGACCATGACTTCCGGTGGGCCTTCATCGGGCGCGCGCTGCTGGTCCTCGGGTACTTCTCGGTGAGCGGCTACCAGCTGTACATCCTCCAGGACCACACCGCGTTGCCCGCGGGCATGGAGCCGGAGGAGGCGGTGGCCCTCCTGATGCCGCTGACCAGCGTCGCGATGGTGGTCTCGACGGTCCTGGGCGGCTACCTGTCCGACCGCTTCGACCGCCGCAAGCTGTTCGTCGGCGCCTCCGCGCTGCTGTCGGCCGTCGCGCTCCTCATCCCGGCCCTGTCGACGAGTTGGTCGGCGATGCTCGCCTTCTCCGTGGTCAACGGCCTCGCCTTCGGCAGCTACATGGCCGTCGACACGGCGCTGGTGACGATGGTGCTCCCGAAGGCCGAGGACGCGGCCAGGGACATGGGCGTCCTCAACATCGCCAACGCCGGACCGCAGATCGTCGCGCCGTTCGTCGCCTCGGTGATCGTGTCCGTCAGCGGCGGGTACACCGCCCTGTTCGTCATCGCGGCGGTGCTCTCCGTCGCGGGCGCGCTGGCCGTGAAGCCGATCCGCAGCGTCCGCTGACGACCGCTGACGTCCGCTCACCGGCAGACTCGTACGGCACACCCGCACCACGCTCCACGCAACACGCAACACGCAACACGCAACCACGCAGCCCGCACCACGCGTCCCGCAGAAAGGCACTCCGTGCAACTCCACACCCACACCTGGGGCGAGGGCGACCGCGTCGCCCTGCTCGTCCACGGCGCCATGTCCGACCACCGCACCTGGCGCCGGGTCGGTCCCGCGCTCGCCGCCCTCGGGTACCGCGTCATCGCCGTCGACCTGCGCGGCCACGGCGCCAGCGGCCGGGGCGACTACACCCCGCAGGGCTTCGCCGACGACCTGGTCGAAACCCTCCCCACCGGTGCGGAGCTCGCCATCGGCCACTCCCTCGGCGGCCTGGCGCTCTCCCTGGCCGTCGACCGGCTGCGGCCGCGGCGCGCGGTCTACTCCGACCCGGCCTGGCACCTGGCCCCGCTCGGCGAGGGCTTCGGTCCCGAGGTGTTCGCCGCGTTCAAGTCGGCGTCCAGGGAGCGGATCCGGGCGCTGAGCCCGCGCTGGGAGGAGGCCGACGTGGACGTCGAGCTGCTCACCCTGGCGGCCTGGGACGAAGCCACCGCGCTGTGCCTCGCCGCCCTGGCCGGTACGGACCTGCTGCCCGCCGCGCCGGTGGTGCCGTCCCTGGTCCAGCTGGCCGATCCGAGCTTCCTGATCGACGAGGAGCGCGGCGCCGTCCTCAAGGCCCGTGGTTTCGAGGTCCGTTCGGTGGCGGGCGCCGGTCACACCATCCACCGCGACGACTTCGAGGGGTTCATGACCTCGCTTGAAGGATGGATATAGCAAGCTTCCAGATCTCCCCGTTACGGTCGGTATACCGATGAGTAACGGGGAGGTCCGGTTTCGATGACCACAGTTCCTGGCACGGTTCCTGGTAGAGCGCCTGGTGCGACGACCGCCGTCCTGGCTCCGGGCGCCACGGCCGTCCTGGCCCCCGGCTCGCCGCCGGGCCCGCACCCCCTCCCGACCCCGCACCGGGTGCCCGGCCTCGCCGACATGGTCAGGGCGCTCGCCGACGGCAGCGTGACCTCGCGCTGGCTCACCGAACAGTGCCTGGAGCGGATCGAGGCCTCGCAGCCGGAGTTGAACGCCTTCCGGATCGTGCACTCCGAGGCGGCCCTCGCGGAGGCGGACGCGGCCGACCGGCGGCTCGCCGCCGGGGAGCGGCTCCCGCTGCTCGGCGTGCCGCTCGCGGTCAAGGACGACATGGACGTGGCCGGGCTGCCGACGGCCTTCGGCTGCGCCGGGGACTTCCCGCCGAAGGCCGAGGACAGCGAGGCGGTACGCCGCCTGCGCGCCGCGGGCGCGGTCATCGTCGGCAAGACCCAGACCCCGGAGCTGGGCCAGTGGCCGCTCACCGAGGGGCCCGCCTTCGGCGCGACCCGCAATCCCTGGAACCCGGCCTTCACCCCCGGCGGCTCCTCCGGCGGCTCGGCGGCCGCCGTGGCCGCCGGCCTGATCCCGGCCGCGCTGGGATCGGACGGCGCCGGTTCCATCCGCATCCCGGCGGCCTGGACGCACCTGGTCGGCATCAAACCGCAGCGCGGCCGCATCTCCACCTGGCCCGAGCCGGAGGCCTTCCGCGGGCTGACGGTCAACGGCGTGCTGGCCCGTACGGTCGCGGACGCCGCGCTGCTGCTCGACGCGGCCAGCGGGTCCCACCGCGGCGACCTGCACCGGCCCGCGCCGATCTCCGCCTCCCGGGCCGCCCGTACCGAGCCGGGGCGGCTGCGGATCGCGCTCGCCTTCGCGATGCCGTTCACCGGCACCTCCAAGTCCCTGGACCCGTCGATCCGTTCCGCCGTGGAGCGGCTCGCCGGGCGGCTGGAGGCGCTGGGTCACGAGGTGGCCCTGGAGGACCCCCGGTACGGGCAGATCGGGCTGAGCTTCATACCCCGCGCGACCGGGGGCGTACACGAGTGGGCCGCGCGGGTGCCGGATCCCTCGCTGCTTGACCCGCGGACGAGCGAGGCGACCCTCATGGGGCGGATCCTCAGCGGCCTGCCCCTGCGGGCCGCCCGCCGCGCGGAGGCCCTGCACCAGCACCGGATCGGGGAGATCTTCAGCCGCTACGACGTGGTCCTCACGCCCACGACGGCCACCGCCCCGCTGCGCGTCGGCGCCCTGGACGACCGGGGTTCCCTGGACACCGAGCGGGCGATCATCGCGGCCTGCCCGTACGCCTGGCCCTGGAACGTCCTCGGCTGGCCCGGCGTGAACGTCCCGGCGGGCTTCACCCCCCAGGGGCTCCCCGTGGGTGCGCAACTGCTGGGCCCGGAGTCTTCGGAGCCGCTCCTCATCTCGCTGGCGGCCCAGCTGGAGGCGGCGGAGAACTGGCAGTCCCACTGGCCGCGTTGGTCCGCCCCACTGGGAGCGGCGACGGCATCGGTCACGGGTTCGGCATAGCGCCTGTCAGGGCACCGCTGCGGCACGTCCCGCACCGGCCGCGCCGGCGCACCGCTAACCTCTGCCGGATGACGGCACTTTCGCACCACACCCCGCACACCGACCAGCCCCACCAGCCCGGCCGCGACGGCGCCGGGGCGACCGCCGAGGTCGATCCGCGCGCCATCGGGCCCGTGCGCACCTCCTACGCCCCCGATCACGACGGGGACCCCGACCCCGGCGAGATCGTGTGGACCTTCGTCCCCTACGAGGAGAACGACGGCCGGGGCAAGGACCGGCCGGTGCTGGTCGTGGCCCGCGAGACCGACCGCGACACCGTGCTGGCCGTACAGCTCTCCAGCAAGCGCCACGACCAGGACCGGGAGTGGGTCCCGATCGGCACCGGACCCTGGGACGCGGCCGGACGGGAGTCCTGGGTGGACGTGGACCGGGTGCTGCGCGTGCACGACGCCGGCATGCGGCGCGAGGCGTGCGCCCTGGACCGCGGCCGATTCCAACTGGTCGTCGACCGCCTGCGCGAGCGGTACGGCTGGGCCTGAGCGGACCTTCCTCGGTCAGTGCCCGCTGTCAGTGCCCGCTGTCAGCATCCTGTGCATGACGGATACCGAGGCATTCGACTGGCGGACCTTCCTCCTCAGGTGGAGCGGGGAGTGGGCGGACCACACGGCGGCCGCCGAGGAGCGGAACGAGGACGACGAGCTCGCCCTGCGTGCACGGTGGTTGGGGTTCCCGGCCGCCGCCGAGGAGCGGATTGCGGCCATGGAGGAGCGCCTCGGCCGCCGCATGCCCCCGTCGTACCGGGAGTTCCTCGCGGTCAGCGACGGGTGGCGGCACGCGGGCGGGTTCGTGTGGCTCCTGGCAGGGACCGCGCAGGCGCGCTGGCACCACAACGAGTCCGGGCTCGCCGACGTGTTCGAGGAGTACCTGGACGATGACGCCGGTCCCGAGGCGCGGCTAGGAGGTGTCTGGCGGCGCGGGCTCCAGCTGAACGTGCGGTCCGACGGTACTTACGTCCTGATGGATCCCGAGGACGTCGACGAGGACGGCGAGTGGGCCGTGTACACCTGGGCGGGCTGGCGGGCCGCGCCGCCCGAGCGGCACGCCGGCTTCCGGGCGTTCATGCGGGACATGCACCGGGAGTTCCACAACCTGCGGGCGAGCCCGCGGGACGGGGAGCCGGAGTTCGTCAACGAGACCACCCGCGAGCTGGACGCCCTGGTGGACTACGCCCGACAGGAGGCGTTGCGGGGCGGATGGGAGTCGGCCCTGGCCGCGCTGGACGAGGCCAAGGGGTACGGCAGGCCGGGCGCCGTCGGGCTCGGCGACCAGATCCGGCGCCTGCTTGGGCACACCTGCATGGTGAACTTCGGCGGCCTGGTGACGGACCCCCGGTACGCGCTCGAGGTGTTGCCGCCGCTGCTGGCCGCGGAAGCGCACCACGGTGGCGCCGCGCTGACGTTCTCCGTGCGGGGCGCGGGCGAGGACGTGCTGGACCTGGCCCGCGCGACCCTGGAGCGCCTGCGGGGCGGCACGTACCGGTACACGGCGCCCGGCGCCTTCGGGGAGGCTGTCGAGCGGGCCCGGGAGCTGGCCCGGTGGGGCGATACGGACGGGGCGTGGCGGACGCTGCGGGAGACCCTGCCCCGGTGGGAGCCGTGCGGGCCGGACCACCTGGCGCCGCTGGGCTGGCTGGCCGACCCGCTGCTCGGACCATTGCTCACCCCGGAGCGGGGCCGGGAGCTGCTGGCCACGCCGAGGAGCGGGCAGGCGGGCGGCGGGCAGGCGGGCGCGGCGCCGGAGCCGACGGCCGGGCTCGACCCGGGGAACCTGGCGTGGCTCGCGGAGCCGGACCCCGGCGGCAACCTCACCTCCTACCGGTTCGTCCTGGTGGAGGGGGTGGAGCCGGCGGAGCTGCCCGGCCGGCTCGCGGACGCCGACCCGGAGGGGGAGGGCCTCCTCCTCCAGCTGCCGATGACCTTCTGGGAGGCGCGCGACAGGGCCTTCCACCGCCAGCGGGAGTCCTCCTCCTACGACGACCGGGCCCTCGTGTCGGTCGGGCGGGCCGGCGACGGCTGGAGCTTCGCCTTCGACGGCGAGCCCGCCCCGTTCGACCGGCAGCGGCTGCGCTCCCCCGCCGCGGGCGCCAGCGCGGGCACCCGCGCGGTGGCGGTGTGGAGCGGGCTGCGGGCGGGCCGCGGTGCGCCCGTGTTCCACCTGTCGGTGGCCCGGGACGGTGTCGAGCAGTACGCGTTCACGTAACGCGGGGGGTGAGCTCCGCACCGCCGGAGCGGTACCGGCGCAGCTGGACCCGCACCGGTTCCTCGGCAGCGCCCTGGACGGCGCCGTGGCGGAGCGCTCGCTGCTGGAGGCGGTGACCCGGGAGTTCGGCGTCCTGCTGCCTCGGCACTCGCTCACGCACGGGCGCCTGCACACCTTCACCACCCGCTCCTGGACGCGGCCGCCCACGCACGGGGAGACGTACACGGGGTTCGTATGGTCCAGGGGGTGACCGCGAAGGTGCGCCGCGTCACGGCGCCCGGCGTGGCACCGGGACGCCGTCCTCAGCCCGGGAAGGCCGCCTCGAAGGCCCGGCGCGGGCCCGGGGAGCGGTCCAGGATCCCGAACGCCACCCGCTCGAAGACGCCCTCGAACCGGCCCGTCAGCAGGGCCCGGAAGGCCTCGGCGACCTCGGCCGGGTCGTTCATGAACACCCCGCACCCCCACGCCCCCAGCACCAGCTGCGGGTAGCCGTGCAGCGCCGCCACCTCCAGGACCCGCTCGGCCCGCCGGGCCAGCGCCGCCGGGATCTCGTGGGTCCGCTCCGGTTCCTGGCGCCGGATGGTGCCCGCGTTCGGAGCCGGGGAGGTGAGGAAGCCCGCCCGGAAGGGCACCTCCAGCAGTTCGCCCCGGTCGTCGCGGAAGACCGGGACCCCGGGCGAGTGAATCACCCGGTCGGTGTAGAAGGTGCTCACCTCGGCGCGGTGGACCTCGTAGTACTCGCGCGCCTCCAGCAGCGTCTCGTAGAGCGCCGAAGCGCGGCACAGGGCCTCCTCCTGCGCCTTGGCCCCACGGACGTATCCGCCCCCGGGATTGCGGGCCGAGGCGAAGTTGAGGACCGCGACCGGGCCGCCCGGGACGAGCCTGCGGGCGGCGACCGTGCTGCTCTCCCCGGTCACCTCGTACACGGTCTCCCGGCTCCGCACCCCCTCCGGCTTGCCCTGGATGACCGGATTGGGGCCATATATCCTGGTTCCCGCCTTGGCTTCCGCCACGGCGGCGGCGAGCGCCACCTCCCGCCCCGACCGCGACCGGTACCCCCCGGCCGCCACGATCTGCGCGTTCTCCAGCGCGATGGCCCTCAGTCTGCTGCTCATCCCCCGATCTTCCGGAACGGGCACCGCAAGTGGCAACGCAATTACTTGCACGAATCGGCACGGGTTTGCGCGATCTTGATGCGATCCGCACGCTTCACGGCCCGACCACGACGGGTAGGCAACGGTGACGTCACGGCTCACGACAGGAGAAGAGGATCCGGTCATGCCCCAGGACTCACCCCTGACGCACCTGCGCGCACATCCGCCAGGGCGTCCCCCCGGACGCGCCGCCGAGCACCCCCCGCGGCCGCTCACCGAGACCGCCGCCGAGGACCTCGTGCGCGGCATCTGTTTCAAGACGGGCCCGCCCCGGCTGCTCGGCGCCGAACTGGAGTGGCTGCTGCTGGACGCCGAGGACCCCGCGCGACCGCTGTCGCCGGACCGGCTCACCGCCGCCCACGACGCGGCGGCCGCACTGCCCCTGCGCTCCCGGTTCACCGTCGAACCGGGCGGCCAGCTCGAACTCAGCTCACCGCCCGCCACCTCCCTGATGGGGTGCGTGGGCGACCTCCAGGCCGATCTGGACGCCGTGCGCGCCGCCCTGGGCGCCCAGGGCGTCGTGCTCGACGGGCTCGGGCACGATCTGCGCCGGCCGCTGCGGCGGCTGCTGGACAGCCCGCGCTACCGGGCCATGGAGACCTACTTCGACCGCACCGGACCGGCCGGGCGCGCCATGATGCGCGCGTCCGCCTCCGTGCAGGTCTGCGTCGACGCGGGCCACGAGGAGCCCGGCCCGCTCGGCCACGGCAGGCGCTGGCGCTCCGCTCACCTGCTCGGCGCGGTGCTGGTGTCGGCCTTCGCGAACTCCCCCGCCCACAGCGGCCCGTACGCGGGTTGGCGGTGTTCCCGCCAGGGCGTCTGGAGCGACCTCGACACCGCGCGCGCCCTCGCTCCACCGCTGGACGCCGACCCGCGCGCGGCCTGGGTGCGCCAGGCGCTCGACACCGCGGTGATGTGCGTACGTCCGCAGGACCCGACCGGCCGGGACGGCGCGGGCGACCCGGGCGACACGGCCGCGGAGCACGCCGCGGGCGCGGCGTGGGAGGTCCCGCGGGACCTGAGCTTCCGTGCGTGGGTGCGCGGCGCCGGGCCCAGGCCGCCGACCGGCGCGGACCTCGACTACCACCTGACCACCCTGTTCCCGCCGATCCGGCCGCGCGGGCACCTGGAACTGCGGATGATCGACGCGCAGCCGGGCGTGGACGGCTGGCTGGTCCCGGTGGCCGTGGTGCACGCCCTGTTCGACGATCCGGAGGCCGCGGAGACGGCCTACCGCGTGGCGAAGGGGCTGGCCGACTCCTACGGCCCGGGGCCCGCGCCGCGCAATCCGCTCTGGCGCTCGGCGGCCCGGTACGGGCCGCGCGATCCGGAGCTGCGCGCGGCGGCCCGCGCGTGCTTCCGGGCCGCGACCGAGGCGTTGCCGCGGCTCGGCGCGGACACCCGGGTGCGGGACGCCGTCGGGGAGTTCACCGAACGGTTCGTGCGCCGCGGCCGCTGTCCGGCCGACGAGGTGGACGGGTTCGGCGGGGTCGACGACGCACGGCCCCGGTCCGCCGCCCGGCCCTTCCCGGCCTCGACCCCCACCCCCCTGCGCGCGTCTTTCCGCGCCCCCGTCCGCAAGGAGGAACGCCCGTGAGCGCCACGACCGCCCCGGCCGGCGGGACCGACCAGCAGCCGCCGGGCGACCTGCGCGAACGGGCGGCCGCCGCGCTGATCGCCGCCCGGGCCCGGACGGCGGCGCTGACCGATCCGGTGACGGACGCCGACCTGACCGCACAGCACTCGCCGCTGATGTCCCCCCTGGTGTGGGACCTCGCGCACATCGGCAACCAGGAGGAGCTGTGGCTCCTGCGCCGCGTCGCCGGGCGGGAGCCGATGCGCCCCGAGATCGACCCGCTGTACGACGCGTTCGCGCATCCCCGCGCCCAGCGGCCCGCGCTGCCCCTGCTCGGACCCGCCGAGGCCCGTGGCTACAGCGCCGACGTGCGGGGGCGGGTGTTCGACCTGTTGGAGCGGACCGCCCTCGAGGGTTCGGCGCTGCTCGACGACGGCTTCGCCTTCGGGATGATCGCGCAGCACGAACAGCAGCACGACGAAACGATGCTGATCACCCATCAGCTGCGGCTCGGCGGCCCGGTGCTGACCGCCCCGGAGCCCGGTCCGGCGACCGGTCCGGCGCCGTCGGCTCCCGAAGTCCTGGTTCCCGGAGGCCCCTTCACGATGGGGACCTCCACCGAGCCGTGGTCGCTGGACAACGAGCGCCCCGCGCACACCCGCGAGAGCGCACCCTTCTGGATCGACACGGTCCCGGTCACCAACGCCGCCTACCTGGCCTTCATGGCGGACGGCGGCTACGGCGAGCCCCGCTGGTGGGCGGCCGAGGGCTGGGACCAGATCCGCGGCCACGGCATCGAGGCCCCGCTGTTCTGGTACCGCGAGGCCGGCCAGTGGCTGCGGCGGCGCTTCGGCGTGGTGGAGCCGGTGCCGGCCGACGAGCCCGTGCTGCACGTCAGTTGGTACGAGGCGGACGCGTACGCCCGGTGGGCCGGGCGGCGGCTGCCGACCGAGACCGAGTGGGAGAAGGCGGCCCGTCACGACCCGGCGACCGGCCGCTCGCACCGCTACCCGTGGGGCGACGCCGATCCCACGCCCGCGCACGCCAATCTGGGCCAGCGGCACCTGCGGCCGGCCGCCGCGGGCAGCTATCCGGCCGGGTCCTCCCCGCTCGGGGTGCGCCAGCTGATCGGCGACGTGTGGGAATGGACGGCGAGCGACTTCCTTCCGTACCCGGGCTTCAGGGCGTTCCCGTACCGCGAGTACTCCGAGGTGTTCTTCGGCCCGGAGCACAAGGTGCTGCGCGGCGGTTCGTTCGCGGTGGATCCGGTGGCCTGCCGGGGCACCTTCCGCAACTGGGACCTGCCGGTGCGCCGCCAGATCTTCGCCGGTTTCCGCACCGCGAGGGACGCCTGATGTGCCGTCACATCGCCTGGCTCGGGCCCGTGACGCCGCTCGGCCGGCTGCTGACCGAACCGGAGCACTCCCTGGTGCGCCAGTCCTGGGAGCCGCGCCACCAGCGCTACGGGACGGTCAACGCCGACGGCTTCGGCGTGGGCTGGTACGCGGAGGGCGACCCGATACCGGGCCGCTACCGCAGGGCGGGCCCGGTGTGGGGCGACGCCACCTTCGGCGACCTCGCCCGGGTCGTGCGCAGCGGGGCCGCACTGGCCGCCGTCCGCGACGCGACCCTGAGCGGCGCGGACGGGGAGGCCGCGGCCGCGCCCTTCGCGGCCGGGCCCTGGCTGTTCAGTCACAACGGAGCGGTCCGGGACTGGCCGGACTCGGCGGCCGGAGCCGCCGCGGCGCTCCCCCCTCTGGATCTGCTCCAGTTGGCGGCCCGGTCCGATTCGGCACTGGTGTGGGCGCTCGTTCTACGCGCCCTGCGGGCCGGTGCGAGCCCGGGCGACGCGCTGACCGGGCCGGTGCGGGAGCTGGCGGCCGCCGCTCCCGGTTCGCGGCTGAACCTGCTGCTCACCGACGGCCACGCGATCGCGGCGACGGCCTGGGGCGATTCGCTCTGGTACCTCGCGGACGCCCGCACGAGCCGCACGGTCGTCGCCTCCGAGCCCTACGACGACGACCCGCGGTGGTGCGAGGTGCCCGACCGGACCCTGTTGACCGCCTCCCGCACCCGTGTCGACCTGACCGCGATCAAGGAGATCCCCGCGCAGGCGAGCACGCCGAAACCGAGCAAGGAGAACCCGGACAGTGAGTGAATTCCCCATGGGCGACTTCCGGTTGACCCGGACCCTCGACGAGAACGCGGCGGAGGCGGCACTGCGCACCGATGTGCGCGAGGGGCTGACCGGCTCGCCCAAATCACTGCCGCCCAAGTGGTTCTACGACGCTCGGGGCAGCGAACTCTTCGAGGAGATCACCCGGTTGCCCGAGTACTACCCGACGCGCGCCGAGCGGGAGATCCTGCTGGAGCGGGCCGGGGAGATCGCGGCGGTCAGTGGCGCGCGCACGCTGGTGGAGCTGGGGTCCGGGTCCTCGGAGAAGACCCGGCACCTGATCGAGGCGCTGCCCGCGCTGGACACCTACATCCCGGTGGACGTGAGCGAGAGCGCCCTGCGGGGCGCGGCCGACGTGCTGCTCTCGGACCGGCCCGGGCTGCGGGTCCACGCGCTGGTGGCGGACTTCACCCGCCCGTTGGCGCTCCCGCCGACGCCCGGGCCCCGGCTCGTGGTGTTCCTGGGCGGGACGATCGGAAACCTGCGGCCGGCCGAGCGGGCCGCCTTCCTGGCGTCCGTCCGGGCGATGCTCTCGCCCGGGGACGCGCTGCTGATGGGGACCGACCTCGTGAAGGACGAGGCGGTGCTGGTCGCGGCGTACGACGACGCGCGGGGCGTGACGGCCGAGTTCAACCGGAACGTCCTGGCCGTCATCGACCGGGAGTTGGGCGCCGATTTCCACACCGCCGATTTCGCGCACGTGGCGGTGTGGAACCGGGAGCAGGAGTGGATGGAGATGCGGCTGCGGGCCCGGACGGACGCCCTGGTGAAGATCCGGGCCCTGGATCTCGTGGTGCCGTTCGCGGCCGGCGAGGAGATCCTCACCGAGGTCTCCGCGAAGTTCCGTCAGGAGGGCGTGCGCGACGAGCTGGCCTCCGCGGGGCTCGAACTGACCCAGTGGTGGGCCGACCGGGAGGGCCGGTTCGCGCTGTCGCTGTCCGTCGCCGCGGCCGCCGCGGCGACGGAGGACGCTGACGTGCGCGAGGGCGCGCGGCGCGGGGTCGGGACTGCGCCGAGCGGAGCCGGCGCGGACGTGACGGCCGCCTGAGCCGCCGCGGCGAGTTCCCGCCGGTCCGCGTGGCGGCCCGGCGGGATCCGCGGCAGCAGGGTGAGCTCGGCCCGTACGCCGCGGGACCGGGCGATCCGCCACAGCGAGGCGGTGAGCGGATCGTCCCCGACGAAGGCGGGCGCCCCCGCGAGCTGACCGTCGGCCAGCCGGTAGGCGATCCGGACGGGCTGTACGGCGGCCCCCGCGTCCAGCGCCGCCTGGAAGGCCGCCCGGCGGAAGGGCCCCTGGCCGCGGCCGCACCAGGTGCTCCCCTCGGGGAAGACGGTCACCCGGTCCCCGGACCGTAGGGCTGCGGCGAGCGCACCCACGGTGTCCGGCAGGGCCCGGATCCGCTCGCGTTCGATGAAGAGGGTCCCGGCGCCGGTGGCGAGCCGGCCCAGCACCGGCCACCGCCGGACCTCGCTCTTGGCCAGCATCCGGGAGGGCAGCGCGGCCACCACCAGCGGGATGTCCAGCCAGGAGATGTGGTTGGGGACGACGAGCCGGGCCCCCTCGGGCCCGGGGTTGCCGTGGACGGTGATCCGGATGCCGAAGGACCGGACGAACCCGCGCGCCCAGGCCCGTACGAGCGCCCCGCGGGCCCCGGCGGGCAGCGGCCGCAGGGCCGGCGCGGCCAGGATGCCGAGCAGCAGCACCAGCACGGCGGTGGCCAGGCGCGCCGCCGCGCGCACGGCGCCCGCCACCGGTCCGTGGTGGGCGGCGCAGGTGTCGGGGGTGCAGGGCGAGGTGGGCAGCCAGGCGCTCATGCGCCGGGGGCGAGCGCGAGGAAGTGCCGCAGGTAGCGCGGGTTGGTGCGGCGCAGCGAGAGCAGGACGTACAGGTCGGCGACGCCGAACTCGGCGTCGAAGGCGGGCTCCCCGCACACCCAGGCCCCCAGCCGCAGGTATCCCCGCAGCAGCGGCGGCAGCTCGACGCGGTCGGGGAAGGCGATGCCCTCGGGGCTCCACGGGCGGTGCGGGGTGACCCGGTACTCCTGCGGGGCCGGGTTGCGGGCGAGGACGCTCTCGCGGGTGGCGGCCGCCAGGACCCCGCCGTCGGCGAGCGGGACGGAGCAGCAGCCGGCCAACCAGTTGTGCCCGGAGCGGTCCATGTAGCGGGCCAGCCCGGCCCAGATCAGCGCGATGACGGCGCCGTTGCGGTGGTCGGGGTGGACGCAGGAGCGGCCGACCTCGACGAGGTCGGGGCGGATGGGCGCGAGCGCGGAGAGGTCGAACTCGCCCTCGGAGTAGAGCCGCCCCGCGATCGCGGCGCGCTCCGGGGGGAGCAGCCGGTAGGTGCCGACGACCTGTTCGGTCTCCTCCTCGACGACGAGGAGGTGGTCGCAGTAGGCGTCGAAGGCGTCGGCGTCGAGCCCCGGCTCGGGGCCGTCGAGGCGGGCACCGAGCTCGCCCGCGAAGACCTGGTGGCGCAGCCGCTGGGCGGCGCGGACCTCGTTCTCGTCACGGGCCAGGCGGACGGCGTAGCGGGGCGCGGGGTGGGTGGGGGCGCCCTGCGCGGGTGCGGGGCGCGGGGCCACGGGGCGCGGGGCCGCGGGGAGGCTGGTGAGGTCGACGGGGGAAAGGGGGGCGATGGTCATGACGGCTCCTGGTCCGGAAGCGGGAGCCGGGCCGGCGGCGTATCGGCCCGTCTCCCCTACTTCTTCCGTGACCGACTGGATTCGACATGACCGAGCGGCGGCACCCGGATGTGCGAACGCTGAACTCAGCGGTCGGAGCTGAGGACCTTGCTGATGGCCTCGGAGGCGGTCCTGGCCGCTTCCTTGGCGTCCTGTCCGGACAGGACGGCCGTCATGTAGGGCTTGATGGGGTTCTTGGCCTCGACCTCGGCCCAGCGCGCGGACTTCGGGGTGGCCCGGCCCTGGGCGGCTCCGGGGGCCATCGCGGTGGCGCCGTCGTTGCCCTCGACGACGTGCGCGAGCGTGGTCTTGTTGGGCACGTAGCTCATCTCGCGCGCCAGCTCGGTCTGCCACTTCTCGCTGACCAGGGCCGAGATCACGTCCACGGCGGCCTTCCGGTCGGCGGTGTGGTCGGGAATGATCAGGTCGGAGCCGCCGGTGAAGACGGCGCCCGGCTTCTCGGTGGTCTTCCCGGGTATCGAGAAGAAGCCGAGCTTGCCCTTGAGCGCCGGGTTGAGCTCCTCGATCTGTGCGGCCTGCCCGGGCGGGGCGATGATCTGCGCGATCTGGCCGCGCGCGAAGACCTCGGCCTGCGAGGGGGTCTCCTCGTCGGAGCTCTTGGGGCCGTCGCCGAGTGCCTGGAGCTGCTTGTAGAAGTCCATGCCGGCGAGCGCCTCGTTGGTGTCGAGGGTGCCGACCCACTGGCCGCCGGTCTCCACGGCCAGGTCGCCGCCCTCGTCCCAGATGAACCCGGACAGCACGTACCAGTTCTGCCCCGGCAGGTAGATGCCCTGCTGGGCGCCCTTGTCGAGCTTCTGGGTGGCGGAGATCCACTCCCCGCGGCTCTTGGGCGGCGTCTTGAGCCCGGCGCTCGCGAACATGTCCTTGTTGTAGATCACCACCCGGTTGGCCGCGTACCAGGGGACGCCGTACTGGGCGCCGCCGACGCTACCGGGGTCCGCGAGGCCCTTGAGCCAGTCCTTGCTGCCCCACTCGCGCAGCCCTTCCAGGGTGACTTCGGACAGGCCACCGGTCTCGATGTACTGCGCGACCTGGGTGTTGCCGACCTCGATGACGTCGGCCTTCTCCTTGCCCTTGCCCTTCAGGACGCCGTTGACCTTGTCGCCGATGCCCGTCCACTCCTGGATCTTGACGTCGAGGTCGATCCCGGGGTGGTCCTTCTCGTAGGAGTCGGTGAACTTCTTGATGAAGTCGTCCGAGGCACTGCCCTTCATGAGCCACAGGGTGACCTTCTGGGGCCCGCCGTCCGATTCGCCGAGCACGCTGCAGCCGGTCAGCGCGGTGGCGGCCACCAAGGCCGTGCACACGGCGAGGAAACGCATTTTCACGAAGGTCACCTTCTGGGGGGTTGATCTCAGATGGCTTGAAATTGGCATGGACCAATGGGCGGGTCAAGGGGCTCGGGCTCTGGATTCTCTGCGCAAAAGCGACGAACCGGTACGACTCCTCCACCTGGCGCACACAATGGGTTCACAGGAACGCCGCATCCGGGCCGTACGGACCCCCGCGCCGCCCCCGCGCACCGCCCGGCCACCGTCTCCGCCTCGCGGACCGGGACGTACTGGGGCACCGTGGAACGAGGCACCAGTCCCCACCCTCGGGAGAGCCCCATGTCCAACCACACCTACCGGGTGACCGAGATCGTCGGCACCTCCACCGAGAGCATCGACCAGGCCATCCGCAACGGCATCGCCCGCGCGGGCCAGACCCTGCGCAACCTCGACTGGTTCGAGGTCTCCCAGGTGCGCGGACACATCGAGAACGGCGAGGTCGCGCACTTCCAGGTGGCGCTCAAGGTGGGCTTCCGCCTCGACGGCGAGGACTGAGCCGGGCCCCCGGCCCGATCAGGTACGCCCCTCGCCCTCCTGCGCCTCGCGCAGCTCCGGCGCGTCCGCCGCCCAGTCGGCCCGCACGACGCGGAACCCCGCCGCGCGCACCGCCTGGCACACCAGCTCGTCGTCGTCCACGAGCATGCGCACCTCCCGGCCCCGGGCGATCCGGCGCAGCACCTCCAGCTTGGTCGTCCGCGCCGGACGCCGGTCCTGGTTCCCGCGCATCCACACCCGCCCCTCGGGCAGCCCGTGCCGCGCCAGCCACTCCAGGGTGTCCGCCCGGCACCGCTCGGGCCGACCGGTCAGGTACACCACCTCGCAGTCGGCGCCGCTCTCGACCGCCAGCGCCACGCCCCGCGCGAGCGGCGGGTCGTCCTGCGCCGCGCCGAAGAAGCCGTCCCAGTCCCGGGGGCGGCCCTCCAGGAAGTGCTGGCGGTGCGCGGTGTCGGCGAGGGTCCCGTCGATGTCGAAGACGGCCAGGGGGCGGCGGGTGGCGTGATCACTCATGCGGGCCAGCCTAGGCGCGGGCACCGACAGCGAACGGGACCGGGACCGGGACCGGGACCGGGGAACCTTCACCTCCGCGAATTCCGCCCTTGTAGCGCGTTGCATACGCACGGGCGATTCCGTCGGCGCGCAATGGACCGGCGTCGCCCAGGATATTCGATCTTCATTCCTGAGAGTGAACTTGCGCGGCACTTCCCGACCCTTCGCCGCACCCGAACCTCCGCTGCGCAAAGCCCCTTTCGCCGCCCGCAGGACCCGGGCCAGGCCGTATCGGCCGGATTGACAACGGTGGACCGATCATAGGGAGATTCGAATTCCCATGAGGGGCGCCCTTGCACGTTCTGCCGGGACGTCACTTCCGTTGAGGAGACGGTAGATTCGGCTCCGCATTCACCACAGCAGGACGGCCCCGAGCGTTGGCGCGCCCAGGGCCGTCCGTCAAGCGAAGGGAAAAGGAATCACCTTGCTCAACCCGCTACGCCGGGGGGTCCTCGCATGGAACCCGGTGCACCGTAAGCGCAGTATCCCGCAGCCCTCCGGCAGGCAAACCCTCCTGCGCCTCGTGCTGGCCACGGTCCTCGTCCCCCTCTGCCTGCTCGTCGCCCTGCTCCTGTACCGGTGGGGCGGTTCCGCGACCCTCGACGTCGTGGGCTTCGCGCTGACCCTGGTGGCGCTCCTCTTCGCGATCGGCCTGTGGGTCGCGCGGGAACGCCGGGTCCGCAGGATCCGGCGCGAGCGCCGGGAGCGCGCCCGGCGCCGAGCACCCTGAGCGCCGCCGCTCCGGCGGTCCCACGGGACCGCCGGACTCGATCCCGCGCGACCCCTGCCCCCGCGCGCCCCGGAATCAACACCTTCAGGTGACGGCGCGGGCCCCGCATCCTCTCTAACATGGTCAGTTGTGACCGGAACAACTCCTGGCAAGGGTTGAGGGGGACGGATGCACCACGGTGTGCGCACGCCGAGCGTCGCGCGGATCTACGACCGGTTGCTCGGGGGGGTCGACAACCATCCCGTGGACCAGAAGGTCTGTGACGACCTGATCGGCATCGCACCCGGGTCCCGCACCCTGGCCCTCGCCAGCAGGTCCTTCCTGCGCCGCGCGGTCCGGGTGCTGGCCCGGGACTACGGGGTGCGGCAGTTCATGGAGCACGGCTGCGGCCTGCCCGCCCGTGACAACGTGCACGAGGTCGCCGGGGCCGTCGCCCCCGAGGCGCGCGTGGTCTACATCGACAACGATCCGCTGGTCCTGGCCCACGCCCGGGCCCGGCTGGTCGAGAACCCGTGGACCGCCGTGGTCGCCGCCGACGTCCGGGACACCGCAGCCATCTTCGACTCTGCCCAGGTGCGCGGGCTCGTCCGGCCCGACGAGCCCACGGCCGCCCTGTTCGTGGCCGTCTCCCAGTGCCTGCCCGACGAGGACGTCGTCCCCATGCTGGAACGGGTCAAGGAGCGCCTGGCGCCCGGCAGTTTCCTGGTCGTGTGCCAGTACACCAGCCGCTGTCCCGAGGTCCGCGAACAGGTCACCTCCCTCATCAGGGGGGCCACGCAGGGGAGATGGGGCCGCGTGCGCGAGGAGCACGAGGTCCGCGGCTTCCTGCACGGGATGGAGATCATGGACCCCGGCTTGGGGGACGTCACCGACTGGCGTCCGGATCCGGTCCGGCCGTCGCTCCCCCGCGCCACGGACCTGATCGCGTGGGGCGGGGTGGGGCGGATACCCTGAATCAGGCTCCGGCCGGGGCCGGTTCCACCGGCTGCGACTGCCGCGCGTAGTCCCGGATCCGCTCGTCGAGGAAGTCGACGCTCTCCCGCCACGGCAGGGCGCGCTCCATCAGGTGGTCCATGACCTCGCGGTAGCGCCGGACGCGGGCGGGGGCCGTCACGTAGTCCGCGCTCTCCAACTGCTCGACGTACACCAGCTCGGCCGGCCCGCCGTCGACGAACTGCAGGTGGGTGACGGGGAATCCGGGGGCCGTGCCGACCTGTTCGTGGTCGAAGCGCAGGATCCGGATGTGCGCGTCGGTGGATCCGTCGGAGGCGAAGCTCCTCAGGTGCCGCATCTGGTCGCACATCACCCGGGGTCCGCCGACGGGCCGGTACAGGACGCTCTCGTCCAGGATCATGATGAGTTCGGGGCGGTGCGGGCGGTGCAGCAGCCGCTGGCGCTCCTCGCGGACCCGGACGTGCCGGCTGATCTCCACCGGGTCCGCTTCCGTGGCCTGGCCCACCAGCACCTCGGCGTACTCCTTGGTCTGGAGCAATCCGGGGACCACGTGGGTCTCGTACGCGCAGATCCGTTTCGCCTGCGCCTCCAGCGAGATGAGCCTGCGCAGGAAGTCCGGCGTCAGGTCCTCGTACTTGCGGGCACGGCCCTCCAGCCGCACCTGGCCGAGGAGTTCGTGGATCTCGTCGTACTCGGTCGCGGGCAGGCCGTAGTGGCGCACCAGGTCCCAGACGTCGTTGGTCTTGGGCGGGCTCTCCCCCCGCTCCAGTCTGCTCAGCTTGGACGCGGACCCCCGGATGAGGGCCGCGGCGTCCACGAGGGACATCTTCTGGTCCTCCCGGAGTCTCCGCAGTCGTTCGCCCAACAACCGCGATGCGGGACCGCGTTCGGCGGGGGCCACGGCGGGGGACGGACCGGGGGACGGGGGGGCGGTGGCCCCGCGCCGTGGTCGCGGACGACCGGGCATGCGAGCTCCTTGCTGACTGAAATGCGCCATCAGCGGCCCAGTCTGGATCTCGCATGCCCGTTTCATCAAGCATTGGCCAGGAATTTACCCTAGGCACTCGCTCCGTGCAGGTGATCGAACTCCCCCGCGCCCGCGCCCGCCACGAACGCCGTCATCTCGTCCTGGGTGAAGACCAGTGCGGGACCGCCCGGGAACCTCGAATTGCGCACCGCGAACTCGCCTCCCGGCAAGGCCGCCACCTCCACGCAGTTCCCGATTCCACTGCTCGCGCTGCTCTTCACCCAGCGCACCGATGTGATGCCGTCCGCCGCCATGCCGTTCTCGAACCCCACGGGTCACCTCTTCCCGAAATCCCATATCCGACACTCCCTCCATCCCATATGCAATTGCATGCGGGTGGATTCAGGGACGAGCGTAGCCAGTGGCCCCGGCGAAGTAAGTCCCCCTAACGGGTGTCCCGGCGCCCGGCGCGGTGACCCGGACCCCGTAAAATGTGATGAATGCGCCAGTCGACCGATCCCCCCGCCCGTGATTCCTTCGTCCGCGTGCGGGGCGCCCGGGAACACAATCTGCGCGGGGTCGACGTGGACGTCCCCCGCGACGCCCTGACCGTTTTCACCGGGGTCTCCGGATCCGGAAAGAGTTCGCTCGCCTTCGGCACCCTCTACGCCGAGGCGCAGCGCCGGTACTTCGAATCCGTGGCGCCCTACGCCCGTCGGCTCATCCACCAGATCGGCGCGCCGAAGGTGGACTCGGTGACCGGTCTGCCGCCGGCCGTCTCGCTGGAGCAGCGGCGCTCCACGCCGGGCACCCGCTCCTCCGTCGGGACCGTGACCCTGCTGTCGAACTCCCTGCGGATGCTGTACTCCAGGGCCGGGACCTATCCGCCGGGCGCGCCCCCGCTGGACTCGGACGCCTTCTCGCCCAACACGGCCGCCGGCGCCTGTCCCTCCTGCCACGGGCTCGGCCGGGTCCACCGCACCAGCGAGGAACTCCTGGTGCCCGATCCGGGCCTGTCGATCCGCCAGGGCGCCGTCGCCGCCTGGCCGGGGGCCTGGCAGGGCAAGAACCTGCGGGACATCCTGGAGGTGCTGGGCCACGACGTGGACCGTCCCTGGCGGGAGCTGCCGGCGCGGGACCGCGAGTGGATCCTGTTCACCGAGGAGCAGCCGGTGGTGACCGTGCACCCGGTGCGGGACGCCGACCGGATCCAGCGGCCCTACCAGGGCACGTACATGAGCGCGCGGCACTACGTGATGAGGACCTTCGGCTCCACGAAGAGCGCCACCCTGCGGGCGCGGGCCGAGAAGTTCCTCGCCGATTCCCCCTGCCCCGTCTGCGCGGGCAGCAGGCTGCGCCCCGAGGCGCTCGCCGTGACCTTCGCGGGCCGGACGATCGCGGAGCTCGCGGCGCTGGCGCTGACCGAGCTGGACGCCGTACTGGCCTGCGCTCCCCCGACCGGTGAGGCGGCCCGGGTGCTGGCCGCGGACCTGCGGGCGCGGATCGGCGCGGTGACCGAACTGGGCCTGGGGTACCTGAGCCTGGACCGGACGGCGCCGACCCTGTCGGCGGGCGAGTTGCAACGGCTCCGCCTGGCGACGCAGCTGCGGTCCGGGCTGTTCGGCGTGGTGTACGTCCTGGACGAGCCGTCGGCCGGGCTGCACCCGGCCGACACGGAGGCACTGCTCGGCGTGCTGGACCGGTTGAAGGAGGCGGGGAACACCGTCTTCGTCGTGGAACACCACCTGGACGTGGTGCGCCACGCGGACTGGCTCGTGGACGTCGGGCCGCGGGCCGGGGAGCACGGCGGCCGGGTGCTGTACAGCGGGCCGCCGAAGGACCTGGCCGGGGTGCCCGATTCGGCCACGGCCCGGTTCCTGCACCCCGCGCCGGGGAGCGCGGGGGCCGGGGGGCGGGCCGAGCGGGCGCCGCGGACGGCGACCGGTGAGGTGCGACTGTCCGGGGTCACCCGGCACAACCTGCGGGACCTGTCGGCCGCGTTCCCGCTGGGCGTGTTCACGGCGGTCACCGGGGTCTCCGGATCGGGCAAGTCCACGCTGGTGGGCCAGGTACTGGCCGAGACGGTGCGGGAGCGGATCGCGGCGGCCGGGCCGGGGTTCCCGGTCCGGCGGCTGGTGGAGGTGGACCAGAAGCCGATCGGCCGGACCCCGCGGTCCAACCTGGCGACCTACACCGGCCTGTTCGACGCGGTCCGCGCACTCTTCACGGCCACCCCCGAGGCCCGGGCGCGCGGCTGGAAGGCGGGCCGGTTCTCCTTCAACGTGGCGGGCGGGCGCTGCGAGACCTGCCAGGGCGAGGGCTTCGTCTCGGTGGAGCTCCTCTTCCTGCCCAGCACCTACGCCCCCTGTCCGCTGTGTGCGGGCGCCCGGTACAACGACGAGACCCTCCAGGTGCGCCACGCGGGCCTGAACATCGCCGAGGTGCTGGAGCTGACCGTGGAGGCGGCGGCCGCGTTCTTCGCCGAGGTGCCGGCGGCGGACCGCGCGCTGCGCGCGCTCACCGACATCGGCCTGGGCTACCTGCGGCTCGGACAGCCCGCGACGGAGCTCTCGGGGGGCGAGGCACAGCGGATCAAACTGGCGAACGAGCTGCAACGGGTGCGCCGCGACCACACCCTGTACCTGCTGGACGAGCCGACGACCGGACTGCACCCGGCCGATGTGGAGGTGCTGCTGGACCGGCTGCACGGACTGGTGGACGCCGGGCACTCGGTGGTGGTCGTGGAGCACGACATGGCGGTGGTGGCGGGCGCGGACTGGGTGCTCGACCTGGGCCCGGGCGGTGGTGCGGAGGGTGGCCGGGTGGTGGCGGCCGGCCCGCCGGCCCGGGTGGCCCGGTCCGGGGAGGGCCTCACGGCCGGCTACCTGGCGCGGGCTATGCGTCTCCGGTGAGCAGGTGCTGCGGGAGCTCGCGGAAGCTCCAGCGGCCCTGGCGGCGGGCCAGCAGCCACACGAGGTCGTAGCGGTCGGGCCAGCCCGCCGGGATCCCGAGCACCTAGTCGGCGCCGAGTGCGCTGACCAGCCGCGGGACGCCCGTGTGTTCCCAGCAGACGAGGACGGGGGCGCGGGCGGCGAGCACGGCGCGGGCCAGGTCCGCTTCGCGGCCGACGGCGAGGTCGGCCCGTACCGGCGTGCGCAGTGCCTCGGCCAGCGGGGCGACGGTCTGGCGGGACCGGGCGGCGCCGCCCGCGAAGATCACCGTGGGCCGGGGCAGGAGGGCGCCCGGGGTGGGCGCGAAGAGCTGCGGCAGGGCCTCGGCCCGGCGGCGGCCGCGCACGGCCAGGGAGCCGGCGTCGTCGTTGCCCTCGTCGTCCTCGCCGGTGTCGCCCGCGTACGGCTTCTCGGCGTGCCGGATCACCATGACCAGGGCGTCCTTGGCGGGCGGCTGCGGCCCCGGTGCGGGGGCGGGCGGCCGCTCCTCGGCGGCGCAGCCGACCAGGGCCAGCGGGGCGATCGGGGCCAGTGCGGCGAGCACGGTCCGGCGCCGCGGTCCGCTGCGGGCGATTTCGGGTGCTTCTGCCATGCCGAACACTGTCACCCATGACCGTGCGCGGTCAGGGACACGGCACGGTGCGGGCCGCCGAGGTCAGCCGATCGGCGCAGGCTCGGGGGCCCGCTGCCCCTCGGCCGCGGGCACGGGCGCGGACTTCTCGTAGGGGGAGAGGACCGGAAAGTACGCCTCCAGGAAGGCGGTGACCGCCCGGTGCTGTTCGTCCGGCGACAGCTCCGTCCCGCAGTCGTCGGCGAGGCAGAAGGCGTCGGTGCGCCGGTCGTGGACCAGCTCCGGCAGCCGTTCGATCTCCTGCGAGCGGTCGGTGGAGACGTAGGCGAGGGTCAGCTCGCCTTCGACGGCCCGGCCCTCGGCGAGCGCGAGGTGCGCCGCCAGGGTGATCGGGGCGAGGTCGGTGGCGCTACGGAAGGCGGAGCGGCTGGTGGCCGCGAGCCGGCCGGGGAGCCGTTCCTCCAGCCGGGCGAAGAGGGAGCGGCGCATCGGGTACGGCGCGTGGGCCAGGATGCGCGGGTAGGTGCGCTGGGCGACCTCCTCGACGGCGCGGCGCGTGGCCCGCTGCGAGGCGGTGAACACGTCGTCGTGGGTCTCCGGCGAGCTGGGCGGGACGGCCCGGGTGTCGTGGAAGACCCGGGGCAGCCCGGAGGGGAGGAAGTAGCCCTGGGGCCGCTGGGGACGGCCGAGGAAGATGTCGTCGTTGAAGTAGAGGAAGTGCTCGGCGAGACCGGGTATGCGGTGCAGTTGCGTCTCGATGGCGTGCGAGTTGAAGACCGGCAGCGCGCCGGGGTCGGCGAAGAGCTCGCGGTGGGAGACGACGGTGACCTGCGGATGGTCGGTGGCGAGCCAGTCGGGCACCTGGTCGTCGGTGACGAGGAAGATCCGCCGGATCCAGGGGGCGTGGGCCGCGATGGAGCGCAGGCAGTAGCGCAGCTCGCCGCGGTCCCGGTAGCGGTGGTCCGCGTCGTCGACGGCGGGAACGCCCGCCGAGCCGCCGGCCCCGGAGCCGTCGGCCGCCATGTCCTGCTCGTACTCGGCCTTGGTGCGGTCCCTGCGGCGGCGCCAGACCGGGTCGGCGGCGTCCACCCAGGTGACCACGGCGTCGATCGGGAAGTCGATGTCGTCGGGGAAGCGCCGCGCGAGGGCGTCCACGACGGGGTACTCGCGGTCGCCGACGCGTCGGGTCAGGGTGGCGGCGAGGGAGGGCACCCACCAGCCGAAGGGGGTGTCGCGCAGCGAGGCGATCCCGCCCGATCCGGACGCCGGAGGGTCCCAGAACTCCAGGTCGCAGCCGTGGTCGGCGCCGAGGTAGAGGGTCCGGCCGGAGGTCACCACGGGCTGGTGCAGGCGCACGCCCTTGACCTTGTGGTGCGGATCCTCGTCGTCCGGGGCCGCGTCGTGGCGGCGCTCCGCCTCCTTGGCGGCGACGGCCGCGGGGAGGGCCTCGGCGAGGGTTACGCCCAGCGTTCCGCCGTCGCCGAGCAGTTCGGCGTAGACGGGCCGGCCCGCGAAGGCCCGCGCGCACGCCGCCAGCGCGGAGGTGCGCGTGCCGGGGGCGAGGGCGACCCGGTGCAGCAGGCCGCCGTCGGGGACCAGTCCGTAGTCGATGCCCGCGGTTTCGAGGGCTTCGGCCGCGGCCCGGAGGTTCACAGCGCGCATGTCGGCGGGCAGCAGGTCGTCCCGTACGAGGGCCAGTCGCCCCCGGTAGCGGACGGCGCCCTCGCTCGGGGCGAGGACGGCGAGCAGCTCCTCCTCGCGGTCGGGCGGGCGCGGGGCCTGCGCCGCACCGTCGAGGCGTTCGCGCTCCGTGCGACCCGGTTGCTTCGGGACGCGGGCGGACGGGCGCAGGACGCGGACGAGTCGGTGCAGGCCGGTCCAGCGCAGGCGCCTGCGGAAGCCGCTCATGCTCACACCTCGGGGGTCGCGGTCGTGTTTTCCCTCGGCCGTGAACGGCGGTTCCGCCCAGGTCAACATCACAATAAGCCGAGATGGCTGAATGTTGAACAGGACCTTGGACCTTTGGCGTTCCGTACAAGTCAATGCAGGTCACAGGCCCCGCACAGGAATCCCGCACCGACCCTTCGACAAAACCGGACTTTCCCGAAACACCTCCGGAAAAGCCCGGCGCCGCATGTCCGCCCGACCCCGATGAACGACTTTAGTGACCGCCCTTGCGGACGGCCCGGAGCCATTCCTTGTTCATCGCCGCGATCGACGGGAGCGGGATGCCCTTGGGGCAGGCGGTGGCGCACTCGCCGGTCAGCGTACAGCCGCCGAACCCCTCGCCGTCCATCCGGGCCACCATGTCCAACACCCGGGTCTCCCGCTCCGGGGAGCCCTGCGGCAGCACGTTGAGGTGGTTGACCTTGGCCGCGGTGAAGAGCATCGCGGAACCGTTCGGGCAGGCCGCCACGCAGGCGCCGCAGCCGATGCACTCGGCGTTCTCGAAGGCGTGGTCGGCGACGGGCTTGGGCACCGCCGTGGCGTGCGCCTCGGGCGCGGCTCCCGTCGGCGCGGTGATGTAACCGCCCGCCTGGATGATCCGGTCGAAGGCGCTGCGGTCCACGACCAGGTCGCGGACCACCGGGAAGGCCGCGGCCCGCCAGGGTTCGACGTCGATGGTGTCGCCGTCGGCGAAGGACCGCATGTGCAGCTGGCAGGTGGTGGTGCGCTCCGGTCCGTGTGCGTCGCCGTTGATGACCAGGCTGCACGCACCGCAGATGCCCTCGCGGCAGTCGTGGTCGAAGGCGACCGGGTCCTCACCGCGCAGGATCAGGTCCTCGTTGAGGGTGTCGAGCATCTCCAGGAAGGACATGTCCTTCGAGATGCCGTCGACCTCGTAGGCCTTCATGGCGCCGGGGGCGTCGGCGTGCTGCTGGCGCCAGACGCGCAGGGTGAGCTTCATGCGTAGCTCCGCTGGGTGGGGTGGACGTACTCGAAGGCGAGTTGTTCCTTGTGCAGGACGGGGGCGGCGGCGGTCCCGGTGAACTCCCAGGCCGCGGCGTAGGAGAACTCCTCGTCACGACGCTCGGCCTCGCCGTCCGGGGTCTGGGACTCGACGCGGAAGTGCCCGCCGCAGGACTCGGCCCGGTGCAGGGCGTCGAGGCACATCAGCTCGGCCAACTCCAGGTAGTCGACGACCCGGTTGGCCTTCTCCAGGGTCTGGTTGAACTGCTCGCCGCTGCCCGGTACCTTGACCCGCCGCCAGAACTCCTCCCGGATCTCCGGAAGGCGGTCGAGCGCCTTGCGCAGCCCCTCCTCGGTGCGGGCCATGCCGCAGTACTCCCACATCAGCTCACCGATCTCGCGGTGGAAGGAGTCGGGGGTGCGGTCGCCGTCGACCGCGATGAGCCGCGCGATGCGGGCCTCGGTCTCCCGCACGGCGGACACGGCCTCGGGGTGGGTGTCGTCGAGGGCCTCGGTACGGGGATGGCGGGCGAGGTAGTCGCTGATCGTGGACGGCAGGACGAAGTAGCCGTCGGCCAGGCCCTGCATGAGGGCGGAGGCACCGAGCCGGTTGGCGCCGTGGTCGGAGAAGTTGGCCTCGCCGATCGCGAAGAGTCCGGGGACGGTCGTCGCCAGGTCGTAGTCGACCCAGAGGCCGCCCATCGTGTAGTGCACGGCGGGATAGATCCGCATGGGGACCTCGTAGGGGTTCTCCGCGGTGATCCGCTCGTACATCTCGAAGAGGTTGCCGTACTTCTCGGCCACCTTGTCCTTGCCCATGCGGCGGATGGCGTCGGCGAAGTCGAGGTAGACGCCCTGACCGCCCGGGCCCACGCCCCGCCCCTCGTCGCAGACGTTCTTCGCGGCGCGGGAGGCGATGTCACGGGGCACGAGGTTGCCGAAGGAGGGGTAGATCCGCTCCAGGTAGTAGTCGCGCTCCTCCTCGGGGATCCGGGCGGCGGGGCGGGTGTCCCCGTGGGCCTTGGGCACCCAGATCCGGCCGTCGTTGCGCAGCGACTCGCTCATCAGGGTCAGCTTGGACTGGTGGTCGCCGGTGCGCGGGATGCAGGTCGGGTGGATCTGGGTGAAGCAGGGGTTGGCGAAGTGCGCACCGCGGCGGTGGGCCCGCCAGATCGCGGTCGCGTTGGAGTTCATGGCGTTGGTGGAGAGGTAGAAGACGTTCCCGTAGCCGCCGGTCGCCAGGACGACGGCGTCGGCGAAGTGGGTCGAGATCTTCCCGGTGATCAGGTCGCGGGCCACGATGCCGCGCGCCGTGCCGTCCACCACGACGAGGTCGAGCATCTCCGTGCGCGCGTGCATCTCGATGTTGCCGGCGGCGATCTGCCGGGAGAGGGCCTGGTAGGCGCCGAGCAGCAGCTGCTGGCCGGTCTGGCCGCGGGCGTAGAACGTCCGGGAGACCTGGACCCCGCCGAAGGAGCGGGTGTCGAGGAGGCCGCCGTACTCGCGGGCGAAGGGGACGCCCTGGGCCACGCACTGGTCGATGATCTCCACGGAGATCTGGGCGAGACGGTGCACGTTGGACTCGCGGGCGCGGAAGTCGCCGCCCTTGACCGTGTCGTAGAACAGCCGGTGCACGGAGTCGCCGTCGTTGCGGTAGTTCTTGGCGGCGTTGATGCCGCCCTGCGCGGCGATGGAGTGGGCCCGGCGCGGGGAGTCGGAGAAGCAGAACTGGACGACGTGGTAGCCCTGTTCGGCGAGGGTGGCGCCGGCCGCGCCGCCGGCGAGGCCGGTACCGACGACGATGACGGTGTGCTTGCGGCGGTTGGCCGGATTGACCAGCTTGGCCTCGAAGCGGCGGCGGTCCCAACGGTCGGCGACCGGACCCCCGGGGGCCTTGGCGTCGGCGATCGGCTCGCCGGTGCGGTAGTCGGCGTAGGTGTTCGCGCTCATGGTCAGCCCACCAATCCGGTCATGACGGCGACGGGGACCGAGACGAATCCCACGAAGAGGACGAGGGCCAGCAGGTCGGCCAGGGCCTTGAGCGTCCGGTCGCGGCGGGCGTTGCCCGCGCCGAGGGTCTGGGCCGCGCTCCAGAAGCCGTGCCGGACGTGGAGGGCGAGGGCGGTCATCGCGGTGATGTAGATGACGTTGCCGTACCAGGTGGAGAAGGTCGCCACGACGTTCTCGTACGGATGCCCCTCCAGCGCCCGCTCGTTGACCGTCAGGGTGGTCAGGTCGAGGATGTGCCAGATGATGAACAGCCCGAGGATCACTCCGCCCCACCGCATGGTGCGGGTGGCGTAGCTGGCCCGCCGCCGCTTGTGGGCGTACTTGACGGGGCGCGCCTTGATGTCGCGGCGGCTCAGCTGGTAGGCGGAGACGGCGTGCGCGACGACGGCGGCGACCAGGGCGATCCTCGCGATCCACAGCCCCCAGTGACTGTGCAGGACCGGCGCGCCCATGTGGCGCAGCCAGGCCGCGTAGCCGTTGAACTCAGCGGCCCCGAAGAAGATCTTCAGGTTGCCGAACATGTGGACCACGAGGTAGCCGAGCATGATCAACCCGGACACCGCCATGACGGTCTTCTTGCCGACGGTGGAGTCCCAGAGCGTTCGCGTGGTGGACGGCCGTCGGCCCGTCCGCGTTGCCAGAGCCATGGGTCCAGACGTTAGGGACCAAGGGCCCCAAAGGTCCAAGACATGATGAGGCTCATCTTGATAGGACGTGACTATCAGGTGGTCTAAGCTGGGACGATGCAATTCCAGCAACTCGTGTATTTCGTGGCCGTCGCCGAGACCAAGCACTTCACCCGGGCGGCGGAGCGGGTGCACGTCGCCCAGCCGTCGCTCTCCCAGCAGATCAAGGCGCTGGAGCGGGAGCTGGGCGCCGAGCTCTTCAGCCGGGCACGGGGGAACATCACGCTGACGGACGCGGGCGAGACCCTGCTGCCGCTGGCGCGGCGGATCCTGGCCGACGCGGACACGGCCCGCCTGGAAGTGCAGGAACTGGCGCAGCTGCGGCGCGGGCGGGTGCGGCTGGGGGCCACGCCGAGCGTGTGCACGGGCCTGCTGCCGGACGTCCTGCGCGCCTTCCACACCGCGCACCCGGGGATCGAGCTGATGATCGAGGAGAGCGGGTCGCTGGACCTGGTGCGCGAGCTGGCGCGGGGGGCCCTGGATCTGGCCCTGGTCACGCTGCCGTTGCCACCGTCGGCGCCGGCGCTCACGACCGTGGAGCTGCTGACCGAGGACCTCGTGGTGATCTCCTCGGCGGAGCTCCCGCCGCCGGGCGACGGCGGTCCGCTGCACATCCGGGACCTGCGCGAGCAGCCGATGGTGATGTTCCGGCACGGCTACGACCTGCGGGAACTGACGGTGACCGCCTGCCGGGCCGAGGGCTTCGAGCCGGTGTTCACGGTGGAGGGGGGCGAGATGGACGCCGTCCTCGGCTTCGTCCGGGCCGGGCTCGGGCTCGCGGTGGTCCCGGCGATGGTGGTCGACCACGCGGGGCACGGGCTGCGCACGACTCCCCTGGCGGGTTCGCCACTGCGCCGCACGATCGCCCTGGCCCACCGCACGGACGTGGCCCCGCCGCGCGCGGCCCGCGAGTTGAAGCGGATCCTGGTGGGCTGAGCAAGGGGCTGGGCTGGGTGTGAGCCTGGCCCTCGGGCTGGGCGTGAGCCTCGGCAAGGGGCTGTGCGTGAGCCTCGGCAAGGGGCTGAGCAAGAAGCTGAGCAGCGGACTGAGCAGAGGGCTGAGCAGAGGGGGCCGGGCAGCCGGCTGAGCAGCGGAAATCGGGCTGCCGGGGGCTGGACGACACCCGTACTGTCCCCACATGAGCGCTCCTTCCTATCCCCCCAAGCCCGTGCCGGGCGACCGCATCGCGGTCATCTCCCCTTCCTCCGGCCTGCCGGGGATCCTTCCGCTTCCCTACGAGTTGGGGCTGGCGCGGCTGCGGGAGGACTTCGCACTGGAGCCGGTGGAGTATCCGGCGACCCGGAAGATGGGATCCACGCCCCGGGAACGCGCCGACGACATCCATGCCGCCTTCGCCGACCCGACGGTCAAGGCGGTGATGGCGAGCATCGGCGGCGACGACCAGCTCACCGTCCTGCCGCTGCTGGACCGGGAGTTGATCCGCTCGCACCCGAAGCCGTTCTTCGGCTTCAGCGACAACACCTGTCTCCTGTTGTTCCTGCGGAACCTGGGCATCGTGGCCTACCACGGCGCCTGCGTGATGACCGAGCTCGGGCGGCCGTACGCGCTCCACCCGATGACCGCCGCTTCGATCCGCGCCGCCCTCTTCTCCTCGGGCCCCTACGAGATCCGGCCCGCCGAACGCTTCCGGGACACCGACCGCGACTGGGCCGATCCCGCGACCTTCGACTCCGCGCCCGACGCGCGCGACGGGGGTGGGTGGATCTGGCACCGCCCCGACCGGGTGGCCGAGGGACGCGCGTGGGGCGGCAACCTGGAGGTCCTCTCCTGGCTCCTGATGGCCGACCGGGAGGTCGCGACCGCGCAGGACGCGGCCGAGGGCGGCGTGCTGTTCCTGGAGACGTCCGAGGAGATGCCTCAGGCGCAGGAGGTGTTCCGGATGCTGCGCGGCTTGGGTGAGCGGGGGCTGCTCGCCCGCTTCTCCGCACTGATGATGGGGCGCCCGAAGGCGTGGTCCTTCGACCGGCCGAACGACCCCGAGGAGCGGCTCCGTTACGCCGAGGAGCAGCGGGAGGCCGTGCTGCGGGCGCTCAAGACCTACGCCCCGGACATGATGGCCGTCTTCGACGTGGACCTGGGGCACACGGATCCACAGGTGGTGATCCCCTACGGCGGCCTCGTCCGGATCGACGGCCCCGAGCGGCGGATCACCGTGGCCTACTGACTCGCCGACCTCACGCCCCGACGACCTCCTGCCCCGACCACTCCTTCAGCCGCTGACCTCCTGGCCGGCTCCGGGCGTGGTGGATATCGGGGCCGAGTCCGTGGTCGAGGCCTCTGATGACGTGGGCCGGGCCCGGGCGGGCAGGGTCCGGTTCAGCCCCTCGCCCAGCATGGCGAAGGCCGTGTCGGCATCGGCCACAGCGGCAGCATGTGCCTCGGCGGCACTCTGCCCGGCGTCCATGCGGAGCCAGTTCGCCCGCCCCAGTTCATGGCGGGCTGTCACCAGGTACAGGGCGGCGAGCCTGGCCGGCAGCAGTTGGGCCCTCGCCCCGGACCCCGCCGCATCGGGGTCCACACTCGCAGCCGCCTCCGCCTCCACCCCTGCCGCTGCCTCCGCTTCCGCTTCCGCTTCCAGCACCGCGGCGAGCAGGTCCACCTCGCGTTCGGTGTAGTGGGCCAGGCGGGACTTGAGGCTGGCGGTCGAGTAGAGCAGTCGTTGGAAGACGACCACGTTCGGGTGGTCGCAGAGGCCGGTGATCGGATCGTTTGCGGCGAGGGCGGCGATGAAGTGGTCGCGCAAGGCTTCGACCGGCGTCTGTCCGGCCGGTCGCTCCCGCACGACGCGCGCCGCTTCGTCCTGGTGGTCGGCGAAGCGGTCCAGCAGCAGGTCCTCCTTGCTCGGGTAGTACCGGAAGAGGGTGGGCTTGGAGACCTCGGCGGCGGCCGCGATGTCCGCGACCGATACCGCGTCGAAGCCGCGCTCCAGGAAGAGCTCCAGCGCGGTCGCGGCGAGCTGCTGCCGCGTGCGCTGCTTCTTCGCCTCTCGCAGCCCGGTGGTTGGGGGGGCACTCGTGTTGTCCATGCCACCAAGCTAGCACAGATTTCACAACCTGGTTATTTTTGTGACCCGGTTGCTTTTTCTTCGTGGAGGCGCTTCACTGGAACCAAGACGACGACAGCGACCGCCCCGGCGGCGCCGATGCCGCTACAGAGCAAAGGACTTCTGATGAACGACGCACTGACCGAGGCACCGACCACTGACGTGCTGGCCGAGGTACTGACGGATGTCCTGATCGTGGGTTCCGGGCCGACCGGCCTCACCCTCGCCTGTGACCTGGTCCGCCGCGGGGCCCGGGTCCGGGTGATCGACCAGCGCTCCGCACCCCACCGCGAGTCCCGGGGCAAGGCGCTCCACCCCACCAGCCTGGAGGTCTTCGAGACGCTCGGGGTGGCCGAGCGGATGACCTCGACGGGCAGCGCGGGCCTGACCTTCCGCAAGTACTTCGACGGGGAGTACATCAACGACACACCCCGCGACGCCACCGCCCTCTTCATGGGTCAGTGGCAGATCGAGGAGATCCTGCGCGACCGACTGGCCGAGCTCGGTGTCGATGTCGAGTACGACGCCGAGGTGAAGGCCGTGGACCAGGACGCCACCGGGGTGCGGGTGACCCTCGCCGACGGGCGGACCCTGCGGGCCGCCTACCTCGCCGGCTGCGACGGCGGCCGCAGCACCATCCGGAAGCAGCTCGGCATCTCCTTCGAGGGGCGCACCTCCGACGAGGAGGCGATGGTCGTCGGGGACGTGACGGCACAGGGTCTGAGCCGTGAGTACTGGCACCAGTGGTTCACCTCCGACGGCGGCGCCATGATGCTCTGCCCGATACCGGGAACCGAGACGTTCCAGCTCCAGGCATCACCGGAGACGGACGAGCAGGGACAACGCCTGGCCCCCTCCTTGGAGGGCTTCCAGCGGCTGTTCGACCAGCACGCACGGATGCCGGGGATCCGGCTCACCGAGGCGACCTGGCTCTCGACCTGGCGGGTCAACGTGCGGATGGCCGACCGGATGCGGCAGGGACGTTGCTTCCTGGCAGGAGACGCGGCCCACGTGCACCCGATCGCGGGCGGGCTGGGCATGAACACCGGCATCCAGGACGCGGCCACCCTCGGGCGGATCCTGGCCGAGGCGCTGGCGGGATCCGGCGACGAGCGGATACTGGAGGCCTACGAAGCCGAACGGCTGCCGGCCGCCGCCCACTTGCTGGCCGACACCTCCGCCCGCCACGACCGCGTCCGCGAGGCGGTCCGCGAGCCCGGCCGGGGCATCGAAGCCGCCCTCAACTGAACCCCGTGAGCCCCGTATGCCGTGTGCACCCCGTGCACCCCGTACGCCCCGCCCGACCTCGCCTCAGGTGTCGGGCAGGGGCAGCGAGATCAGGGAGTGGGTACGGCGTCGCAGAGGGACAGGGTGTGGATCCGGTCCGGGGCGCCGGGCCGGGCGTAGTACCACCCCTGGGCCGTGTCACAGCCCAGCGCGCGGAGCTGGGCCGCTTGGGCACCGGTCTCGACGCCCTCCACCGTCACGGCGAGTTCGAGGCTGTGGGCCAGGGCGACGATCCCCTCCACGATCTTCACATCGACCGGGTTCGCCGGCTCCTGCTGCATGCCCTGCGTGAAGGAGCGGTCCAGTTTCAGGACGCTCACCGGGAGGCGGCGCAGGTTCGCCAGGTTCGAGTAGCCGGTGCCGAAGTCGTCGAGCGCGATGTCGACGCCGAGGGCGGCGAGTCGTCGCAGCGGTTCGAGGAGTTCGTCGTCGGCCCCGATCAGGGCCGATTCGGTGACCTCCAGGCACAGCGCGCCCGGCGCCAGCCCGGAGTTCTCCAGCACCGCCACCGTGTCGGCGACCAGGCCCGGGTGGTGGAGCTGGGTCGGCGAGAGGTTCACGTTGATCCGCAGGGCCGAGTCACCGTACTCGCGCTGCCACTTGCGGGCCTGGCGGACCGCCTCCTCCAGGACCCAGCGACCGAGCGGCACGATCAGGCCGGTCCGTTCGGCGAGCGGGATGAAGCGGTCGGGGCCGAGCACCCCGTACTGCGGGTGCGACCAGCGCACCAGCGCCTCGGCGCCGTGCACGCTGCCGTCGTGCATGTGCACCAGCGGCTGGTACTCGATGAAGAACTCGCCGCGCTCCAGGGCCGCGGGGAGCGCGTTGGTCAGACCGTGGCGGGTGATCGCCCGGGCGTCGGCCTCCTCGTCGGCGAACTCGAAGCGGTTGCCGCCGGCCGCCTTCGCCCGGTACATCGTGATGTCGGCGCTGCGCAGCACCTCGGCCGCGGTCCGCGAGCCCGCCGGGCCCTCGACGATGCCGATGCTGCCCCGGACCGTCAGCTCGCGGCCCTCCAGGCGGATCGGGGTGGCGAGGGCGGAGAGGATCCGCATCGCCAGGTCCGTCACCTCCTCCTCGGTCTCGGGCCCGGTGGTCAGCGCCACGAACTCGTCACCGCCGAGCCGGGCCACGACCTCGCCGGGACCGGTGGCGCAGCTCTGCAGCCGGTCCGCGACCTCCACCAGCAGCCGGTCGCCCGCCGAGTGGCCGAGGCTGTCGTTGACGGTCTTGAAGCCGTCAAGGTCGAGGTAGCACAGCCCGAAGCGGCTGCCGCCGGCCCCGCTCAGGGCCTTCTCCAGCCGTTCGAAGAACAGGGTCCGGTTGGGCAGGCCGGTCAGCGCGTCGTGGGTGGCCTCGTAGCGCAGCCGCAGGTTCAGCAGCCGCCGCTCGGTGGTGTCCTCCATCAGGGCCAGCTGGTACTGCGGGGTGCCCTCGGCGTCGCGCAGCAGGGACACCGTCAGGTTGGTCCACAGCACGGTCCCGTCGTGCCGGTAGTACGGCTTCTCCACGCGGTAGTGCTCGCGCTCGCCGCGCACGAGTTCCCCGTACATCCGCCACACGTGCGGGGTGTCGTCGGGATGGCTCCACTCGTTGACGTTGCGGCCCCGGACGTGCCCTTCGAGGCCGCCGAACATCTGGAGCAAGGTGTCGTTGACCTCGATGACGTTGCCCTGGAGGTCGGCGATGCCGATGCCGATGGCAGCGCCCTCGAAGACCGCTCGGAAGCGCGCCTCGCTGGCGTGCAGGGCCTGCTGGGCGTCGATCCGGGCGGTCAGCGCGGAGCGGGCGATGGCCTCCTGCTCCCTGAGCGTGCGCTCCCGCAGCTCGCGGGCGAAGCCCGCCGCGATCCCGTGCTGGAGACGGGCGCACCGGGCCCGGTACTCCTCGGACTCGTCCGCCCCGCCGCCGCCCGGGCCGCAGTACAGCACGAGATAGGCCTCGACCACGCCGAGGGTGCCCGCGAGGGCCTCCGGGTCGGTGCAGTGCACGGCCACGAGTTCCGCGCCGACCCGCTGACCGACCGACGCGTCGAAGGGACGGGCGTGCAGGGCCTCGGCCAGGGTGCGCGCGAGGGGCACGAGGTGGCGTTCGAACTCCACCCGGGTCAGCGAGGTGGCGGTCACCGGGAAGATGGCCCGGCTCCAGATCGTCGCGAACCGTCCGATCCGGTCGTCCGGGTCGGCGGGCAGCCCGGCCGCCACGGGGCCCGCCGGTGCCGTGCCCGCTCCTGCAGTGCCCGCTCCTGCCGTGCCCGCAGGGGCCGTGCCGGTCCGTGCCGTGCCGGTCCGCGCCGTGCCCGCGGGGGCCGTGCGCGCGGCCGGCGGGACGGCTCCGGGCGCGGGGACGCCCTTCGCGGTCTTTCCGGCGCCCATCGCGCCCGCGTCCCCCGCCGTCTGTGCCGGGAGTCTCACGCCTTGCGTCCCACGCCCGCGAAGCCCGAGAAGGCGTACGGGTCTTCCTGTACCTCGCCGTCCTGCGGGCCCTCCGGCCGCCACTCGGGCATCGAGACCAGCCCCGGTTCCACCCAGTCGAACCCGTCGAAGAACCGGCCGATCTCCGCGCCGCTGCGCATGACCAGCGGGTTGCGGATGTCCCGGTACACGCCGACGGCGCCGCCGGCGACCTCCTCCGCGAGCGGTACGCCCTCGTAGGAGGCGTGCGTGAGGACCAGCAGGCTGCCGGGGGCCAGCGCGTCGCGCAGCTCGGCCACCGCGGCGTACGGCTCGTCGGCGTCCTCCAGGAAGTGCAGGACCGCGACCAGCAGCAGGGCCACCGGCCGGTCCAGGTCGAGCAGCCGGGTCACCTCGGGGCTCGCCAGGATGTCCGCCGGCTTGCGCAGATCGGCGGCGGCGATGCCGGTGCCTTCGGTGCCGGCCAGGACGGCCTGGCTGTGCGCGACGGCCACCGGGTCGTGGTCGACGTACACGACGTGGGCCTCGGGGCTCGCGGCCCGGGCGATCTCGTGGACGTTGCCGAAGGTGGGGATGCCGGACCCGATGTCCAGGAACTGGGTGACGCCCTGGTCGACCGCGTACCGGACGGCGCGGCGCATGAATGCCCGGTTCGCCTGCATGATCTTGGGAAGCCCGGGGATGAATTCCATGGCCCGGCGGGCCGCTTGGCGGTCGACCTCGAAATTGTGGGAGCCGCCCAGGTAGTAATCGTAGATGCGGGACACGCTCGGCACCGATATGTCGATGCCCGGCGGGGCCCAGGCGGGTCGCTCCATCGGGGTCTCCAAGTGTAGTCCATCGGTGTCCGCGGTCTCGGACAGCTGTCCGAGCCGAATGTACTGATCATTGCCCAACCGAGCGAGCAAAAGCGGAAATTGGCGGTCCGTTCTTCGTCACACACCAAACACACCAGGAGCCCCGTCCGCCCACATTGATCGAAACCGACAAATACCTTTTGGGAATTGACCGCCACCTGATCGGACACCGTCGATCTCTGGCTCAAACCTCTACGGTCCACACATCGCCCGTTCGGGGGAACCGGAGCGGGTGCGGGAGCGCGGGAGGGCCTGTGGCCCCATGCTCCCCGGGTGAACAGACCCTGTGCCAGGCGCCTGCTGACGGTCCCGGTCCTCGTGTGGGCGGCACTGTCCGTCACACCCGCCGTGGCCGATAGCCGCGCCTCCACGATGCCCGGCCCGGACGACGGCCGAGCCGTCGTCGAGCTGGTCACGGCAGCCCGGAGCGAGAGCTTCCGCGGTGGTGGCGGGGGTTCCCGAGGTGGCGGACATCACGACGACGACCACGGGAGTCGGCCCTGCGGGGGCCATCACGGCGGGCACCACTGCACGCCGCCGCCCCCGCCGTGCCCGCCGCCCCCGCCACCGCCCTGCCCGAAGCCCACGCCCACCCCGACTCCCACCCCGACCCCGACCCCCACCCCGACGCCTCCCAAGCCCACGCCCACCCCGAAGCCCACGCCGCCGGCGCCCCCGAAACCCACGCCCCCGAAACCCACGCCGCCGCCTCCCCCGCCGCCGCCCGCACCCCCGAAGCCGGCGCCGCCCGCGCCCCGGGTGTACCGGGCTCCGGCGCCGCCGCCACCGCCCGCGCCGACACCGCCGCCGGCCCCCGTGGTGGCGCCTCCCGCGAAGAAGCCGGTGCCCAGGCCGGCTTACCGCACGGAGGCCCGTAAACCGGCGGAGCACCACATCTCGCCGGTGACCTTCACCTTGCTCACGGCGGCCCCCGCCGTGCTCGCCATCGTCGCGCTGCGCCCGCGCTGACCCCGACCCGATTCGTTTCTCGTGGGAGTTCCCTTGTCGGAATGGCTCGTCCTGTCCCTCGCGATGGCCGCGGCCTGCGCCGTCGTCTTAACCATCGCCTTCTTCAACCACCGCCGGATCGGTGAGGACGACGATCCGAACGAGACCCCGGACGTCATCGAGTACATGACGATGATGATCGGGGTCATCTATGCGATCGTGCTCGGCCTGGCGATCGCCGGCGTCTGGGAGGGCCGCGGGGCCGCCCAGGAATACGTGCGCCAGGAGTCCCAGGCGCTCCACGAGGTCAGCGTCCGCTCGGAGGTCTATCCGGCGGCGGTGCGCACCAAGATCCGGGCCGACGTCGACGCCTACGTGACGTACGTGGTCACGCAGGAGTGGAAGGACATGGCCGACGACGGGGACGTCTCGGACCAGGGCACCAAGCTGCTCGACCGGATCCGCCGGGACGTCACCGACTACGAACCGCAGACCGACCACGAGGGCCAGGCCTACCAGCCCCTGGTCGACCAGGTGGGGATCGCGGACGACGCCCGCAGCGCGCGACTGCAGAGCGCCGGGGCCACCATGCCGGGGGTGGTCTGGTTCGGCCTGGTGGCGGGCGCGCTGGTGACGGTGGGTTTGATCTTCACCCTGCAGATCCGACGCTCCTTCCGGGAGATGCTGCTCGCCGGACTCTTCAGCGCGCTGATCGCCTTCCTGCTCTTCCTCATCTGGGACTTCGACGCGCCGTTCAGCCGGGGGGTCTCGGCCACCGCCGAGCCGTTCTTCCAGCACTTCCCGCACCTGGGGCTGGACGACAACTGACCCGGGGACGGCGACCCGGGGACGGACGGGCCGGCAAACCGCTGCCGGCCCGTCCGTCCCCGGTTCGGCCTACCGGGATGCCCCATTCGCCCGTTCCTGATCGCGGGTCACCGCAGGCGGACCTAGCGTGGCGGACATCGAGGCGCACGTTCCCCCACGTGCGGAAACCGTTCCGCAGCTGCTCCTCGGGGATCCGGAGAAGAACCATGGGCGCGATACGCACCTCAGCCACCGCTCTCCTCACCGCCGGGGCCGCGGGCACCGTCCTCGCGCTCGGCGCAGCGTGCGCCGTCGCGGCGGAGGCCCAGCCCGTCACCTCGTTCGGGTTCGCCGTCTCCCCCTCGACGGTCGCACCCGGCGGCGCGGTCGTACTCTCCCTCACCGGCTGCACGGCGGCGTACGCCACCGTCGCCTCGGGCATCTTCGACAACGTCAGCGTGCCGAAGGGCAAGACGGTGCGGGTCACGGTGGACCGGGACGCCCGGCGCGGGGCCCGCTACTCCGTCAACTTCACCTGCAACAACGAGACCGGTTCCACCGATCTCACCATCGCGGGCGGTACGACCGCCCCCACCGCCAGGTCCACGGCCGCGGCCCGCGGCGTGCGCGGCGGTCTCGGCGGCAGCGTGGCCGGGATGGACGTCGGCGAACTGGCCGTGGGCGCCGGACTCCTGCTGGTCGCGGCCGCGGGTACCGGATATGCGATCAGACGCCGCGCGGACTCCCGCGGGCACTGAGCCGACCCCCACCGCATCGACCGCCGTTCGCCCCGAGTCCTGGCCAGGACTCGGGGCGAACGGCGGTTCACGGGCTGGTGGGCAGGACCGGGGAGGCTGCCGGTCAGACCCGCCCGTGGACCGGGCGGCGGCGGCGCATCACGTGGATGCCCGCGCCGAGGGCCGCCGTGCCCACGAGTCCCGCGCCGATGGCGGTCTCGGTGGCGGACGGGCCGATGGAGCCGCCGAGGCCGCCCTGTGCGCCGCGACCCTCCAGGATCCGGAAGCGGTGGGTGGCGACGAGGCTGTTGTCGTGGCACTTGACGGAGAGCGTCTGGTCGCCGGTGCGGGCATCGTGCCTGATGTGCACGTTGGCGAAGGCGGGGGACCCGCCCGACAGGTTCGCCTGGTCGAAGTTGCCGGGCGACCAGACCGTGCCTCCGTTGCGGCAGCCCTCGGCCTTGACCTCCATCGAGGCGCCCCGGTGCACCGAGTACGGGCTGACCGCGACGTTCCTCGGGCCACCCCCCGGGCCACCGCCGCCGGGCCCGCCGGCGGGTCCGGCGGCCGGCTCGTTGCTCGCACTGGCGAACGGAGCGGCGAGTCCGAGGGCGACGAAGGCCGCCGCGGTCACGGTGAGAGCGCGAGAAGCACGCATGGTTGAACCTCCAGCGGGAGGCGCCCCGGAGCGGTGGTCGCCCGGGATCATCGACGAGAACGCCTCCCAAGACGAACCCTCCGGCCGGTCCGCAACCAGCGCATTTCCACCTTTGGGCCGGCCGGTTGAGCGACACGCCGAGGCGAGCGCGGCTCATCTGACGGATCCGCAGGTCACGACCCGTCAGTCATTTATGTGACGATTACCTGGATGGGCGCATCCCGTACGGCCCCCCGCCCGGCCCCGGCCGCGGTCCGCCACCCGTTCGCACCTCCCCCCTCGCCGTCCCCCGCACTCGCCCTTAGCGTGCGTGACGTAGGGCGTACGAAGCAGTGCACACGGGGTGGGACGGGAACGCGGGTCGGGACCCCCGCGTCGGGAAGGGAGAACCATGGGCTGGGACGAGACCGTTCCGTCACGAAGACGCTCTCCGTGGGGAGCGCTCGCCCTCGTCATGCTCACCGGCCTCGCCATGGTCCGGAACGGGGCGGAGTTCGAGGAGGGGCCTCCCCAGCCGACCGCGGCCGCGGCCGTCGGGGTGCGCCCGGGGCAGCCGCAGGCGGCGCCGAGCACGCCCGCTGCCGCGCAGCAGCCGGAGCAGACCTCGGACCAGGTGCCGCAGCAACTGCCGGAGCAGGCGCTCCCGCCGGCGCCGGACCCGCTGGACCACTCCTCGGTGCAGCGGGTGCGGATCCCCTCGATCAAGGTGGACGCGCCGGTGATGACGGTCGGGCTGGACGCGGAGGGCTGGATCGACGCCCCGCCGCCGCAGGATCCGAACCTCGCGGGCTGGTACCTCAACGGCGTCTCGCCCGGCCAGCAGGGCTCGGCGGTGATCGTGGGCCACGTGGACAACGCGAAGGGCCCGGCGGTCTTCTACGGCCTGGGCTCGCTCCGCAAGGGCAATCGCGTCGAGGTGCAGCGCTACGACGGGCGCACGGCGGTGTTCGAGGTGTACGGCGTCGAGGTCTTCGCCAAGGACGCCTTCCCCGGAGCCCGGGTGTACGGGGACACCGGCCAGCCGGAGCTCCGGGTGATCACGTGTGGCGGCGGATATTCGAAGGCCCGCGGCTACGACGGCAACGTGGTCGTCTTCGCCCGGATGGTGGAGACGCGCTGACCGCGTGGCCCCGAGGGGCCGGACCCGGACCGCGGTCCCGCTGACGGAACGTATCTTCAGTGGGACCGCAGGCCGGGCAGGGTCATCCGGTAGCCCCGGGAGAGCAGTTGGGGCAGGTACTCGCCCAGCGCCTGGACGCTCTGCGCGCGGTTGCCGCCCGCGTCGTGCGAGAGCACGATCACTCCGGGGGCGGCCCCCTTGAGCACCCGCGAGACGATCGTCGGGGTACCCGGCTCGGTCCAGTCCAGCGTGTCCACGGTCCAGGCGAGCGGCTCCATCCCCAGTTCCGCGCCGATCTCGAAGGCGGCCCGATTCCAGGCCCCGTACGGCGCCCGGAACCAGTGCGGCGCCTCCCCCGTGGCCTGCTGCACGACCTCGCTCGTGCGGCCGATCTCGGACGCGAGGTCGGGCCGGGTGAGCTTCGGGATGAGCGGGTGGGTCCAGGTGTGGTTGCCGATGACGTGCCCCTCGGCGGCCATCCGCCGCACCAGGTCCCGGTTGTCGGTGGCCATTTCACCGCAGACGAAGAACATGGCGCGGACCCCGTACCGGGCCAGGGTGTCCAGGATCGCGGGCGTGTAGCGGGGGTCGGGGCCGTCGTCGAAGGTGAGCACCATCTGGCTGCCGACGGCCGGGGCTCCGGGCGCGCCCGAGAGTTCCAGGATGGGGCGGGTGCGGACGACGGGCCTGGCCGGGTGGTAGCGGGGCGGGACGTCGGCCGCCATCGGACTCAGCCGGTACGCGCTGGAGGCCGCGCCCTGCCGGTTCAGCGCGGCGGTTCCGGGCGCTCCGGGCGCTCCGGCGCCGCCGGCCGCCGCGGGTGCGCCGGGCCGGGCGGGGTCCGCGGCCTCCTCCTCGCCGAGGACGCCGGAGGCCGCGGCGGCGATCCCGAGGAAGACGGCGGTGCGCAGGAGCATGCGCCGCCCTACTGTCGGCTCGTCAGTTTTCATTACTACTACGTATCAACGGCGCCGCCCCGGATGCCGGGAGACGCGGACGCGCCACCGCCCCCTCACCCGATCAGCCGCCCGGCGGCCGCCGGGCGGCGCCATCAGCTCCGGCGCACCAGGGGGAACGGAAGCGTCTCGCGGATCGTCAGACCGGTGAGGAACATGACGAGCCGGTCCACCCCGATGCCCAGCCCGCCGGTGGGCGGCATCGCGTACTCCAGCGCGTCCAGGAACTCGTTGTCGATCTCCATCGCCTCCGGGTCGCCGCCCGCCGCCAGCAGCGACTGGGCGGTGAGCCTGCGCCGCTGCTCGACCGGGTCGGTCAGCTCCGAGTAGGCGGTGCCCAGCTCGGTGCCGAAGGCGACCAGGTCCCAGCGTTCGGCGAGCCGGGGGTCCTTGCGGTGCTGGCGGGTGAGCGGCGAGACGTCCGTCGGGAAGTCCTTGTAGAAGGTGGGGAGGAGGGTCTTCTCCTCCACCAGCCGCTCGTACATCTCCAGGACCACGTCGCCGCGGGTGTTCTCCGGGGTGTGGGGCACGCCCGCCCGGTCGCAGTGGCGGCGCAGGGCCGCCTCCCCGGTGTCCGCGTCGACCTCCTCCCCGAGCGCCTCGCTGATCGCCCCGTACATCGTCTTCACCGGCCAGGCGCCGGAGATGTCGTGCACGACGAGCCGGCCGTCGGGTCCCGCCTTGTGCGCGATCGCGGAGCCGAAGGCGGCGGTCGCGGCGCCCTGGATCAACTCGCGGGTGAGGTCGAGCATGACGTCGTAGTCGGCGAAGGCCTGGTAGGCCTCCAGCATCGTGAACTCGGGGTTGTGCTTGTAGGAGACGCCCTCGTTGCGGAAGGTGCGGCCCATCTCGAAGACCTTCTCCATGCCGCCGACGCACAGTCGCTTGAGGTACAGCTCGGGCGCGATGCGCAGGTAGAGGTCCATGTCGTAGGCGTTGATGTGGGTGCGGAACGGGCGGGCGTTGGCGCCGCCGTGGATCTGCTGGAGCATCGGGGTCTCGACCTCCAGGTAGCCGCGGTCGAGCAGCCCCTGGCGCAGTGCCTGCACGGCGCTGGAGCGGGCCCGTACGACCTCGCGCGCCTCGGGACTGGCCACCAGGTCGAGGTAGCGCCGCCGGACCCGGGCCTCGGGATCGGCCAGGCCCTTGCGCTTGTCGGGCAGCGGGCGCAGGCACTTGCCGGTGAGCTGCCAGGAGCCGACGACGACGGAGAGTTCGCCGCTCCTGCTGCTGCCGATCTCGCCGCTCGCGACGACGTGGTCGCCGAAGTCGACCTGGGTGGTGAAGGTGCCGAGCACCTCGGTCCCGGCCTCGTCGCGCGTGAACATCAGCTGCACGTCGCCGGTCCAGTCGCGGAGCACGGCGAAGACCACGCCGCCGAGGTCGCGCACGACCATCACGCGTCCGGCGACGGTGACCTGTTCGCCGGTCCGCTCGCCCGACGGGTACCCGGGGTGGGCGGCGCGCAGCTGCGCCACGGTGTGGGTGCGCTGGCGGATGCCGACCGGGTAGGGGTCGGTACCGCTCGCACGGATCCGCTCCACCTTGCGGTGGCGGACGCGGACCTGTTCGGGCAGCCGCTCGGCGCCGCGCCCGCCCTCCTCCTGCCCCACGGCACCGAGGTTGAGGGAGGCGATCGGGGGGAGGCCCGCGGTGGTGGCCGGGGCGGTGACGCCCCTGGCGTGCCCGTTGCCCCACAGGGTGCGCATGCTCGGGACGGAGACGAAGCCCTCGGCGATGCCGGAGGCGAGGCTGACCCGGGCGAGGGAGCCGGCGTCCTGGTAGCAGAGGAAGCGCGGGTACCACTCGGGTCCGTATTTGACGTTGGACCGGTACAGGGCCTCCAGCTGCCACCACTTGGAGAAGAACAGCAGGAGCTTGCGCCACAGCTTCAGGACGGGCCCCGCGCCGATCCGGCCGCCCTCCTCGAAGGCGGAGCGGAAGACGGCGAAGTTGAGGGAGATCCGGCGCACGCCCAGCTTGGGCGCGGCGGCGCACAGTTCGGCGACCATGAACTCCATGACGCCGTTGGGCGCGGAGCGGTCGCGGCGCATCAGGTCGAGGGAGATGCCGTCCTTGCCCCAGGGGACGAAGGAGAGCAGGGCGATGAGTTCGCCCTCGGCGTCGAAGGCCTCGACGAGCAGGCAGTCCCCGTCGGTGGGGTCGCCGAGCCGGTCGAGGGCCATGGAGAAGCCCCGCTCGGTCTCGGTGTCGCGCCACTTGTCGGCGCGGTCGACGATCCGCTGCATCTCCTCCTCGGTGAGGGCGGAGTGGCGCCGGATGACGGTGGAGGCGCCGGTGCGCCGGACCCGGTTGACGGCCTGGCGGGTGACGCGCATGTCGCGGCCGTCGAGGTCGAACTGGGCGATGTGCAGGATCGCCTCGTCGCCGAGCTGGAGGGCGCTGAGCCCGGACCGGGCGAAGGCGGTCGCGCCCTCCTCGGAGGCGCCCATCACGGCGGGCTGCCAGCCGTAGCGGCGGGCGACGCCGAGCCAGGCGTCGATGGCGGGCGTCCAGGCTCCCGGGTCGCCGACGGGGTCGCCGCTGGCCAGGCAGACGCCGGCCTCGACGCGGTAGGTGACGGCGGCCTTGCCGTTGGGGGCGAAGACGACGGCCTTGTCGCGGCGGGTGGCGAAGTAGCCGAGGGAGTCGCCCCGGCCGTAGGCGCCGAGCAGCGCCCGGATGCGCGGTTCCTCGTCGCCGTGCAGGGCGGCCGTCATGCGCTGCGAGCGGAAGAGCGTGGAGGCGGCGTTCAGCAGGGCGAGGGCGCCGAAGAGGCCGAGCAGGAAGTAGAGGGGCCGGGGCGGGTGGCCGTCGAACTGGCGGGCGGAGAAGAGTCCGCCGAAGACCTGTTTGGCGGCCCAGTCCAGCCACTGTCCCTTGGGCAGGCTGCCGGGGAAGATCGCGACGAGCCCCCAGCCGAGGAAGACGGCGGCGAGCAGTCCGAGGCCGAGGACCAGCAGCGCCCGCCACAGGGCCCCGGGCCGGGAGGCGGCGTAGAACTCCTTGCGGGCGGCGATCAGCAGCACCATGGCGGCGACGGCGATGACGCCGGAGACGATCGAGACCCAGTAGTCACCGTCGGCGAGGATGAGGACGTCGACCAGGATCAACAGGGCCAGATAGGTGACGACGATCCACCAGGCGACCTTCTTGCGGGTGCCGAGGGCCGCGGCCAGCAGGAAGAGGAAGACGGCGTAGGCGAGGTTCTCGCTGACCGGGACGACGAACATGTCCAGGAAACGCACCACCGGCCGCAGCAGCCGCCGCAGCGTGGGGGACAGCGCCAGGACGGCGCACACCAGGCCGAGCGTTCCGAAGAACGCGCCGAATCCGTCGGGCACCCGCTTCAGGAAGCGGTTCCGGGTCCCACGGGTCTCCTCCACGGTGGCACTCATGGTTCGCACTGTAGGGAGGCGCGCGCCGGTCCGCGCGCCGAACGCACTAACCTCGGTGGGGTGACAGAGCACGTGAGCACGGGGTTCGAGCGGGGTACCGACGGTCCGAAGGTGATCCTCGCCGGGGTTGACGGATCGGAGTCGTCGCTGCGCGCGGCGGCCTATGCGGCGGGGCTGGCCCGGCGCCAGAACGCCCTCCTGGCGCTGGTCTACGTCCAGCCGGTGATCGCGGCCGGGGCGGCCATGGGCGCGCCGGTGGCCGGGGCCACCGAGGAGATCGCGGAGGGGATCGTGGCCGAGATCCGGGACTCCGCGGAGCGCGTGAAGGGCATCTTCGAGGTGCGCTGGCAGTTCCACACCTTCCGCGGGGACCCGTACGCGGGCCTGGTGAGCGCCGCCGAGGAGCTGACCGCGGACGCCGTGGTCGTGGGCGCCTCGGAGCAGGCCGGGCACCGGATCATCGGGTCGGTGGCGGTCCGGCTGGTGAAGGCGGGGCGCTGGCCGGTGACCGTGGTTCCCTAGGGCCTGCCGTCACGGTCGGGTCGGTGGCGGTGCCGCTCCGGTGGCCGGACCGCCGCCGGACCGGCCCGCCGCCGGACCGTACGGGCGCCGGACCGTACGGGCGCCGGACCGGCCCGCCGCCGGACCGTACGGGCGCCGGACCGTACGGGCGCCGGACCGTACGGGCGCCCGCCCGGTGGTGCTACCTGCCGAGGGTCAGGCCGTCCTTGGCCGCGCCGCGGCTCAGTACGGCCTCGCTGATGGCCTCCTCGGCGGTCTTGTACGCCTCGTGGTCGGGGTCCTTGGCCAGGCCCGCCGGGAGGTTGACGACCTTGCCGGCGGTGAGGTCGGTCATCTGCGGGACGTACTCGGCCTTGGTGACGCGCCAGCGCTGCCCCGGCGCGGCGGGGGGCTCGAAGGTGAAGCGGCCGATCGAGCCGTAGTTGCCGCGCAGGTCGCGGTCGCCCGAGTCGTTGAACATCTCACCGGCGACCTGGTCGCCCATGCCGTAGACGATCCAGGTGCCGTTGACCTTCTCGTACGCCTGCGGGATGTGCGCGTGCGTGCCGAGGATCATGTCGATGTCGGGGCGGCCGCCGCTCGTCGAGGCCGTGAGGGCCTTGCCGAGGGAGAGCTGGCGCTCGTCCGGCGCGGTCTGCCACTCCGTGCCCCAGTGCAGGCTGACCAGCACCACGTCCGCGCCCGCCGTCCGGGCCGCCCGGGCGTCGGCGACGATCTCCTGTTGTTCCATCAGGTTGACCGCCCAGGGCTGCCCTGCGGGCATCGGGTGGTCGTTGGTGTCGTAGGTGTAGGCGAGGTGCGCCACCTTGGCACCGCCCGCGGTGTAGGTCGTCACCGTGGCCGCCTCGGCCGCCGTGCGCGCCGAACCCGCATGTTTCAGGCCGACCTTGTCGAAGGTGTCCAGGGTGCGCTTCAGTCCTTCGGCGCCGTCGTCAAGGGTGTGGTTCGAGGCGGTCGAGCAGCCGTCGTACCCGGCGTCCTTCAGCCCTTCGGCCACCTGGGGCGGGGAGACGAAGTCCGGGTAGCCCGAGAAGGGGCCGCCCTCCTCGCCGTAGACCGTCTCGCTGTGGCAGATCGCCAGGTCTGCTGCGGTGACGAGGTCCTTGACGTCCGCGAACATCGGCTTGAAGTCGTAGCCGCCGCCCCCGGTGGCCGCCCCGTTGATGATCGAGGTGTGCGGGAGCACGTCCCCGCTCGCGACCAGGGTGAAGCCCTTCTTCCCGGTCCCGCCGATCCCCTTGGTCGCCCCGGTCCCCGTGTCGCCCGGGCTGCCCGCGCCGCCCGGGCTGACCGACGGGCCGGAGCAGCCCGCCGCGGCCGCGGCCGACAGCAGGACGGCCGACAGGACCGCGACGGCCCGCCGCGTGCGCTTGGTCATCTGCCCCAGCTTCCATTTAGTAGGACTATCGGATGACCTGAATCCTGGAGAGCGGGCGGCGCAAGTCAAGGAACGGCTCCGCCGGTCGCCCCGGACTCACCCTCCTGGCGGTACCGCGCCCCGGTGGACGGCCTGCCGTTCACCGCGCCGTTCGACCGTTCACCGACGAGGGCGGCCGCCCACCGGACGGCCGGGGTGCTTGGGCGCAGCAGCGGCACCCGACGGTTCCCGGGCGGCCCGCCGCAGGTCAGGGTGGTCATGTCGACCCGCACCCACCCCGGAAGGAGCCACTCGGTGCCCCCCTCCCCCACTGATTGCCGCACCGACCCCGAGGCACTCGCCGCACTCCAGCGCGAGCACGGCCGGGCTCTGTTCGGATTCCTCTTCGGCCTCTGCAACGGCGACGCGCAGCGCGCCGAGGACCTGGTGCAGGAGACCCTGGTGCGCGCCTGGCAGCACCCCGAAGTACTGGAGAGCCCCCACGCCTCCATGCGCCCCTGGCTCTTCACCGTCGGCCGGCGGCTCGCGATCGACGCGCGCCGCGCCCGGCTCGCCCGCCCCCAGGAGGTCGAGCAGGAGGACCTGGACCAGACGCCCGCACCCCGGGACGGGGTCTCCCGCTCGGTCACCGCCATCGACGTCCGACGGGCGGTCGGCAGTCTGGGACCGGAGCACCGCGAGGTGCTGATGCAGGTCTACTTCCGCGACCTGTCGGTCGCGGAAGCCGCCGAAGAGCTGGGCATACCGACGGGAACCGTCAAGTCCCGGACCTACTACGCACTGCGGGCCCTGCGCAAGGACCTCCAGGGGTACGGGCTCGGGGCCTGAGACGGGGCCGGGCGGTCGCCCGGCGACCGCCCGAACCACGGGGGACGAGCGGTCAACTGGCCGAGAACCGCTCAAGGATTGACCGGAGTGGGCGCATGGCGCATCCAATTCGGCTCCAGAGCGTCCAAGTTGAGTAAACATCGCCCGTCCTGCGAGGCTCGGAGGAGAGGCTCTGACCGACGGCGGCAAGCTCGACACGCGGGAGAAGGTGGAACGGTGCAGCCCGAGGGTATGAACGGCACCAGTGACGGCGGGCTCGCGGTGCCCATGGCGTGGCTCTACGCCGAGTACATCGCGGACGAACTGCTGCGCACGGGGCGACTGATCCCGGTCAGCACCCTGGAATTCCGGGCCGGGCGGGACACCCTGGCACTGACGATCTACCTTTCCGACGCCGCCGGCGAGCTGTCCGGGATCCGGGTCGTCTCGCAGCTCGACGAGTGGCTCTCCCTGACGGCGTACGGCCATCCCTGGCGCGACTGGGTGCAGACCCGGTTCCTCCAGCTGGGCGAGGAGGCCCGGGAGCGCGGCGCCGGCGAGGACCCCGACCTGGAACTGGCCCGGGACGCCTGGAGTTGGCTGGAGCGGACCGAGCTGTTCGCCACCAACCTGGACCCGGGGCGGCCCGGCCCCGAGGACACCCCGCCGGGGCTGGACGAGAACGCCCGGGTGTGGACCCCGGCCTGGCAACTGGGCCTGCCGTTGGGGCACCTGGCGATGCACCTCTTCTGACCGGACGGCCCGGCGGGCGGTCAGCCGGCCGGTGGCTCCCTCCGAGGCTCCCTCGGGGGTTCGGCCAGGGGTTCGCTCAAGGGCTCCGTCACCAGGCCGGTGAAGTCGGCCTCGTTGCGTTCGGCCCGTACGACGTACCGGTGCGCGATCAGCCACATCACCGGGTACACCACCACCCCGAGCCCCACCCACACCAGGGGGCCCGCGTCGACGCGGGGCAGGGAGAACAGCAGGGGCAGCGCCCCGACGAAGGCCAGCAGCACGGCCAGCGCGGCCAGCGCGGCCCGCAGTTGGCTGCGCATCAGGGCGCGGACGTAGGTGGCCCCGAGCGAGGTCTGCTGGGAGATCTCCGAGCGCGCGGGAGTGTGCGCGGGCGGGCGTCCGCGCGCGCCGCGCGGCACGCCGGTGACGACCTCCCGCCGCGAGCCGGGCTGGGCCGGGGGCGCCAGGGGGTGTCGGGGCGGCCGGTGCCGCGCGTCATCGGGCATGGTGCGCACCAGTGTATGCACGGGCGCGGCACACGACCGGGGCCCGCCGGCGGCTACTTCAGCAGGCGGGACAACCTCCGGTCGGCGAGCGGCTTGCCCCCGGTCTGGCAGGTGGGGCAGTACTGGAGCGAGGAGTCGGCGAAGGACACCGAGCGGATGGTGTCCCCGCACACGGGGCAGGGCTCGCCGGTCCGGCCGTGCACCCGCAGCCCGTTCTTCTTCTCCGCCTTCAGGCTCCCGGCGGCCACGCCGTGCGTGCGGGCGAGCGCCTCGTGCAGGGTCGCCCGGACCGCCTCGAAGAGGTGGGACACCTCGGTCGGTTCGAGGGAGGCGGCGAGCTTGAAGGGTGACATCCGCGCGTGGTGCAGGATCTCGTCGCTGTACGCGTTCCCGATCCCGGCCAGGACGCTCTGGTCGCGCAGGAACCCCTTGAGCCGGCGCCGCTCCCCCGCCAGCAGTGCCGCGAACCGCGCTTCGTCGAAGTCCTCGGCGAGCGGGTCCGGCCCGAGCCGGGCGATGCCGGGCACCTGCGCCGGATCGTGGACGACGTACACCGCGAGCCGCTTCTTGGTGCCCGCCTCGGTGAGGTCGAAGCCGCCCCCGCCGTCGAGCAGCACGCGCAGGGCGAGCGGGCCCTTGCCGCCGGGCTTGGGCGGCGTCGCGGGGAAGGCGTCGTGCCACCGCAGCCAGCCGGCCCGGGCGAGATGGGTGACGAGGTACAGCTCGCCGATCCGCAGCGCGAGGAACTTGCCGTGGCGGGCGGTGGCTCCCGCCGGCTGCCCTTCGAGGGCGGTGACCGCCGGTTCGTAGGTCTTGAGCACGCTCACGTTGAGCGGGAGGACGCGCTCCACCACCCGCCCGGTCAGGTGCTCGTCGAGGAATTCCCTGAGGGCCTCGACCTCCGGCAGCTCCGGCACCCTCCCAGGGTGCCGCGCCCTCACCCGAAGCGCGAGCCGGGGACCGGGCCGGGCGAGCGGGCGTGGTCGCGGGCCCCGCCGAGCCAGCCGGGGGCCACCGCGGCGACGTAGGTCCGCAGGGCCTCGTCCGGGTCGGCCGGGGTCCGGCCGTCGCCCTCGTCCGGCGCGGGGTCGGCGTCGACGACGTCGCGGGCCACGTCCTCCTCGGGGCGCTCGTCCGCGGGCCGGTCGCCGTGCGCCGCCCAGGGCGCGACGGCGTACTGGCACAGCAGCGCGCTGGAATCGGCGCTCACCGGCGGCGGATCGGTCCAGCAGGTGAGGTGCTCGTGCAGGACCTGGCCGGTGGTGCGGGTGCGCAGGGTGTGGACGAGCTCGGGGTCGCTCGCGCGCAGGTCGTAGGAGGCCACGACCGTGTCCGGCCGGGCGGGGTCGTAGGGCACCACGGGCAGCCCGAGCACCCCGGCGGCGGCCAGCCCGAGGATCCGGTCGGCGCGGCCGGGGAGCAGCGAGACCGTCGTCGGGCGCTGCCCGGCGACGGCCAGGGCGAGCGCGAGGCGGTCGAGGCCGCGCCGGACCAGTGCGTGGCTGTCCCCGAGGAAGGCGTAGCGGCCGGTCATTCCGGCGTCGTAGCCGTACGGGGAGAGCGTGCCCAGCAGCGCGCCGGTGAGCGCGAAGTGCCAGCCCCGCAGGTCACGGGCGTCGAGGGGGCCGGCCGCGCGGGCCAGTTCGGCGCGGCCCAGCATGCGGCGCTGGCGGCCGTGGGCCCCGAGCCAGGTCGCGTCCTCGGGGGCCGGAAGCCGGATCGCGGCGGCGCGGGCTCCGTCGAAGTCGCCCGCGCACAGGGTGTTGTGCACTAGGAGGTAGGTCTCGGGCCAGGCGGGCAGGCGCTCGCCGCGGGCGGCGAGCAGGGCGGCGGCCTCGACGTGCCGGTGTCCGTCCTCAAGCGCGGCGACGAGTTCGGCGAGGAGCTTGCGGGAGTCGGGCCGGATCGCGAGCGCGTGGCGCAGCGGGGCGACGGCGAGGAAGGACACGCCGCGTTCCACGCAGGCGTAGCCGAAGTCGTAGAGCGCCTGGGGATCTCGGGGCTTCTTGGCGGCGGTCTTCGCGGCCAGGGCGAGGTCGGTGAAGCCCGCGGCGTCGGCGAGTACCCGGGTGGCCTTGGCGAGGTCGGCGGGCGAGGCGGTTTCCGCGTGGGGGCGCAGGGCCCGGACGGCTCCGGGCAGATCTCCGGCCTTCAGCGACCGGCGGACGTCGTGCGTGGCGGTAGTCATCGCCCCGATCCTGCGGCACCGCCGCCGCGCGCCGCAACGGGCTTTGGGCCCGTCGGGCCGGGCGGTGCGTGCCGGTTCCGCTTCCGTTTCTCCTTCCCGTTCCCCTTCCGGTTCGCTTCGGTTCAGGTCATGACGAACTCGCACCACACGCACTTGCCGCCGCCCCGGGACTCCACTCCCCAGACGTCCGCGAGGCGGTCCACCAGCATCAACCCGCGTCCCGAGACCCCCGAATCGCCCGCTTCCCGGCGGCGCGGGAGGGCGCTGGAGCGGTCCTCGACCTCGACGCGGATACGGCGTTCGGGGCCGGCCAGTACGCGCAGGGTGACGATCGCCGGGCCGTCGGTGTGCATCAGGGCGTTCACGATCAGTTCGTCCGCGACGAGTTCGATCTCGTCGCCCCGGGCCCGGGCGCCCCAGGCCCGTACGGCGGTGCCGATCATGTGCCGGGCCGAGACCAGGCCTTCGGGGTCGCCGGGGGCCACGTGCTGCTGGAGCCGGCCGCCCGCCTGCGGGGCGTCCTCGGCCTGGCGGCGCAGCAGCAGGAGGGCGACGTCGTCGTCGCCCCGCTCGTCGGCCATCTCGACCAGCCGGTCGGCGAGCAGCGTGAGGTCGGCCGGGCCGGACCGGACCATGGCGGTGAGGTACTGGATCCCGTCGTCGAGGTCGGCGCCGGGTTGTTCGACCAGGCCGTCGGTGCACAGGAGAAGCGTTTCCCCGGGGTCCAGTTCCACCGTGGTCACGGGGTACTCCAGGCGGCCGAACTCCGCCGAGAGGCCGAGCGGCATCCCGCCCTCCACGGGGAGCCTGCGGCAGTCCCCGTCGCGCGTGCGCAGCAGGGGGTCCAGGTGGCCCGCGCGGACCAGTTGGAGCACCCCGGTGGTGAGGTCCGCCTCGACGTAGGTGCAGGTCGCGAAGCGGTCGGTGTCCAGTTCGTGGAGGAAGACGGAGGCCCGGGCGATCACCGTGGCGGGTGCGTGTCCTTCGGCGGCGTAGGCGCGCAGCACGATGCGGAGCTGGCCCATCACGGCCGCCGCGTGGGTGTCGTGCCCCTGGACGTCGCCGATGACGGCGCCGACCCGCCCGCCGGGCAGCGGGATGACGTCGTACCAGTCGCCGCCGATGTCGCGGCCCATCCGGGCGGAGCGGTAGCGCACCTCGATCTGCGCGCCGGGCACCGCCGGGATCCGGCGCGGCAGCATGGCCTGTTGGAGGCCCTCGGCGATGTCGTGTTCCTGCTCCAGCAGCATCGCGCGCTGGAGGCTCTGGGCGATGCTGCTGCCGAGGGCGACGAGCAGGTTCCGTTCGTCCTGGGTGAAGGCTTCCTTGTCCTGGTAGAGGAGTCCGATCGCGCCGATGGGGCGGGCCTGGGCGATCAGCGGCAGGTAGGCGGCGGCCGAGATCCGCATGTACGAGATCTTCGACCAGAGTCCCGGGTAGGAGGTGGCGAACTCCTCCTGCGAGTCGATGAACCGGGGCTGGAGCGAGCGGACCACTTCGCTCATCGGGTACTGCTCGTCGATGCGGGTGTAGCGGGTGCCGGGGACGAAGCTGCCTTCGGGTCCCTCGGCGACCAGGTGGATGCGGCCCGCCTCGACCAGCCCCATCACCATGCCCATCGTGCCGAGCCGCTCCAGGCCGTGCGCGTCGCTGAGCGCGTCGATGACGTCCTGCACGGTGCGCGCGTGGGCGAGGGCGGCGGTGGTGCCCTCGACCACGGAGGTCTGGCGGCGGCGTTCCTCGTCCAGGCCGAGGCGTTCGGCGGAGTGGCTCAGCTCCTCGGTGGCGTCCCGGACGATGCCGATGATGCGGTACGGGCGCCCGCCCGCTTCGCGCAGGACCCGGCCCTGGGTGTGGGTCCAGCGCAACCGCCCGTCGCGGCACCTGATCCGGAAGTAGGCGCCGTAGCTCTCCAGCCCGCCCTTGAGGGCGCTGGAGACCAGCGCGTCGAGCCGGGCGGCCTCGGCGGGCGGGACCCGGGGCGAGAGGGACTCGGGCCGCTCGTCGTAGTCCTGGGGGAGGGTGTCGAAGACGTCGAGGGCGGGCGGGTCCATGTGCATGAGTCCGGTGACCAGGTCCCAGTCGAAGCTGCCCATGCGGTTCAGGGAGAGCGACCGGTCCGGGTGTGCGGGCCAGTCGTCCGGCAGCGATACGGTGCTCGGCACCGGTCCACCATGACACACGCGCGGATCAGACGCTCTCCAATGAGTAACCCGGGTCCGGGGTGAAGTGCTGGCCGGGCACGGCGTAGGGGTCGGTGGGGTCGTCCGGGGCGTAGGGGTCGGTGGGCGCGTAGGGGTCGTACGGGCTCAGGCTGGGCCCGTCGGGGGTGGGCGGCAGGTCCGGGGGAAGGTCGCCGGGCGTTTCGCCCATCGGTGGAACGGCGGGCGGCGCGGGCGGGTTCGGCGGCGCGGGCGGGCGGGGCCGGCTCGGGGTGTTCGGTGCGGTGTCCCGGGCCGGGGGCGGGGCCGTGGCCGACCCGGACGGCGGGCAGTCCGGCGCGTCGGGCGGCGGCGGGACGGCGGCCCGCGGCGAGGACGGGGCCGTCGGCGGGGTGGTGCGCGCCAGGCTGTTGGGGTCCCGGGTGACGCAGGGCGATGACGGGACCGGGGGCTTCGCCGGGTCCGTCCGGTCGGTGGAGGGGATGCCGTCCGCCGGGTCCTGCGCGGGTGGCACCGCGGGGCTCTTGTCCTGGGCTCCGTCGTCGCCGGTCCTGCGCTCGATCCAGGTGTTGTCGCCGATGTTCGCGATGACGAGGCTGTTGATGACCTGGACGGTCGGTTCGATGACGATGACCTGGTGGGGGTCGTAGCCGGGCCAGGGGTCGCCCTTGAAGACGGGGTCGCCGCTCGCGGCGCGCGGGGACTGGAGCGGGTTCCCGCAGGCACAGCGGACCCGGGGCGTGCCGTGGTCGTCGACGAGGACCGCGGTGCCGGCCTGGAGGACGGACTGGAAGCCGGTGGCGCGGCCGTCCTTGAAGCCGTGGCCGGTCACCCGGGTGTCGGCGCGGAGCACGACCGGGGTCAGGCCGCGCAGGAACTCGGGGAGCTTCGCCCGTTCGATGCCGGCGGCCTCGGCGAAGGCCTTCGCCTTGGCGCCGTCGGAGGCCAGGTGGCCGACCTGGCGTTCGATGTCGCAGCTGCCGAGTCGCTGGGTGCCGCCGTAGAGGCCGGGGGTGGCGCCGCCGATGGTGCGGATGCCCTCGCCTGTGGCGTTGGGGACGGGGGGTTGCAGCGGCGCGGATTCCGCCGTCGCGGTGGAGGGGTTGAAGGGATCGGGGCCCGCCACGGCGACCGGCTGGAGCAGGACGTCCTGGCTCTCCGGGGCGGCCGCGGGGGCGCGCGAGCCGTCCCCCGGGCCGCCGCAGGCCGCGGCGAGCAGCCCGAGGGCGGCGAAGAGGGCGGTGCCCGCCGCTGCGCGGCGGCGGGCCGGCTGCGGGGACGCCCGGCGCGGCGGAGGTTGCGGTACGTGCTGATCCGTCACGAGGTTCTCCCTGTTAGCCCCTGTTGCTCCCCTCTTGTCTGCCGCATGTCCGGGGGTGTCGCAAGCGGAGCGTCACCGTGGAGCACCGGTGGTGACGGGTGGCGACACCGCGCCGCGGAGCGGATCCTCGACTCTCTTGAACATGTTCAAGAGACCCTCTAGGCTCACACCGTGAGTTGAACGCGTTCAAGGCGTTCGACCGCACGGGGGAGGGCGGTCCACGGTGACGGTACTGGTGCATTGCATCGTCACCCTGGGCATGCTCTACGTCGTCCCGGCCGGACTGCGCCTGATCGACCCGGCCCGGCTGCGCACGACCGCCCGGCTGTGGCCCCTGCTCGCCGCGCCCGGCGCCCTCTGCCTCTGGTTGCCCCGCGGCGCACTCGCGGGCACCCTCGCCGTCCTCTACGCGGGCGCCACACTGGCGCTCGCCCTGCACGCACCGGTCCGGCTGCTGCGCACCCGCTCGCTCGCCCCGCCCGAGATCGCGGTGCTCACCGCGCTCGTCACCCCCTCGGTCGCCGGGCTCGCGCTGGTCGCCGAACGCACCGGGCACCGGCTCTTCGGCTTCGACCTGGAGATCCTGGCCCTGACCGTCCCGCACTTCCACTTCGCCGGATTCGCCGCGGCCCTGGTCGCCGGGCTGGTGTGCCGGGCCGGCGGGCCCGGACCCTGGGGGCGCTGGGCGGCGTACAGCGTGCCGGGCGGGACCTCGCTGGTGCTCGCCGGGTACTTCGTCGACGACTGGGCGGAGCTCGCGGGGGCCGTCGTACTCACCTCGGGGATGTGGGCGGTGGCCCTGTTGACCTGGCGGGAGATCCGGCCCGGCGCGCCCGACCGGGGTACCGCGGCGCTGCTCGCCGGCTCGGCCGGCGTGCTGGTCCTCACCATGCTCCTCGCCCTGTGGTGGGCGCTGGGCGAGGCGAGCGGACTGCCGCACCCCACCCTGACCTGGATGGCCGCGACCCACGGCCTCGGAAACGCCCTCGGCTTCGCACTGTGCTCGGTGCTGGCCTGGCGCCGCCTGGAGGAGAACGCGTCATGACCCGCATCATCAGCGAGGGCGCCCACCGGCCGCGGCCCACGGCCGCCCGGACCGGCGCACTGACCTACCCCGACCGCGGGGCGACCCGGCTGCGCCCGCTGCCCACGGGGTACCACCACCTGGACCACCGGGTCCGGATCGGCCGCGGCAGGGCCGTCTTCGAAGCGGCCGGCGCCGCCGTCACCACCTTCGACCTGCACCGGGCGACCGGCATGCGGATCCGCGCGGAGCACGCGGCGGTGCGGCCGGGCGGCCGCGTCGAGGTCGGGATCGGCTTCGGGCCGCTGCGCGTCACCGCGCCCTGCGAGGTGATCTGGACGGCCTACGAACCCGGCCGGGCGGGCTTCGCCTACGGCACCCTCGACGGGCATCCCGAATGCGGTGAGGAATCGTTCCTGGTGGAACTGGCCGAGGACGGCAGCGTCTGGTTCTCGGTCACCGCCTTCAGCCGGCCGGGCGCCTGGTACACCCGCCTCGCCGGTCCGCTCGTCCCCCCGCTCCAGCTCGGCTACGCCCGGCTGCTCGGCCGCACCCTGCGCGCCCTGGTCGCGCGCGGCTGATACTGGAGGCGATGGACTGGTTCACGTCGCCCGGCTACTGGCTCGGCCGGCTGGTCTTCCAGCGGGCCCTGGCGGGCGTCTACGTCCTCGCCTTCGCCGGGGCCGCCCTGCAGTTCCGGGCGCTGATCGGCGCCCACGGCATGCTCCCCGTCCCGCGCTACGTCCGCCACGTGCCGCTGCGCGCGGCGCCCAGCCTGTTCCACCTGCACTACTCCGACCGGCTCTTCGCGTGCTGCGCCTGGTTCGGGGCGGCGCTGGCGGCGGCGCTCGCCGCGGGCGCGGGGGACGCCGTACCGCTGGGCGCGGCGATGGCGATGTGGGCGGTGCTCTGGGCCCTGTACCTGTCCATCGTGAACGTCGGACAGACCTGGTACGCCTTCGGCTGGGAATCGCTGCTGCTGGAGACGGGGTTCCTCGCGGTGTTCCTCGGCAACGCCCGGGTGGGGCCGCCGGTGCTCGTGCTGTGGCTGCTGCGCTGGGTGGTCTTCCGGGTGGAGTTCGGGGCGGGGCTGATCAAGATGCGCGGCGATCCGTGCTGGCGGCAGCTGACCTGCCTTTACTTCCACCACGAGACGCAGCCGATGCCGGGGCCGCTGAGCTGGTTCTTCCACCGGCTGCCGCGGCCGGTGCACCGGGTGGAGTGCGCCGCCAACCACGTCACCCAACTGCTGGTGCCGGCGGCGCTGTTCACCCCGCAGCCGGTGGCGTCCGTGGCCGCCGGGGTGATCGTCGCGACCCAGCTGTGGCTGGTCCTGTCGGGGAACTTCGCCTGGCTGAACTGGCTGACGATCGCGCTCGCGCTCTCCGCCGTCGACTTCACCGCGCTCGCGGGTCCGCCGCCCGCCGCCGCGGCGCGCGCGGGACCGCTCTGGTACGTGGTGGCGGTGTGCGCGCTGACCGCGCTGGTGCTGCTGCTCAGCCGGCATCCGGTCCGCAACCTGCTCTCGCGGCGCCAGGTGATGAACCGCTCCTTCGACGCGCTCCACCTCGTCAACAGCTACGGGGCGTTCGGGACCGTCGGGCGGATCAGGGACGAGGTGGTGGTGGAGGGGACCGCGGATCCCGCCCCGCACCGGGACGGCGCGTGGCGGGAGTACGGCTTCAAGGGCAAGCCGGGGAGACCCGACCGGATGCCGCGCCAGTTCGCGCCGTACCACCTGCGGCTGGACTGGCTGATGTGGTTCGCGGCGCTCTCGCCCGGCTATGCGCGCGACTGGTTCGGCCCCTTCGTGGAGCGGCTGTTGACCGGCGACCGGGACACCCTGCGGCTGCTCGCCCACAACCCCTTCCCCGACTCGCCGCCGCGCTACGTCCGGGCCCGGCTGTACCGCTACCGCTTCAGCACCCGGCGGGAACTGCGCGCGACGGGTGCGTGGTGGCAGCGGCGCCTCCTGCGCGAGTACCTGCCGCCCACCCGGCTCTCCGGGCCCGGGCCGGGGACGCACACGGAGCACGCCCCCGGCCCGGCGGAGCACGGTTCGGGCCGGACGGAGCACGGTTCAGGCCAGTAGGGCCGCCTCCTGCTCCGCGCTGATGCCCTTCTCGGGCCGGTCCGGGCGCTGCGGGGCGGCTCCGCCGATCCCCTGGAGCCAGCTCCAGGTATCGGCCACGGTCTCCTCGACCGGGCGGCACACCAGGCCGGCGGCGAGGGCCTTGGAGACGTCGCCGCCGAACATGTAGTCGTACAGCTCGCCCTCCGGCAGCCAGATGGGCAGCTCGATCCAGGGCTGTACCCCGGCCTCCTCGATCACCCCCGGAGCGGTCCACCGCAGCTCCGCGCCGCCGCCGGTGACGGCCGCGACGGATTCGAGGAGGGTGCCCATGGTGGCGTGTCCGAGCGGCGAGGCGAGGTTGTACGCTCCCCCGCGCCCGTCCCGCGCCGCGTCGAGGGTCCAGCGCGCCAGGTCGCGCACGTCGATGTACTGGAGTCGCAGCCCGCGCGGGCCCGGGGCCACCATCGGGCCGCCGCGCGCCGCGCGGCCCAGCCACCAGGGCAGCCGCCCGACGTTCTCGTAGGGCCCGACGATCAGGCCGGCGCGCACCAGCAGGGCGTGCTCCTCGCCGAAGACGGCGAGCGCGGCCAGCTCCCCGCCGCGCTTGTCCTCGGCGTAGTCCACCGTCTCGGCGTCGGGCGATCCCTCGACCACCGGGGCGTCCTCGCCCAGGCCGGGGGGCGAGGGGTAGGCGTAGACGGAACGGCTGGATATGTACGTGTAGTGCCCGACCCGGCCGTGCAGCAGTCGCGCGGCGTCGCGGACGGCGACGGGGGCGCCGCCCCAGGTGTCGACGACGAGGTCCCACTCCCCCTCGGCGAGGGCCGCGAGCCCGCCGGGGGCGGTGCGGTCTCCGTGGAGGGAGTCGACCCCGGGCGGCGCGTCGTGCCGGCCGCGGTGGAAGACGGTGACGTCCCAGCCCCGCTCCAGCGCGTCCTCGGCGATCGCCCGGCCCACGTATTCGGTCCCGCCCAGCATCAGCAGTTTCATGGCGCCAGCCTGCCCCGCGGCCCGGGCCGCGGGAAGCGGTGATCGCCGTCAGCGATGACGCTGTGGGCGTACAGGACGTACACGCCGTACGTCGACGCGGACGTACACGCCGTGCGCCGACGCACATCGGTGGCGCACGCGCACCCGCGCCCCGGCGCCGGATCGGCGCGGGGACGCGGGAGGGGTGGAGCGGCCGCCGGTACGTGCCGGGGCCGGGACGGTCAGTCGATGCCGGGCAGGATGTGCGGTTCCGCCAGGTCCTCTTCGTATCCGGCGAGCCGGATCGGTGCGGAGCGGGCCCACACTTCCAGGCTCCCCAGCTGGTCCGAGCGGTTGCGGGAGCGCTGGTCCGTCCGCTCCGTCACCCCATGGTCACGCTTGGTCATTTCAGGTGTCACCGCGCACTCCTTTGTGTCGCGTAACCCGGCGGGCGTACCGCTGCCGGGCAGGGAAAGGACATCCGGACGCGGTGGCGCCATGGTTCTCGATACGGAGCGTGGCCCTGGTGGGGCCGTCCGTGTGCCTCAGGGTACACATATGAGCGGGGCCCCGCTCGATGGAAAGGTAAAATCCACTTTCGACCTCTTGATTTCGGCCGATGTTCAGGATTTCGTCCCCGGTGCGCCCACGGCTCGGGTAATGCCCCCCGGCGGGGAACGGCGGGCCGGAACGACGGACGGCCCCGTACGACCGGGAGCGGTCGTACGGGGCCGTCGGGGCGGGGCAGCCGGGGCGGGCGGCTACCAGTTGCCGGGCGCGTAGTCCTTGAGGAAGACGCCGAAGAGGTCCTCGCCGGCCTCGCCGCGGATGATCGGGTCGTAGACCCGGGCCGCGCCGTCGACCAGGTCGAGCGGGGCGTGGAAGCCCTCCTCCGCGAGTCGGACCTTGTCCGGATGCGGGCGCTCGTCCGTGATCCAGCCGGTGTCGACCGCGGTCATCAGGATCTGGTCGCTCTGGAACATCTCCTGGGCGCTGGTGCGCGTCAGCATGTTCAGCGCGGCCTTCGCCATGTTGGTGTGCGGGTGGCCGGCGCCCTTGTAACCGCGCCCGAAGACGCCTTCCATCGCGGAGACGTTGACCACGTAGCGGCGCTCGGCGGCGGCCGCGGCCATCGCCGGGCGCAGCTTGCTGATCAGGATGAACGGCGCGGTGGAGTTGCACAGCTGGACTTCGAGCAGCTCGATCGGGTCCACCTCGGACACCGTCTGGATCCAGCTGTTCGTGTGGTGCAGGTCCGGGACCAGGCCGCCCGCGTCGATCGCGGTACCGGCGGCGATCCGCTCCAGCGAGGCCGAGCCGGAGACCAGGGCCAGCTCGGTGACGTCCTGGGCGGTGAGCTTCTCGCCGTGGCCGCTGGGCAGGGCCGCGACCCGGTCGACGGTGCCGCTGCCGAAGGTGCCGATGATCTCGGAGGCGGGCAGTTCGCCGGCGGGCAGCGGGGCGTTCTCGGCGGCGACCAGCTCGCTGTACGCGCCCGGGGAACGGCGCACCGTCTGCGCGGCGTTGTTGATCAGGATGTCGAGGGGGCCCTCGGCGGCGACCGAGTCGGCGAGCGCGACGACCTGCGCCGGGTCGCGCAGGTCGATGCCGACGATCTTCAGGCGGTGCAGCCACTCGTGGCTGTCGGGCATCGCCTTGAAGCGGCGGACCGCGTCGTTGGGGAAGCGGGTGGTGATGGTGGTGTGCGCGCCGTCGCGCAGCAGCCGCAGCGCGATGTACATGCCGATCTTGGCGCGGCCGCCGGTGAGCAGGGCGCGGCGGCCGGTGAGGTCGGTCCGGGCCTCGCGGCGCTCGCGGTTGAAGGCGGCGCAATCCTGGCAGAGCTGGTGGTAGAAGGCGTCGACCTCGACGTAGCGCGTCTTGCAGACGTAGCAGGAGCGCGGGCGCTGGAGTATGCCGGCGACCGGGCCCCTGGTGGCGGTGGTCAGGGCGTTGCCCTGGGTCTCGTCGTCGATGCGCTCGGCCGAGCCGGTCGCGGTGGCCTCGGTGACGGCCTTGTCGTTGGCGGTCTTGGAGGCGCGGCGGTCCTGGCGGCGGCGCTGCTTGACCGTGCGGTAGATACCGGCGGTCGCGCGACGTACCGTGACGGCGTCGGGGTGGTCGACGTCGAGCTCGTCCAGCTCGTCGAGCACGGCGAGGCAGACGGCCAGGCGCTCGGGGTCGATGCCCGGGCCGTACGTCTGGATGTCTTCGGTCACCGTCATGGCCGTTGCCGTTCCTCGATCAAATCGTCCGCGTCCGCGTTTCGCGAACTCCCCAAAAGCAGAACTGTACGGATCCGACGCGCCCGGGACCAAACCGCTCCCGCCCGCCTCACGCGCAGCGGCCGGATCATCACGTTATGTACGGAAGGGCCGCGTTCCGCGGCGGCAAGAGCGGTCATCCCGCTGGATGACGAACGGCTCCCACACGACCAGCGGACTACAGATTTGCTAGGCGTGTACTACTCCCGGAGTACAGGTGATCACCACCTGTGGGACGAGGAATACTCGAGCGGGACCAGGCATTGTGGCCACCATGAGTGCCCTAGCCCTGTCAGTCCTCCTCTGCTTGATCTCCGCGCTCGCCTACGCGGCCGGCGCGATCGTGCAGGAGCGGGTGGCGGAAAGCAGCCCCGGGCGGCCGTACGCGCCGCTCGCCCGGGGCGGCTGGTGGCTGGCCGTGGGGCTCAACGGGCTCGGCGCGCTGCTGCACGTGGTCGCGCTGGCCTACGGTCCGCTCAGCCTGGTCCAGCCGCTGGGCGCGCTCACCATCGTCTTCGCCCTGCCGATGGCCGCCGTCCTCGTCGGCCGCCGGGCGGGTGCGGCGGCCTGGCGCGGCGCGGTGCTGGCCACGGTGGGCCTGGCCGGGCTGCTGGCCCTCACCGGGGGCGACGGACGGGACGGGCAGACCCTGTCGGGCGGTGAGCGCACCCTGCTGCTCCTGCTGACGGCCGGTGTGTCGGCGGCGCTGTTCCTGGCCGCCCGCCGGGTCCGGCGGGCGGTGCTGCGCAGCGTGCTGCTGGCGAGCGCGGCCGGTACCGCCTTCGGCATGGGCTCGGTCTTCACGAAGTCGGTGGCGGAAGGCTTCGAACAGGGCGCCGTGTTCGGCCAGGCCCCGCAGTTGGCCTCGATCGCCGCGCTCGCGGCGGCCGGACTGGTGCTGTCCCAAGCGGCCTACCGGGGCGCCGGTCTGACCGCGCCGCTGGCCACGGTGACCGTGGTCAACCCGGTGGTCGCGGCCAGCGTCGGCATCTCGCTGTTCGGCGAGGGCTTCCGCTTCGGCGCCCTCGGCACGCTCGGCGCGCTGGTGAGCGCCGCGGTCGCGGCGGTCGGCCTGGTGCTGCTCACGGCCGTACCGCCGCGCGTGCGGGTGTCGTCCGACGCCGGTGCCGCTTCCGCGGCGCCCTCAGATGTCGACTCCGTGCCCGCGCAGGTAGGCGAGCGGGTCGACGTCGGTGCCGTAGCCCGGCCCCGTCCGGATCTCGAAGTGCAGGTGTGGTCCGGTCGTGTTGCCGGTCGAGCCGGAGCGGCCGATCCTCGCTCCCCCGCTCACCTGCTGACCGGCCTTGACCCCGAGGGCCGACAGGTGCGCGTACTGCGAGTACCGGCCGTCGGTGTGCCGGATCACGACCTGGTAGCCGTAGGCGCCGGCCCAACCCGCCGAAACGACCTCGCCGGGGGCGACGGCCTTGACGGACGTGCCGGTCGCCACCGGGAAGTCGACGCCCGTGTGGTAGCCGCTGGACCATGAGGAACCCGCGACGCGGTACGCCGTGCCCAGGCCGGCGTCCACGGGTGCGGTGAAACCGCCCGAAGCGGTGGCGGGCTTCGGCTTGGCCGCCGCCGGTTCGACGGGCTTGACCGGGTCGGCGGTGCGCGGCGGCTTCTCGGGCGAGGGCGTGGTCTTGGGCGTGGGTTCGGGAGTCGGCTTGGGAGTGGGCGCCGGGGTGGCCGCGGGCGGTGGGACCGGGGGCTTGGGCGTGACCGGTGCGGCCGTGATCCGCAGGGTGAGCCGCTGGCCCGGGAAGATCAGGTCGGGGTCGCTCCCGACGGTGGCCCGGTTGGTCTCGTAGAGCGCCTGCCAGCCGCCCTCGACGTGCTGGCCCCGCGCGATCGCCGAGAGCGAGTCGCCCGGCGCGACGACGTACGGGTTGGGCAGGACGGACGTGCCCGTCGGGGTGGGGCCGGCGCCGCTCTTGGCGGCGACCTGGGGCGCGGCGGCCTGCGCCGTGCCGGTCTGCGCCTTGCTGCCGGTCTGTGCCTTGCTGCCGGTCTGTGCCTTGTCCGTCGACGCCTTGCCGGCCGGCGCCTTCGGGGTCACCGCGGGTGCGGCGCCGCCCCGGCTGAGGCCCGCCTCCTTGGAACAGACCGGCCAGGCCTGCGGTCCCTGGGAGCCCAGCACCTTCTCGGCGACCGCTATCTGCTGGTCCTTGGTGGCGAGGTCGGCGCGGGCGGCGTACGCCGTGCCGCCGAAGGCCCGCCAGGTGCTCTGGCTGAACTGGAGTCCGCCGTAGTAGCCGTTGCCGGTGTTGATGTGCCAGTTGTTCGTGGACTCGCAGGCGGCGACCTTGTTCCACGTGTCGACGGTGGCGGCGTGGGCGGCGCCGGCACCGATGAAGGGCAGCGCGATCCCGGCGCCGCCCGCGGTCACCACCAACGAGGCCCGGTTGATGGTGCTTGGTTGGTACCGGCGGTGCCGGCCCCGTACGCCCATGGGAGCCCCCTTGAAGACATCAGGAACCGCACAACCTAACGCTGCCACCACGCCGTGACAAGGGGCGCAACAGGGCGCGTCACAAGGGGGGTTGAGTGGACCTCAGCGTGTGGGAGATCCATTGGCGGGCCCCGCGATGTAGCGTCGGCATCCTCCGTACCCGACGGGGCACCGGAGAACACCCCGGCACACCGAGGCACACCAGGAGCGCGACGATGAGCAGCACGGCCCAGATCGGCGTCACCGGGCTCGCGGTGATGGGCAGCAACCTCGCCCGGAACTTCGCCCGCAACGGCTACACCACCGCCGTCCACAACCGCACGGCCGCGAAGACCCGCGCCCTGGTCGAGGAGTTCGGCCACGAGGGCACCTTCATCGCCACGGAGTCGGCGAAGGAGTTCGTCGACGCGCTGGAGCGCCCCCGGCGCCTCATCATCATGGTGAAGGCCGGCGATCCCACCGACGCCGTGATCCGCGAGTTCGCGCCGCTGCTGGAGGAGGGCGACGTCATCATCGACGGCGGCAACGCGCACTTCGAGGACACCCGGCGCCGCGAGCGCGAGCTGCGCGAGCAGGGCATCCACTTCGTCGGCGTGGGCATCTCCGGCGGCGAGGAGGGCGCGCTGCTCGGCCCGAGCATCATGCCCGGCGGCTCGCCGGAGTCGTGGGCGTCCCTCGGCCCGATGCTGGAGAAGATCTCCGCCAAGGCCGCGGACGGTACGCCGTGCACCTCGCACGTGGGTCCGGACGGCGCGGGCCACTTCGTGAAGATGGTCCACAACGGCATCGAGTACGCCGACATGCAGCTGATCGCGGAGGCGTACCACCTGCTGCGCGAGGTGGCCGGGTACTCCCCGGCCAGGATCGCGGAGACCTTCCGCGCGTGGAACCGGGGCCGCCTGGACTCCTACCTGATCGAGATCACGGCGGAGGTGCTGGCGCACACGGACGCGGCGACCGGTCGCCCGTACGTCGACGTCGTGGCCGACGCGGCCGAGCAGAAGGGCACCGGCCGCTGGACCGTGCAGATCGCCCTGGACCTCGGGGTCCCGGTGTCCGGGATCGCCGAGGCGGTCTTCGCGCGGGCCGTCTCGGGCCACGCGGACCTGCGCGCCGCGTCCCGCACGCTGGGCGGCCCGACGGCCTCGGCGCTGTCGGCGGACGAGGCCGACGCCTTCGCGGCCCGGGTCGAGCAGGCGCTCTACGCGTCCAAGATCGTCTCGTACACCCAGGGGTTCCACCAGATCCAGGCCGGCAGCGCGGAGTACGGCTGGGGCGTGGACCCGGGTGCGGTGGCCTCGCTGTGGCGGGGCGGCTGCATCATCCGGGCCGCGTTCCTGGACCGGATCCGGGCGGCCTACGACGCCCGGCCGGAGCTGCCGAGCCTGCTGGCCGACGACCGGTTCGCCGAGGAGATCGGCGCCGCGCAGGACGACTGGCGCGAGGTCCTGGTCACCGCCGTCCGCCAGGGCGTTCCGGTCCCGGCCTTCGCCGCCTCGCTGTCCTACTACGACGCGCTGCGCGCGGACCGGCTCCCGGCGGCCCTGACCCAGGGCCAGCGGGACTTCTTCGGTGCGCACACCTACCGGCGCACCGACCGCGAGGGCTCGTTCCACACCCTCTGGAGCGGCGACCGCTCCGAGGTCCGCACGGACTGACACCGCGGGCCGCTCCGCGCCGTGCGCGGGGCGGCCTCCGGGGGTCAGCTCAGGGGGCCGGGCTGCGGGAGCGGCGCGGGGCCCGGGGGCGGCGGGATGGGGTCGGGCTCGGGTACCGGTCCGGGCACGGGCGGCGCGGGCCGGGGCGGCGCGGGCACCGGGGCCGGCACGGGCGGAGTCGGTGCCGGCGGAGTCGGTGCCGGCGGAGTCGGCACCGGGTCGGGCACGCCCGGATCGGGAGCGCCTGGCTCGGGCACTCCCGGGTCGGGCCGGGGCGTGGGGAACGGATCCGGCAGCACCGGCTCGGGGACCGGGTCGGGCCACGCGGGGCCGGGGGGCGGGTTCGCTACGTTTCGCACCATGGGCCCCGCCTTCCCCCGATCCCGGGGGCTATGCCCGTCGGAGCGCACCCACCGCCGCCGCGAGGCCGACCGCGGGACTGGACAGCAACGGGATGCCCGTCGTGGCCAGGGCCACCGCGCCCGCCATCGACACCTGGGCCAGCACGATCACGTCCGCGTCGACCACCGCGTCCACCGCCCGGGCCACGAGCGCCAGGCACCCCGCGTCGTCACCCGCTTCGAAGCGCTCCCAGGCACCCGGCACCACCCGTGCCCGCAGGGACAGGGCCGCCGCACTCCCCGGGCGTTCCCGCTCCAGGGCATCGGCCTCCTCCCGGAGCAGGGCCAGCGTCGGGGCCAGGGTGCTCTCCACCGTGGCCAGGACCGCGACGCGGGGGCCCGTACGGACGGCGGCCGCGGCCATCGGCCGGTCGACCCGCAGCACCGGGCGCCCGAGCACCGGCCCGAGCTCCTCCGCGACCGCCCCGATCGTCGAACAGGTGCAGAGCACCGCGTCGTCCCCGCTCCCGCTCGCCGGCTCGGCCAGCAGGGCCTCGATCTCCCCGGCCACCGCCCCGGGACCCACCACGCGGGCCCTGGCCAGCAGCTCGGGCACGACGAGGTGGCGCAGCGCCGTCCCCGGGTGGTGCAGGTCCCGCAGCGCGTCGAAGACGGGCACGTGCACCGGGGAGGTGTGCAGCAGCGTCAGCCCGCCCGGGCCGCCCTGCCCGCTCACCAGAGCGCCGGATCGGTGTCCAGCTGCCGCTTCGCCGCCGCGACGACCTCGGCCGACGGCTGCGGCGCTCGGTCGGGGTGACGGGCCGCCCAGCTGGCCGCGTACGGGCAGAGCGGGACCACGGCGACGCGCTCGGCGGCCGCGATGCCGTAGAAGGTGCGGACGAGGTCCCCGGCGATCCCCTTGCCCTCGTGGCCCGGTTCGACCACGGTGTGCACGGCGACGAGGGCGCCCGCGCCCGGCTCCGAGGCGAGCACGAAGTAGGCGATCACCCCGACCCGCTCCGTCCCCTCATAGGCCCGCAGCCGCCCGGCGGCCCGGTCGTCCCTGATCTCGATCGCCATGCCCATCGCCTCTCGCCTCTCGCCTCTTGTCCCGCGTCCCGCGTACCCGGCGTCTCGTCCCGGTCCTGCCACCGTCGTCAGACCGCGACCGCGTGCGGGCTGCGCCGCTGGTCCGTTCCCGGGACGGGGGCGGAGGGGTCCGCGCCCAGTTCGACGATCCGGTTGTCCGCGTCGACGTGCACCACGCGCGGCGCGAAGGCCCGCGCCTCGGCGTCCTCGAACTGCCCGTAGCTGATGAGGATCACCAGGTCACCGGGGTGCACCAGATGGGCGGCGGCCCCGTTGATCCCGATCACCCCGGAACCGCGCTCGCCCTCGATGACGTACGTCTCCAGCCGGGCACCGTTGTCGATGTCGACGATGTGCACCAGCTCCCCGGGCAGCAGATCGGCCGCCTCCATGAGATCGCCGTCGATGGTCACGGACCCGACGTAGTGCAGGTCGGCCTGGGTGACGGTGGCCCGGTGGATCTTGGACTTGAACATGGTGCGCATCATCGAGGTACTCCTGGATCTAGGCTCCCTGCCTGCGTTTGTGCAGGTCAAGTGCTGTTTCCCTACCCTACAACCCGTCGCGATTCCGGGCAGCTCCGCCCCGGTTGACGACGTCAGCGTACGCAACGACGACCGGAGGGCGGCCAGGGCCGTCGGCGCTGTGGCCGGGGCCACGGCGCGGGGCCCCCATCTTTCTCCGGAATGCCGTATTCACCCCCCTTGGCGGAAAGCGTCGGTGATGATGGTCGAGCAATGCTCGGATCCGGGGGCGACCCGGGACGTCATGCCGAATGAGGGCAGCGGAAATGGCAACGGCAGCACTGAAGTCGGGCCTCAAACGGCTCCTGGGGCGCACCGGTTTCGACATCGTGCGCAGCACCAACAGCCGGGGCGGGGTCGATGACTTCCTGCCGTTCGAGGCGACCGTGCGGGCCGCGCGGTCGGCCGGTCTGTCGGTCGGTGACTACATCGACGAGGTCATGAACGGCACTCCCGGCGCCACCCAGGCCACCATCGACGAGCTGCGCGCGCTCGGCGTCTTCGCGGCCGACCCCAGGACGGTGCTGGAGATCGGCCCCGGGTCCGGCCGGTACCTGGAGAAGACGCTCCTGGAGTGCTCTCCGGACCGGTACGAGATCTACGAGACGGCGGCGCCCTGGGCCGGTTACCTCGTGGACAGGTTCGAGGTGGTCGCCCGGCCGACGGCGGAGTGCAGCCTCGCCCCGACGCCCGACGCGAGCGTCGACCTCGTCCAGGCCCACAAAGTCTTCAACACCGTGACCTTCCTCAGCGCCTCGCGCTACTTCCTCGAAATGGCGCGCGTCACGCGGCCCGGCGGACGGATCGTCTTCGACGTCATGACGGAGACCTGTCTGGACCCGGTCACGATGCGCGCCTGGGCGGCGCAGGGCGGTGCGGGACACGACTCCTACCCGGCCGCGATGCCCCGCCGGGCGTGCGTGGACCTCTTCGCGACCCTCGACTGCACCTTGGAGGCCAGCTTCCCGGCCCGCATGGGCTTCGCCTCCACCGAGGTCCTCGTGTTCGGCAAGGGGGCCTGACCCCGGACCGCGCAACGGTCCGGGGTCGGGCCGACGGCGTCCGGTCAGACCTTGCGGATGTTGTACGACATGCCGCTGCCGACACAACCGGAGTTCTGGTACGAGCCGGTGACGACCCACCCTGCCGGGATCGGGGAGAAGGAGCACACGGAGGCGTAGCTCGCGGCGGACACGTTGCTGATGCTGTACGCGACGCCCGAACCGGCACAACCAGCACTCGAATACGAGCTGGTGACCACCCAACCCGACGGAATCGGCGAGAACGAACACACCGTCGCGTAGTTCACCGCCGACACGTTGCTGATGCTGTACGCGACACCCGAACCGGCACAACCAGCACTCGAATACGAGCTGGTGACCACCCAACCCGACGGAATCGGCGAGAACGAACACACCGTCGCGTACTTGGCCGCGGCCATGTTGCCGATGCTGTAGGCGACGCCCGAACCGGCGCAGCCCGCGCTCGAATAGGAGCTGGTGACGACCCAGCCCGACGGGATCGGGGAGAAGGAGCAGACGGTGATGCCGTTCTGCCCGGCCGAATCGGCGATGGTGTAGGCGACGCCGGTGCCGGGACAGCCGGCGGATCTGTACGAGCTGGTGATGACCCACCCTGCCGGTATGGGCGAGTTGGAGCAGACGGTCGCGCTGGCGGCGACCTTCTGCGCCGCCGCTTGCGACGGTGCGGTCATGGCCGTCATCACGCCCAGCATCAACAACACGACCGTCACCAGGTGCGGGACGCGGTTCCGTAAGGTCTTCAAGGCCAGCCTCATGTCTTCTCTACGTTCTACGAACGCGTGGATGCGTGGATGCGTGGATGCGCGCGAGATGAAGCGGTGGCTCGATGAGGACTCGGCCCAACAGCGGTCCATCTCGGGTGAGATGGTGTCAGAGTCACCCGAGGGGCACCAGTGGTGCCATGGGTACCAGAACCGGTCAGAGTGCCTCGCCCAAGGGCCCGAATTCGTCCTCCAGGTTCGCGGCCCAGTGCGCGGCGAAGTCGGGCTGCGTCCCGTCGGTGTCGGTGAACCCGTACTCCTGGTACAGACCCCATGTCGCCAGTGCACGACCGGACTTGGCTATCACGTCGGGGTCGGCGGCGAGTGCGGCGACCGCGCGGCCGAGGTAGGCGGGGCTTTCGGAGTGCGCGAAGTTCGGGTCCTGCGCGGCTCCCTCGCGCCAGGTGTCCTCGGTGACGCCCAGGTGTTCGAGCATGGCCTCGGAGCGCAGGAAGCCGGGGGTGAGGGCGACGGCCGCCACGTCGTACGGCCTCAGCTCGGCGGCTTGGGCGACGGCCAGGCGGATCACGCTCGACTTGGCCAGGTCGTAGAAGAAGGAGCCGCGGTAGCGGGCGGTGTTGCCGTCGGTGACCTCGACGACCAGCCCGCTCCTGCGGGCGGTCATCAGGGGCAGGGCGAAGCGGCTGGTGATCACGTGCGTGTCGACGGCCTGCCGCAGGAGCCGGAAGCCGGTGTCGAGGTCCTGCTCCCACAAGGGGTGTTGCCAGTCGGTCAGCGGGTCACCGCCCCAGACGCAGTTGACCAGCACGTCGAGCCGCCCGTCCTGCTCGGCCGAGATGCGCGCCACGAGGGCCTCGACCTCGTCGGCCCGGCTGTGGTCCACCCGGGCCGCGATGCCCCTGCCGCCGGCGGCGGTGACCCGGGCGGCGGTCTCCTCGATGGTCTCCGGACGGTCCAGCTCGGAGCGTCCGGCGGCGCTGCTGCGACCGGTCACGTAGACGGTCGCGCCGGCGGCGCCGAGCGCGAGGGCGATGCCCCGGCCCCCGCCCCGGGTTCCACCGGCGACCAGGGCCACCCGACCCGTGAGCGGCTGCGTGCGCGTGTCCGTGTGCGTGTGCGTGTGCGTGTCCGTCGTCATGATTCCTCCAGGTCTGACGTCGTGCGGTCGAACGTGATGCGGTCGAACGTGAGGGGTCTCATCACGTCGGTACGTGCGGGGACAGCGCGGTGTCCAGCTCCTGCCGCAGGCGCTGTGCGAGGCCGCCCTCGCGCGCGACCGCCCAGGTCACGCCGGTACCCGCGATGACGACCTGGACCGTGCGGGCCAGGGCCGCCGCGTCCGTGCCGGAGCGCAGCTCGCCCGCGGCGACCGCCTCCGTCAGCAGGCCGAGGATCGCCTCCGTCTGGGCGCGGTGGACCGTGAGCGCGCGCTCGTACAGCTCGGGGTCCCCGAGGTCGGCGCACCAGAACGCGAGGTGGTTGGCGAAGGTCTCGGGGGTGTCCATGGCCGCGGTCCACTCCGCGATCAGGGCCGCCAACGCGTCGAGCGCACCCTCGTGCACCGCACGGACCCGGGCGATCAGCTCACCGATGTCCTCGACCGTCCGGTCGGCCAGGGCCAGCAGCAGACCGCGCTTGGAGCCGAAGCGTTGGGTCAGTGTCGCCGGCACCAGGGCCACCTCGCGCGCCACGGCGGCCAGCGTGAAGCCGGCCGGACCCACCCGACCCATGACCTCGGTCGCCGCGCGCAGGATCGCCAGGTCGTCCACCCCGCGGGGTCGCGCCATCGCCCGTCACCTCCTATTAATAAATGGCTGTTCATTTATTAAAACACCCAGATCCCGCACACCGCGAGCGGCGCGGCGCATCAGGCGTCCAGGACGTCCAGCACCAAGGTGTGCAGGGCGTGGGCGTCCATGGCGGCGAGGTGGGCGACGAGCGCCGGGTCGAACGAGAGGGCCAGGGCCTCCGCCAGCAACCGGGGCGCGCCCGTGGCGCGGGAGATCCCGCCGAGGGCGCGCGCCCGGTGCCCGGGGTGGGGCAGCGCACGGGCGAGGGCGAGTGCCTCGGACGTCAGGCCCGCTCCGGCGAGCGCCACGGCGATGTCCGTCCGCGTGGCCTCCCGCAGCTTCGGGGGGAGGTCGAGGACGGTGTCGAGCGCCGCGCTCGACTCCCCCGCCGTCGCCGCGGCGACGGCGATGCCGGCGAACGCCTCGGCCCGGTCGTCCTCGTCGGTGATGGTGCGGGCGACTTCGGCCGCCGCTGCGCGGTCCCCGGACTCCGCCGTGGCCACGGCGACGGCCGCGAGCGCCTCGGCCCGCAGTTCGGCGTGGGGGATGGTGTCGACCAGCGCGAACGCCTCCTCCCGCTCCCGCGCCGCCGCCACGCACCGCGCGACGGACGCCAGGGTCCGGGCCTGGAGGACCGGAAGGGAGAGGGTGGCGACGCACGCGACGGCCGCGTCCCGATCCCCGGACTCCGCCAGCGCCACGGCGATGAGGGCGCGCGCCTCCTGCCGCCGGGTCGGGTGGGTGAGCGCACCGGCGAGCGCGAGGGCCTCGTCCACCTTCCCCGATCCGGCCATCGCCGCCGCGATGCGTCCGGTCGCGCGTGCCCGCCAGGAGGGGACGGAGATCGAGCCGGTGAGGTCCACCGCCACCTCGTGCCGTCCCTTCGCGGCCAGGGCCACGGCCACGTCCTCGAACGCCCGGTCCCGGGCATCGGCATGGGTGATCGCGCCGGCGAGTTCGATCGCGGCGTCCACCGCGTCGGCCGCGGCCAGTGCCCCGGCGACGTCCGTCAGCGCCCAGGCCGCCTGCTCGTGGTCGGCGGCGGCAGCGGCCGAACCGAGGACGGACGCGACGAGACCCGTGGTGTCGAGTACGACGGGGGGCTCGGCCGCGGCCGATGCGGCCACGGCGACGGCCAGGAGGCGCAGTTGGTGCGTGGCGGCGCTGCTGTGGGCCAGCCGCGCCGTCGTCTCGGCCAGCCGTTCGGCGGCCGCCGCGTTGCCCTCCTCGGCCATCGTCTCCGCCGTGCGCCCGAGCACGTTGAGGTCGGTGACCAGATCGGTGACGAGGTCGGTCACGAGATCGGTCGCCTCCTGACCCGCGCCGACCTGCCGGCCCGCGTCCACCTGCCGGCCCGCGTCCACCTGCCGGCCCGCGTCCACCTGCCGGCCCGCGTCCACCTGCCGGCCCGCGTCCACCTGCCGGCCCGCGTCCACCTGCCGGCCCGCGTCGTACGCCGCGACCTCCGCCCCGTCGGGCCCGGTCCTCGCCGCGGCCGTGACGATGCCCTCGTACGCGCTGGCCCGGGCATCGGCGTCGGCGACCGTGCGGGCGAGCGCGACCGCCGCACGGCGGTCCCCGTTCTCGGCGAGCGCCCGGGCGATTCCCGCCAGCGCCCACGCCTGTTGTTCGGGGTCGACGATGGACCGGGCCAACTCGATTCCCCCGTCCGGTTCCCGGGCCGCCGCCATCGCCCTGGCGATCTCGGCGAGCGCCCACACCCGCTGCTCGGGGACCGCGACGGTACGGGCCAACTCGACGCCCCCCTCGTGGTTCCCCGCCGCCGCCATCGCCCTGGCGATCTCGGCGAGCGCCCACGCCCGCTGTTCCGCGTCGTTGATTCCACGGGCCAACTCGGCAGCCTCGGGGTCGTGTTCGCCGGACACCGCCATGGCCACGGCGATGCCCCTGATCGTCTGGGCCCGTTGTTCGGGATGGCCCAGGGTGGCGGCGAGCTCGACCGCGGGACCGTACGCCCCGCCGTCCGCCATGATCACCGCGATGCCGGAGAGCGCCCGGCCCCGCTGTCCGGGATCGGTGATGGCTCCGGCGAGTTCGACGGCGCCGCCGTGGTCGCCCCCTTCCACCACGATCCACGCCACGACCATGAGCGCCGTCGCGCGGTGCTCGGAGTCCGTGATCGTGCGGGCCAGCTCCGCCGCGCCGCCGTGGTCGCCCGATTCCGCCATCGCCCCGGCCACGCTGGTGAGGGCCTGGGCCCGGAGCGCGGGGTGGACGACGCCGCGGGCGAGCCCGGTCGCGGGCCCGAACTCGCCGGCCGCGCACATGGCCACGACGATGCTCGTCACGGCTTGGGCCGACTGGTCGGGATCGGTGACGGACGAGGCCAGCCCGATCGCCTCGTCCCACCGGGAGCCGGCCGCCAGGGCCTGGGCGATCTCCGTCAGCGCCCGTTCCCGCACCTGCGGGGTGGTGAGGGCCCTGGCCGCCTCGATGACCTGCTCCGTCGCCTCCGCGGTGGTGCCGGCCGCGGTCAGGATGCTGCCCAGCAGGGTCTGTCCCGGCGCCAGGGGCGGGTGGCTCCGGTGCGTGGCGGCGGTGATCGCCCGGCGCAGGTGCCCCAGCCGGGCCCAGGTGGTGATGACGGTCGCGGGCAGCACGTCGGCCGTGTGCTGGAGGCTCTCGCGGCGGTGGGCGAGTCGGACGCAAGGAACGAGGTCGAGGTCGTCCGGGGCGGCCAGGTGGAGCTGGAACGCGGCGGCGATCTCGCTGAACGCCTGGCTGTCGGTACCGGTCGTCTGCCACAGGCGTTCGTGTCGGGCCCGGTCGGTGGCCAACGCGGTCAGGCGTGCGGTGTCCGCACGTTCGTGGAGGAGTCGGGGATACCCGCTCAGCAGGTAGTCGGCGCAGGCGGCGGGCCACGCGCCGGATCGGGCGCGCTCGGCCCAGGCGTGGATGCGGGCCCGGTGGGCGTCCAGCTCCGCGGGGTCGAGGAGGCCGCGGGCGCCGGTGAGGAGGTCCTGGTGGGCGAAGGAGTAGAGGGGTCGAGCCCGGCCTTCGGCGTCGGTGGCCCATTGGGCGGGGCGGTGCTGGAACGCCCGTCCGGTGCTGCCGCCGAGCACCAGCTCGACGCGGCGCCGCGAGGCGGTGGTCAGGTCGGCGAAGTCGGTGGGGCTCAGGCCGCCGCCGGCGGCCGCGGTGAGGCCGACGAGTTCCAGGCCGAGGCCACCGGAGGCGATGAGGGCCTCCAGGTTCCGTTCGGCATCGGCGCGCACCGCCTGCGCGGCGGGTGACACGGCGAGGGGGTGGTCGATGACGGTCGTCAGGAGCGGGCCGGTCCGGACGTCGGCGGGGACCGGCGGGTGGGGGCGGCCGGCGAGGACGACCCGCATGCCGGGCGGCGGCACCTGCGGCAGGCATGCCGCGATGCTCTGGCCGCCCACCGCGCTGGGGACGCCCATGTCCTCGTCCATGCCGTCCACGACCAGTACGAGCCGGCGCCCCGCGCCGCGGGCCCGGGCCGCCGCCCGGTCGAGGCCGTCGAGGAAGCCGCCGGGGGCGGTGCAGTCGACGTCGCCGTCCTGGAGGTAGGTGCGCAACTGCCCCTGGAGGGTGGTGAGGAAGGCGGTGCGGTCCGCCCGGCCGGTCATCCGCGCGGTGATGAAGAAGGCGAGCACGTCGACGCCCTCGGGCGGGTGGAGGGCGAACTGGGCCATGAGCGCGGTCTTCCCGGCCCAGGCGGGCCCCAGCCACCGCCAGTACCCGCGGCGCCCCGCCGCGCCGTCGCCTGTGTCGCCGTCCCTGCCGTCACTGTCACTGTCACTGTCACCGTCCGGCGCGCTGGCGAAGGCGGCCATGGCCGCGAGTTCCTCGGCCCGGCCCTCGAAGCGGGTGACGGCCGCGAGGTGGCGGATCTCCCGCCAGTACGCCGACCTCGGCTGCGCGGGCTGCCGGCCGAGGACCACGTCGCCGTCGATGCGGATGCGGTTGCCGTCACCGCTGACCCCCAGCCCGATCGCACCGCCGGCTGCGATCGAATGCTCGCCGCCCACCACCGGTGCGGACGCCGGCGCCCCCTGCACCCCCTGCACCCCTTGCGTTTCCTTCGGCGGGGTTGCCGCACCGGCGGGGGAAGGACCGCGCGGCCACCACCCCCGGGGTAACCAGCCGCTCACCGCTGTTCGTTCCCGTCGCCGGTGACCGCCTCACCGATGCCACCGGCGGCAGCGACACCCCGCTCCCCCGGAACGGGCGGCCCGGCGGGCGGAGCCGAGGGCGGTACGGACGCCGGGGCCGGCACCGACGGAGCCGGACCGCGGAAGCGGTTGGCGTCGCCGGTCACGGCGCGTCCGATGCCTTGGCCGGACTGCACCGAACGACTGCCGGCCGCCGTGGGACCGGTCCGCGCGGGCCGGGTCAGCCCGTGCACGGCGAGAGCGACGCCGCCGACGCCGGCCACCGCTCCCACCACGCTGGCCACGCTGGCCACGCGGTCCCCCGTATCCAGGTCCACCACCAGCGCGACGAGCACCAGGCCCACGGCCACCGCTGCCGACACCGCGCAGACCGCTCGCCAGATCCACCTGTTCCCCCGACCAGCCATCCCCGCCACCCCTCTTGGCACACCGTCACCAGTGCGTCCCCACGAGTGTCCAGCCTCAACCACGGGTGCACCAACCCGTGGGAGACACCCCCTAAGGAAGGTAGACCTCGTCCAGGGTGTCGATGACCCCGCCGGCGCCCAGGTGGTACCGGAAGGGGAGGCCGGAGTTCGGGTGGGCGACGAGCCACGCGGTGAGCTCGTGCACCGTGACCGGCTTGCTCGCGGAGCCCGCGAGGATCGGGGCCGTCGCGGTGATCTTCGCGGTCTCCGCGAGCGGGAGGTACGTCTCCACGCCGACCGGAGCGAAGGGCCCTCCGGCCGCGCCCGGCGCGCCGCCACAGGTCCAATTGCCGTACCTGACGATGAGGTTGTGCGATCCGCCCTCGGGCGTGTAGCGGTAGAGCGCGATGGTGTCCGGCGAGATCGGCATGACGTGGTCGCAACTGGGCTTCGGGGCGGCCGGGGTGGGCTTCTTCACCGGGGCGGCGCTCGCCGACGGCTTCGGCACGGACGACACGGACGGTACGGGCGACACGGACGCGGACAGCGTCGGCGCGGCGGGCCCGGGCGGGGTGGCGCCGGGCTTCGCGCCCGGCGCCGCCCCGGCGGCCGCCCCGTTGTCCTGGCAACCGGTCAGCGCCACCACCCCGCACACGGCGAGGGCCGCCCACGCCCCGCTGGTCCGTCTCCGGCTCCGTACTGCCCGCATGGTCGTCTCCCTCTGCCGTGCCTGCGCGTCGGCAGCACCGTAGCGAGCGGGATCCGGCCCTGGGGGCGGCCGGATCCGCATCGTCACCGGCTCGGGATCACGTTGTTGCGGAGTACGGACGTACCGACGTACCGACTTACGGACTTACGGACTTACGGACGTGCCCGGCCGCAGCGCGTCAGGAGTGCCCCGCGTGCGAGGGCGGTACGGACCCCCCACCCGCGGGGTCGGAGGACGCCGGGGCGGGGGAACCCGGTTCGGGGGACTCCGCGTGGGAGCCGGTGTGGGCGGCGCCCGAGCGGATGGTGCCGCCGAGGTGCTCGCGGGCCGGGGCCAGGGCCTCGGGCGAGGCGGCGGTGACGACCCAGCGCTCCCCCACGAGGTAGGTGCCGCCGTAGGCCTGCGATTCGGCCAGCCAGGCCGCCTGGCCCGCGTCCGCGGTGAAGGTGGCCATGCGGTAGCCCTCCTTGCCCGCACCGCAGGCGCCCTCGCGCAGCTCGTCCGCCTCGACCGTCACCTCCGCCGTGCAGCCGAGGGCCGCGGCGAGCTCCTGGATCGTGCGGGATCCGGACCCGGCGGGAGCGGCGGGAGCGGCGCGCGCGACGGGCGCGGAGGACCCTTCGTGCGCGGCGGACCCTCCGTGCGCCGTGGGCGCACCGCAGGCGGCGCACAGGAGGGACAGGGACAGGGCGGTCGCCGCGAGGAAACGGCGGCCGGTGGAGCGCGGCGGGTTCGGCACGGATCAGCCCGCCGCCGGGGCCTTCTTGCCCGCGTCGGTGACCGCGAACCAGAGGCCCTGCTTGTTGTGCCCGTTGGTCTGGCCGGGCGCGGTGTCACCGGTGAAGGTGTAGACGGGCCAGCAGTCGATCGTCAACTGCATCGAGCCGTCGGGCCGTTTCACCGATCCGACCAATGCCTCGGGAATTCCGTTCACCTTCTTCTTGTCCACCGCCGCGGCCGGCTTCCACGTATCGAGACAGGCACCGAGGCACCCGAATTTCATCGGCCAGGCGCTGTCCTTGTTGAATCGATAAAGGGTGCGGCCCTGTCCGTCCACGAGAATGTTCCCGAGTTTCGCGTCCTTCGTGACGGAGAGTTCCGCGCCCTTTTGGTCCGCACCGCCCTGACCCTCGCCCTGCTGGTCCGCGCCCATCTGACCGGCGCCCATTCCCGCCATGGTGGAGCCGTCCGCCGGCTTCGCTCCCGCCCCCTTCTGGTCCACGGCCTTCTTCCCGTCGGCCGCCAGCGCGTGCCAGGTGCCGCCGACCCCCTCTCCCTTCGCCTCGCCCGCCTGGGTGTCCTTCGCGTACCGGTACACGGGCCAGCCCGCGAGGGTGAGCTGGCGGCTCCCGTCCGGCCGGACGACCGCGCCCAGCAGGTCGGCCGAAATGCCCGCCGAGGCCGTGGCATCGTCCGCCGGAACGGCGGGCCAGGTCGTGGCGCAGGTGCCGTCGCAGGCGGACTTGGGCGGCTGGGCGGTGTCCTTGTCGAACCGGTAGAGGGTGGCGCCGGCCCCGTCGGTGACCACGTTGCCCACCGACTGGATCGCCCGTACGGCCAGCTGCCCGGCCGCGGCGCCCTTCGCCCCGGCGGCGCTCCCGGAACCGGCGGCCGGGTCCGCCGCGGAGTCCGCTCCGTATCCGGAGCCCGATCCGGAGCCGTACCCGTCACCGTTCCCGTTGCCACCGCTCGGGGATTTGCTGCCGGCCGGCTGAGCCGCGTTCGCCGTACGGAAGTTCTCCGTGTCGCTCCCGCAGCCCGCGGCCAGCAGCACCACCGCGGCCACCGATCCCAGCATGACCCCACGACGCTTGTTGTTCACGATTTCTCCTTCTGCCGAAGACATCCGGTGAATAGGGATGGTGAATGGGGGTGAAGGGGGCCCGATGAAGGGGACCGACGCTTTCACGCCCTGTTCCATTCATAGGGCCCGTGGACCCCCGCACCTTCGAATCTCCCGGAATTTGTCAGATCGCGCCAAAGGGTGAACTGCCGAGAACTACTCCTGAATACGGAGAGCGAGCGCGGGACAACGCCGCACCGCGCGCAGGGCCTTCGGGCGCAGTTGCACGGGGACCTCCATGACCCCCTGCGCCGGATAGCCGTCGCCGTCCAGCCGGACGACGTCGGGCAGCAGGTCCACGCACAGGCCGTGGCCCTTGCACAGGGTCCAGTCCACGACGAGGCGTTCGGGGTTCGCGTCGGCGGGCAGCGGCAGGGCGCCCAGCACGCGGCGCCCGCAGCCGCTGCCCACGGCGTGGTCGCGGAACTCGTCCGGGAAGACGGCGAGCGCCGAGGCCACGAAGGACGACGTGCCGTCGGGGTGGCTGCACGCGCCGCGGCGGCGCACCGCCCGCATCCGGGCCTCCACCGCTTCGAGTGCGGCCCGTCCGCCGCCGGCCACGAGGTCGGAGACGGCTCCGGCGAGCGAAGGCAGCCCCCGGACGCACGGGCCGCACTGTCCGGCGCTCTCGTCGGCCATCCAGCGCACCACCCGGGCCACTTCGCCGGCCGGGCAGGTGTCCTCGGGCAGCGGCAGCACGGCGCCGGCGCCGAGCACCGCGTCGTACGCGGCCAAGGACTCCCGGGAGAGCGCGGCGGACAGCGCCGCCCCCGGGGTCAGCCAGCGGCCGTGGAAGCCCCCGACCAGGACGCCCTGGCCGGGTCCCGTTCCGCACAGCCCCAGTACGTAGGCGAGGGAGGTCCCCGTGGGCACCTCCACCACCGTCGAACCGGCGACCGTCAGCAAGATCGTGCCCGGTTCCGCGGGGAGCCCGACGGACCGGTAGTCCAGTGCGCCGAGCCGGGCGGCGACGGCGAGCTGGGCGTAGGTCTCGGTGTTGGACAGCAGGGTCGGCAGGCCGCCGAGCCCGCGTTCGCTCGTGCGGACCTTCTGCCCGGACGGGAGGGCCTTGCCGCCGTCCAGCCCCGCGATCAGGGCGGTCCCCTCGCCCGTGACGAACCGCTCGGGCAGCCGGGTGACGCGGATCCGGCTGCCGGTGGCGCCGCGTTCGGCGACGGCGGCGCGCGCGGAGCGTTCCACGTCCTCCCGGGTCACGCCGACGACCACCTCCTCCGCGCCCAGCGCGGCGGCGGCGAGCAGGGCGCCGTCGAGCACGAGGTGCGGGGCGTGCAGCCACAGCGCGGCGTCCTTGAGGCAACTCGGTTCCCCTTCGGTGCCGTTGACGACCACCGCGGTGCGGCCCTCGCGCCCGCGGGCGGCGCGGGTCACGGCCCGGAGCTTGCGGGCGAAGGGGAAGCCCGCCCCGCCCCGCCCGCGCAGGTCCGTGTTCTCGGCCAGGGCGAGCAGTTCGTCGGGGCGGTACGGGGGCGGGCTGCCGTGTACGGCGAGGTGGCCGCGCCGGTCGAGCCGCTCCGCGACGTCGAGCCCGGCCAGCAGCCGGGGGTGCCCCACGCAGCCGAGGGCCGGGTGGGGCGCGTACGTCACTGCCGGCCCCGGAATCCGTCGAGGGGTCCGACGGGCCGTTCGGCGTCCGCCACGAACCCACTGACACCGAACACCGGTTCGTACGGCTGTGGTTCGGGCCAGGGCAGTACGGGCATCGGAGCCGGCGCGGCCCGGCCCGCCACCACCGGCGCGGCGGCCATCGTCGGGGTCAGCGGTGCGGGAGGCGCCAGCGGTGCGGGAGGCGCCAGCGGCGGGGCGGGCGGGGCCAGCGGCGGGGCGGGCGGGGCCGGGGGCCCGACCCGCACCTCCTGCGGGAGTCCGGGCCGGTCCGGTTGGCCCGCGAGGCGGGCGGCCAGGCGGTCACCGGGTCGTTCCGCGGGCTGGTGGACGAACGAGCGGGTGGCAGCGGGGCCTTCGCCCGGGGCGGGGGCCGCGGGCGCCGGGGCGGCGGCCGCCCGGGCGGGCTGGGCGGGCTGGGCGGGCTGGGCGCGCAGCCGGCCGCGCAGCCGCAGGGCGAGCACGCCCGCGACCGCGATCAGGCACAGGGCGTACGCGACGGTCACCCACCCGCTGGCGGGGCGGCCCGACTTGAGCCCGTGCACCAAGGAGGCGCCCCAGGCCGGGTAGGCACCCATGTGCAGCGCCCGCCACCACATCGACCGGCCCTTGGTGGCGAAGGCGCTGCGCACCGCGCCGGAGACCGCGACCGCCACGAAGAGGTACCCGGCGAGCGTGCCCAGCCCGATGAGCAGGGCCTGGTCGGGATCCGCGAAGGGGACGACGACCGCGGTGGCGGTGGTGTGCGACTCGGCGACCTTGACCCAGACGTGCAGGGCGAGGAAGCCCAGCCCCGCGACGGCGAGGCCGCGGTGCGCGCCCTGGGCGGCGAGCCGGTGGCCCGAGGCGAAGAGGGTCCGGTCGGTGGCGGCCAGGCCCCACAGGACGGCGGAGGTGAGCGAGACGAGCGAGAGCACGCCCGCCCCGTAGTCGAGGAAGTCCCACAGGTGGGACAGGGCGCCCGCCTGGGCGGCCACGCCCAGGGAGACCAGGGCCGCGAGGGCGGCGGCGGCCAGGGCGCCGGGGTGCGCGCCGCCCCGTGCGGAGAGCAGGGGTGGCCGTCGCAGGGCGCGGCGGCCGACCGCGGCGGCCGCGGCGGCGCCGGCGTGGCGTCTGGTGCGGAGGGCCCGGTGGGAGCGGGGCGCGCGGATCTGGGACAGGGGCATCGAGTTCTCCCATACGCCAGGACCGAGCACTCCACGTCACGCGCTCGGCGCCCGGGGTGATCGTCGGAACTGCTCGGCAGCGGGCGGCAGATGGGTGCCTCGCCGACCGGGAGCGGGGGCCGGAGTGCATGAGCATCGTGGAGCTTCGCAACGTCTCCACAGGATTTATCGAAACGTGACAACTTCTGGTGCCCACAGCGTCATCGCATCGAGTATCCCCGGAAGATTCCCTTCCAGTGGTGCGGATGTGACCGGGTTGACGCCCGGTTCGCCGCTACACAGGGGGAGGCGGGCCCCGACGGGGCGTGCCACCCTCCCACGGGACAGGCCGTACCCCGGCATGAACGAGGTAACAATGTGCGAACTTCTCAACCGCATCTGGTCCCGCCCGCGCGGCGAATGGACCCGGGTCCTGCGAAAGGAACTGCCCGCCCTGGCCGCGGGCATCATGGAGGAACTCCGCGACGGGCTGCCGGAGTTCTCCACGCTGGTCGAGGACCTCGGCGACGACGTGGTCAGACAGCAGGTGGAGGCGGCCCTGCTCACGGTCCTCGGTTACCGCGAGAGCGCCACCGGCACCTGCGGCGGCGAGGCGGAGCCCGATCAGGGGGTCGCGGACCGGCAGGACATCACGGAGCGGCCCCGGATCCCCAAGCAGCGCGACGACGAGCCGGGTGCGCGAGCCCCGCGCCCCGCTCTGTCCGCCGTGCCCACCCAGGGCTCCGGCAACGCTCCCGACCGCGCGCGGCGGGAGCTCTTCGCCGTCCTCACAGGTGACATGACCATGGCTGACGTGCTCCTCGACGAGCTCGCCGAGGCCGCGCACTGGCCCCTGCCGGACAGCGTGCGCGCCGTCGTCCTGGCCACCCCCGGAGACACCCAGCAGCTGGCGTCCGTACTGGACGACGGCCTCGTGGGCATGGTGGGCGGCCAGCCGTGCCTGCTCGTCCCCAGCCCCGAGCCGGACGCCCGGGGCGCCCTGGAGGGCGCCCTGCGCGGCCGTTTCGCGGCCGTCGGCCACCCCGTCGCCCTGCGCGACAGCGCTTCCTCGCTGCGTTGGGCACTGCGGCTGCTGGCCCTCACCCCGACCCGTGCGGGACTGGACGCGCGGGCCGTCTTCGTGGACGACCACCTCTCGACCCTGTTGCTGCTGCAGGACGAGCCCCTGGCGCACGCGCTGGCCGCGCGCTGGCTGCGGCCCCTGAACGACCTCACCCCCCGCCAGAGCGAGCGGCTCGAAGTGACCCTGCTGGCCTGGTTGGAGGGCGGCGGCGCGCCCGAGGCGGCGAAGGCGCTGAGCGTGCACCCGCAGACCGTCCGCTACCGCATGCGGCAGCTGGAGAAGCTCTTCGGCCCCGGGCTGCGGGACCCGCGCACCCGGTTCGAACTGGAGATGGCCCTGCGCAGCCGCCGCCTGATGGCCCAGGTCCGGCGCCAGCACTCGCGCGTGGGCCGCAGGGCCCGCACCGTCACGGCGGACTTCCGCCCGCTGGACGTCATGGCCCGCGTCAACGGCCTCTGACCCGAACTCCCGACCCCTCCCCCACCCACGGGCTCCGGCCCCTCCCCCGCCCGTACGGCGGAGGAGGGGCCGGAGCCGCACTCGGGACGGCGCTGGGGAGGTGGAGGGGGACGCCGCCCCGAGGGTCTGGTGCCCGCGGGACCCGGGGGCCGCGGGTCAGCGGCAGGAGCGCCCGCCGTTGATGCAGCGCACCGCGTTCGCCATGAGCCCGTCCGACATCACGTTGATGAAGTCGCCGTGGTCGGTGACCGGCTTGTGCAGCTGCTCCGGGAAGCTGTCCACCGCGAACCGCGAACCGGCCGGCACCCCGTAGACGATCCGCTGGACCAGCTGCGGGATCGCCTTGAACCCCGCGGGGCAGGCCCCGTTGGCCCCCGCGAAGGCCACGTGGGTGCGGTGGTTGGCGCTGTCGGTGTTGCGGCCGTCCCAGCAGCTCTGGAAGGTGAAGGTCCGCACGACGTCACTGCCCTTGGGGCAGATCGGGTACTTGTCCTTGAGCTGGCGGTTCTCGAATCCGGTGCAGCTCCAGGACGCGTTGGCGTTGGCGACGCCGTTGGTGAAGGCCTTGGCGTCGCCGGTGATGATCCGCAGGAACCGCGGCATGGCCGTGACCTTGGCGGCCGGGCTGCCCTTGAAGTCGGTCGTCACCTGCTTCGGCTTCAAGATCGTGCCCACGTTCGCGTCCTTGCCGCCGCCGGGCGCCTGCGCGTCGCGTTCCGCCCGGCCGTCGCGCAGCCGCAGCACCGGCCAGTAGTAGGTGGACTGGTCGCCGTTGGTACAGGTGGTCCCGGCCGCGGCCAGGCTCTGGTTGGTGGAGAAGGCGTCCGTGGTCTTGTTGCCGACGTAGTCGTGCATGTGGTGGGCGCCGTTGCCGACACCGGGCGCGACGATCACGTTGTCGGGGTTCAGGTGGCGGTTCTCGTTGCGGCCGCAGTTCACGGCGAGGGAACCGGTCGAGGCGCGGGACGAGGGCGCGGGGGTGCGCACGTTCGGACGGACGGTGTTGATCGCGACGAAGTCGCTGCGCGCCGGGCCCCCGCTGCCCGCGCCGCCCTTGCGGGCCGCGTCCTGGGCGTTGCCCCCGGCGTCCGCGGCGGCCCGGGGTTCGTCCGCCGGGTCCGCGGCCGCGGCCTGCTTCATCACGCAGGATCCGAGCGCCTCCAGCCCTTCGGGGCGGGCGGAGGCCCGGCCGAGCGCGTCGGTGAGCCGGCCGATGGTCGTACCGCGCTGCTGCTTGAGCGTGCCGAGCAGGGCGTCGCCGCGGGCGCGGCCCGAGGCCAGCTTCGTGTAGGCGTCGGCGACCTGGGCGTCGAGCTGGGCGAGGTTGTCGTCGACCTCCGCGCGGGCCTGCTCGGGGACGGTGCGCAGCTTGTCGCCTACGTCGGGGCAGTCGATGGTGGCGGTCACCGGGGCGCTCCGGGTCGAGTCCTGGCCCGCGGAGGCCTGCTGGGTGACGATCACGACTCCCCCGCCGCCCAGGACGAGGGCGCTGGCGAGGGCGAGGGCCTTGTGCGTCGGCCTCAGACGGCGTTTGTGGCCGTTCTTGCTCATGCGATCACTTCACTTCACTTCGTCGGTCGGGGGACCTGGGAGGGGGAAGGGGTGGGGGCGGGGGTGGCATCGGCGAGCCCGTCGAAATCGACCAGCCCGCTGGCTTCGAGGACCGAGATGTGGTCCAGCACCGTGGTGTTGGCGTCGGTGGCGAGCTGGCGGACCATGGAGTTGCGGGTCTGCGCCCGGATCTGGGCCACCAGGGCGAAGACCTTGCCGTGCGCCCGGCGCAACAGCTGGACGAAGAGCCGCTCGTACTCGGCGCCCTGGGCGCGGTCCAATTGGCCGAGCCAGCCCTGCTGCTGGTCGCTGGGGCGGTCGGGCAGGTCGATTCCGAGGGCCTCGCCCACCTCCAGGACGCGCCGGTCGAGCTCGGTGTGGCCTTCGACCAGGTGCTCCCCGGCGGTGCGCACGGCGGGCCGGGTGCCGCGCTGTTGGGCCTGGCGCCCCGCGGGCAGCTCCCACAGTCCGGCGAGCCGCACCTTGCGGACGAAGTCCCGGTCCTGGGGGCTCAACGGACCGAAGGCCGTGCTCAGGGTCCCGGCGCCGTCGTCGTCCGCGGCCGGCGCTTTGGCGGACGCGGCCGCGGCCGCCGTGGCGGCGTTCTTCCCGCCGAACTTCTGTACCGGGATCAGCAGGGCGACCAGGGTGAAGGCGAGGGCTCCGATGACCACGCCCGTGCCGATCACCTGGCGCGAAGCGCGCGACATGCCGGCGAGGGACGAGCGGCGGAATGACAGCACTGTGCCTCCTTGTGCGGGTCCGGGAAGCCGCGCCGTGTCTGCCTGCGGCGCGGTGCTCCCGGGTGCCAAGGGACGCTAGGCGAGTTGGGGGGCCCGTACGGAAGGGCCATCACGAACGGACAAAGATCCGGGCGTCCCCTCGGGCGGATGGTACGGTTCCGCCCGGCCGCCCCCGGATCGCCCGGGCAATCCGACCGTTCGCAACTCCTGTGCCACGACGCATGGTTGAGTGGGATCGAGCCTTGTGGAAGCCCTGTGACAGGAGACGCGCGATGCGCCGGTACGGACCCGCCCGCCCCGCCCTCACGGCCCTGGCGGCCCTCGCGCTCGCCCTCGTCACCTCGGGCTGCGGCGGCGGCGACGGGGCGTCGAAGGAGGTCTCCCAGGAGGGCAAGGGGGGCTATCCGTGGGTGGCCACCGACGAGATCTGCAACGCCCTGCCCTACGGGAAGCTGACCGACCTCCTCGGCAGCCGCGAGGAGGTCGCCGACCGGGCCAAGCGGACCACTGGCGGCGCCCCCGGCTTCACCTGCACCCAACCGCTGGCGGAGCGCGGCGCGGTCACCTACGGGGGCGTGAAGGTCGAGGTGGACTTCAGCTTCACGGAGGGCGTGGACTTCGCCAAGCAGGTCTTCGCCACCGGCCGCAAGGACACACCCACCACCGTGCCGGACGGCCATCTGGTGGAGGTCGCGGGTGTCGGCCGGGAGGCCATCCGGTTCGGCTACGACAAGCCGACCGAGCTGCACCAGGTCCGGGAACTCCAGGTCAGGGACAGCAACTTGCTGCTGACCGTGGTGCTCACCGTGGACGCCCGCCAGCAGCCGACGTCCGAGAGTCTGGGGAAGCTGGACGCGGCCGTCGACTCCTTCGCCCGGGGCGTCCTGGACGCCGTAGCGAAATGACCGTACATGAACAACCCTTGACGCAAGGTTGACGCTCCCTTCGACCGCCCCGGCCGCCCCGGCCGTTACGGTCCCTCCCATGTCCACACGACCGACCGCCCTCCCGGTCCTCCCCTACCGCAAGCCCACCCGCGGCCGCGACTACTGGGTCCTGGACGACGTGCTCGCCGACCCGGACGCGGTCCGGGAGCGCGCGCTGGCCAGGGACGACTGGACCGAGGGGTACCCCCACAAGCCCGAGAGCTGGCCCGGGCTGCGCGTCATGCCGGGGCTGGACCCGGGCGAGCTGGAGCGGGTGGAGCGCCTGGTCCGCAAGGCCACCGGCGCCCGCGAGCTCTGGGCCGAACGGCCCGCCGGCGGCGGCACCTTCAACCACAACTGCGTGCAGGTCGTCGGCGCGGGCGAGTGCGAGCCCCGCCCGCACACCGACTCGCGCAGCCTGTGCCGCTACGCCGCCGTGCTGTACCTCAACCCCCGCGTGCCCAAGGGGTGCGGGACCAGCTTCTACCGCCAGAGCCTGCCCGGCGGGGTGCTCGGCGGCAACCAGGTGATCGCCCCGCACAACACCCTGGTCGACGCCCTGGGCACGCGGTTCGTCGCGCCGGACTCCTTCGTCCCCGACGTCGAGGTCCCGCACCGCGCCAACCGGCTGCTGCTCTACTCCGCGAACATGATCCACAGCGCCACCGACTACTGCGGCGCCACCCTGGAGGACAAGCGGATGACCGCCGTCTTCTTCTGGAAGGCGGCCTGACCCCGCCCGCACGGGTGCGGGCGGGAACGGGCGACGACGGTCACGGCACCGGCCCCGGACCGGCTCAGCCCAGCCCGGCCGGGAGCCGGCCCGTGTGCAGCACGCCCAACACCTGCGTGGCGCGCGTCAGCGCCACGTACAGGTCGCTGGACGCCAGGTCCGCGGGCTCGACCACGATGACCGTGTCGAACTCCAGCCCCTTGGCCTGGCGCGGGTCGAGCAGGACGACCGGCCGGGTCAGGTCCGGCTCCTCCCCAGGCCGTACGTCCACGTCCGTGGCGGCCAACGCCGCTGCCAGCGCCGCGTGCAGCGGCCGGGGCGCGATCACCGCGAGCCGGCCCTGCGCCGCACCGTGCTCGGCGACGGCTCCGGCGACCGCGCCCGGCAGGTCGTCGGCTTCCCGGACCCAGGGCGCGACCCCGGTGGAGCGCACCGAGCGGGGCGGTTCGAAGCCGGGGTGGTGGGCCCGCAGCACGGCCGCCGCGAGCTCCATCACCTCGGCGGGCGTGCGGTAGTTGACCCCGAGCCGGGCCAGCTCCCAGCGATCGCCGACGTACGGCTCCAGGATCCGCTCCCAGGAGCCGCAGCCGGCCTCGTCGCCCGTCTGCGCCGGGTCGCCGACCAGGGTCATCGAGCGGGTGGGGCAGCGGCGCATCAGCAACCGCCAGGCCATTTCGGAGAGTTCCTGGGCCTCGTCGACGATGACGTGTCCGAAGGCCCAGGTCCGGTCGGCCGCGGCGCGCTCGGCCGCGCCGCGGTGGTCCTCCTCCTCCTGCCGCTCGGCCATCCGCTCGGCGTCGATGAGGTCGTGGGCGGCGAGGAACTCGCTCTCCTCGTCCTCGAACTCGTAGGACTCCGAGCCCTGCGAGAGGTCGAGCACGCCCTGCGCGTACGCGACGCGCCGCTGGCGGTCTCGCTCCTCGGCGGCGCGCAGCGCGCTGTCGTCGGTGCCGAGCAGCTCGGCGGCCTCGTCCAGCAGCGCGACGTCCGCCGGGGTCCACGCGCCCTCGGTGCGCCGGACCAGGTCGGCCTCCTCGGGTGCGAGGTGCGTGGGGTCGGCGAGGAAGTCGGTGATCAGCCGCTCCGGGGTGAGGGAGGGCCACAGGACGTCGATGGCGGCGTGCACCGCGCCGCTGGTGGCGATCTCCTTGCCCAGTTGCGCGACGTCGTCGGGCCCGAGCAGGTTGGGGCCGCCGTACGGGTCGGCGCCGAGCCGGTCGGCGAGCTGCTCGGTGAGCGCGTCGATGATCCGGAAGGCGAAGTAGGGGCGGGCGAGGTTGTGCGGCAGGCCGGTGGCGCGGGCCCGGTCCCGGGCCTCGTGCGCCATCGTGCGGTGCAGCAGCAGGGTCCCGTAGTCGTCGTGGTCGATCTCCAGCGCGGCCTCGGGGACGGTGTCCGTGTCCTCGCCGAGCCCCGCGGGCACGTGCTCCGGCAGCGTCTGACGGTCGCTGACGACCCGGGCCAGTACGTCGGCCATCGCGGCGCGGCCCTTGACGGCCGCGGCGCCGGGCCGGTCGGCGGCGGTGGCGTGCACCCCGGGGAAGAGCTCGCCGAGGGTGGCGAGCAGGACGCCCGTCTCGCCCAGGGCGGGCAGCACCTGGCCGATGTAGCCGAGGAACGCGGGCCCCGGGCCGACGATCAGGACGCCGCGCTTGGCGAGCAGCTCGCGGTGCGCGTAGAGCAGGTACGCCGCCCGGTGCAGGGCGACGGCGGTCTTGCCGGTGCCCGGGCCGCCCTCGACGACCAGCACGCCGCGGTACGGCGAGCGGATGATGCGGTCCTGCGCGGCCTGGATGGTGCGCACGATGTCGTGCATGCGGCCGGTGCGGGCGGCGTCGAGCGCGGCGAGCAGCACGGCGTCCGCGTCGGCGCCCTCGTGGCCGGTGCGCTCGGCGTCGGTGAGGTCGAGGATCTCGTCGTGCAGGGCGGTGACCTGCCGGCCGCGGGTGGTCAGGTGGCGCCGGCGGCGCAGCCCCATGGGGTGGTGGCCGGTGGCGAGGTAGAAGGGGCGCGCCACCTCGGCCCGCCAGTCCAGGACGAGGGGGGTGCGGTCCGCGTCGTCCTGCCGGATTCCGATGCGGCCGATGTGGTGGTCACGGCCGTCGGAGAACTCCAGCCGGCCGAAACACAGGCCGTTCTCGCCCGCGTTCAGGGCGGAGAGCAGCCCGGATTGTTCGGCGACCATGACGTCGCGCTCCAAGCGGGCCTGGAAACCGGTCCCGATGTCGCGCAGGGCGCCCCGTACGGTGCGTTCGGCCTGTTCGCGCAGGTCGTCGAGGCGGTCGTACAGCTCGGTGATGAATTGCTGCTCATTCTCGAATTCCGTGGTTGACAATTCCACTCCCGACGCGATACAGTGTTCCCATAAGCTTGTTCATGGCTTCCGCATGCCCCACGAGGCATCGAAGTCGTGAATCATCAAATATACGCAGAGAAATACCCCGGTCGTCAATCCGACCGGGGTATTTCTTTTATGCGGAACCCAGACGCTTCAGGCCTTCAGGAGCTCGACCGATCAGAGCCGGCACCACTTCACCGGGGTCAGGTCCTTGACGTAGCGCGCGGCGACCCACGCCTCCACCTTGGTGTTGAGGCGGTACCAGAGGTGGTTGTCCCCGACCTTCTCGCCGCGCTCCTTGCAGAGGATCTCCAGCTTCTGGTGCGGGTGGACCCGGCCCAGGTCGCGCGAGTGGGTGGTCGGCCTGCTGCGGACGGTCAGCGGGCCCTTCGAGATGACCTTGCCGAGCGCGTACTTGTGCTCCGGGTACTTCTCGGGCTCCGGCGTGGCGCCCGGGTGACGCGCACCCCACTGCTCGTTGGACATGATCTGCGTCGCCGGACCCTCGTCCGCCACCGCGGCGCCCGCACCGCTCAGACCGAGCAGCAGACTCCCCGCGGCGAGGGCGAGGACCGTCCTGGTGGGCTTCGACGTGATCGAGGTGATCGACATGAGCGGCTCCCGTGCGAAGACTTCCGGCGACCCGTCCGGTCGCCCGGGACGACTATGGCCCGCCTCCCCCGCCGGCCCCCGCCCGCCGCGCGCGTCCGATCGGGTGGACCCGACCGGCCGGCGGGGATCCGTCGCCGCCCGGCCCGCGGGGCACACGGAAGATGGGCGGACGCGGACCGGGGAGGCGGACGTCCATGGACTGGCTGCGCGCGCACGTCTTCGAGCCGTACCCGGAGCTACTGGTCTTCCTGACCGTCGCCGTCGGCTTCCAGATCGGCCGGATCCGCTACCGGACCTTCGCGGTCGGGGCGGTGACCGGCTGCCTGGTCGCCGGGCTGCTCATCGGTTCGCAGACCCACGTGGAGATCACCGGACCGATCAAGTCCGTCTTCTTCCTGATGTTCCTCTTCGCCCTCGGCTACGACGTGGGGCCCAAGTTCTTCCGCTCCCTGCGCAAGGACGCCGCCCCGCAGGTCCTCCTCACCCTCGTCGTCTGCGTCAGCGGACTCGCCGTCTGCTGGGGCCTGGCCCACCTGCTCGGCTACGGGCCCGGGCTGGCCGCCGGACTGCTGGGCGGGGCCCTCACCCAGTCCGCCGTCATCGGGGTCGCCGCCGACACCATCGGCCAGCTGCCCGGCCTCGACACGGCCGCGTCCCAGGAGCAGGCGCACCTCGTCGCCGTCGCCTACGCCGTCACCTATCCGCTGGGCACCGTACTGCCCGCGATCCTGCTGCCCACGGTGTTCCCGCGGCTGCTGCGCCGGGACCTGGCCGTCGACAGCGCGCTGCTCGGCGCCGAGCTCGAAAGCAGCGGGCCGGATCCGGACCTGGACGCCGGCAAGGGCTACTACCAGCACGTGCTGCGCGCCTACGACGTGGACGTGGAGGGGTTCGCGGGCCGCGGCATCGGCGAGTTCGAGGCGGAGCAGCGGGAGTTGGACCGGCGGATCTACATCACCCGGGTGCGGCGGGACGGGAAGGTCATCGACCACGACCCGATGACCCTGCTGCGGCTCGGGGACACCGTCGCCGTGAGCGCCGTGCGCGGGGACCTGGTCGCCTTCGACGCGCGGACGCACATCGGCATGGAGTCCGACGACATGGAGCTGCTGGGCTACCGGACGGAGACCCTGCACATCGTGCTCACCGACCGCGCCTACGACGGCACCACGATCCGGACCCTGCGCCACGCGGACTTCATGACCGGGGTGTTCATCGTCAGCCAGGAGCGCGCGGGGGCCGAGCTGCGGATGGGACGGGGCAACGCGCTGCGCCGCGGCGACACCCTGGTGATCACCGGACCGCAACCGCTGGTGGAGACCGCCGCGGCGCACCTGGGCACGGCGGTGCCGACCACCTTCGCGACCGACATGGTGTGGATCGCCAGCGGGCTGTTCATCGGCGGGTGCATCGGCATTCCGGCCCTGCACGCGGCGGGCGCCCCGCTGTCGCTGTCCACCTCGACCGGGGCCCTGTTGATGGGGCTGGTCTTCGGTCACGTCCGCAGCAAGCGGCCGACGTACGGGAACCTGCCCTCGGCGGCGCAGTGGCTGCTCGGCACGCTGGGGCTGTGCATGTTCGTGACCATCGTCGGGCTCAACGCCGGACCGAGCTTCGCGAGCGGGCTGGTCCGGGCGGGGTGGCCGCTGCTGGTCGGCGGGGCGGTGGCGACCTCGGTACCGCTGGTGGTCGGCTTCGTCTTCGGCCACTTCGTCCAGCGCATCCCGCTGCCGACGCTGATGGGCGCGCTGTCCGGGGCGCAGACCACGACGGCGGCGATCGGCGCGCTGAACGAGCGGGCGCGCAGCCAGATCCCGGGGCTGGGGTGCACCGTCCCGTACGCGCTCGGCAACGTGCTGCTGACCCTGTGGGGTTCGGCCATCGTGCTGCTGACGGGCTGAGCCGCGCGGGCGCGCTCACTGCGGTACGTCGACGGGCGCACCGAGGGCGCGGGCGCGCTCGGCGGCCCAGACCAGGCGGTGCGTCGCCAGGCTGGTACGGGGTCCGGAGAGCAGGAGGTCCGCGTCGCCGGTCGCCACCGCGGCCAGGAACGCCTCGGTCAGGGCCAGGTCCCCGCCCCCGTGGCCGCCCTGCGGCGACCCCCCGGCGGGTGCGACCAGCTCCTCGCGGCCGGTGCGGAAGTCGGTGACGCGCAGGGTGGCGCCGTCGCCCTCGATGTGGCCGTGGGTGCCGAAGAGCCGGGTGCGGCGGTCGCCCATGGGCGTGAAGGCGCTGACGGTGAAGGTGGCGGTGGCGCCGTCGGCGAATTCCATCACGACGACCTGGTGGTCGGCCGCGTCGTTGTCGCAGGCGTACACGCAGCGGCCGTACGGCCCGGTGCGCAGTGCTTCGCGCACGGCGGCCGCGGTCGGTTCGGGCGTCACCGCGGACAGCGGCCAGAACTCGCGGCGCGGATCCCCGAGGCAGTCGAGGTAGAGGCGGGGCGCGGAGTAGGGGCAGTCGGGCTCGACCGCGCAGTCGGTGCAGCGGGCCGCGGCGCCGGGCGGGGCGCCCTCGGGCCGGAAGTGCGTGCGGCGGCCGTAGGACATGACCGTTGCCGGGGAACGGCCGAAGAGGTGCACGAGCCAGTCGAGGTCGTGGCAGGCCTTCGTGAGCAGGAGCGGGCCCGAGGTGTCGGAGCGGCGCCAGTTGCCGCGGACGAAGGAGTGCGCGAAGTGCCACCAGCCGACGGGCTCCAGGTGCTCGGCGCCGACGAGGCGGCCGATCCGGCCCTCGTCGAGGAGCGCTTTGAGGGTCCGGGAGTAGGACGTGTAGCGCAGCACGTGGCAGACAGCGAGGAGGACGCCGTGGCGCTCCGCGGCGGCGGCGATCCGCTCCGCCTCGGGCTCCTCGGCGGCCATCGGCTTCTCCACCAGGAGGTGGTGGCCGGTGGCCGCCAGGGCGACGGCGGGCCCGGTGTGCATCCGGTCCTGGGTGGCGATGATCGCGGCGTCGGCGTGGCGGCCGGCGGCGGCCAGGGCCCGCCAGTGCGGGTGGACCCGGTCGGGCGGGACGCCGAACTCGGCCGCGGCGGCGGCCCGTCGGATCGGGTCGGGCTCCGCGAGGGTGGTGACGCGGCCGGCGCCGGTCGCGTGCGCGTGCCGGGCGTAGGTCAGGCCGCGCAGGCCCGCTCCGACCAGGGCCAGGGTCACTGGCGTGGCCGGGGGGTGGTGGGGGTGCGGTGTCATGCGGGGCTCCTGTGACGGGGGGGGGACGGGGGTACGGGGGTACCGGGTACCGGGGTACGGGTGTACCGGGTACGGGGTACGGGTTGTGCTGGCTGCGGATCGGTCGGGCCGGTGCGGCTCGTGGGGCCTCCGGCGGCGCCTCAAACGCCGGCGGGGCTGGATTCGGTGGGGCCCGGGGGTCTGCGGGGGCGGATCGGTCCGGCCGGTGCGGCTCGTGGGGCCTCCGGCGGCGCCTCAAACGCCGGCGGGGCTGGAATTGGTGGGGCATGGGGTTGCTCTGCCCTGGGTGGGGGGTGGTGAAGCACGGGGCGCTCGGCGCGGTGGGGGCGGGGGCGGGGGGCGTCGCCGTATTGTCGGCGCGGGGAGGGTCCGGGGTCGTCCGGCCACGGGATCACGCAGCGGCAAGGAGCAGCAGTGGCGCCGACCGACCCCCTCCACTTCCCCAAGGACCCCGCCGGTCCCGAGGGCCGGGGCCACGAGCCCCTGCACGTGTTCGTGCTCTCCGGCTCCTCCCGCACGGGCTCGGTCAACGCCCGCCTCGCGGCGCTGGTCGCGCAGCTCGTCGTGCGCACGGGGGCGACCGCGGACCTCGCGCACATCGGTGACTTCCTGATGCCCCCGTACGACGGGGACGACGAGGCCGAACAGGGTCCGCCCGCCGCCGCCGGCGCGCTGCGCGACCGGCTGGACGCAGCCCAGGCACTGGTGATCGCCTCCCCGGAGTACAACGCGTCGGTGCCCGGGGTGCTGAAGAACGCGGTCGACTGGGTGTCGCGGCTGCGCCCGCAGCCCTTCAAGGACAAGCAGGCCCTGCTGGTCTCGGCCTCCCCGTCGCTGGTCGGCGGCAACCGCGGCCTGTGGGCACTGCGGGTCCCGCTGGAGCACCTCGGGGCGCGCGTGTACCCGGACATGTTCAGCCTGGCCATGGCCCACCAGGCGTTCGGGGCGGACGGCGCGCTGACGGACGCGGGGCTGGGCGAGCGGCTCGGGTCGACGGTGGACTCGTTCCTCGACCTGGTCGAGGCCGACACGCGCTACCTGAGCCTCCAGCGCCGCTGGTACGAGTTCCTGGGTGACCGCAGCGACGCGACGGTCACGGCCCGCGCGCAGGACTAGGGCGCGCCGGCGCCGTAAGTCCATGACAGCACGCGGGTTTGTCCATGGGCCTGCCGCGGCAGCGGTCCGCAAGCTGACGTGATCAGCGAGCGGACGGCCGGCCTCCACGTCGTGCGGTTCCGCGCGCAGGAAGCGCCGACTCCCGGAGGTCCGATGCGCACCCCCCTCTGGCCGGCCGCAGCCGCGGTGGCCGGCCTCGTCGCCACCCTGGTCGTGGCCGTGCCCACCGCGATGGCGGCGACGCCCGTCACCCTGACCTCGCCCGAGCTGTCCGTGAGCGTGGACCCCGCCTTCCCCCGGGTGATCGGCTACACCCGACGTGCGACGGGTGACGTGCTGAACGGCAACGAGGACCCGCTCTCCGCCGTGGTGGTCAACGGGACCACCTACACCCCGACGGTGACCTCCACCGCGGGGGCGTCGGGGATCGACTACGTCATGTCGTTCTCCGGCGTGACCGTCAAGTCCTCGCTGTCGGTGACCGGTTCGGTGGTGGACTTCAAGGTCACCTCGATCCAGGACACGGCCGCGCTGCGCGTGCGCAGTTTCTCGATACCCGACCACACCCTCGTCAGCGTGCGCAGCGACCAGCCGGGTGCCGCCCTGTCCACGGCCTCGATGTACACGGCCACCACCGGTACGGGCGACGCCTTCACCCCGGTCACGGCGAGCACGCCGGTCGACGCGACCGCCAAGACGGTGATGTACGGGTTGGTGAACACCGGGAAGCTGGCCGCCGCCATCGACACCAACGCCCGGTACGACCAGCCGTCCGGCCCCACCGCCCGCGAGAACGGGCGGATCAGCGAGCGGGTCACCGACAAGGGGTCCTACCGCCGGGCAGGCCTGTGGAGCGGGGACTGGCTGTACCGGCCGAGCGGCGCTCCGCTCGACGATCCCGAGCCGCTGCCGTACGCGCGCGTGGCGATCACCGCCGACCGCAACGCGGACGCGGTGGTGGACTGGCAGGACGCGGCGATCGCCTACCGGGACGTGTGGACCCCGCCGACGGGCTGGCAGCAGACCGCGGACCGGGTGGTGCAGCGGATCCCGTTCAACTTCGCCTCGGCGGCCACCCATCCCTTCGCCGAGACGCTCGACGAGACCAAGCGGGTGGCCAGGGCCACCGACGGCCTCGGCCAGTTCGTGCTGCTCAAGGGGTACGCGTCGGAGGGGCACGACTCGGCGCACATGGACTACAAGAACATCGGCTCGAAGCTGGGCGGCGCCGCCGGTCTGAACTCCCTGATCACGGCCGGGCACGCCTACAACGCCGACTTCGGCGTGCACATCAACGCGACCGAGGAGTACCCGGTCTCGGCCACCTTCGACCCGGCGCACCAGAGCGGCGGCCTCGGCTGGGACTGGCTGGACCAGTCGTACTACGTCGACACCCGCAAGGACGGCCAGTCGGGCGACCGGCTGAAGCGCCTCCAGGACCTCAAGGCCGCGGCTCCCGGACTGGACTTCCTCTACGTGGACGTCTGGTACGGCGACGGGTACGTGTCGCGGAAGCTGGAGCGGGAGATCGGCTCGCTCGGCTACCAGTTGGCCACGGAGTTCCCCAACACGCTGACCGAGCAGTCCCTGTGGCACCACTGGGCGGCTGACGTCGACTACGGCGGCAGCGACCTCAAGGGCATCAACTCGACCATCACCCGCTTCATCGCGAACCACGCCAAGGACGACTGGATCGCGCGCAATCCGCTGCTCGGCGGCGCCGAGGTCACCGCCTACGAGGGCTGGCAGGGCAAGAAGGACTACGCCGCCTTCCTGAACACGACCTTCGCCACCAACCTGCCGACCAAGTACCTCCAGGAATCGCCGATCGTGAAGTGGACGGCCGACACGGTCACCCTCGCGAACGGCACCTCGGTCACGACGGCCGGTGGCGCCCGGAAGATCACCACGGCCGGGCGCACGGTCCTGGACGGCTCCGCGTACCTGCTGCCGCGCGACGGGAAGCTCTACCACTGGAACGACAAGGCCGCCTCGACGACCTGGACCCTGCCGGCGGGCTGGAGCGCGCCCAAGCTGTACCAACTGACCGATTCCGGCCGCCGGTTCGTCAAGGACCTGCCGGTCACGGGGGGCCGGGTGACCATCGACGCCGCGGCCCGCACCCCGTACGTCGTCACCGACGGGGCCGCCCCGGCGCAGGGCGACCCGCAGTGGGGCGAGGGCACCCCGGTGAAGGACCCGTCCTTCTACTCCGGCGACCTGAACGCCTGGAGCGTCACCGGGGCGGGCGCCGCGGTGACGCGCAACGCCCAGGGGCAGAACGAGCTGACCCTGGCCGCGGGCGCCGCGCCCACCGTGTCGCAGCAGCTCACCGGCCTGACCCCGGGGACCTACGCCGCCTCGGTGTGGGTCTCCACCGCCACCGGGCGGGCCGCCACCCTCAAGGTGTCCCCCACCGGGGGCGCGGCCGCGTCCGTGTACGCCGACTCCTCGCCGCTGGTGAACAACCTCGGCGGCAGCGAGAAGAACGGCACGAGGATGCAGCGGATGAGGGTGTTCTTCGACGTGCCGGCGGGCCAGTCCACCGCCACCCTCCAGCTGTCGGCCGCCGCGGGTGCGGGCACCGTCGTACTGGACGACGTCCGCGTGGTGCGCAGTGCGCGCACCCCGCTCGGCGGGCACTGGTTCACCGAGGACTTCGAGAACGTCGACGCGGGCTGGGGGCCCTTCGCCTTCGGTGGCGCGGGTGGCTCGGCGACCGATCCGCGCACGCACATCGCCCAGCGCAACGCGCCCTACACGCAGGCGGGTTGGAGCGGCAAGCTGGTCGACGACGTGATCGGCGGCCAGAATTCGCTCAAGTCGCACGAGGAGCGCACCGGCTTGGTCTACCGCACGCTGCCGCAGACCCTGCGGCTGGTGCAGGGGCGCTCGTACAAGGTGAGCTTCGGCTACGAGAACGGCTTCGCGGGCGACTACCAGTTCGTCACCGGCGCCGGGAGCACGGAGAGCGCCACCGCGCTGGGCCAGGCCCGGACCGCGACCACCTTCACCAGGACCTTCACGGCCGGGGCGGACGCCTGGATCGGGATCCGGAAGGTGAGCGCCGAGGACTCGCACAACGAGGCCGACTTCGTGCTCGACGACCTGGCGGTGGACGACCTGGGCCCCGCGGGCGGCGGTGAACTCCTGGTGCCGCAGTCGCAGATGAGCGTGAAGGCGGTGGACAGCGAGGAGACGGCCGGCGAGAACGGCCGGGGCGCGAACGTCCTCGACGGGGACCCGGCCACGATCTGGCACACTCAGTGGTACCGGGCCACCGCGCCGATGCCGCACGAGATCGCCCTGGACCTGGGGGCCGCGTACGACGTCTCGGCGCTGCACGTCCTGCCGCGGCAGGGCCAGAGCAACGGCCGGATCGCGGACTACCAGGTCCTCACCTCCGCCGACGGGGTCACCTGGAGCGCTGCGGCGGCGGGGACCTTCCCCGACACCGCGGCGCAACAGGACGTGGGCTTCACGCCCCGCTCCGCGCGCTACGTCAAGCTCAGGGCGACGCGGGAGGTGGCGGGCAACGCCTGGACCTCGGTCGCCGAGCTGAACGTCGGCTACCGGCCCTGAACCGTCAGGCCTGGTGCGTCGGGCCTGGTGCGTCGGGCATGACGCATCAGGCCTGCGCCGGCTGGCTCGGCAGCGACTGCTGCTCGCGGAAGCGACCGGGGGCCACTCCCACCCGGCGGCTGAACAGGCGGCTGAAGTAGGCCGCGTCCTCGTAACCGACCCGCCGGGCGACTCCGGCGACCGGCAGGTCGGTGCGGGCGAGGAGTTCCTTGGCCCGGCTCAGCCGGATCCCGAGGAGGTACTCCTTGACCCCCTCGCCGGTGCTGCGCCGCACGGCGCCGCGCAGTTCGTGCAGCCCCATCCCCAGACGCGCGGCGTGCTCCGCCACCGAGATCGGCAGGAGCGCGTCGCGCGCGAGGGTGTCCATCACGGCGTCCCCGTGCCGGGAGACCTCCGCACGGGCGTAGCGCAGGGCGACGAAGAGGCCGTGGACGGCGGCCGCGGCCTCCACGTCGAGCAGCGGGCCGCCGCGCCGGGCCGCCCGGACGATCCCGTCGATGACGTGGCGCACCCCGGCCGTCTCGGTCAGCGGGACCACCGGCCGGTCCGGGGTGATGTAGCCGAGGTCGGTGTACGCCTCGACGCTGCGGCCCGCGAAGTCGACGAAGCCCTCGTCCCAGCCGGTGGCGGGGTCGGGCCCGTAGTGGTGCACGACTCCGGGCATCAGCCACAGCAGCGCGGGCGCGACCACCTCCTGCGGCGCCCTGCCGCCGTGGCTGAACCAGCCGCGGCCCGCCGTGACGACCACGGCGACGTGGTGGTCGAGGACCCGTGGCCCGACGACGGGCAGCGCGCCCCGCTGGAGGCCGACGCCGAGGCAGACCAGGCCGAGGCGGCGGTGGTTGGCGGTGGGCGCGAAGTACCGCATCCAGCTGCTGTAGGGCGGCGGACCGGACGGCGTCGGCGTGAGCTCGGGCGTGGGGGCGGGCGTGGACTCGGGCGTGGGGGCGGACATCTGCGGATTGTGATCCACGACCGTGCGCGCCCTCAAGGGGCCCGCTCCCGCCACCGCGGCGGACGCCCCGGCGGCGCGGGCGCCGACGGCCGGGTCAGGCGACGGTGATCGCGTCGAGTTTCGCGCGCAAGTAGTGGTGGGAGTCGACCGGTTCGTGGACCACCCGGCCGGTGGGGGCGGGCAGGGATTCCACCCGGGTGTGCGGGTCGCACTCGTAGAAGTAGACGAGGGAGACCAACTCCTCCGCGGGCGCTTCGGCGGGCGGTGGCAGCACGCGGTGGCGGCCCGCGCGCCAGCGGTCCCCGGTCCAGCGGGCCATCAGGTCACCGATGTTGACGGTGAGGGCGGCCGGGTCCCAGGGCGCGTCCTGCCAGCCGCCCGCGTCGGTGTGGATCTGGAGCCCGCCCGCGCCCCGTTCGCGGTCCAGGACGGTCACGGTGCCGAAGTCGGTGTGCGCGCCGATGCGGAACTGGCCGGGCAGGGGCGGTCCGGTGTGCTCGGCGCCCGGGTACCAGTTGACGTTGAAGCCCCAGGTGGGGTGGCCCGTGTGGCGGGTGAAGAGGTCCGGGCCCGCGCCGAGGGCGAGCGCCAGCAGTTCCAGCAGTTCGTCGGAGAGGGCGCGCATCCGGCCGAGGTACTCCGTGACCAGGGCGTGCAGTTCGGGGACTTCCGCGGGCCAGGCGTTGGGGCGGAACCACTCGGCGTCGACGGCCGGCCGGCCGGTGGGTTCGTCGGCCGCCCAGGACCAGGACTCCTTGAGGTCGGGCGGGGAGGGGGCGCCCTCGGCGTAGCTGTTGGCCTCGGCGCCCGGGCCGAGCCAGCCGCGATCGCCGACGGCCACGGCGTAGGGCTGCTTGGTGGTGGCGGGCAGCCGGAAGAAGGTGCGGGCGGCCGCGCGGATCCGGGCGGGCAGGGCGGGGTCGATGCCGTGCCCGGCGACCAGCAGGAAGCCTGCTTCCTGGAGGGCCCGGTCGACGCGGTCGGCGGTACGGGCGCGGGCGTCCGGGCCGTCGGAGCGCCAGGGCCCGAGGTCGATCACGGGGACGGGCGAACGCGTCATCTGCGGCCTGCTTTCCGGTCGGTGCCCGGGGCCGGTCGGTGCCGGGCACGGGAGGGCGTCACGGGGGGACGGCGGGTGCGGGTCCATGTTCGCAAGCCGTCCGCCGTCCAGGTGTTGACGACGCGCTCGGCGCTCACCCCGCATTCCACGGCCCGTTCGCAGCCGAGCGGCTGCCAGTCCAGCTGGCCGGGCGCGTGGGCGTCGGTGTCGATCGCGAAGAGCGTGCCCGCGGCCACGGCGCGGCGCAGCAGTCCGCGGGGCGGGTCCAGGCGCTCCGGCCGGCTGTTGATCTCCACGGCGGTGCCGGACGCGGCGCAGGCCGCGAAGACGGCGTCCGCGTCGAAGGTGGACTCGGGTCGGGTCCGGCCGGTCACCAGGCGGCCGGTGCAGTGGCCGAGGACGTCGACGAGGGGGCTTCGGACGGCCGCGAGGAGGCGGCGGGTCATGGCGGCCGGTTCCATCCGGAGCTGGGAGTGCACGGAGGCCACGACGAGGTCGAGTGCGTCCAGCAGCTCCGGTTCCTGGTCCAGGCTCCCGTCGGCGAGGATGTCGCACTCGATGCCGGTGAGCAGCCGGAACGGCGCCCAGGTGGCGTTGAGTTCGGCCACCGCGGCCAGCTGTTCGCGCAGCCGATCCGGGGAGAGTCCGCGGGCGACGGTCAGCCGCGGCGAGTGGTCGGTGAGGACCGCCCACTCGTGGCCGATCTCCGCGGCGGCCCGCCCCATGTCCTCGATGGGGCTGCCGCCGTCGGACCATTCGGAGTGCAGGTGGCAGTCGCCGCGCAGGGCCGCCCGCAGGGCGGCGGCCGCCGGGCTGGGCGGCGGTTCGCCCTCGGGATGGGCGGCGACCTCGTCCTCCAGCGTCCGGAGGTAGGCGGGGACCGTCCCGGCGAGGGCCTCCTCGATGACCCGGGCGGTCTTGGGCCCGATGCCCTTGACCGCCTCCAGGGTGCCCGCGGCGGCCCGCTCGGCCGTCTCCCGGGGGCCCATCGTGGTGAGGGTCCCGGCGGCGCCGCGGAAGGCGCGCACCCGGTAGGTGGGGGCCTGTGCGCGCTCCAGCAGGAACGCGATCCGGCTCAGCGCCGCCACCGGGTCCATGCCCCACCTCCTGCCGTCGGCCTCCCGCCGTCATCGCCGCGCGGGGGCCCGTGACCCCAGTCTGGCAAGGGACACGCGGTCGAGCACCCCGACCGCGCGTAGGCTGGGACGTGGACTCGGGTGCGCTCCGCCGGGAGGCGGTGGATCATGACCGGACTGGTGTACCGGAGCTTTGACTCCGCGGACGAGACGAGGCCGTTCGAGGACGGCAAGGGCAGGCTCGACCTGTTGCAGACGGACGGCGGCCCGGTGGGACGCGCCGTGTTCGAGCCCGGCTGGCGCTGGTCGCAGCACATCAAGCCGCTGGCGGGCACGGAGAGCTGCGAGTCGGCGCACACCGGGTACATCGTGAGCGGCCGGATGAACATCGCGATGGACAGCGGCGAGAGCGCCGAGGTCGGCCCGGGCGACTTCATTCAGATCGCGCCCGGGCACGATGCCTGGGTGGTGGGCGACGAGCCGTGCGTGGCCTTGGACTGGACGGGTTACGGAAACTACGCTCAGCCCAGCAGCGCGTAGACCGTGGAGGCGGTCGCCGCGGGTTCCGTGGCGCCCTCGGGGGTCATGGTGACGTCCGCGAAGGCCATCCGCTTGCCGAGCTTGGTGACGCGGACGCTGACCAGGACGTCCGTGCCGACCACCGGGCGCTGGAAGCTGGTGGACTGCTGGACCGTGGTCATCGGGCCGTAGGCGCCGCGCGCCGCGGAGATGGCGATGACGGTGGCGGTGTCGGCCGCGGCCATCAGGGCCTGGCCGCTGAGGCCGCCGCCGTCCCGGGCGAGCCGCTCGGACCAGGGCAGGCGCAGCACGGTCCGGTCCGGGCCGCTCTCCTGGACGACGAGGCCGAGGTCGAGCACCCAGGGGGCGAAGTTCTCGGCGAGGATCTTCTCGCCGTCGGCCGGGGTGAGGGGTGTCTGTGTCACAGGGTGCATTGTGGCGGCCGGGACCGGCCGCCACAACACCTCGGTGCGCGGGCGAACCGTCAGAGCGTGGCGGCGAGTTCGGTGCCCTGGCGGATGGCGCGCTTGGCGTCGAGTTCGGCGGCCACGTCGGCGCCGCCGATGAGGTGGGCGTCGATGCCGGCCGCGATCAGCTCGTCGAACAGGCCCCGGCGCGGCTCCTGTCCGGTGCACAGGACCACGGTGTCGGCGGGGATCAGGCGCTGTTCGCCGCCGACGGTGATGTGCAGGCCCTCGTCGTCGATGCGGTCGTAGGCGGCGCCGGCCACCGAGACGACCCCGCGGTGCTTGAGTTCGGCGCGGTGGATCCACCCGGTGGTGGTGCCGAGACCGGCGCCGACCTTGGTCTCCTTGCGCTGGAGCAGGTGGACCTGGCGCGGGGAGGCCGGGCGGTCGGGGGCGGCCAGCCCGCCGGGGCCGCTGTACGTCGTATCCACGCCCCAGTGCCGGAAGTAGACGGCGGGGTCCTGGCCGGCGCCCTCACCGCTGTCGGTGAGGTACTCGGCGACGTCGAAGCCGATGCCGCCGGCGCCGACGACGGCGACGCGCTCGCCGACGGGCGCGCCGTCGCGCAGCACGTCGAGGTAGGTGACGACCGAGGGGTGGTCGACGCCCTCGATGTCGGGGGTGCGGGGGGTGACGCCGGTGGCGACGACGACCTCGTCGTATCCGCCCAGGGCGGCCACGTCGGCGCGGGTGTCGAGGCGGACGTCGACGGCGAGGCGCTCCAGCTGGGTGGCGTAGTAGCGGATGGTCTCCTCGAACTCCTCCTTGCCCGGGATGCGGCGGGCGATGTCGAGCTGGCCGCCGATGTGGCCGGAGGCCTCGTAGAGGGTGACGGCGTGGCCGCGCTCGGCCGCGGAGACGGCGCAGGCGAGTCCGGCCGGCCCGGCGCCGACGACGGCGACGCGCTTCTTCGACCGGGTCGGGGAGAGGACCAGTTCGGTCTCGTGGCAGGCGCGCGGGTTGACCAGGCAGCTGGTGATCTTGCCGCTGAAGGTGTGGTCGAGGCAGGCCTGGTTGCAGCCGATGCAGGTGTTGATGGCCTCGGGGCGGCCGGCCGCGGCCTTGGCGACGAAGTCGGCGTCGGCGAGGAAGGGGCGGGCCAGCGAGACGAGGTCGGCGCGGCCGTCGGCGAGCACCTCCTCGGCTATCTCCGGGGTGTTGATGCGGTTGCTGGTGACGAGGGGCACCGAGACCGCGCCCATCAGCCGCTTGGTGACCCAGGTGTAGGCGGCGCGCGGGACGGAGGTGGCGATGGTGGGGATGCGGGCCTCGTGCCAGCCGATGCCGGTGTTGATGATGGTGGCGCCGGCCGCCTCGATCTCCTTGGCAAGGTGGACGACCTCGTCGAGGGTGGAGCCGCCGGGGATCAGGTCCAGCATGGAGAGCCGGTAGATCAGGATGAACTCGGCGCCGACGGCCTCGCGGGCCCGGCGGACGATCTCCAGCGGGAAGCGGACGCGGTTCTCGTACGAACCGCCCCAGCGGTCGGTGCGCCGGTTGGTCGCGGCAGCGGTGAACTCGTTGATCAGGTAGCCCTCGGAGCCCATGATCTCGACGCCGTCGTAGCCCGCGAGCTGTGCGAGGCGGGCGGCGCGGACGAAGTCCTCGACGGTCTCCTCGACCTCGTCCTCGCTCAGCGCGTTCGGGACGAAGGGGCTGATGGGGGCCTGGAGGGCGCTGGGGGCGACCAGGTCCGCGTGGTAGGCGTAGCGGCCGAAGTGGAGGATCTGCATCGCGATCTTCCCGCCCTCGGCGTGCACCGCGTCGGTGATCACCCGGTGCTCGGCGGCCTCGGCCTCGGTGGTGAGGCGGGCGCCGCCCTCGAAGGGGCGGCCCTTGTCGTTGGGGGCGATGCCGCCGGTGACGATGAGGCCCGCGCCGCCGCGGGCGCGCTCGGCGTAGAAGGCGGCGAGGCGCTCGAAGCCGCGCTCGTGCTCCTCCAGGCCGGTGTGCATCGAGCCCATGATCACGCGGTTCGGCAGGGTGGTGAAGCCGAGGTCCAGCGGGCTCATCAGGTGCGGGTACTGGCTCATGCGGGGGCGCCTCCTCGCGCGGGGGTGATGACCCTGTTGTAGCGAGCCGCCGGACCTTTTGCAACTAGGTGCATAACAACGGCGGGGTGCTGTGGGTCCCGACATCGCGGGCCTTTCGGCCCTGCCGGGTGGGACTTGTGGCGGACCTCACGCCCCGAGGAATGGCAAAAAATGAGGGAATGCCCGCTCTTCCAGCCCCCGGCACCGGCCGCCGCGGCCACGCCCACGGCCCTGCCGACAGCCCGGCCGACAGCCCGGCCCGCTCCCGCTCCCGCGTGCTGCGCACCGCCGCCGCGGCCACCGTCGTCACCACCGCGCTGATCGGCTCCTGAGGGGGCGTACCCCGCCGTCCGCGCTGAGGTGGGGGTCAGTGCCGGAGGTGCGGTGCTCCCGCGGGCGCCGACCGCGGAGCGCGGAGCGCGGAGCGCGGAGCGCGGTGGGAAACCTCGGCTCAGCAACTCATCATCGAGTGGCCCTCGGCCTAGTAGTGCTTTGTTACCTGGTGTCGTAGGGCTGCCACGGGGTGGGTTGTCGGCAGGTGGGGCAGGTGCCGGTCCAGGTGGCGATGAGGTG
>NZ_JBIWAJ010000005.1:0-6041 GCF_044759975.1 Streptomyces sp. NPDC098789
CCGACACCCAAATCAAAATCCGCGGCTTCCGCATCGAACCCACCGAAATCGAAACCACCCTCACCACCCACCCCCACATCACCCAAGCCACACTCGCCACCCACCCGGACCACCACGGCACCCCGCAGCTGACGGCCTACGTCACCGCCGCCGGCCCGGACCCCGCGCCCGCCCCGCAGGACATCCGCATCTGGCTGCGCAGCCTGCTCCCCGACCACATGGTCCCGGCCTTCGTCGTGTTGCTGGACCGGCTGCCGCTCACCCCCAACGGGAAGATCGACAAGCGCGCCCTGCCCGCACCGCAGGCCGTCACCACGGTCGGCGGCCGCGAGCCCCGCACTCCCCTGGAGGAGACCGTGCGCGGCTACTTCACCGAGGCGCTGGGCGCGCCCGCGCCGCTCTCCATCGACGACGGCTTCTTCGACCACGGCGGCCACTCCCTGCTCGCCGCCCGCCTGACCAACCGGATCGCCACCACCCTCGGCGTCGCCCTCTCCCTGCGCGACATCTTCCAGAACCCCACCCCCGCCACCCTCGCCCACCGCATCGAGACCGCACGGTCCGAGGCGGCCGGCGCACCGGCCGCGCCCCGCCGGGCCCGCCCCGCCCTGCGCCGCCGCACCGGCACCGACCACGAACGGAGCTCCTCATGACCAGCACCGCCTCCTTCGACCTCGACCACGACGCCGACTTCCCGGCCCCGGCCCCCGACGACGTCGTGTGGGACCTGCCGGGCGAGGGTCCGCAGCGCCTCTCGCTGCTCGTCCTGCCGCACGCCGGCGGCAACGCCCACGCCTACGCCGAATGGCGCGAGCACCTGCCCGCCGACGTCCGGCTGCTGATCGGCCAGTACCCCGGCCGCGGCGCCCGGTTCGCCGAGGACCTCCCCCGCGACATCGCGGACCTGGCCGGCCCGGTCGTGGCCGCGCTGCCCGCCGGGGTGACCGAGGACCTGGTGGTGCTCGGGCACAGCATGGGCTCGCTGGTCGCCTTCGAGGTCGTACGGCTCCTGCAGGCGGCCGGGCACACGCCGCGCCACCTCGTCGCCTCCGCGTGCCGGGCGCCGTTCCTGCCCAACCCGAGCGCGGTGTACCCCGAGCGGCTCGACGACGACCAGTTGGTCGCGGCCATCAAGGAGCGCGGGGGCACGGACGACGGGATCCTCGACGAGCCGGAGCTGCGCGAGATCATCCTGCCGTCCATCCGCGCGGACTTCGCCATCGACGACGTCTACCGCTGCGCCGACGAGGCGGCCCGGGTGGACTGCCCGGTCCTGGTGGTCGGCGGGGACGCCGACCCGGTGGTACCGGCCGAGGCCCTGGAGCGCTGGGCGGAGGTCACCGACCACGACTTCGCCACCCGGATCCTGCCCGGCGGCCACTTCTACTTCCAGCAGCAGCTGCCCGCCTTCTTCGACCTGCTCTCCGGGGCGCTCGGCGCCCACGCGACCGCCACGTCCGCGTAACCGGCTCCGCGGGCCGGCCCCCGCGACCGCGCGGCCCGCCCGCCCCCTTCCGCCCCGAACTCCCTTTTCCCTTAAGGACTTTCCATGACCACCTTCGTCACCGCCCCCGCGCACACCGGGATCGACCCGGTCCGCGAGCCCGGCAAGCCCGTCGTCGTCCACACCCCGCAGGGCCTGGACCTCGACGCCGCCGTCGCCTGGGTCGACACCCACCGCGCCGCCATCCAGGCCGAGTTGCACCGCAGCGGCGCCGTGCTGCTGCGCGGGCTGCCCGTCGTCGACGCGGCCTCCTTCGCCCGGGCCCGGGACGCGCTCATCCAGCAGCGCGCCGGCTACAAGGAGAAGGCCACTCCGCGCACCGACTTCGGCGAGGGCGTCTTCTCCTCCACCGACCTGCCCGCCCTCCAGCCCATCCGGCTGCACAACGAGAACAGCTACACCCTCGACTTCCCCGGCGTGCTCCTCTTCGGCTGCGTGACCGCCCCCGAGGAGGGCGGCGCGACGACCGTCGGTGACATGCGCGAGGCGCTGCGGCTGCTGCCGCCGGAGCTGGTGGAGCGCTTCGAGCGGGCGGGCTGGCTGCTCGTGCGCAACTACTCCGAGCTGGCCGGGCTGCCCTGGTACAAGACCTTCGCGACCGAGGACAAGGCCGTGGCAGAGGCGTACTGCGACGAGAACGTCGTCGGGTACGAGTGGGTCGAGGACGACGACTCGATGATCACCCGCCAGCGTCGTTCGGCGATCGTCACCCACCCGGTGACCGGCGAGCGCACCTGGTTCAACCACTTCGCCTTCTGGAACGTGCGGACCCTGGACGAGGACATCCGCGAGGTGCTCGTGGAGACGTACGGCGAGGACGGCCTGCCCTTCAACACCTACCTCGGCGACGGCACCCGGCTCACGGACGCCGAGGTCGACACGATCAACGAGGTCTACGAGCGGGTGACCGTACGGGAGACCTGGCAGCAGGGCGACCTGATGATCGTCGACAACATCCTCTGCGCACACGGCCGCGAGGCCTTCAAGGGCGACCGCAAGATCCTCGTCGCCATGGGCGAGCCCGTCGCGCTCGACGACTGCTCCCCCGCCACCCAGCCGTCCACCACCGTCTTCGGGAAGTGACCACCATGACCGCCGTACTCCCCGAGCGTCCCCGCACCCTCGACGCCGTCCTCCCGCTGCCCCTCTCCCTCCCCCAGGACCCCTCCCCCGCCGATCTGCTGGCGCGGCTCGCTCTGGTGCCCGGCGCCCGAGCCGCCGTGGTCGCCGGCGACCGCGAGCTGGACTTCGACGCGCTGCGCGCCGAGGCCCAGCGGATCGCCGACCGGCTCACCGCCCGCGGGATCGGTCCCGAGAGCGTGGTGGCGCTGTGCCTGCCGCGCGGCGCGGACCTGGTGGCGGCGCTGATCGGCACGCTGACCGCGGGGGCCGCCTACCTGCCCGTGGACCCGAAGCTGCCCGCCGAACGGCAGCGCTACCTCGTCGAGGACGCGGGCGCCGACCTGGTCGTCACCTCCGGCGCCGGCGCGGCTCCGCTCGCCGAGGGCGTGCCGCACCTGCCGGTGGCCGAGCTGACCGCGCCGGGCGAGGGGCGCCCGTACGCCCCGGTGGCCGTGGGCGCCGACACGCTGGCCTACGTCATCTACACCTCCGGTTCCACCGGCCGCCCCAAGGGCGTCGAGATCGCTCGCGCCGCCGCCGCCGCGCTGCTCGCCGAGCTGGAGGGCGCGGGGATCGCCGTCACCGACGGCGGGCGGGTCGGCTGGAACGCCTCGCCGTCCTTCGACGCCTCCGTGCAGCAGTGGGTGCGGATCTGCCGCGGCGACACCCTCGTCATGATCGACGACGAGACCCGCGCGGACCCGGCGCTGCTGGCCGCGCTGGTCGACGAACAGGCCCTGACCGACCTGGACATCACCCCCTCGCACGCCGATCCGCTGCTGGACCTGCTGACCGCGGACGGCGGGCCGCGCCCGCTGACCCTGCTGATCGGCGGCGAGGCGATCAGCCCGGCCCTGTGGCAGCGCATCGGGGAGCGCACCCGCGCCGGGGTGCTGCGCGCGGTGAACCTGTACGGGCCCACCGAGTGCACCGTGGACTCCACGGCGGGCTGGATCGACGGGGCGGACGAGCCGCACATCGGCGCCGTCCTGCCGGGCCTGCTGATGCGGGTCCTGGACGAGGAGCTGAAGCCGGTCGAGGTCGGCGGCAGCGGCGAGCTCTACCTGGCGGGGCCGCGCGTGGGCCGCGGCTACCGCCGCCGTCCCGGGCTGACGGCGGAGCGGTTCGTGGCCGACGCGGGGCGGGCCCCCGCGGGCGGTGGCCGGATGTACCGCACGGGCGACCTCGTGCGGCTGCTCCCGGACGGCCGCCTCGGCTACCTGGGCCGGGCCGACGGGCAGGTCAAGCTGCGCGGTCACCGCATCGAACTGCCGGAGATCGAGGCGGCGGTGGCCGCGTACCCGGGGGTCGCGGAGGCGGCCGTGGTGCTGCTGGACGACGTCCACGGAGCGCCGGGCCTGGTCGCGTACTACCGGACCGCCGCCGCCGGGGGCTCCGCGGAGGCCGGGGCGGGCACGGTGACGGAGGCCGGGCTGCGCGAGCGGCTGGGCGCGGAACTGCCCGGCTACATGGTCCCCTCCGCCTTCGTGGCCCTGGAGCGCTTCCCCACCACGACCAACGGGAAGTTGGACCGCGCCGCGCTGCCCGCACCGGTGGCGCCCGCGGCGCAGCCGGCCGCTGCGAGCGCCGGGGAGGCCGCCGAGCTGACCAGCTCGCAGCAGCTGATCGCCCGGGTCTGGGCGGTCGTGCTCGGCGCCCCGCACATCGGGCCCGACGACAACTTCTTCAAGCTGGGCGGCCATTCGCTGCTCGCGATCAAGCTGGTGTCCCGGGTCCGCGCCGAACTCGGCGTCTCGCTGCCGGTCAAGGCGGTCTACGCCAACCCCCGGCTGCGCGACCTCGCCGCCTTCATCGACACGCTCGTCGACGCCACCGCCGCAAGCCAGGACCAGTGAGGACATGACCGTGATCCCGTTGTCGTTCGCCCAGCGCAGACTGTGGTTCCTGGGGCGGCTGCACGGCCCGTCGGCCACCTACAACGCGCCGGTGGTGCTCCACCTCGACGCGGTGCCCGACACCGCCGCGCTCGGCGCGGCGTTGGCCGATGTGACCGGCCGGCACGAGGTGCTGCGCACCGTGCTGCCGGCGGGCGCCGACGCGGAACCCCACCAGCGGGTGCTGACGGCCGCGGAGCTGCCCGGGCTCGTGGTGCAGGACTGCGCGCCCGGTGAAGTGGACCGGATCGTCGCCGGGTTCACCCGGGAGACGATCGACATCACGGTCGAACCACCCCTGCGGGCACGGCTGTTCGTGCCCGGTGACGGGACCTCGGTACTGGTCCTGCTGATCCACCACGTGGCCACCGACGGCTGGTCCGTGCGCCCGCTGCTGCGGGATCTGGGCTCCGCCTACGCGGCCCGGCTGACCGGGACCGCCCCCGCGTGGCAGCCGCTGCCGGTCCAGTACGCCGACTACGCGCTCTGGCAGCACGAACTGCTCGGGGACCCCGCCGACCCCGACAGCCTGGCCCGCGAGCAGCTGGACCACTGGCAGGCGGCCCTGGCGGGCGCCCCGGCCGTCATCGCGCTGCCCGCCGACCGGCCGCGCCCCGTCGAGCCCTCGGGCCGGGGGGCCACGCTGACCGCGCGGCTCGACGCCGCCGCCCACGGCGGACTGCTGGCGCTCGGTCGCGGCCGGCAGGCCACGATGACCATGGTGGCCCGCGCCGCGCTGGCCACCGCCCTCGGGGCGGTGGGGGCCGGGCAGGACGTGGTGATCGGGGCGCCCGTCGCGGGGCGTCCCGAGGAGGACCTCTACGACCTCGTCGGCTTCTTCGTCAACTCCCTGGCGCTGCGCACCGACCTCTCGGGCGACCCGGCGGTCGGCGAGCTGGTCGAGCGGGTGCGGGACGCGGACCTCGCCGCCTACGAGCACGAGGAGCTGCCCTTCGACCTCCTCGTGGAGCACCTCGCCCCGCAGCGCTCCCTGGGGCTGCACCCGTTCTTCCAGGTGATGCTGACCGTGGACGCGGGCGACGCCGCGGAGCCGGTGTCGCTCGGCAGCGGCCCGGGCGCGATCGGGGGGCGGCTCGCGGAGGTGGACCTCGCGGCCGCCAAGTTCGACCTGACCTGGTACTGCGCCCAGCGGCACACCGCGGACGGGCGGCCCGACGGGATCGACCTCGCCGTGCAGTTCGCCGAGGACCTCTTCGACGCGTCCACCGCACGCCTCCTGCTCGACGTCTTCGCCCGCACCCTCACCGCCTTCGCCACCGATCCGACCGCACGCCTGGGCCGACTCGACCTGCTCACCACCGAGGAGGGCGCCGCGCTCGACGCCCGCCGCTCCCACCTCGCGGCGCTGGCCGCCCGCGCCGAGGCCGAACGGGCGGCCGCCCCCGGCCCCCGCGGCGCGCACGCCCTCTCGCCCCGCGAGGAGATCCTCTGCGGACTCTTCGCCGAAACCCTCGGCCGCACCCACCACGACGGCGACGACAACTTCTTCCGCAACGGCG